>JBHIAE010000113.1:0-1643 GCA_046758445.1 Candidatus Thorarchaeota archaeon | reverse complement strand
GTCACCGGAGGTACCGGGTTCATTGGAAGTCATATCGTTCGATTGTTGACTCAGAGAGATCACAAAGTCGACATTCTAGTCCGCAAGACATCGAGCAGGAGCCTGATTGAAGGTCTTCCCGCCTCTACGGTTGTTGGTGACATCACTGACCTAGACAGTCTAGTAAATGGAGTGTCAGACGACACAGAATGGTTCTTTCACAACGCAGCAAGGTTCTCGGACTGGGGTGGGAAAGCCCGGAACTGGCCAATCAATGTGGAGGGGACTCGCAATACTCTCGAAGTTGCCCGAAGGAAGGACATTCCTCAATTCATCTATACATCATCCGCTGCCGTGTATGGATTCCCCGGCAAACCAATGACTGAGGACTCTCCGAAGAAACCTGAAGGGTCTTATCAGCAGTCGAAGTACGCCGCTGAAGAACTAGTCTGGGAGTATGCCAAGGAGTACGGCATTAGAGCCACAGCGGTCAGACCTCCTACAGTGGTTGGTCATGGCGACATGTATACAGGCCCTCTACTGATTGAGGCTCTGACATCTGGAACTTGAGCGTACTTTGGTGATGGAAACAATCGCCACAGCTTTGTGCACGGCGAAGACGCGGCTCGCTGTCTAATCTCTGCGGCTGAGAACTTCAGCCAAGCTTACGGAAGCGCATACAACGTCACATCCTTCGTATCCGAGTTCAGAGACTTCATAGAGGCCTTAGCAGATGAACTGGGAGTCCCAAAGAACTTCAGAAGGATACCCTACAAGGCGGCATTGGGACTTGGAAAAGCGGCCGGGGGCTTGTTTCGGGCATTCCATCGTCGGGATGCACCGCTCTTGACAGCGTTTCGCGTGAAGGTCTTTGGCACTGACTATGTGCTCGATGACTCAAAGGCTCGTCAGGAGTTAGGCTACGTGCCCAAATGGAACTTTGAAACGACCACTAAAGACATGGTTGAGTGGGGAGGAGAGCTGAAACCAAGGTAGAACCAATCAATCATAGTCTGCTCTAGATCTGCTCTATCCCACTGGTGTAGTGGACTCAACTGTCAAAGCCTCGGATTTGTCCCTTGACCTTTGAGCGAGGAGAACACCAATGACTGTCAAACCCCCACCAAGGATCTGCATTAATGATACACTCTCCCCTAGAACTAGTATAGACATTATCACTCCCCAGACCGCAATCAGATTTAGAGCAATCTGGACCTTAGAGGCCTCAATGTGCTTCATGGCCTCATAGTACAACATGAAAGCGAATGCTGTGTTCACGACGCCTACCCATAGAACAATCGTCCAGGAAAGAGGGCTCAGACGTAGTAGAACTGCCATATCCTCGATAGCGGCTGCTGTAACCCAGATGAATGGGACTGCAAACAGTGTGCTATAGAGAGTCACGGAAATGGAGTCCAATGATTTCACAGCAATCTTCCCAACGATTCCATTGACGGCAAAGAAGAATGTAGAAACTATGACGATTACATCTCCGTACAATCGTTCGAGACTGAATGACCCATCTAGGGGTGTGCCGCTCATCACTATCAGGCTCGCGCCAAGAGTGGCAAGTACTAGGCCTCCAGACTTCTCTGCAGTGATTCTCTCACTCAGCACGGGAGCTGCCAGAAGGACTGCAAAGACGGGACTGAGGTTTATGAGCA
>JBHIAE010000112.1:0-1727 GCA_046758445.1 Candidatus Thorarchaeota archaeon | reverse complement strand
CATCCAAGTCTGGCCGGATTTCTCCTCAACCTCAATAACACACATACTAGCCCCAGAGCTCTCTCTTCAATAGGTCTCTGATGGCTATGCGGATTGCCTCAGATCTGTTGGGATAGAGATTGCTTTCTACGAGCTTTTCAAGGCCCTCTATGTATTGCTCAGGCACATGGAGTGTAATTAGTTTCACATTCTTTTCCTCCGCTGCTAACTCCAGAGTTCACGCTTCAGCAAATCGCGAATCGCGATCCTGATGGCTTCTGACCGATTTGGATAGAGATTGCTCTCGACCAGTTTCTCTAGCCCGTCAACGTATGTTTCCCGGGGCGATGGCCGACCATCGTGCCCTTTCGGGGACGTGTAGTGTAACGAGCTTCAACCGAGTATCACCTGAGTGAAACCTACGTGATACGAGAATATGTAGTTGAGTAATACTAGGTCCCATATACGGGCTTGAAGGCCACTGTGGCCCTTCTTGCAGCGATTTGACGGCGGGGACAGAAGTTTTAACATCCACGACATGCCACCGAGAATAGACTACGTGCCAAGACTAGGTCGTGACGCAATTTGGACAGACAGAAAGGCATCGACGTTTTGTTCAATCCCAGATCAATTGCTGTCATAGGAGCGTCTGCGACCAAAGGCAAACTTGGCAATGATGTGGTCAGAAATCTCATTGAAAGTGGCTACAAGGGACAGATCTATCCCATCAATCCAAAGGGTGGAGAGATCCTTGGCCTGAAGGTCCACCGCTCCGTTTCTGAGGTTGCAGGAAAAGTCGACGTTGCTGTGATAGTGATACCTGCAAGATTTGTGCTGCCCGTTGTTGAGGAGTGTGGAAAGAAGGGGGTGAGGGCGCTCGTTGTCATAACGTCCGGCTTCAAGGAGGTCGGTCATGAGGGTCAGGAGGCCGAGAAGAAGCTGGTTGAACTAGCAGAGAAGTACAAGATGGTTCTGCAAGGTCCAAACTGCCTTGGAATTGTCAACACTTTTGCCCCATACAATGCTTCCTTTGCTGCCGGAACGCCTGAGAAAGGAACGGTAGCATTTGCCTCGCAGTCCGGTGCGCTGATGACCGGAATCTTGGATTGGAGTCTTATGGAGAAGATTGGCTTCTCCAAATTTGTGAGCTTGGGTAACAAAGCACATCTTGACGAGTCTGATTTTATCGAGGCATTTGGACGAGACCCGGATTCTACATTCATTCTTCTGTATATAGAATCGGTCATGGATGGCAGGCGATTCATGAATGTATGCAGGAAGATTGCTCGGAACAAACCCATTTTTGTCATAAAATCGGGCGTGAGCGCCGCAGGAGCGCGAGCAGCCTCTTCCCACACTGGTTCCCTTGCTGGTAGTGATATGGCATACACGGTCGCCTTCAAACAAAGCGGCGTGATTCGAGCCGACAGCATGTCAGAGCTATTTGAGGTTGCAAATGTCTTTGATGATTGTCACTTGCCGGCCGGGAATAGGGTAGCTATTGTGACAAATGCTGGTGGTCCAGGGATCATAACAACAGACGCATGCGAGGCAAATGGCCTCCAAATCGCACAGTTCTCATCGGCAACCATTGACAGACTCAAGGAGGGATTGCCGCCTGCAGCCTCTGTATACAACCCTATTGATGCGCTGGGAACCGCTCAACCCGATGACTATGCTTTGTGTGTAGACGCGGCGTTAAGTGATGAAAATGTCGACAGTCTTCTCGTGCTACTGACTCCTCAAGC
>JBHIAE010000111.1:0-2041 GCA_046758445.1 Candidatus Thorarchaeota archaeon | reverse complement strand
GTCTGCATTTGACACATTCCATCATCACACATCACTGGGTGTATCTAGGTACTGTGTTATATCCAGTCATCAAACGTTTATTAAAGTTACTGCATGCGCAGTGCTGCAAAGCTCCATCGAGCCTTCTCGATGAGGTAACTGATGATGCTAGATGCGGTGTCAAGCGCTGGCAATAGTGGGGCTCCCTTTCTCATAGAATGTGGTAAGTGTTACTAGGTAGGCAAAACATTGTGTCTCGAGCGCCCATGGATGTAGGCGACTGGTTGGAGTCTACTCGTCTCTATCTGATGCCCAAGCAGAAAGACGTGACTTCAACACAAAAATGAACGGGACCTTGATTTCGGGTGGCTCGGTCTTCTTTCCTTCTTGTTCCACCGGGAGTCGGCGTGTTCGAACGTACCGACCTTTGTCAGACGGAAACTTGAAAGTGGTGTGAACAAAGCCGTCTCGTTGGATCCAGGGCGTCTTTCTGAAATCTACAGCTATCTGCTCGCTGCGACTAGGTCTTGATCTGAGAGCTTCATCATCAGAGTAATTCTGCTTTCGGTCGATGATCTCAGCAACTACAACCATACTAGCGAATACCAGAATTAGTACCCGAAACATCTGACTACTTCTTCTCCCCTTCCTCTCTTCTTCCTTCCAATTCCTCTACTAGTGCTTCGAATCAAGCCCTACTACTAGACCGCTGTTCATCAAGAAGAGATTGAAAGGCTATGGGGTAGATGTCGGCGCTTCTTGAAGGGATTCCTCCAGCCATAGAGGATCCATGACCCATAGGAATGCTGTGTATAACTCTGGGGGCCGGTTTGATGTTCTTGTGAGGGTCGTACTTTTGCTTCCGATCTATTATGGTGGCTGCTATGACCACGGCAATGCATATTGGTATCAGCACCCACAGCATTTCGGATTCCCTGTTGAACGACCTTGATTGAAGCCTTTCTCGCGTTCATGTTCTCGGCTTAGGCCTTAAACCTTCGGTCGACCAGAGCGTGCTCTGTCAGTAAGTGTTAATGCATAAGCAAATGAGAAACCGCAAGTATATCTGAGAGATGTATTGGAAGTCAGTCAACCAGTCGTCAGGTGTTGAGAATGGATAGCGATAGGGTCATTGTCGGTGTGAAGCTGCTCTTACCAGACGCAAAAGTCCCAAGGCTCGCCAACAAGGGAGATGTGGCTTTCGATCTGTGTTCCGTTGTGGACCATGTCTTGGACCCTGGAGCCAGGTTTGCAGTACCGACGGGAATCTCAATCGAGATACCACCGGGGTACGAGGGGCAGGTGCGACCAAGAAGCGGACTTGCGTTGGAACATGGAGTGACCGTTCTCAATGCCCCAGGCACAATTGACAGTGGATACCGTGGAGAAGTCAAGACAATCATAATGAACCACGGAAAAGAGGCCTTCAAGATTACCAAGGGAATGCGAATCTGCCAGCTCGCGATTCGGCCCGCCCCAAGAGCGCTTCTCGAGGTTGTAGAAACTCTTGAGGATTCAGTTCGTGGGGAAGGTGGCTTCGGAAGCACAGGGCTCGACTGATATGCCAGACGTGTCGTAACGTTTTTAATCGTCAGCCTCGGTGATGGCGAACTGAAATGGGCCGGTGGTCTAGCCCGGCTATGTGCAGGCCGGAATCATTCCGGCCGGCTAGCAAATTCCGCATTGACAGTGCGGCGGTCGCGTGTTCAAATCACGCCCGGCCCACCACTTTCTTCTCAGGGTATTCTCGCTGAATGCTAGAAGAACATCCCTGCCCGCATGGGGTACTTCTCTCTGAAAGTCTTCATCGCCGACTTGTCAAGCGTTTCTTGAACTCTTAGAATCTCGGGACTCAGGGATCTAAGGTCCGGTCTGGTCAGAACAGGGCCACTGAGCAGGTGATTGACCGAGCTGCTCCTTATCTCCGAGGGCCTCATCGGGTCCCTCTTGATCACGTTTCGAAAGTCGAATCTCTCCTCGTTTGAATCAGTGAGTGACTTGATGATTCTCTGGATATCGACATCAGTCAGTGGTCTGAATCCAAACTCAGGCGTAGAACGGA
>JBHIAE010000110.1:0-2058 GCA_046758445.1 Candidatus Thorarchaeota archaeon | reverse complement strand
CGAATACCATACCAAGACACTTCTCTTCGCAACAGGAACTGCCAGGAAACACCCCAAGGTCGATGGCAAATGGCGGGGCTGGCTGCCTGTTGCTGGTGCAGGAAATGCTGCGTTCTATTGCCCCGATTGCGAAGCCCCTCTGTGCCAAGACAAGGATGTGTTGGTGGTCAACGCAGGGTCTGTAGGTAGCGCGTTGCACGTTGCAAACTCACTGACTCGATTTACAGACAAGATTCGGGTCCTGATGACGGAAGATGCGTATGCCCCCTTCGAAGACCAGGACTTGTCAAAGCTAGATGATTCACCTTTCGAGTGGATGCAGGGCACCATTCAGTCAGTAGAGTTCCCCAGGCCAGGGAAAGTCCAGAGAATCACATTATCCAGCGGCGAGAAGATACGTGCCGAGGTCTTCTTCGTCGCATTCGTAGCCGTGCCAAGATCAGATGTACCCCAACAGATCGGTGTAAAGGTCGATGACAGAGGCAACATCCTCACCGACCATCGAGGGAAGACGAACGTCGAGGGAGTCTGGGCGGCCGGGGACTGCAGGCCAATCACACAGCAGATAGGAATGGCTGTAGGGACAGGCAATTATGCAGCCCTCATGATGAACCAATTCCTTGGCAATGAGTATGAAGTCGAGCAGCAATTCGACCATCCGGACCATAGGACGGCTATCCACATGGACTAGGCAGGTTTGAGCATTAGGAGCCTGTAGCCCTCGTATAGCGAGAGTACGATAGCAACTGCACTCATGGCGATGTACATGACATCTTGAGCGACGAGTGGCCAAGAACAGAAGAATACCAAATAGACAAGTAACATTCCAATGAGGAGCGTCCCAAGGAAGAGAAACCTTGGAAGAAACCTCTTTCCAATCCTCACAAAGAGAGTCAGAGACCCAACGCGCACTGTTCTTGCCACAGAATACTCTCCGTGCTCATTCTTCGTCACAAGTCCTGCATCCTCCAGTTTCTTAAGATGATGCATCGAAAGACTTGGGCTGGAGAAGCCGAGCTGTCTTTGAATCTCTCTGACACCTAGTTTGTCCTGCGTAAGGAGAAGCGAATATACTGACATAGTTCGACCTTTGAGGAGCTCTTCTATGTTTTCTCTGTACTCTTCGATATTCAACTCTCTATCCTCGAAGAAATGGATGGGATGAAATATGCCTCCCATCACATCTAAGTGTCGGTCTAAGTAAGACCGTCATCACTCAGGGTAAACTACATTGTTGGTAATGATAGAGAAGAACTGAGAAATCGGAGTCTGTAGAAGTCCGTCCTCTAAGAGCCAGTATCCATCATTATAGCTCGAAGTCACAGGCCAGCCATTGGGCGTATACTCCCCGGTCCAGGTGCCATTGCATATGTACACGAAGTTGTCGGAGGGTGTAAAGCCCATATAGAAGAATGTCAGGTCCTCAAAGAAGACATGCACATAGAAGTCAATGGGCCAAGTTTGAGGCCAGTCAGTTGGATACGATGTGGCATCCGCCATTTGTGCTATCCCATCGTCAATGAGTGAACCACTTACCGCAAACCATTCGGATGGGGGCACGTATGCTCTTCCTATGTTGTCTGGATCCCATGGACTGAACAGAACCTCGATTACGTAATTATCTGTGTCATTCCGCACCATCTTGACTCCGTCAACAAACGCACCCGCATGCTGTTGGTCATAGAAGTCTGATAGGTCCACGTTGACAAATGTCGAGTTGCACATCCAGAAGAATACGACATCGTCACGTCTACTGTTCAGGTATGTGGCCGCAAGTGGACCATATCCTTGGCCTCCCCCGTTGGTGGTAGTCGTAGTTGTTGTTGTAGTAGTCCCATTGCCACCGGGAGGCCAAAAGATTGTTGCTGCAAAACCTGCAACAACAATCACAGCCAAGACAACAGGAACAAGCACTGTCTTTCCAATACTTGAGTTGTATTCTCTCAATTGTGATACACCTGTATCAGTCCGCTGCCAATTTGGATAATATACTAATTATTGAACACATTGTTCGAGATATTGAACACCTTGAAAGCGCTCGAATCGTTGGCCCTTGCG
>JBHIAE010000109.1:0-2061 GCA_046758445.1 Candidatus Thorarchaeota archaeon | reverse complement strand
TGTACTGCAACATGACGTTCTCTTGGCACTCTGATGAGAATGTGTGGTTTGAAGGCAACGCTTAAAACACGGTCAGATGCTCGGACTCGAGAAGTGGGAAAGAATATGGATCCATGGAGTGACTTCATTCAGTTCTTCGCAAATCTCCTCGACCCTGTAGCCACTTTACCCTTTAGTGCCCCCTTCATTCTCATAGTGAGCGTTGCTCTCGCATTGATTTC
Source organism: Candidatus Thorarchaeota archaeon (assembly GCA_046758445.1). Lineage (GTDB taxonomy): Archaea > Asgardarchaeota > Thorarchaeia > Thorarchaeales > Thorarchaeaceae > SMTZ1-83. The sequence continues at coordinate 1,840 of JBHIAE010000109.1, read as the reverse complement.
CATCTGGGCGACAACAAGATTCACCGACGTAGAGAAGCTCAAGGCTGACATGCAGGAGATGAAGGAGTGGAGAGAGAAGTTCAACCTCGCCCGAAAGACCATGGATGCCGCTCTTCTGCAGGAAGTGCAAGACCAGCAATCGAGAATGATGCGTATAAACGCTGACATGATGAGTGCGAGGATGAAGCCAATGTGCATCTACTACATCCCATTCTTGATTGTCTTTGCTATACTGAACGCAGTATACGTGGCACAACCCGTTGCAATTCTTCCCTTCAATCCTCAAGATGCCCTTCCCTTTCTTGAGCCACTTTTGGGTGTGGGCATTCCTGGTAGTGGGTTCGGACTCTATTTCTGGCCCTGGTATCTTCTGTCAAGCCTTGGTCTGGGGAACCTGATTCGCAGAGCGTCTGGCGTTGGCATGGAGATGGGGATGTAGCTCTACCTAAGCTGGTTACGTCGAAAGTACACAATCAGGAATCCAAACTGGGGGTTTCCTTCTTTGTTCTTACTAGGAAGAGTGCAACTGTTGCTATGCCGGCCACAATGATGGAGTACTGAAACGCCACGAATGGACCGATGTTCTCCCAGAGGAAGCCAATGATGAATCCGGCCGGGAGAGCGCATAGTCCAATGGCCATTTGAAATGCTCCCAAAACACTCGATCGTCGCTCTTCTTCTACTAGGTCAGACACTAGAGCCGTCTGGACTGGATCAAGTGCACCACTCATCAATCCGAACAGAATGAACAAGGGAATAACTGTCAGCCAGTCTGATACGACAAATGACCAAAGCGACGTGAGAACCAGCAATATGAAAGCCGATATCAGTACAGGCTTGCGGCCAACCCTGTCTGATGCTAGCCCGAATGGATACGAACTCGAGGCATAGACTACTGTAAAGAGGATGTATAGGAGCGGCAGCTGAACGTCTGAGTAACCAAAGTCGCGAGAGAAGAGCATCAAGAATGAATAGCTGAAGGTCGCGAGCGCGAACAACATGGATGCGAAAAGGAACAACTTCAGATTTCTGTCAAGTCCACGAAAGCTCACTCCCTTGTAGACATCCCTCCCAGGTTTCTCTCTAATGAGTGCCGTAATGACCAGGACCGAACCTGCAGCAGGAATCACCGCGAGTAGAATGATTCCATTGTAGCCAAGTGCTCCGAAGAGCAAGAATGCTATGACTGCTCCTATGACAGCTCCCATGGTGTCCATAGCTTTCAGCAGACCAAAGGCCTTCCCGCGTTTCCTTTCTCCAGCAAAATCAGCAACGACCGCGTCTCTTGGAGGACCCCTCATCTTACCAGTCCTGTCCATCGATTTCCAAAAGAGAATGTGGTAGAACCCGGCCGAGATGACAAAGCCAATCCTCGATATCATCGAAAGGAAGTATCCAAAGGTTATAAACGGCTTACGCTTTCCCAATCGGTCAGATGCGTATCCTGCACCCAGCTTTGAGAGAGAAGTCATCGTTAGAGCCAGTCCATCAACAATCCCGACTTCGAACAGATTTAACCCCAGGCGAACGTTGAGGAATGTGGGCCAGATAGGTGCGATCATATCAGAACTTGCATCATTCAGCAGTGATGCAGTCCCGAATATCGGTGTCGGGTCCCTTTCGGTTTCCGCTTCAGAATCTTCTTGCGGCAACTGAACATCCCAGGCATCACTCGACAAGCCTCCCACTTATCTCCATTGGCAGCGCAGTTTCATGGACTGACTTCAAAGGCAAGGCTGTGAGTTTCAGAATAGAATGCAGTGCTCTTGAGTAGAGTGCCCAGCTCGGCTCTGTTGCAAAACACATCAGATGACACACGAGAGGTAGTTTGCGCGCTCCG
>JBHIAE010000108.1:0-2299 GCA_046758445.1 Candidatus Thorarchaeota archaeon | reverse complement strand
GAAGAAGGCCGAGAACAAGATAGTTGGTTCTCTGGCTCCTCACATTCATGCATGGTTCCACTTTAGAAGTGGCAACCAGACTCAGATAGTTGAGTGAAGATTCTAGATTTCCAAACGTTTCAGTTGGTCACTTTGCAATAGATTCAGCGTGGAACGATTTGTTCATGATCTCCCACTTGTTACCATTCACCCTCAAGAGAGTAAGGTAGTCTGTCAGAACGCGAGAGCCCTCTGCACTCTCCCTGACGACTTCAACCTTGGCCATTGCAACTGTTCCGGTGAAGTCTATTGACTTAATCTCGCTACTAACAACCTTGTCCTCGCTAGGCTTCTGACACCATTCTTCCCAGAATGACCGTGGCACGATAGACACAGTCCCATCCCGCATAGAGCTCATCCGCGAGTCAGGATGCCATGACTCGAGAAACTTCTCGATTCTTCTCGTTGTGACACCACTGATGTATGCGTTCACAGCTTTCTTGATTTGTTCAACGTCCTTTGACATCTTCGAAACCCTCTGGTAGTTTGAGATGACTCTCGTGGAGTACGGGATAAGCCTAGTACCGGCATATGACGAAGACAGGAAGAACATCTCTCGAAAGCTTGAAGTCGTCGAGATGCTTTTCTCGGTTGGTGTTTCAGTGGTCAAGTGCTTTGTCACCGGGGGTACCGGGTTCATTGGAAGTCATATCGTTCGACTGCTGACTCAGAGAGGTCACAAGGTCGACATACTAGTCCGCAAGACTTCTAGCAGAAACCTGATTGAAGGGCTTCCTGCCTCTACTGTAGTTGGGGACATCACTGACCTGGATAGTCTAGGTAATGGTGTGTCAGATGACACAGAGTGGTTCTTTCACAACGCAGCAAGGTTCTCTGACTGGGGTGGGAAAGCTCGGAACTGGCCAATCAATGTGGAGGGGACTCGAAATACTCTCGAGGTTACACGAAAGAAGGACATCCCGCGTTTCATCTACACCTCATCCGCAGCCGTGTATGGATTTCCTGGCACACCAATGACTGAGGACTCTCCAAAGAAACCAGAAGGGCCATATCAGGAGTCAAAGCACGCCGCGGAAGAACTGGTCTGGGAGTATGCCAAAGAGTATGGTATTAGAGCCACAGCAGTCAGACCTCCTACAGTGGTCGGTCATGGTGACATGTTCACAGGTCCTCTCCTGATTGAGGCCCTGGAGGCTGGAGTCTGGATGTACTTTGGTGACGGAAGCAATCGTCACAGCTTTGTACATGGCGAAGACGTGGCTCGCTGTCTAATCTCTGCTGCTGAGAGCTTTGACCAATCTTACGGAAGCGCGTACAACGTCACATCCTTCGTATCCGAATTCAGAGTCTTCATAGAGGCCCTGGCAGATGAACTGGGAGTCCCAAAGAACTTCCGAAGGATACCCTACAAGGCTGCACTGGGGCTTGGAAGAGTGGCCGGGGGTTTGTTTAGGGCCTTCCATCGTCGTGATGCACCGATCTTAACAGCGTTTCGTGTGAAGGTCTTTGGCACTGACTATGTGCTTGATGACTCAAAGGCTCGTCAGGAGATAGGCTACGAGCCCAAATGGAACTTTGAATCGACCATCAAGGACATGGTTGAATGGGGAGGAAAGCTGAAACCAAGGTAGAACCATTCAATCACAGTCTTCTCCAAACTTGCCTTATCCTACTGGTGCAGTAGACTCAACAGTCAAACCCTCAGACTTGTCCCTTGACCTTCGAGCGAGAAGAACACCAATCACTGTCAGACCCCCACCAAGGATCTGCATTAGCGATATGCTCTCACCTAGAACTAGTACGGACATTATCACTCCCCAGACTGCAATCAGATTCAAAGCAATCTGGACCTTGGAGGCCTCAATATGCTTCATGGCCTCGTAATACAACATGAAAGCGAATACAGTGTTCACGACGCCTACCCATAGAACAATCGCCCATGAAAGAGGGCTCAGGCTCAATAGAACAGCTATATCCTCAAAGGCGACTGCTGAAACCCAGATGAAGGGGACTGCAAACAATGTGCTATAGAGAGTCACAGAAATGGAGTCTAAGGATTTCACAGCAATCTTCCCGACAATTCCGTTGACAGCAAAGAACAATGTGGAAACTATGACAATTGCATCTCCGAGCAATCGTTCGAAGCTGAATGATCCATCTAGGGGTGTGCTGCTCATCAATATCAGGCTCGCACCAAGAGTAGCGAGTACTAGACCTCCAGACTTCTCTGCAGTGATTCTCTCGCTCAGCACGGGAGCTGCCAGAAGGACTGCAAAGACGGGACTGAGGTTTATGAGCA
>JBHIAE010000107.1:0-2799 GCA_046758445.1 Candidatus Thorarchaeota archaeon | reverse complement strand
TGATGCACAATCTGGAGGACCTGCTTGTTCACGTTGTTCGCAGTAGCATCAGCACGGAGAAGGTTGTCAAACGCAGAAGTGTTCGAACCGTGTCTGTGAGCTTCAGACATACCGCACAGGTGGAACTCTCAATTGACACCGCTGTTCAGTAGAATACGAAACCACGTGATCGAACCTAGCTGGTTCTCAAGAATGAGACAAAAAAAAGAGAAATCTGGTGGGGCAACAGGAGTTGCCCCCCAGTCCTAAACTGACACTTCAAGACTTAGAAATCGTAGGCCTTGAGTGTTTTTCTCTTGTTGTCCCTGCATCGGGTAGACGCTGCTTCGAGCATCTTCCCAATCTTCGTGTTGATGGCGTCATAGGCATCGCTGCCAACCATCATGTTGTTCGATTTTGCGAATTGCTTTACTGCTGATTTCACAAAGAATGTTGGGTATTTCTTCTTTACAGCCATGTTTTGCACACCCTTAAGGCAAGAGTGTGTGAAATGAGCCCTAGTTGCTAATAAGGCTATCCCAGGGGACGTCCGCGAAACATGCTTTTCGCGCTTGTTTTCGGCGTTTTTGACGGTTTTTGCCAATATTCACTATAGTTAAGCGCTGTTTTTCATGCCTTTTTGCTGCTCAGAATCCTCGCAAGTCATATAATCGAGCAGACCCTATCTAGGTTCGGAGCTTGGATCAAGTGCCGCACACTAGACTTCTAATCACAGCTTCCTTTCTTGTGGCGTTCCTACTGTCCGTCATTTTTGGCCTGAATGACCTCTTGTTGGGTACGACATATTTCGAGAACTTCATTCCTGGTCTCCTCGCAGGATTCATCGGTGTATTCCTTGCCCTCGCCTTAGATCAATGGAACTCAGACCAAAGAGAGAAGAGTGAGATAGAGAAGATAAAACAGGAGCTTCTCGAAGAGCTCGATGAGATTTGCGACAGAATTGGTGATGACGCTGTCTTTGATGTGATCCCAACTGTATCATGGCGGATAGCAAACACCACGGGCCTTGCTGCGAAGCTCGAAGACGAGGTACGCTATGACATCTATCGAGCATACAACTCTGTGGAACTATACAATAGAGCTGTTGAGAGACTGTTGGACTACCTGAGAAGAACTGAAACAGACGACCCCGAAGTGAGGATACTTGAGGGGCGTTACAGTGACCTCAAGCAGTTCGTCCTGGCACAAGTAGAAGAGGCCATTCAAAAGCATGGAATATCAAAGACGCCGTGATTGGTTCGTGCCTCAAATCTTGCTGTGAAACTGATGCCTTTCAAGCACAAGAGGTAGCCATTCCTTTATGCGGTATGACTGGGAAGAAGATGAGAGACATCGCGGCTATCTACTTTGTATACTGCTCATTCTCTCTCCCATCGTTGGAATTCTCGTTTGGCCTGTGACCTTCTCAGGTCTGAGCAGCTTGCCCTGGGCCATACTCCTGGTCGCAATCGTCGTTCTCCCACTCTTCAGCTGCGGGATCGGATTCAAGGGACGCCCACTATTCCAGTTCCACTACCACGGTACCCCCTTCAAGGATGAAGTGATGGACCTGTCAGAAGATGAGGAGCTAGATTGATACGTAGTGATGTTTCAGGCTCATAGTAGGGGATGAATGGCGATGCCAATTGTACATGTAAACGTCTGGAAAGGATTCGGAGAAGAGAACGTCAAGACTGTCATACAACGTATCACGAAGGTGTTTGTGGACCTTGATATTCCTGAGGAGGCGGTAGAAGTGATAGTCCACGAAGTGCCAGAGTCACACTGGGGTATCGGTGGAGAACCAGCCTCAGAGAAGTTCAAGGATAGGTAGATGCAGAAGGAACTCAAACAGCTCCTGGACCAATACTATCAGCGAGATACTGCTGATCCTCACTGCTTCTCAAGAACACACCTTTGTTGCCCAGTCGAAGGTTCTCGAGACCTTCCTCTCTCATTGCAGCGTAGCTCTCAGCCATCTCTTGAACCGTAGGTGATCGATACTCGCGTGGTTGTAGATTGTAACACGGAAAGAAGGCAAGCAGGGTTGTCGGAGTTTTCGAGTCGGCATCTGCGATTAGCCTTGCAATGTTCACGTGTTCTTCTGTTTCAACCAGTCCGGGAATATAGAGAGTTAGTACTTCTAGCGTGAATCCGTGGTTCACAATGTCCTCAACGCATGAGAGTATGTGGACGTTTGTTGTCCCACAGAGCTTCCTGTAGGTGCTCTCTGAGAATGCCTTTATGTCCAACCAGAAGGAGTCCACTCCACCGTCGGCGTAAGCCTCAAGATTCTTTGGAGTCAACCCGTAGCCATTTGTTTCCAAAAGCACCCAGAGGTCTCCACATGCCTCTTTGATCTTCTGTGTGGCCTCAACATAGAACTCGGGCCTACAGAGAACATCTCCACCGGTGAACGCAACAATGTTTCGAGCTGGGCCAAATCCCTGAGGGCTTAGCACAATCTGATCAGGGGTGAGCTTCTCGGGGCACCCTTCAGGACGATTCCCAGTCAGAACACATGAGCCGCAGTGCCTGCAGAGCCTATGAGCGTGCCAGCTTGTGGCAGCTTCCTTGGGTTCAAAGACAGTGACATGTTCACGGTATCTCTTGGAAATGCGTGCGATGTCGTCGGTGGACATCCAATCTCCAGTCGCAACCTTGCTGAACTCGTGAGAATGACACTTCAGACAAGTATGATTGCAGCCACTCTGATAGATTGACAGATAGTCCTCTGGACGTGATAGAAGAAGGGATTTGATTAGACGCTCAAAGCCCTTGCTTCGGTCATGGCGTAGCGTTTCAGTGCACGCGAGCTTT
>JBHIAE010000106.1:0-2993 GCA_046758445.1 Candidatus Thorarchaeota archaeon | reverse complement strand
GCCGGGCCACTCCCGGAAGACACTTACTCGTTTTGCACACCTGTTATCCTCGAAACCGAGTGATTAGTAATGACTGAACCTGAACCTGTTCTTGCTACGGTTTCCGAACTGAAACCGAGAATGAAGAATCTGACCATCTCCTTCAAAGTTCTTGAAAAGGGTGAAGCCCGCGAGGTCACTTCTCGACACGATGGAGAAACTCACCGTGTTGCGGATATCGTTGTGGGCGACACGACTGGTACTGTCGTGATGCCCCTCTGGGACGACACGATTGAGCAGATTGAAGTTGGAAAGACATACAAGCTTGAAAACGGCTACACTGGACTCTTCCAGCGTCACCTCCGCCTCAACATCGGACGATATGGTGTCGTCAACGAGGCAGAAGAAGCGATCGAAGAAGTTGAAATGGAAAACGACCTCTCTGCTACTGAGCATGAGAGACCACAGAGAAGTTACGGCGGACGCGGTGGCTATGGCGGCGGAGACCGTTATGGTGGCGGCGGCTATCGGCGTGACCGCGGTGGTGGCGGTCGAAGAAGACGATACTGAAGCTCTGAAGTTCTTTGAGGGGTACGTTTCGTACCCCAACCCCCTTTGTTTTGTTTTGGCTACGCAATACGCCGAGCGATACTATGTCGATTGCTCCAATGCTTTATTGCCAAGGATGAACTTCACTGTCATCTGGGCCCGTAGTAGTCTGCTAGAAGTGCTCTCCTGAACTCAGAGTTACGTTTGATGATGACCATTGGATCTGAAACAATGAAGGCGAATCTGTATGTTATTGCCGCTGTGGGCTTGCCCCAGATGAAGTATACTGGACGAGCCATGAAAACGGCTTCCCACTCATCGCAGACCTTGTCAAAGGTCTTCACAATCTTGTTCTGATCATGATTCATGTGTATGTTTAGGTCGAACGTGTAGCGATAGGCCTCCTCGCTTGAGGTAAGAAGCTTCAACTGCTCCCAGGCATCATCCAGTGATTCCCTGTACGAATGATCTCGCTCCGCTTCCCTAGAAGCCTCTTCTTCCTTCTCTCTAACCCATTCAGACAGGTCAATTCTGAAATTGGAAACTTGACTCGTTACGACTTTGCTGTTCGGTACAAGTTGCGTGGTTTCGTCGGGAAGCAGTACTCTCGTGTAGTTGAGCGTGATCTCTCTCACTATGCCTTCTACGGCTCCAATTCGAACATAGTCGCCTACTCTGAAAGGCCTCGACGCCAAGACGTAGAGTCCACTCACGATGTTACTCAGTGCAGTTGAGAAGGCCAATCCAAGCGCGGTGCCGAAGATGGCACCTGCAGACAGAATCGCGGCGTAGTTTGCCTCAAAGTAACTGACGACCAACATTACTACGGCAATGAAGAATAGCAACCTTAGAATCAGGATTATTCCTGTGGCAGCTTCTTGGCCCATTCCAATTCGTGTAAGAGACCTCTTTGCCACTCTTGTAACGACCACGTAGAGTAGGACTAATACAATGAGTGTCAGTGCTAGAAACACATACGGAGAGATCTGAGCCCAGTAGAACTGGATATACCCAATCGGGTCTACTAGGAAATCAGGAGGAGTCTGCAGCATTGTGTCCTTCCCCAACTCTTCTGACTAGGACAGACGTGCTTTATCAATCCTGCTCAAGAACACTAGATCAGAATCGATTAGTGTATCGGACTAGTGATATCCTTATTAGCCCACGGAAAAAGGGGCTTGTCGTCCACTGAGTTGTGAGAGGAGTACTTTGGACAGAAACTTCTGGCTGAAGATGGTTGCCAATGTACTTGTCATAATGTCGCTCCCCATAGCAATAGTGTCATATTCCTCGGAATTGGGCACGAGCTGGTTCTACAGCTCAATTCTCTTCGCTCTGGAGGGAGGAACACTTCCCTCTATGCCGGCGTACCCAGGCTTTGCTTGGCCGGACCTTAGGTTCATTGTAGTGGCATTGGTTCTATGCAGTCCAGGTGTATGGTTCAACCACTGGCTGAAACTTCAGCGGCGTGGGATATCCATCAAGAAGCAACTGATAGCTGTCAGTGTAATCACGCCAATCTTGGCGTTCTTTCTGTCATCAATTCTATTGCTCTCTACCATTGATCCATGGTTCTACTACCCGAATCCCACTGATTTTGTGACTTCTTGGGTTCTGGTAGTGCTAGTCTTCCTACCAGTCTTCACTCGAGAGGGGTCCTTTATATCACTCAGTCAGTCAGATGACAGTGTACAGTTGAACGCCGAGAATCGAAGTCCTTCTCGTTGGCAATTGCCGAGCAGAGGTGTGGCGACAGGTTTTGTCATGGGTGTCCTTTCACTTGTATCACCAACGACAGCAGACCTCCTCCTATCAGATTTGTATGGTACTCTGGTGCATGTCAGAAGCGCATTTTGGACAGGGACTTTGGGAATTCTGCAGGAGCTGGATTACGTTTTCACACGAATTTCCTTCTATCCGGCGCCTCTATCTCTCGACCCGCTCTCTTTCACTCAATTCTTCTTTGGAATCTACGTCATGTTGCTTCCGAGATCGATATTTGCGATTCTCTTTGGTTACAGCGTACTCCGGTACCTCAGGTCCCAAGCCTCCGGACGTCGCACTCTTCTTCTGGCCGCTTTGTCAGTCATTGGACCATTCGTTTCGTTCGTGGCACTCTACTTCCTCTTCCCTGAGTATCTATCTGACTTCAATCGGTTCTTTGTCCCGCTCCCTCTGTTGCAGATCATCGGACTACTCCTTATGTTCTACATAACACCCATCCAACCGGATGAGCCCGAGCCGGAAATGACTGATGTAGCTCTAGTGTTCGATAGCACGAGTAAGACCCAAGTACAGGCTCCAGAATCTGGACCACAAGTGAAGATACCGACTACCTACATGCTGAAGTCCAGAGTCGGTCGCTTGAGGAGGTTACGCAAGAAGACAGACTCTCAAGAAGACTCCGACGCAGCTGAAGTTTCTTAGGGCAAAATCTACGCTTCAAAACATTGACTGTGGGATTA
>JBHIAE010000105.1:0-3057 GCA_046758445.1 Candidatus Thorarchaeota archaeon | reverse complement strand
TTGCATTTGAGGGCAACTGGGTATCTCCTCAAGAACAGATTGTGAAGCTCAGAGGACCTGCTCGAACCCTGCTTGGTATAGAGAGAGTATGTCTGAACCTGATCATGCGGATGAGCGGGATTGCCACAAAAGCATACAATATGGTACAGGCAGCCAAGAAAACGAACTCGAAGGTCAGAGTTGCAGCCACGAGAAAGACCACGCCTGGTTTCAGATACTTCGAGAAACGTGCTGTCCAAGTCGGAGGTGGCGACCCTCACCGCTATGCTCTGGACGATATGATTCTGATTAAGAACAACCATATTGCAGCAGCCGGCGGAGTCACTGGAGCGGTCAAGGCTGCCAGAGAGCATGTTTCCTTCAGCAAGAAGGTCTCCTGTGAGGCCCGGACACTACAAGATGCTATTGACGCTGTTGAGGCAGGTGCAGATATCATCCTGCTGGACAATTTCAGTCCCCAGGATACTGGCGGAGTGCATCAGGTTCTTAGACAGAAAGGGCTACGTGAGAAGGTGCTGTTAGAGGCTTCAGGTGGGGTCACCGAAGAGAACATCGGAGATTATGCACAAAGCGGCGTTGACATAATCTCGTCAGGAGCTCTGACTCATTCCTATGATTCTGCAGATTTCAATATGCTCCTGTCAACAGTCTAGTGCTAGTCCTAGTTGCCGTGTTCGGCCCATGGCGAGTCTATATCCTTGACTATTCTAGATACGAATGGCAATGCTAGTAGCCCAGTTATGGATGTTGGAGCACACAGAAGTGGCGAATATGAAATGGGACAAGGGAATAATATCCACACAATGAGTAGATGAATCACCTGCATTGTCACTACGATCTCAACATATCTCCTTCTGGTCATATTCCTATCTGAGGAACCATGCCACACAAACCAGGCGACGACGATTCCGGGAAAGTAGAAGGGAATCATAAACAGAGTGTATAATACATCAAGAACCAGCGGCGATGAGTAGATGGGATTGCCCGGGGCATATGCCCAAAAAGCAGCATAGATGCCCAGGACCCGCACCGACGTGTGCGTGAAATCTATGATGACCTTGAGTGGTACCACAAGGGTCCATATTGTGAGAAACGCTGTCATCCGTCTAGGCGTCCAGTATGGCATTACCAAATCACCGACCAAGCCCGCTCTCGCGTGCCAAGGCTCAGTTACTTAGGGGCGTTTGATGTTCCCATCAAACGCTGATGCTCTCCTGATGCTCCCCTATAAACTGGCCCTTACTTGTCCAGAGAAGAGTATATGTCCTAGGAAGGTATCCTGTCTTGGACTTGCTTGTCTAATGGTACTACCTTCTTGATATAGTTGTCCTGGCGAATGATTTTCCTGCTATATTCCTGCCGCAGTCCAGCCGCGACCGGTTAAATGACAAAGGGTATACCTTGAAGGGTTGCAGACTGTTAGATCAAGAAGAAGGAATGGTGCCCCGACCGGGAATTCCAGAGGAATGAAAACCATCGCCTCCTTTGAACCCGGTGAAATCAATTGTATTGTGAAGCCCCTTCAATATCCTTTGTATTCGCCACCTCAAGTTTCCCGAGAGCCATACTTTAATTCTCTAACATCCATTATGACGGTGAAGTATTGATGAAGTCAAATTCAGAACCTCCAAAAGATAATGAATCAAAAGGTGCTAGAGAAACACTCAGCTGGATGCATGATGTTTTCACCAAGGCGTCTAAAGTCAGAAAAAACTTCTATAAACAACAGCAAAAGATAGCTGAGGAATCCACTCGCGCGATTAAGATAGACAATGCGACAGGTGCGGTGGTTGAGAATGTTGAGTCATATTGTGTGGCTCACGCAAACATACTCTTCCTCACTCATCAAACGATTGAAATCTTTCATGGAACATTAACTGCGGCAGACTCTCTATCAAGAAAAGCTGACTTCTTGAAGGTATGCTCAATACTGCTGGATCCGACAAACGACAAAGGTGCAATAATCTCAAAGCTCAGAGACGGCTCTCTTAGTCCCAAAGCAAGATCATCCATGATGGCAATTCCTCGCATAGACCGACTTCCAGAACCAGATAGAAGTGAGTTGAACAGGATGCTCATATCATGCTTTGCTCGTTTTGATCTATATGCCAAGTATTCGATAGAATATCTTAGTCTTCTGAAACCCGTTAGAGATGTTTATGCTCACAACTGCCGGTTCATCTTCTATGATACATCTACACCACCTGACAAACCTCAATTTGATGAATCAGTTGTCGGTCTTCTCCCCCGTACAATTGATGAATCCTTGTCAGATGACAGTATCTCTGCATCAGCACTAATGACAGACATGAAGTATGTCGGATTCTTGCAGCGCCTTGCTGCAGGAAAATTAGTTTCGGAACTGACCATGTTCGAGCAGTGGATCTACATGAATATGAGGAATAGGCTCTGGAATAACGATGTCCCAGTACTACCTGAGAAAATGTCGTATCTTTCTATGGATGATATAGAGATGTATAGTAAAATCAGAGAATCTCAAGGATACAATTTTGTTATTCCAAAAAGAAATGATTATGCAGAATACAACAAGGAAGAACAAGAGGCACTCCACAAACGGTTCCTCTTCGATTTACAATCACAGGGCGATGAGTTCAAATTAACGGATCTACAAGGTAGAGAGATTCCACTGAAGTTCTTAATTCCTGAAGAACCAGTTTCTGAAGATTAGAGTAGGTTCTCTCCTCTGCGAGGATCCATATTTCCTTAGACCTTGAGAATCTTACGGGAAGAGGGTTTGCTCTATAGAATAAAGAAAATGGTGCCCCGGCCGGGATTTGAACCCGGGTCATAGGGTCGAAAACCCTAGATGCTGGGCCGGGCTACACTACCGGGGCATGGTTAACGCGAAAACTCCCATGTCTGTTTTTAAGGTTGCGTTATTGCTAATGAATCGAAAGTCCTAGAAGACCCATTTCCTGCGGTCTTAAACTCGAAAGGCCCAGAAGACCTGTTTCCTACCGTCACAGACTCGAAAGGCCAAAAAGACCTATTCCTTGCCTGTTGAGTGAACCGCAAGAAACTCCTGTGTTCCACCAT
>JBHIAE010000104.1:0-3713 GCA_046758445.1 Candidatus Thorarchaeota archaeon | reverse complement strand
ACTCGGAGACCGAACAGCTCAGGGAGGCGAGGTCATGTGAATTGCAAAACTACTGTAGATCGGCCCTGTAGAATAATACAACGATTCAGAGGCGAACTGGCCACGCCGTCTGATTCATGTCCTACCAATCATCATACGATGCGGCCAAGAGTCGCCGCTATCACTTCCTGCTTGATGATCCTTTCAGCCTTTGCAATACCGTGCCCGACATCAGATCATGTCGTGGTCGACCTGTGGAGTTCCCCCTCCCCACCCTCTTTGTCCTCCCGGGACTCAAGTTCGACTCGGGCCTTGGATATCGCAACTTTGTCGCATATGTCAACTTCAACCCCCACCTCCTTGACAGACTCGGCCTTGACCGAGCTCCACACTTCTCTCTTCTCCAGAAGGCAGTGAAGAGGATTGACACTCGACTCATCCATCGTATGTATCAGCTTCTTGCAAGAAAGAGACCCCCACCAAGGAGGCTCGCAGTGGACTCGACAGGGTTCTCTCACTCCACTGGTGGAGAGTGGGTCTCCGTGAGGCTTCAGAGGGCTCGGAAACGGCGTTTCCACGGCCTCCACAGTGCTGTAGACACTGATAGTCTGATGGTCCATGCCACTCATGTGAGAACCAGACCAGGAGACGACTCGAAGATCATGATACCACTGGTCAGGAGGGTCTCGAAGAGGGAGCTGGAGACGGTCTACTGTGACAAGGCGTACATCTCAAGACGAAACATCCAGTTCATAGCGGATGCCGGGGCATATCCTGCCATCGAACCGAAGAGTAGCTCGAGTGTCAACTCGAGGGGTCACAGGGCCTGTGGTCAGCTGATGGGAGAGTATCGGGACGACCCTGATGAGTGGAAGAGGACTCACAAGTATGGGAGGAGGAGTCTTGTGGAGACAGTGTTCAGCATGATGAAGCTGAGGCACGGAGGGAGTCTGGGTTCGAGAAGACCGAAGGAACGGCGGAGAGAGCTCTTGATCAAGCTGGTCTTGCACAACATCGAACGACTGAACTTCTTGGAGTGTGCCGGGACATGACTTTTTCTACAGAGCCTGTCCTCTAAATGCAATTCATATTTGCCGGTATGAACTTCGGCGATTTGTCCCTCACTTGGATAGCTCAAACAGAATCTTGCATTGTATCCTATCAACTAAGAAACCACTACAACATCTTTCTGAACTAACCACAGGGTTTTCTGATATGCCCTGAAACAGCTAGTTAGATTTGGTCTTGGAATCAGCTGGTTGAATGTGCTTCATGAATCAGTTGCACAACTTGATCTGTCACAAGGTCAACTGACCATCCTTCTATCATAGTAGTCAAATGCCGAGCCCTGATATGACCAGATGCATCTACGACTGTCAAGAGCATTGTGTGAGCCTGTATCTTTGAAAGAGAGGTCATCGTGTAGTTGTATATCACCGTAATGCCATAAGCATCGGTCACATTTTGGATTTGCTCTTCAGTTCCAGATAAGAAAGACCAGACGGTGAAATTGGCACCATATCCTTGACCATACTCCATCATCCTTGATGGGCCATCTACTTCCCAATCGAACGAAATAGTTAGAAGATGGAAGTCCTCAGCGGCGTATCCTAGTTCCAGCAGATTGTTTTGCACTTGCCTCATCTGTGATGAGGAGAGCGGGCACATTTCAGCAATGAAGCACTCTGTATAGATGAAGTCAATCAGCAGGACCGCCCCTGAATAGGTATTGAGCGAAACGGTGCTGCTGTCTTGATCCCTCAAAACGAAATCTGGCGCCTGCCCTAAGTCCGGTAACGGTTCCACTTGGGGAATTGTCAGAATGAGGACGCCGGATATAACAATCACGATAACCAGAACAGCTGCTATCACTGCTGATGTTGCCTTCTCCATTTTGGGTTCCTTCTCGATGTGGATTCCCGTGTCATTTCATAATCATAGATTTATGTCATTTGATAGGTCCTCTACGAGTTAGGGTAGGCTGAACGTTAATGGTCAGCTCGCTTTCTCTGCATGATGTATTGTCATCTCTCGTCGAGGATGGGAGAAGGGTCGGATTCCATTGTAGCTTCTTGATCTGCCTCATAGATATGTTGTTCTTTGTTTTTCATGGCTCGTCGAAATAGTGTCATTTCTCGGACCACCATCGGAACAATTGCTGACACCATTAGGAAGACTCCAAGCCACACGAATGAAACAAGAGGCAGTACTCTGGTGTTCAATGTTGCCAAGTATACATCGGGGGCTAGTGTGGTGAAACCTATGACTGCGACGAAGACGTCCCTCAATGCTGTAGAGTGAACATAGACACCATGCGTCATCAGACCCCAGCTAGGATGACCTATCAGATTGGCCAAGCCAACGCCCACTATCATGTCACCTTCAATCACTTGAATTGCTACGATTAGCTCGAAGTCGCGCGGATTGCTCCATGACACTAGGTTAACTTCTGTGACTTGCAACGTGATGCCGGGGGCGATTTCATGCATATCGTCGGGACCATAGCCATAGTTTGTTTCATGAACGACATTCTCACTGGCAAACACCCCCAGGAGAAGTATCATCAGTCCAAGATGAAGCATTAGCCTGCCCAGCTTCCTTGTCGTGAACAAGCCAGGCTCACGTCCAGCCATAGCCTTGGCAAAAGTGACTACTAAATATCCTATCGCGCCTATTGCAAGAGGGATCAACACATTGGCGGGCCAGTAGTTTGTCGGAAGAGCTAGATTACCATCCAAGACTGACAGAGTTCCAAGGACTCCGCCGCCCAATCCTAGTAACAGGATTGTGAATCCCTTCATTCGGTTGCTAGTCGCTGAGTTCTTCATGCAGTGGAATGCAGACACCAACAAGAAGGCCGAGCCGAAATAGAAGCCAGTCCTGAAGAAATCGACCCCGATAGACACCATGTTGTCTCCAAGGCTTGCAAAGTCGAAAATCGCTAGCTGCAGGTTAATTGCCGCTGGCACAACAACTCCCGCCGCTGATGTGGCCGTTATGATCATAATGCCAAGCAAGGCCAACTTAGTCGATAAGTCCTTTAGACTAATGAAAGAGAAGAACCTGTTCCTACCGTCCTCATCATCCTCGAGTCCCTTGTACCCCGCCACTAGAACAACAATCGCAGCCGGAATGAATGTACTCAGCAATGTCACAAGCATTGTCCAGCTAACTACCGTGATTGCAAAGCCATGAACTGTATTGAGAATCCCACTCCTAGTCACCCAGGAAGCAAAAAGAACTGCAATATAGGAGAACACAAGAAAAGAGTCTCTCAACACATCGCTTTCCCTCAGCGTGGCTTTGGCGTGATAGTACCCAGTAAGCAAAAGCCACGGAATCAGCGAACTCGTTTCCACCGGGTCCCAACCCCAGTATCCACCCCATCCTAGTACTAGATATGCCCATAGACCCCCAATAGCGATTCCAGCTGATGTCGTCACCCATGCAGCCACTGTGTTCAGACGCACAATAGAATCGACGACAGGTATCACATCCCTGTTTCTTTCCTCTGAGGAAACTGTAAATCCAGCGAGCTTGACAGCGAAGGGGATCATTACCAAGGCATAGCTAATGAATACAATTGGAGGATGAATCACATTCCAGACCGTTCGCAGGAGTGGGTTGAGACCTGCACCATCTGCTCGAACGACTGCAGTCGTGACCGCGAAGGGATCAGCGGCAAGTGTGTTTATCGCCAACATTACAATCTGAAATGCCATCAGTATGGAGGC
>JBHIAE010000103.1:0-3727 GCA_046758445.1 Candidatus Thorarchaeota archaeon | reverse complement strand
TGAAGAGGATGAAGGCAGGCGCTGGGAGAATCACTCGTCTTTGGTTGACGATGGTTGAAGTATCCGACCTGGACAAAGCTGTAGAATTCTATCATAACGTTCTGGGGCTTCCACTAGCATTGGATGCCAGAGCATTCAACCATGTAGAGGTCGGACCGGATGAGCCATTGGCCAAAATAGGCCTGCATGCAACTGGCAAGAAAGCTAGGAAGAGAACGCGAACCGGAGTAGTCTTCGATACAGATGACATCTATGCTCTCTGTGAGCGATTGAAAGACCATGGAGTTCAGTTCACACAGGAACCCACGGTCATGCCCTGGGGAAGCATAGTCGCAGACTTCTTGGATCCTGACAACAATGAACTTGAGGTCGTTCAAGACGAAGAACATTACACAAGGCAATATGGCCCATAGCTCTTCAGCAGGTGTGCTTCACTTCGAAGGCTTCAGTGAATTGCGACCCAACAGGGAATCCTGAAGAAGAAAAAGATAGGGACTTCGTGCGAGCGGCACGGGTCCAATTGGTGATTAGCCTGTGATCTGATCCAAGCCTGCAATGCCGAGGCAGGCCAGAGCAATCCCTGCCATTGTTAGGTCAACCGGTTGGCCAACCATCGGCAGAATGATGATTGTAACACCCATTGCCAGGGCAATAGCATAAAGGATGAGCCGTACTAGCTTTCTCGGAGTCAATCCCTCAGAAGCTAGGTCTTCACGAATCTCCTCCATTTGTATCACTTATCCCTAAGATGTGTATCTTCAGCTTGGTCGGAGATTCTACATTCATCGGTTACATAAGAGATTCATGGTCTACTCGTTGGTTTCCTAAACACGTAGATTGCCCAGTTGAGAGTGTCCCTTCCCCACTTCAGGTACTGTTCTCTCTGGCTGGCGCCTCGTTTCAGCAGCTCTGCATTATCCGGGTCCTCAGGATTTGAGCGGACATGGTCGTCTATTGCCCACAACTGGAGGGTTTCGTAGTGATCCCAGTCGTTGACGTCAGACACAATTGTGTAGACGCACTTCAGCCCTTCTTCCTCTCCAACCAAAACGTTCTCGTGATGCGTAAGATAGTCTGCACGCTTCATTCCACTGGCTTGCAGGTAGTCCTCGCTGGGCTCCCCAAGCCAGTAAGGTTCGCCGGCCACGATGAGTCCACCAGGCTTGGTCATACCGTTGAGCGCTCGTAGCGTACCTCGATGGCCCCCAAAGACCCAACTGGCTCCAAGGCACATGGCAAGGTCAAATGATTCAGGAGAATCTGGTCGATAGTCTGCTCCATCCATCTCAAGAAACTCTAGATTGGCTTCTGGCATTCGCGTGTTAAGCTTCTCTTTGCAGTCCCGAATGCAAAATGGGGATTTGTCAACTCCAACTCCTGAGATGTCATAGAGTTCCGCGAACCTGACTAGATACTCACCTTTCCCGCATGCAATGTCAATGACTCGTGCGCCTCTAATCAGATTGAGAACTTTGCAGAATCGTTCAAACTTCTCCTTGCTCATCGGATTGCAGAGCAAGTGGTGTTTGTGAGTGATGTCAAAGTACTTCCATTGGTCCAGATGATTCCACTCTCCTTTCTTTCATAAGCCAGCTACATCGCACAAATCAGTCTCATGAAACCCAGACGTGAGTCATCACTTCATTCAAACACTACTAATCTAGTCCAGCTAGTTTCAGACTTTTCTCCCAAAGTCGACCAGCAATCACAACATCGTACGATTCTTCGGAGGACCTCTTCTCCTTCATCTTTTCGAAGTACTTCCCAGTTACACCCTCAACATCAGGCGAGGATGCCAGATAGATCGAGGTTTCAGCTCCTTTCTCTGGACTGCTAGCGAAACGTTTGAAGACACTGTACATTGCTCGAGAGAACCGAGGATAGTCAGGGTCTTTCTCAACGAGGCCAGTTGCAACCGCACCCGGGTGAAGGCAGTTAGCTGTTACTCCGGTGCCTTCAAGCCTCCTGGAGAGTTCATATGTAAACAGAACTAGCCCGAGCTTGGCCATGTTATTCGCTCTTGACGCGCTATAGTCCTTCTCAGACATCAGGTCATCGAAGTCCATGGTGGCTTTGCGATGGTAGGCTCCAGCCACATTCACAACACGGGAAGGAGAGCTGAATCTCAATGGATCCATAAGAAGGTTGGTGAGGAGGAACGGAGCAAGGTAGTTCACGGCGAACGTGGTTTCAATCCCATCCTCTGTCACAGACCTGACTGTTCTGTAGGTGCCAGCATTGTTGACTAGAACGTGAAGCTGTTGATGCTTTTCCATATACTCTCGTACAAGTTGACGTATGGTGGCCTGCGATGAGAGATCGCAGATGAACAACTCGGCAGTATCACTCCCGCTCAGAGATGCAATTTCGTTCAGAGCTGCTTCCCCTCGGGTCTTGTCGCGACAAACCATCGCAACCGTCGCTCCCATCTTTGCCAAACCCAGAGCAGTGGCCTTGCCAATCCCGGAATTCGCTCCGGTGATCATGCAGATTCTTCCATTCATAGCTTTGGTCAGTTTCTTTCCTCCTAGCGCGTTTCTCCGTCGGCGTCAGGCCGAAGATTCGATGACATACTCACAAGCACCCAGTCGGTAACGCTGCGGGCCATTTATTTCAACTCCTCTTCAGGCACCGAGTCGGTGTCGAATAGGTCCGTGTACTTCTTGTAGTGGAACAAGGGGTTGAACTCGATCAGCCTGTCTTTCTGAATGAAGTTCTCCATGATTCTGCCATGGTATCTCAGGAAACAACTGTCAATCAGAACAATCCTATCTGCTGACCGCATCCAACGCGATATGCCAGAGTAAGGAACGGTAAACAGCTCGCCATGACATGCACGACCAAAGTTCTTTTCTCTTGCCACAATGTTTGCTGCGCGCCGGGCAATCTCGCCTCGAATGCAACCACCTTCACATGAGAGAACTGGTATTGTTCCGTTGGCGATGTTCTCCTCTTCAACGGTTTCTACCGTGGGACATGTGCTCATAGTTGATGTTACTTGTATTGGAAAATGCGTTTTGGGTCCATCCATGTGACTCAAATCCTGAAACGCGAATAGGCCATCTGTGCTGCTGGTGAGGCATAAGAGTATTTCGTCCTGAAACACAAGTTACAGAATCGCTTACAAGAACTATGCTTTCATCATTGCTCTTTGTCAAGTGATTTGTCAGGGTTGCAGAAGGAAACCCACGGAGGCCATCAATTGTCCAGACAGCACCCTTATGTGGTCATTACGGCGTTTTATCAAAGGAGGCGACATGCGGCTTCCATGTGAATCAGTAGTAACGGCAGTTTTGCCAACACTTCGATCGCTAGTAGCGAAGAAGCTTACAGAGTATCATTCCTTCACGCAAGAGGAAGCAGCGCAGAAACTTGGTACAACGCAGGCCGCAGTAAGTCACTACTTGAAGCAAAAGAGAGGCAGTCAGCTGACACACATGCTCGAGTCGGTTCCGGAGGTTAGATCAGCTGTTCTCGATGTAGCAGCAAACATGGCGACAGAAAAGCCTTCTCTCATCCACATCATGAATATGATATGCAGTCTTTGCGAAACATTGCGAAGAACCGATATTATGTGCACGCTACATCGTGATTCGATGCAATTGCCTGAGAACTGTGAGATCTGCCGTAAATGACATTCTGACTGCCTCACCCAGGTAGGCCGCCGAAATATCTATCGGGCGCCCAATACATTTATATATTGGGTGTCCTATACATATGTTGTGAT
>JBHIAE010000102.1:0-4464 GCA_046758445.1 Candidatus Thorarchaeota archaeon | reverse complement strand
ATGATTTCATTGATATCAGTACTCAGGTCCAAGAACCTGATGGACCTGAGGGTTGCAGTGAGCCGTCGATGAACTCTCTTAGGTATCATCCGCTCATGCAGCAAGGCATCAAGTCCGAACCGCTTTCTGACAAGTTCGTCCGTCTTATAGTCACCCATGAGGTCCAACCACACGACCTCCTCTACGGGTACAGGGGATGTTTCAATACACTCTTGGATGTGATGGAGGAGATGCCAGTTCCGAGAAAACCTTGCTGCAGTGATCCCAGAGGAAGTCGGAGAGGGAATAGACACATATAGCGTGAGAATCCGGGCGTCCGTTTCTCGATCAATGAACGGGTCTTCCACGGGTAGACGGTCAGGACTGACCATCTCATGAAGGAGTTCAGTGGGTCCTCTTGAGGGAGCAACAAGCAAGGCCACTCTTAGAGGATCATCTCCGGAACTCAGGGGTTCGGGTGTAACTGAGATGGAGGTGTCTTGCTCGACAATCTGATGGAGGAGTCCTGTCATCAAGTCTTCCAGGAGGTGCTGAAAGGCGGAAAAGACCTCAATCGGACTCTGGTCTGTGTCCAGGACAATGACTCCCTTCCAGAGTGATATGGGAGGGCTTGGATCATGAGGGACTGTCTGATTGTACTCCGTGAGGACTTCACGCTCGTAGTCCTCAAGCTGCTGAAGAGCATCCCAATCCGGACCTGATGTGACGAGGACATTCCATTCATCATCGCTCATGGCGCGTTTCCATGCATAGAAGGCAGGAGTGACTGATTTCTTCCGTTTTCGCTTGATCCACATACCATAGAGGTTGAAGTCAAGGGCGGTCTTTGTCTTGATCTCCAGGACCATCACCGGTGTCCACAGGATTCGTCCTGCGACATCCCGCCTGATGAAGATGCTGAGGTCCACCTGTCCCGAGCGTTTGGCAACAGGTAGCTCAGCGACCACAAGAGCGGATGCTAGTGAGTCAAGCATTCTGTCTCCTGAGAACACAACTTGTTTCAGGGACGCTGGATGATGGAGGTCTGAGAGAAGTATCCTATGCCACTCGTTGCCCTCTCGCTGACTGAGAGATAGGACTTGTTCAACGAGCTTCTCAATATCCCGGTCCAGTATGCATCCCGCATTGATATCAAGATAGTCAAGGAGTTTCAACAAACACTCTCGTTCTGCCTGATCAGCTGTCTTCGTTGCCTGCTTGACAACCTTTTCTCGGACCTCCTCGAAGGCCGTCTTATCATTGTGGTCTTGTAGCGACCCAGCATGAGTATAGTCAAGCATCTTTTGTAACGACTTGCGTTCGGTCTTGTTGGTTGTCTTCTCCAATTGTCCGGCGACCTCTTCTCGAATCTGATCAATAATCTCCTTGACATCTTCGCCAGCCACTAGTCCCGTGTCAATGTAGTCGAGGAACTTCAGCAAGGACTCTTGCTCATTCAAATCAGCGGTGTTCGCCAACTGCTCAATGACCATCTTGCGGATCTTTTCCAGGGTTAGGCCTACGAGCCTCTCTCCGTGTCTTTTCGAGATGCGCCGACGGGGCCTGTTTCGCTTCCGATATAGTGCCCGGATTTCCAGGACTATCTTCCTGAGCTCGTAGTCCGCGTGAGGATTGAAGTTCGGTCGTCCCATCTGTCCATCCGTGTATATCCAGTCAAGGAAAGGCTTTAGTCGATGGATGAGGAGTCTGATGTAGCGATGTGCCTCGGTCAAAGGTACGTGATAGATGAAACACTGCCGACAGAGCTCGACACAATGCACCCTGACCATGTCCACAAAGTCAAGCCCAGGAAGGGTGGGATGAGCAAGAAAGATGCGTGGACTCTTTCCCTCCCTCTCATATCCATACCGCCAGTAGACGTTGATTGCGCCATCATCCGCAATCTCTTCAGCCTCTGTCTTGGTAAGGGTCTTCTTGCTCCCGTCAGGATATTCCCGGATCTGGAATGCCTGCGGTCTTGGAAAAGGGTATAGCGTCATTGCAAGATCCCGTAGTCGGGCCCCAGCATAGTTGAGTAGGGCATTCAGTGGACCGACTGTACCCTCCAACCAGCTGTAGACCCGCTTGAATTCTCTGTTTCCAAATCGTTTAGTGCTTATCCATACAATCTTGAGAAACTGACCCCTCATGTTTGGTTCGGCATTCTGTACAGGAGAGAAGTCTGTCTGGCTCAAGCCCTTCTGTTCTTCAAGGGAACTCCGGACCGAGGTCCACATCTTCTCGATGCTCAGGTAGTATCTGCGGGTCTTCTTACTTACTCTGTTCCGTGCAATTCGCGTTAATGCAGCGAGACCCATATAGATTGCGGTACTGATGATACCGCTTGGGTTGTTGATCTTTCCCTTTCGACCCCTCATCAGTGTCACACTAGCAAGGCCTATCGAGAAATATAAGTACTTTCGTGGTTAATCTAAATCACCCTAAATCGAACTTAGAGCCTGTATATAGCTTATTTTGCCAAGAAAAGCAATAATAGATATTAATCTTCATAAACTTATATACAATCTTGCTATACAACTGTACGAGTTCAAAATCCTTCTACTAGACAAATAGAGGAGTGAACTCGACTGACCGAAACGGGTCAGAAACTTATATACAAAGGCGAAATTGCGATGGCTCGTTCCAAGGGTGTGACAATCGCGGTGAAGGTTCCCGTCAACTGGGGGGCCATGACTGCGAGGACTAGGCAGAGGCTTAGACAGACCGTTGGACGAGACACTAGAGTGATCAATGCATTTCTTGGAATAATCGAACAACATGAAGACGAATTGCTAACAGGCAGGAAGAAGGACAGAATAGATGAGGGCAAGCTAGACCAGTTGACCATGACTGCGCTAAAGGTCAAGCCTGGTTACGAGAAAAGACCATATGTTCCACACGATTTCAAGATCCGATTTCCCCGGATCTCTCAGAACGAGTTGACCGAGTGTCGACAGACTGCTGTCGCGCTCTATGAGAGCTATCTCAGACTCAGGACGAAGAGAGGGAGAAAGGTTTCACGCCCAGCATCAGTCAATGGAAGTCGTCGGTTACCTCGATGGGTCTTCTTACAGAGATTCAGACTCATTGAAAAAGAGACCTCCGCTTCTCGATGGTGGCTTGACATCAGGGACTCTCTTGACTCTGTACAGGAGAAACGAACACGTCATGACCGATTGAGCATTCCTCTCAAGATGTCGCCGTTCCATCTGAACCAACTCAGACGTGGTGAAGTTAAGGCAGTGCAGCTCTTCACTGATAGAAGAAGGAAATGGTGGGCAACAATTGCTGTCAGGGTTTCTATTGATGAGTTTCCTGAGGACAGCCTTCCTGTTGGCATCGTTGGAGTTGACCTAGGTATCGAGAAGGCTGCATGCTCGACCCTTCTCACTCCTGAGAAGACAAGAGAAACTCGATACTTTGTCCAGAGGGAGAAGGTCAAGGTCATCAGGAAGTACGACAGACTTGTTGGAAACCTGCAGAGAGAGATGTACACCAGAATGAACAACGGAGATCCCTACGACAAGGTAGCTGAGCGGCTCCGTCGAATGCGGTCCAAGAGAGAGAATGTTGCCCGAGAGTATGACAGAGTCCTCGTACGTCAGATTCTTGACTATGTCTTGGAGCTGTCCAAGAGGTACACACTCTATGTTGCCATAGGTCGCCTGACGAACATACGAATGCGTGCGAAGCGAGGAAACTACAAGGGACGAAGGTTCAGAGGAATGATTCATTCTTGGGCCTTTGCTCGGATTACCAACAGTCTGAAACATGGACTTGCTCAGCTTGGGTGGAAAGTTGATGGAAAGGAGGCTCGCTTTAGAGTTGTTCCTGAAGCGTGGACTTCCATCATCTGCTGGAGGTGTGGCTGCAAGGGTAGGAGACCCAAACAGAACTACTTCCACTGCCCCTCATGTGGACAGAAGACCAATGCTGACAGGAATGGTAGTGTCAACATCGCTGCGCGCATGCTCACGCTCACAAAGTCACTGCACTCTGTGAGAGGACTAGGTCTGTGGACTAGAAGCCTAGATGGCACTCGACGTGCGCGACTGAAAGCCCAAAGGAAGAAACCTTCTCAAGGGAAGTCCTTACTCTCCAAGAGGGGACTCGCATCAAGTCCCGGAGAGTCCGCGGCCGTTCACCACGCTCAGATGAGTCTTCTTGATTTCAGTGATGATATCAAGAGGGGTGATGATGACCCTGCCGTGGGAAGAACTGTGGAAACACTCGCTGTCGCTGGGAGTGATGAACCAGCATCAGGACAGGAGAAGGAGGCCAGGTCTGGAGGAGGGATCCCATCCCGATGATCACAGACAGTGCTCTTGCTGATCTTGAGGACCTATGGGTCTCAAGAAGTGGTGACACTGGCAAGAGAGGGGCTGAACACAGAAGTTTCTTGCTGTCGTGGTTCATTCACCATGAAATGTAAGATATGGGTTATCTCACACATGGTAGGCCTTATATTGCAGCTACGGTGTGCCA
>JBHIAE010000101.1:0-4611 GCA_046758445.1 Candidatus Thorarchaeota archaeon | reverse complement strand
CTTTCCTTAACTGCAACCTTGCTTGAGAAACGAAGACTTGAGAGTCCTGAGTCCTCATCTGAAAGTTCGGACTTTGAATAACGATAGATGTCGCCGACATCGCTTTCCATTGTGATGTAGTTACTCGGACCACGAAGAACCTCAACTTGGTCGTCTTTGTCGAATAATCTCGTCAATGCGCCATTGAATTCGTCAAATTCCAATGCGAAATGACCAGTTTCGACCCAAGTATTGCCTGCTCTAATTGATGATTCAAACTCTGGGGGCTTTTCAGAAGGAACAACTGCATATACTCGGTAGCCAAGACTCGGCATTTCACGGGCCACAATCGCAATCTCAACTGGCCCGCCATCCTCATAATCCCCAGTTAGCTGGAATGGTATGCTCCTACCTTTCGGGTCATGGATTTCAAAGAATGGTGATTCGATGTGTGATGTGTCAATAGGAATCTGCACAACATCGGTCCGAATCCATGGCAGTGGATTGAAAACAACAAACGAAGAATGATCGAACTCAGACTTGATTCTGGAAGTCACATATCCAACTGCCTTCTCCAACAGTTCCTCTGCCTGATCAATGGCTTGGTTGTACCTACGCTCCGCAAGTCTGTATGCTTCGTCACTGACAGCACCACGTATTATGTTGTGGTCCTGATTGAAGAGCAAGATTCGCCAGAGATTCTCGAGCTCCGAGTTTGTTTCGTGGTCTTGTGCAACTGCGAGATAGAGCTCACACAGATAGAGCAAGGTTTCTAGAACCCTGTTCATTTGCTTGAGCTTGACACGGGCACTCAATCCGCCAGATCTGACACCAGTGAAGCGCCCTGACGATAGTTCGCCCGAAATCATGGGCATCGCCGCCTGAACTGCCTTCGACTTCTCCGTAAACTCCCGAGGCGTCACTATTGTCATCTTCATGTCCGAAAACGTTCCGTTCCACTGATTCACAATGTCAATCAAGTGAGGAAGAGGTG
This sequence comes from Candidatus Thorarchaeota archaeon, assembly GCA_046758445.1. GTDB lineage: Archaea > Asgardarchaeota > Thorarchaeia > Thorarchaeales > Thorarchaeaceae > SMTZ1-83. Next base: position 3,638 of record JBHIAE010000101.1, on the reverse strand, counting down.
GAACCATCTCTCCTCCGACTGGCACAAAGACATTGTTCGATACGGCTTTGCTTCCGGTTTCCTCAACTATCTGAAAGAGGCCAGAGAATGCCTCCCTGAGATTCTCGGATAGCCAAGCAGCGCTATCATAGCCCCTCGAGAGCCATACTGTGTTCACTCTGCTCCCATCAGGAGCCTTCCAAATGAACTCGGTTGGCGCATTGAAAGGCATACCACGCCAAAAGTAATAGGAGTCAATGCCACATTGTCTAAGAATCTGGGGCATCTGAGCACAATGTCCTGACGAATCCACAGCCCAACCGGTCCTGACATCGACTCCGAATTGCTCCCTAAAGAAACGGGTTCCATAGAGGAATTGCCGGACGACTGACTCTCCGTCTGGGATGATGAGATCAGGCATCACGTACGTTCCGCCTACAAGCTCGATTCGACCCTCCAGGACCCTTTGATGCAACGCATCCCAATAGTTCGGAAATAGGCGCTTGAAGCCCTCCAACAGTGTGACCTGATCTAGGCAGAACTTATGATCCGGGTCAACCTCAAGGTAATCGAGTATGCTCTTTACATTCCACGACACAATGCTAATATTGTGCTCATACGTCTGAGTCCTTGAGTTGTCAAAGTGGAGAAAGGGACATGCGTTGACAATCCATCGTAGCATAGCTGACCACAACATTGTCGCGTTATCTTGATTGGTACCATCGAACAAGGCACGCCCTTATAGCGTATTCCGTGTTGAAACCCTCGAGAAGCCGATAACATGGCATGTGGATATGGGGAGCAAAAGAATTCTATGTCACAGTTTCCAGCCACTAACGCTGACTACAGATATCCGGGCAGAATGTCTTCCTTCTTTGCCGGCATCCGCCGACGAACCAAGTCTGCCATGGCCTCAAACCGCTTGAGGTCTTCGGGTGAAATACTTGCGCGTGTTTCTTCCATTGCCTCTTCGAAGTGTTTCATGTTAACGGGCTTTGGTTTCCAGTCATCTCTAACTGCTGCCATAGCGGCTTCTCGTGCAAGACCAGCTATGTCAGCCCCAGAATAGCCCTCAGTCATCTCTGCCAACTGGTCCAGATCCACATCTTTTGCGAGAGGCATATCCCGGGTATGTACTTTCAGAATCTCGACTCGAGCGTCCTTGTCAGGAGGCGGCACAAAAACGATCTGGTCGAACCTGCCAGGCCTCAGCATGGCAGGGTCGAGGATGTCTGCCCTGTTCGTTGCTCCAATAACTAGTACATTCTGAAGGGTAATCATACCGTCCAGCTCTGCCAGAAACTGATTGACAATCCTTTGGCTGACGCCTGTATCGTCTCTCATACCCCTTGCGCTCATGATGGCATCAATCTCGTCGAAGAACAAAACCACAGGTGCAGTCTGCCTAGCCTTTCTGAAGATCTCGCGAACGGCTTTCTCAGATTCTCCCACATACTTGTTGAAGATCTCTGGACCTCTGACGGAGATGAAGTTGGTTTCGCTCTCGGTGGCAACTGCCTTCGCTAGAAGGGTCTTACCTGTTCCAGGTGGACCAAATAGAAGGACCCCCTTGGGCGGGCGAATTCCCATCTCATCGAAGACCTCAGGATACCTCAATGGTGCTTCGATAGCCTCACGTAGCTGATCCTTCACCTTATCAAGGCCACCCACATCTTCCCAACGAACGTTAGGCTTCTCCACGAGGACCTCTCGAAGGGCCGAAGGACTGACATCTGCCATCGCGATGTCAAAATCACTCTGTGTGACATAGAGATCCTGCAAGACGTCCGGTGGAATATCTCCCGTTTCTGGGTCGACGTGTGGTAGTGTTCGTCTTAGTGCCTGCATGGCCGCCTCCCTTGCGAGCGCGGCGAGGTCAGCACCAACAAACCCATGGGCTGTCGCTGCAAGTCTTTCTAGGTCCAATCCCTCTTCGAGAGGCATGGCCCTTGTGTGGATTTGAAGTATCTCAAGCCTGCCCTTCTTGTCAGGGACCCCTATCTCAATTTCCCGGTCGAAGCGACCTGGACGACGTAGCGCCTCATCGACATCATCAACACGATTGGTCGCCCCAATCACGATGACTTGACCTCGTCCTGCGAGGCCATCCATCAATGCAAGCAGCTGTGCGACGACTCTACGTTCCACCTCACCAGTGACCTCGGCACGCTTGGGAGCAATGCTGTCAAGCTCATCGATGAAAATGATGCTGGGTGCGTTCTTTTCCGCATCCTCAAATGCCTCCCTCAGCTTCTGCTCCGACTCACCGTAGAACTTGGACATTATCTCGGGACCATTGATTGTCTTGAAGTTGGCCCCAGATTCATTGGCTACAGCCTTTGCGATAAGCGTCTTTCCTGTTCCAGGAGGACCATGAAGCAGAACTCCCTTTGGAGGACTAATGCCCAGGCGCTTGAAAAGCTCGGGCGACTTCATTGGAAGCTCGACCATTTCTCGTATCTTCTGAATCTCTTTGCTGAGTCCGCCTATGTCCTCATAGGTCACTTGAGGTACTGAGATCTCATCAGGCTTGGTTGGTTTCGTGAGAACCTCAACTTTCGTTTCCGGCGTTACCTTGACGTGTTTGCTTGGTGCAACTGTTGTAGCAACGAATTGAAGTCCTTGACCGATTGACGCGATTAGGAGAACGTCTCCCCGCGTAATCGGCTTGTTCATGATTTGCTGCTTGATGTACTCCTCAAACCCAGGCTGAAACCTTACAGGTTGACTTGGTGCCAGCACCACTCTTGTGGCGTCGGGAATCTTGGCCGCACTCACCTCAACCATTTCTCCAAGCTTGACTCCTGAGTTCGCACGAATCAACCCGTCCATCCTGACCATGTCCAAGACCTCGTCCTCTTTCAGACTCGGCCAGCAGACGGCGATAGTATCCTTGGTACCCTTTAGCAACACGTAGTCACCGGACCTTACTCCCAATTGGTCACGGACCGCTGTGTTCAACCTAACAATCCCACGGCCTTGATCTTTCGGCATGGCCGCTGCAACTTTCAAGCGAATCGATGTATCTGACATTCGTCACTCACCCACTCATTCACTCCGAAGGATTCTGTCGACGTCGTCGAAAGAGTCACCCTCCTCCGCCTTTTCAAGTTTCACTTCTGCCACTCCATTCCGGCAGGATACAGCTGACTTGTCAGCATCAATCTTGAACGGCGTTTCGTATTCCAGTCCTATTGCGCTTGAGCCGAATGTGACAGTTGCTCTATTGCCTGACACCTTGACGGTCGGCTCAAGATTGATGGAACAACCATCTATTACAAGAATCACTTTGTCGTCTAGGTCAAACCTCTCGACGTGTGGACCCTGCTTCGTCAGATCAATCTCTCTTCCTTCACTGCCTTCTGTGGATTTATCCCAAAAGCCGCCGCCACGGTTTCCACCATTTGGCATACCAAATGTTCCAAAGAACTGCTCCATCATCTTGCGGAATATCTTCTGGAATTCATCGTCATCAATCATTCAGTATGATTCCTCCCGCTTACAGCGCCCTAGGCATCAATCATGAACAGTAATCACATGGACCGACATTACAGAGGATGCCTAGGTACCAAGCGTTTGAAGGCAGTTTCTCTTAGAGCGTATATTAACCTTTGTTAATCTGCAGAGTGTTTTGAGAGGTTGGAAACGAGTCAATCTGT
>JBHIAE010000100.1:0-4878 GCA_046758445.1 Candidatus Thorarchaeota archaeon | reverse complement strand
TGGCCACGTTCTCGAAGTCCACTTTCCGAACACGGAGCTTGAACTTCATTCCATTGGGTGCTACAGTATCGATTTCCCCTGGAGTCTGATCAACCGGAAGAAGAACGATGGGAGTCTTCCCCTTGGCGCATTGAGCCACTGCATTCGTAAGGAGCGAGTCCTCGATACCATATGCAATCTTGGCGGCTGAGTTTGCAGTGAGAGGTGCAACAACGAGTATGTCCCATTTACCCATCTGTAAGGGACCAGCTATGAAAGGCACATTGGAGTCCACCTCTGCCTTCACTGTGAGGCTTTCATTGAGTCGCTTCCATAACTTGTACCAGTTTAGGACTTGACGGCCAGCCTTCGAAACGAACACATCAATCCTTACATTGTGCTCTTGCTGCAGCCGAATCATCAATTCAACTGTATCCTCAATCAGATCACCACTTCCAGTTATTCCCCAGGCGATTCGCATTGCAGCTCAACACCGTCTAGAGACTGCCACACAAATATGTACTTGTAGGTCTGGAGCAGTGGAATTCATTAGATTCGTCGTAGGTGCCATCTCAAGGACGGTGTATGTACGTTGTACAGGGCGAGCGTCGGCATAACAACCAACATGAAGCCCACGGCAACTGGGTGGATATCCTCCAACGCAGAGGCGCTTGGTATAGAAGGTATTTGGATTGGTGAGGATATCGACTTAGGCCAAGACGTATTCGTACTCTCAGCTGCAACAGTGGTTCAGGCTCCGAAGGCTCGTGTAGGAACAGGCATTATCCCAATGACTGTGCATTCCATCAAGACACTGGCCCGAGCTGCTGTCACTCTTCATCAGACTAGTGGCGGACGGTTTGTCTTTGGAACAGGCGTTGGGGGGATTCAAGACCTCAGAAGACTTGGCATTCATCTCAAGAGACCGGTTTCTGAGCTAAGAAGTACTGTTGCAACCCTTAGGAAGCTCTGGACTGGAGAATCTGTGACAGTCAATAGTGAACTCATTCAACTAGAGGAGTACAGCCTTGATCTGAAGAAACCGGTCGATATTCCAATCTTCTTGGGAGTCAGAGGACCCCAGATGCTGAAACTCGCTGGCGAGGTTTCCGATGGTGTGGTTCTATCAGGACCTTTTGACTACCTAGACGATGCGGTCAAGAGGGTGAATAAGGCTGCCCAGGCGTCTGGGAGAAGTGGCAAGGAGATTGAGAAAGTGGCTTGGCTACCGACAATCCCCATGATGAAGGGAGGAGATGAAAAGCTTGCGAAAAGGGTCATAGCTCTTGTTGTGGCTGACATGCCACAGCCTGTCATCGATATGCTTGATGTTGACAAAGAGCGTGTCGAGCATATTCGTGAGGCAGTTACACATTCCGGACCATCTGCAGGCATACCCTTTGTGAACCAAGAGATTCTGAACATGTTCTCCATAAGTGGTGAGATAGAGCACATGGTTAATAGGTTCGAAACACTTGCGAAGAAGGGGATGACTGAAGTAGTACTGGGACCTCCTTTCTCTGGCGTTTGGAGAGAAGCGATGAGAGAGATCTTTCAAGAAGTAGGAAGAAGATTGTAGATGACTGTGACGTCAATCTAATATGAAAAACAGCTATCCAATTCAAGGTGACGGGGATCGACCGTCCAACCGTTCGAACGGAACTTCCAGTAGTGAACGAAATCAAGTTCAGATCGAGAGCCTTTCAGCAGGATCGTCATTATTGGCTGCACCGATTGGACCTCTTCGTAGCTCTCAAGTGACCGGAACATGCGATAGTATTCAACCTGCTGCTGGCTTGGTACTTGAGCCCACAGGATGATGCCCCTAGTCGACAGATAATACGTGACCGAGGGAAGGTGAACTATTGCCTTCAGAATCCTGTCCCTCCAGTTTCTACTACAGATTATCTCGAAGCAGAAGTTTGTGGAGAGGCCCATTCCTCTGAAGCTAAGGTATGGGAGAATCAGACGACGGTCATGCGCCTTGCGAACCGACTGCGTAATCTGCTTGGCATCGAATTCCCAACCCTCCATCCGTAGTTTCTCTCCAAGAACTCTGGGAGGATCACGAAGGGCTTTGCTGTACTCTGATATCACAATGAAGTCTTTCGAGGTCAGACCCTTTTGCCACTGCCCACACTCTAGCAGTCTAATCTCTCTTTTCGGAGGAGGGATATTGTCCTCTGGAACCTTCATTAATACGTCCGAGAAAGACCACTGACCACCCTGATACAAAGACAAGTTGGAGTCTGACCCTGCGGCCTCCTGTGAATGAAGACTTGAGTAGTCGAATAGTAGCGGTGAGATGTTTCGCACGTGTTCAGCGAAGATTGAAAGATTGCCTTCAGGGCCTGGGATGAGGAACGATGCGTACCCCAAATCGGTCATTGTGGTCTTGAGAATGTTCTTTGTGAATGGGTATAATGCAAATCCTTTCTCAACTGTTTCCCAATCAACACCGTCAGCCAGCGTGAAGAATAGGATGAATGAATGGGCTCCAAACGCAGTCATGTCAATCCACGCGCTGACGCGTAGGAAGTAGTTTCGTTCCAGACGGTCGATTGCCCTTGCAACTGTTCTTGGGGTCGCACCAATTGCGTGGGCTGCATTTACAAGAGAAGACAGTGGGTCTTTTTCAAGAACCTGCAATACCTTGAAGTCCGTTTCGTTGATTGGAGTTTCTGGAGTTAAGAGAGCGAAGGTAAACGCGGACTTGACTGAGTCCTTGGTAAACAGGTTGAACTTCTTGAGCGTCTGGAGATTCGAGAGTATCTTGTTCTTGAACTCCTCGTTGAGCGGGATCACTGTGGGGTCAACAGGGAACTTTGCATACTCTGGATTCTCCTTTAGAGTTTCGACTGTCTTAACTGCCTCTTCAACTGATAGGGCGCCTTCGTACAGACCGAGGTACACCTTCATCATATCGATGTAGAACCTAGCAGATGGCTCAGTGACTAAAGGAATCATGTCGTCATACGGAGTTCGTATTTGCAGCGAGCTACTGTCAGGCTTGTCCAATCTTCGAGTCACATCTCCCACTGCTTAGTGAACCATCAACAGCTCTAATGCCGAGAATCGATTTCTTCTCCAATGTCCTGAACAAGAGAATGCGTGAGGCTCTCCAGTCCTCTCCGTATCTGGATATTCTCTGCTATAAATGTGCACATCTTTGAGGTAACACTTGCGGACTCTGAAAGAACCTGCGATATAGCAAACCAGCTTGCAGACTCGGGTAGGTCCAGAACCATAGAAGTCAAGTTGATGTCATGTACAACTCTCGCCTTCGGAAATGTGGTTGCCTGCACCTGAAGAAGACGAGATAGGCTTGAGTCATCGGGCGGTTCCTCTAAGCTAATGACTATTCTCTGACTAAGACCTATGTTCTCAATGCTCACATATGGAACTGTTCCTCTTCTGCGCAGTGCCGCAAGGCGTCTTCTGAGTGTTCTTTCAGACGGGGCCTGTTTGCCCAAGGTATTGTATGCTTTTTCCAGCTGTCGTGATGTGGCATAATAGTCCTGTTCAATCAATGAGGCGACCAGAATACTATCAGGACTTGCTACAATAGGCTGGCTCTGTTCTGAAGTTTGCACATCAGGAAGGACGTCAGCATATCCTTTGGCTGAGTCGATGGTAGCCCCAAACCTAAAGCCGTCAATCACTTCCCAATCACGTCCATCAAAGAGCCCTAGATTCATATGATTAGCGACATGAGAAGCAACACCGAATGTGAAAGATAGGTTGTATGGCTTCTTCTTGAATCTCTCCAGTTGATTCAGAAACCACATGCCCATCTGACTCTGGGGTAGGACTGCCTCGAAGTACACTCGACTATCCATCATGGACGACATGACTGACCTCATTACGGCCATGGTCAGAGGACTTGACTTGAGCCATCTAGAGAACTTCTGAAGAGTTTCGGAACCTTCCTTGTCTTTTGCCCAGCCAAATGCAAGCCTCATACCAAGCTGTCCATAATCAAGACTGCCGCAGACTGACAGTTGGCGCTCCCTTCTTAGTTTTTGCCAGATCTGGTTGACTGCTGATCTTGTCACGCCTAGTTCTCTGGCTAGCTCTGCTTGAGTCACTGATGGATCTATCACAAGTTTCCTCAGGAGTCTAAGCTCGGCTACACCTAGTGGTTTCAATGGAAGGACTTCCGTCTATTCAGTGTGACCGTTTGTTTAGTTAATAATGTACCTAGTCGCTCTTTTCTGTGGAATTCGGCCCGACAACAAATAGTGTGTCCTAGGAAGGGCTCAGCGTCAGCCCCAACGTCAGTCTAAATGAGGAAGCCTAAACTCCACTTCTTATTATGTGGACTGGCCCATGATAACCTTGGATTGATCCATGGACGATGCGCCGGATGAGTGTAAATCCCAATGATGAATATCCACATACATATGAGGATAAGACAAAGACCGGCAGGTTTTATTGAACCTAGTAAAATCATTCGCCTGGAACATAGTCCAATCCATACCACTCACCAATCGACGGAGGTGAAAACGATTAGCTCAGACGAGATGAGAACTCTCTACGAGAACATGACTGAGAGTCGTGTTGCACTAGAGTTGTTGTCAATTGGAGTAGTGCGCGGTATCTCGAGTGTAGTACAGCCGCCATGCAAAGATCCAATCCCGTTCTAGTCAGGATTCACTCTGTAGTGAAAACTAGGGTGGGATGACTGTGCAAGTCTTGCTAGTCGATCTACTTCCCAGCCGAGCGTGATGGGTATGGAAGAATCGAAGTTGAGAGAGATGAAACAAAGAACGGAGGAGAGAAACAGATGAACAATCCATTTGCAAGCCCAAGCCCATACTAAAGAAGAATGCCGTGCTTATGAAACGGAGGAAAACGTGAATGATAAGCGAAAAAGCTGCGACAGCTTTCATAGATGTC
>JBHIAE010000099.1:0-4902 GCA_046758445.1 Candidatus Thorarchaeota archaeon | reverse complement strand
TGGCCACGTTCTCGAAGTCCACTTTCCGAACACGGAGCTTGAACTTCATTCCATTAGGTGCTACAGTTTCGATCTCCCCCGGAGTCTGATCTACCGGAAGAAGAACGATGGGGGTCTTCCCCTTGGCGCATTGAGCCACTGCATTTGTGAGAAGCGTGTCCTCGATACCATAGGCAATCTTGGCGGCTGAATTTGCAGTGAGAGGTGCAACTATGAGTATGTCCCACTTGCCCATCTGAAGAGGACCAGCGATGAAAGGGACATTTGCGTCCACCTCAAGTTTCACTGTGAGATTCTCATTGAGCCGCTTCCACAACTTGTACCAGTTTAGGACTTGACGGCCAGCCTTCGAAACGAACACATCAATCCTTACATCGTGCTCTTGCTGCAACCGAATCATCAATTCAACTATATCGTCAATCAGATCACCGCTTCCAGTTATTCCCCAGGCGATTCGCATTGTAGCTCAACACCGTCTAGAACCTGCTACACAAATATGTACTTGTAGGTCTGGAGCAGTGGAATTCATTAGATTCATCGTAGGTGCCATCTCAAGGACGGTGAATGAACCTTGTATAGGGCGAGCGTCGGAATAACAACTAACATGAAGCCCACGGCAACAGGCTGGATATCGTCCAACGCAGAGGGGCTTGGAATTGAAGGTATTTGGATTGGTGAAGACATCGACTTAGGCCAAGATGTATTCGTGCTCTCAGCTGCAACAGTGGTTCAAGCTCCGAAGGCTCGTGTGGGAACAGGCATTATCCCTATGACTGTGCATCCCATCAAGACCTTGGCTCGAGCTGCTGTCACTCTTCATCAGACTAGTGGCGGACGGTTTGTCTTCGGAACGGGTGTTGGGGGGATTCAAGACCTCAAAGGACTTGGCATTCATCTCAAGAGACCGGTGTCTGAGCTAAGAAGTACTGTTGCAACCCTTAGGAAGCTCTGGGCTGGAGAATCTGTGACAGTAAAGAGCGAACTCATTCGACTAGAGGAGTACAGCCTTGGTTTGAAGAGACCGGTCGACATTCCAATCTTCTTGGGAGTCAGGGGACCCCAGATGCTGAAACTCGCTGGTGAGGTTTCCGATGGTGTGGTTCTTTCAGGGCCCTTTGACTACTTGGACGATGCGGTCAAGAAGGTGAATAAGGCTGCCCAAGCATCTGGGAGAAGTGGCAAGGAGATTGAGAAAGTGGCTTGGCTACCGACAATCCCCACCCTCAAGGGAGGGGACGAGACACTCGCAAAGAGAGTCGTGGCTCTTGTTGTGGCTGACATGCCGAAGCCCGTCATCGATATGCTTGAAGTTGACAAGCATCGTATTGAAAAGATACAGAATACCGTAGCAAAGGCCGGTCCATCGGCCGGCGTACCTTATGTGAATCAAGAGCTTCTAGATATGTTCTCAATTAGTGGTGAAATAGAGCAAATAGTCGATGGATTTGAAAGGCTTGGGAAGATAGGGATGACGGAAGTGTTACTGGGACCACCGTTCTCGGGTAATTGGAGAGGAGCGATAACTGAAGTGTTTCGTGAAGTGCATGAGAGAAGACTATAGCTCATTGTGCGACTCAAACTCTCTCGGGTGCTAGTACGGAAAACAGCTTGCCAAATCAAGGAGCTCAGGGTCGACAGTCCAACCCCTAGGACCGAACTTCCACAAACGTACAAAGTCGAGCTCAGATCGCGAGCCCTTCAACATGATTGTCATAATTGGTTGCACGGAGTGGACCTCGTCCAAGTGCTCAAGCGACCGAAACATGCGGTAGTACTCAACCTGTTGATGACTTGGTACTTGAGTCCACACGATGATGCCCCTGGAGGACAGAAAATAGATGACCGAAGGAAGATGTACTATTGCTTCGAGAATTCGATATCGAATGTGTACGTCACACACTATCTCGAAGCAGAAGTTGGTGGAAAGACCCAGCCCTCTGAAACTCAAGAAGGGGAGAATCAGACCGCGGTCATGAGACTTGTGAATCGACTGTGTAATCTGCTTCCCATCGATATCCCACCCCTCCATATGAAGCCTCTCCCTGAGAACCCTCGGCGGATCACGGAGAGCTTTACTGTATTCTGAGATTACCACGAAGTCATTCGGAGTTAGACCATCCTGCCATTCCTTGCATCTCAAAAGCCTGATTGTTCTGTCGCGTCGTGGAGGAATCTTCTCATCCTCAATCCTCAGCATGGCATCTGAGAGAACCCACTGATTGGCCTGAAAGAGAGAAAGATTGGTGTCCGCGCCCGAGGCCTCTTGAATATGAAGACTTGAGTAGTCAAAGAGTATTGGAGAAATGTCCCGGATATGCTCAGTAAAAAGTTCAAGGCTGTCCGCTGGTCCTGGAATCAGGAATGATGCGTATCCCAATTCAGTCGTCGTGGTCTTCAAGATGTTTTTTGTGAAGGGGAAGATAGTAAGCCCTTCCTCGACTGTTTCCCAATCTACGCCATCTGCCAGAGTGAAAAACAGTATGTATGGATGTGCTCCGAATGCCGTCATGTCCATGATTGCACCGACTCGAAGAAAGTGATTCCGTTCAAGGCGCTCTATTGATCTTGCAGCCGTTCTCGGAGTTGCTCCGATTATGCTTGCTGCATCTACGAGAGTCGAGAGAGGATTCGCTTCAAGGACTAAGAGCATCTGGAGATCTGTCCTGTTGACCACGGTTTCAGGTGTCAACAGAGCAAATGTGAACGCCGACCTTATAGAGTCCCTAGTGAACAGGTTGAACTTCTTCAGAGTTTGGAGGTTGGAAAGGATCTTGTCTTTGAACTCCTCAGTTAGCGGAATCACAGTAGGATCTACGGGGAACTTCGCATACTCGGGATTCTCCTTCAGTATGTCAGCGGCTTGAACTGCATCATCTACTGACAAGACGCCTTCGTACAGTCCGAGATATACTCTCATCATATCGATGTAGAACCTAGCTGACGGCTCAGGAACTAATGGAATCATGTCATCGTATGGAGTTCGAATTCGCAGGGAACTATCGCCAGACGTGTTCAATCTCCGAGTAACAACTCCTGACGCTCGGTGAGCCACCCGTGGCGTCGAAGACGCCTAGAGCCCCTTCTTCTTGTGTTTCGCTGGAAACTGTATGAGACTCTCGAGTCCTTTCCATACCTGAAAATCCTCTGCTATAAATGTGCACATCTTTGACGTAACACCTGCGGAGTCTGAGAGAACTTGGGATATGGCAAACCAATTTGCAGACTCAGGAAGATCGAGAATAATGGCAGTGAGCTTCTGGTCATGGACAACTTTGGCTTTCGGAAGCGTTGTAGCCTGTACCTGAAGCAAACGAGAGAGGCTTGAGTCACTTGGCCCTTCTTCTTCAATACAGATGGCTATTCTCTGACTGAGACCTATGTTCTCAATGCTCACGTATGGTACAATTCGCTTTGACCTGACACTGGCAAGCCGCCGTCTGAGTGTTCTTTCCGATGGCGATTCCCGACCGACCTTTCTGAATCTCTTTTCCAGTTGTTGCGAGCGAGTGTGGTAATCTTGCTCGATCAGGGAGGCGATAATCAGGTCATCTAGATTCGTTTCAATCGGTTCACTCTGTCTTGACATTCGAACATCTGGAAAGACATCAGCATATCCTTTGGCCGAGTCAATTGTAGCACCGAATCTGAAACCATCTATCACTTCCCAAATGCGTCCGTCGAAGAGTCCCAGATTCATGTGATTGCCAATGTTAGTAGCTGCACCATAGACCAACGATAGATTGTACGGTTTCTTTATGAACCGCTCCAATTGATCTAGAAACCATTGTCCTCTCCGATCTTGCGGTAGAAGTGCCTCGAAGTATACTCGGCTGTCCATCATGGACGAGATTACGGACCTCATTCTGGTAGCAGTAAGAGGGTTTGAGGCGAGCCATCTTGAGAACTTGGGAAGGATCTCAGACCCCTCTCGGTCCCTGGCCCAGCCGAAGATGAATCTCAGACCAAGCCCGCCATAGTCAAGACTACTGCGAACTGACAGTGCTCGTTCCTTTCTAAGTTTCTGCCAAATCTGATTGACGGCCGATCTTGTCACACCTAGATCGCGGGCTAACTCTGCCTGACTTAGTGAAGGATCAATCACAAGCTTCCTCAGTAGCCTGAGTTCGCCGACTCCGAGTTGTTTCAATGTGAGATCTTCCGTCTATCTGATGTGACCGTTTGTTTAGTTAATAATGTACCTCTGCGCCCTTTTTTTGGTGATGTCTGCCAGAAAGGAAGTAGCATGTCTTGAGAAGTGCTCAATAGTGGCCCTAGTGCCAGTTCTTCACCATTGAGTCCAAACTCCACCTCTTATTATGCGGATAGTGTGCTGGAAGACTCGGACGTCATCCATGACAACGATCTAGGGAAGAGATGATACTAGTCATGAATATCCACATACATATGGGGATAAGACAAAAACCGACAGGTTTTATTGAAACTAGTAAATTCATTCGCCTAGAACAAAGTCCAATCCATATCAAACACCAATCGACGGAGGTGAAAGCGATTAGCTCAGACGAGATGAGAACTATCTATGAGAACATGACCGATAGTCGTGTTGCTCTAGAGCTGTTGTCAATTGGAGTAGTGCGCGGCATATCAAGCGTAGTGCAGCCGCCATGCAGAGATCCAGTGCCGTTCTAATCAAATCCCACTCTATGCAGTGGGAGCTAGGATAGAACGACTGGATGAGCTTCTCTAGTTGATTTGCTTCCTGCCTGAGCTTGATTGGTATGGATAGACCGTGCTTGAGAGAGATGAGAAACATACGGAGGAGATAAACAAATGAACAATCCATTCGCAAGCCCAGTACCATGGTAATAGAAAACGAATAGGTTCACAACACGGAGGAAAACGTGAATGATAAGCGAAAAAGCTGCGACAGCTTTCATAGATGTC
>JBHIAE010000098.1:0-5161 GCA_046758445.1 Candidatus Thorarchaeota archaeon | reverse complement strand
CTCCCGCAGACAGCTCATCTTTGGAAATCCTGGAGAGAACACCATACTTCTTCCACTCGCTCACATCGAAGTAGACGTCGCCGTCCACAACGTATCCTTTTCCGTTCTTCACGATGAGATCTACCATCTCTACAATGTCATCCATATGTTCGGTGGCGCGAGGGTAGATTGTCGCCGGTTTGAGATTCAGCTGTTTGGCTATTGTCAGGTACTCTGCTATGAATCTGGCCGCAACCTCACCTATTGTCGTGCCATCCTCATTGGCTCGATTTATCATCTTGTCGTCCACGTCGGTGAAGTTTGTGAGATAGTAGACTCTGAATCCTTTGTACTCTAGGTAGCGACGGATGGTGTCATAGACGGAGAATGACCTAGCATTGCCTATGTGGGGATAGTCATAGACAGTTGGACCACACACATACATGCGAACGTTGTTTCCGTCAATTGGTTTGAATTCTTCTTTGGAACGTGTTAGTGTGTTATAGACTTGTAGCATTGTCACTACCCGACTGAGAGACTATTGCGTTCCATAAAAGGACGTCTGCAACTATTGCCCCAGAGTAGCCTCTGGGAGCTAGAGTCTATATTGATAAGATGAGCGGGTTGTTCTGGCTACCAGAAAGCAGGAGAGTACGACAAGCGTGGCATCTGGCCAGGAAGGAGTTCTCGAAGCAATCGAGAATCTTTGCAAGGAGGATCGCAACGAAGAGGCCGAATCAATTCTGAAAGAGGCCCTTGCGTCTAATCCAGATGATCTAGACCTGAAGACAATGCTTGGTATCGTACAGTCACGGCTGCACAGGGATGAAGATGCAGAAAGTACCCTGAGGTCAGTTCTACAGGTAGACCAGAATCAAGAGGATGCAGTCTGCGCCCTGGGGCGAATCCTTGACCAATCACTGAGATCCAAAGAGGCTGAGCAAATGTACCGAGGTCTTCTGACTCAGAGGCCCGAGAGTCATTGTGCCCTTGACGATCTCTGCAGACTCCTCGTTTCTGAAGGCCGCGAACAGGAAGCACTTCTTCTCGCTCGGAATCACACCAAAGACTTTCCGAAGGATCTCCGTGCATATGACGGACTGAGGTATGTCCTTGCTACTCTCGAGGAGAGCCTGATTTTGGCAGATAGTCAAGACCAAGAGAACTCGATGAAGCTCTCGGAGAATCTGCTTGAGCAGTTCAATCTCATACTCAAGATTGAGATTCAAGTTGATCCCATATGGTTTCAAAGTGAGGAGGTAGTTCAGGATCTCGAGGAAGACCTCATGCGAATTGCCCAAGAGCTCGAACACTTGATCAACAGGCCAGATGGCCTTGAGGTATTTGTGGACAAAAAGCTTCGAGAGCGCGTCAAACAAGCAATCAGTACCGCAGAACGACGGCGACAGAGCGGACACGGCCGTTGAATGCTACTGCCACTTGAAGCCCGCTATCTCCAGACTTTCGGGTGTTTCCTTTTCGCTAAGGAGGATCAAGTCATGGTCGTGCTCTTGGAGCAACCAGATGTGGAACTTGGTTTCAGCCAGAGTATTCAGCATCGTGACCCTGTCCTCATGTCCTAAGCCCATCACCTTGAGGAAACTGGCCAAGTTCACGACACGGTCCAGATTCTTCTTGGCCACAGCATTGATCCTCTCCTTGGACCCCGGCCCCATACTGAGGATATCACTGTCACGGAGCACTGCCTTGATTCTCATTGACTAATCTCCCGAGGAGTTCAACTCATCAGTGAAATAAGCATTTTCGCAAGGACCAGCTGGCGAATGGATTGACTTCGCTGGCCTGCACAATAGGCCTTCTGCTGAACGAATCAGTATCTTTGGTACGAATGGTACGAATCCTGTGGAAAGATTGCCTCTAGTTTCGAAGCTGTGTCGGTAGAGCATTCAATCTCTCCGAATTCATGAAGTACTGAAGAGGGTGTGTGGCCCGAAATAACCTCTGAGAGCTTTAAAGCGTCAAGCTCAATCTCTGGTTCTCCATCGGTTCTTTCCACCTCGAGCTTTCCGTCGTTGGGTTCTATCTTGAAGACACCATTGTTCCAAGGACACTGGTCATCTCTCAATCGCAAGAGAACAGAGTCGGTTGCAGTTGTAGGAATCGTTACTTGTCGGCAGTAGTCTTCGAAATCAATGACCCTCATCATCATGCAGCCCGATGCATGTGACTTTGCATCATGGACTTCTGAGAAGAAATGTCGCACAGGCGATTCAGAGTCGGAAATCCAAGTCACCTTCCGTACAGGCACAGCGTACTGACCAACGAGCTCTACAATGGCAGGAAACACGTAATCTGAAGTATAGGCTGAGTATCCTACCACGAGCTCCATTTCGTCCTCTTTCCCTTTGAAGGCAAACTTCACCGCCCCCACAGGTTCACCGTCCCTTTCGAGTAGGTGATAGTGATTGCTCTTTATCATCCGCTTGAGAGTACGAGGGGTGTGAAACGCACGGGAGCCGAATCTTGCCATAGACTTCTCGACTTCATGAAGAGGGCCCAACTCATCGGGATTGTCTAGCTCGCGGTTTGTGATGTCGGCGGGGCCCTTTACGAGTTTCAGGTGACGTGGCTTGAACACATGCCTCATTCTTTTTTCGGCGAGGGCATAACCAAACTTCTCATAGAATGGACGGAAGAAGGGATCCAGAATGCTTAGCGAAAGACCTTCCTCTCTCATTCTAGGGAATGCCTCTCCCATGAGTTTCCGAATTAGACCCTTTCTTCTATGTTGGGGTTCGGTGGCAACACCCCACACTGCTGCGAACTTCATGTTGCTTCCACGTATCAAGTTCCATGAATGGGAGAAGAAAGAAACATTCGCAACCACTCTGCCATCTTGCCTGGCTACGTAAGACCAATCTTGCTGATCCGGTCTGTGCCAACCTTGTGACCAGTCTTCCTTCCGAATCTCCTCTAGATCACCAGTTGGTTCAAAGACCTTCCACAACAAGCGGATGGCAGAGTCTCTTTCCTCGTCTTTTCCCTCGCCTATCTCGAACATATCCACTGAGGCCGTGAATTGACAAATGGCTTTTTCCCCCGGCGAACCACTAGAGGTATGAGATTTGCAGGCGTGCATGTATGTCCTGGCTCGAACGTCCAACCAAAAGCTCAAACTCTCCCGGCTCAATCACCCAATCATGCGTTGAGACGTCATAGAAGGCCAGGTCTTCAGCTCTGATATCCACTGTGACACTCTTCTCTTCGCCAGGATCTAAGTGTACGTTCTGAAAGCCAACAAGCTCCTTCGGGGGCCTATCGACCGAGCTTTCCACGTCATGAGAGTATACTTGAACGACATCAGAGCCAGCACGGTGACCGACATTCGTCACTCTCACCTCAACTGCTACGGAACTCTCTGGTTCATTAATCGAGGCGCTATCCAAACGAATGTCCTCGTAGTCGAAGGAGGTGTATGACATGCCAAAGCCGAATGGGAAGAGGGGTTCGATACCCCTCTCGTCAAACCATCGATATCCCATGAAGATCCCCTCATCATAGTACACCTTCTTGTTGATTCCTGGAAAGGTGCGAGGAGTGCCAGTGCTATGAGCTGGGGAGTCTGACAGCTTCTTGGGGAAGGTAATTGGAAGTTTCCCTGACGGATTGACATCGCCGAACAGAACATTGGCAATTGCTCTTCCCCCCTCCATGCTAGGATACCAGGCCATGAGAACAACCGGTACGTTCTCTAGCCAGCTGTCCATGGCAATGGGACTTCCTGCTATGAGAACAACGATAGTATTGGGATTGTGGTCTGCTGTTTCGTTTATGAGATCCGTCTGTTTCTCTGGTAGCGCCAAAGAGTTCCGGTCGCGTGTTTCTGAGTCCTTTCCTCTGCCATGGTCCAATCCGGCGAAGACGATCGCAGCATCAGCCTGAGCAGCATCAGTAACGATGTCTATCTTGTTTCCACATCGCTCTCTGAAGCCATCAAGTGGTGTGACTTCATAGGGTGGCACAACAGCGGAAGATCCTCCGTATCCGATTCTGCCGAACTTCTTCTTCAGATTGGGGCCGGCAAGCGCAATCCTTTCGATTGATTCGACATCCAGAGGTAAGAGACCCTCCTCATTCTTCAGGAGGACCATGCCTTCTTCTCCTGCCCTTCTAGCGAGTTCTTGATGCTTGGCGGTGTTCCTCTCTCCTTTGGGCAGACTTCTTGGTTCATCTAAGACACCCGTTAGAAACATGACACGGACATATCTTCGAACCAGATCATCCAATGTTTCGTCTGTAAACCTCCCTTCGCTATGGGCCTTCTCCAGAGACTTCACCTTGTACTTAGATGGCCAGGGCATCTCTAATGAGAGACCGGCATTGACACAACCCTCTGTGGCCTTAATGTTCCTGGTCGCGAGCCAATCTGACACCACGAATCCTTTGAATCCCCACCTATCCATCAGAACTTCGCGTAGCAGATACTTGTTTTCGGAGCCGTAGACGCCATTCACCATGTTATAGCATGACATGAGAGCCCATGGTTGTACTTCCCTGACGACAGCTCTGAAGGCTCGAAGATAGATTTCGTGTAGAGTCCGTTCATCAACTTCTGAGCTGTTACTCCTCCTATCCGTTTCTTGGTTATTTGCGGCGAAGTGCTTCACGCATGCACCTACCCGCTGACTCTGCACTCCATCGACGAAGGGTATCGCCAGCTCCTTGGTCAGAAAGGGGTCCTCGCTGAAGTACTCAAACGTTCTCCCGTTGAGCGGAGTCCGATCGATGTTCATTCCAGGGGCAAGAAGCATGTGCCTTCCTACTGCTCGGACCTCCCTGCCCATCGCTACTCCGATCTCTCTTGCCAGTTCCCTATTCCACGTGGCTGCAAGTGATATAGTAGCCGGGAATCTAGTGTTCTTTTTGAAGCCACTTGAATGGTAGGCGGCCCCAAGAGGGCCGTCGGTCATCTTGAATGAAGGGATGCCAACTCGTTTGATGGGCTTTGTCGTGTACATCCGTCGCCTTCCGTGACTGGTCATGAGCATGAACTTCTCTCTGGTTGTCAGTTTCGATAGAAGTTCGCTTACTCTGTCTTCGACATCTGGCAATGCTGATGCTGTCATGAGATTCCCGGCTTTATAGTTGAGTTAAGTATCTACTCCCTCAGGTCCTATATACACATGCTTTTAGCATCCAACTTGAGCTGTATGATAATCAG
>JBHIAE010000097.1:0-5254 GCA_046758445.1 Candidatus Thorarchaeota archaeon | reverse complement strand
GATACCGAAGGCATCGCTCACCTCTTTGGGCACATCAACGTAGGGATTGATGCCTGTTATCTCTATCTTTGCAGAGAAGGCATGGCTCATTCTTCTTCACTCTCAGATTACGGTATTTGTGAGGGCCATACTTGCATAAGTTCTCCCAAATGCTTTTCCCAGAGTTGACAAGGTCTGAGTAGTTGTAATGAATGCACCTCCAATCTTTGTAGGTCAATCCCTGATGCTTTCTACATATTGAATCAGCTATTCAAAGCTCACATGGAAATCATTGGTAGTCTTACAAATCTGCTCGAAGTGTCTATTTTTTGTGTGCAGAACCAGCCCTCTATTGGCTGCAACAGCAGCAAGAACAACATCAACTGCAGGAATAGGAGTTCCGGCCTTCAGGAGCAAGATGGACATCTCATATCCCTTGTCGTAATCATCTCTACCTGGAATGATGATGTCAAGACCTTTAAGCGTGACAGCCTTTGGGAATTCTATCAGGTTGAGGATAGTTGTGAAGTCTTCAAGCCTCGTGGCACCGGCGCGCATATGTTCTATGAGGATGTTCGTGTCATAGAGTGGCGTTCCCATTCCAGTTCCCTCATCTTCCCGTAGTGCCTTTCCGCCTCATCCATTGAGATTGAGTCAAGGTTCACCCCTGTTTTCTCTGCGAGTTTGGCATAATGAGCCGAGTCGATGGTTTCACTGCCCATCAACCTGTCCAGATACTCCAAGATCGCCCTGCGAACGACCTCACTCCATTTGATCTCTGGATACTTCCTCATGCGTTCTCTTACGTCATCAGGGATTGAGAGTGTCAGGTTTGCCATACTGATGTTATGTGTCCTCACATATTTGAGTGCTTACATGACTTGAAACGGAATATCCAGAAATCTGAAAAACGAGTTTTCGTGACTGTATTCAGCTCACCGCTACTAATGCCCGAGGCGTGCAGTCCAAAGACGTGACTCGCACAGTATCTAGAGTTGTCAAGGTTTGAAAGTGTGAGGCTCAACCCTATGCATACCATGTTCCGCATGAGTTTCTAGTCAGAGCAGTCACATGAGTCCATGGCACGATCCAGGAAAGGAAGACGGCCTATGTTTCTAATAGTAAGGTGATATCGTCAGTATGACCAAGTTTCCCTTGGCTGTGCAAGGGCTCACAGAGGGAAGACAAAAGTAGTATCTACGTCGAGCGGTCTGCGGCATGAAGATGCATTCCGGCTCGGAGTACATACACTCCTGCGGTAACACATGCATGCAATGTGATGGTGAAGAGCGACAGGAGTGGGATGCCCAAAAGCACTCCTACCAATATGTGCACATTGTAAAGGTTGCGACGTCCAGCCACCCGCCGGAATCTCTGTTCAAAGCTGCCGTAGTTGTCAAGGCTCACTCCTGTTATCCTGCCGAATAGGTCGTAGACCATGCGGTAGAAAGCCATCAGAGTAATAGATACGGCCGTGAGTAGGATAGGCAGTGGCCCCCAGAACGTACTTAGATAGACCGCTAGTGCCAGAAGCCATGTGAATTCGAATAGTAGATCAAAGGCATGTTCTAGCTTGCCCAGTCTGGTTGTTTGTCGTCGCATCCGTGCCAACTTGCCGTCGATACCATCCACCACTCCCACCACAAAGGTGAGCAGTGACCCCCACAACAAGAAGCCGAAGAGAAACGCCGCGGCTGCTAGGTAGGCAAGGATATTGCTCGCCAGAGTCGCCATGTTTGGGCTGATCCGAGTGTCTGAGAGGTGATACACTAATGCATTTTCGATTGGTCTGTTGATATAGTGAGCTATCAAGTCCGAGGCCCCTCTCCCCTTCTGTGTCTGATGGGCCAAGATACGTTTTGCTCGCTTCACATCTTCCTCGACATCCACATCGACCCAGTAATGTCCACTGACGTCCAGAATGTGGGCCTCACCTGCAGCAGCAGCCAGTTTCATGCACTCTGCCAGTTCTGTTCCCCCAGCTTCAGCCGCTGCCACAGCGTATTCGAAGATTCTAGACGTGCACCTAAAGAAGCCGGTATCTACACAGTTCCACTGAACAGCCCTCTTACCGATATCAAGAATCTCCCCGTTTCGCTCCAATACCAAGGTATCATCAGGGGATTGCTGAACCCGGTCCACCGCCAATGAAACAGTCCCCTTGAGATTCACGATTCGCAGTTTCCGAACGATCTCTGGCTCGAAGATGTGGTCGCTCATGCACAGAATGAAGTCCTGATTAGAGAAGTCTTGGGCCGCCAAGAAGGAGTGAAGATTCCCAGATGGCCACTGCTCTGCATAGATGTACTGAATAGACAACCCCGCATAGCTCTTTCCAATCCATTCCTGAATCAGCTCTGCTTCATAGCCAAGCACCATGTGAACCTCTTCTATGCCAGCGTCACGCAGACAGCTAAGGACTCTCTCCAGCAGCGATAACCCTCCCACTTGGCATAGCTGTTTGGGCGGCTGATTATCCATACGGCGACCTTCCCCGGCTGCTAGCACCAGAGCTCTGACCACTCTGTTTACTTCTGAAGCATTGCATCGCATCTTCGTACATCCACCTGTCCAGACCCCTCCATTCCTAGTCCTCATCCTGCCAGCCAGTCAGGCTCGACAGACGACTGGTTCTCAAGTCTGATCTATTGTGACGCCGAACATGTAGTCGCCACAGGCACCATGACAGCTTCAATCTACGGTGCTTGGTCCTTATCTTACGAGTCTTTGACTAGATGGTGCATTTCCCTTGAGTTGATTTCCTAGTCCTCTTCCCGCTACTCAACGGGCATCCCGACCAAGTCGTACACGTTACTTTGTGTCAGGGGCCAGCTACTACGAACACAGTTGTAGTAACAATTCGGTTCCTGGTCACTTCAAGGTATTGGTCATCATATTGGATTGTTCTGCATAAGGGTTGCTAGCAGCTGCCAGAAGCTTGGACAAAGTTGGACAGGCGCTCATATACTCTGATCCGGGACATCCTTGAGAAGCTGACCTGACACGATTCTGACTTCAGGGAGTCAAGCCCACTACCGTTTCTGGGCGGACAGCACTCTGGTGTCCAAGTCTGTCCAACTCACAATGAGCGGTTATCATCCCGCAGATACAGCAAGGTCACGTCCAAGGACACAAGACACTATGCTTCACAGCGTCCTCGCCATAGAGCCCGCTGACGACCTATACACATTCATCTTTGATAACACAGAAGGTAATGGCGAACTCTCAGTGCATTTCCTGTTGGATGAAACTTGGACCCACCTCTAGCTTTCCATTCGCCAGTTAACCTCATCATAGGTGTGGCTGGGACGCTCTTGCTGTTCGTGGGTTTCATCGCGTCTGCTTTGAAACGATTGACATGTTCATGAATCCCACTGCATCGGCCGGAATCTGTACGTCACTCTTCGTAACGTGAGGATTGAGCTTCGCGCGCCAAGTAGTTAGAACTGTCAAGAGTCAATAGCTGTCGAGGACTCTGCACCCCATGTGTCTAGCCCAGGTTACTCTGTCTGAATCTTCGAATCCTTTGGATGATTAGCGTCAGTTCTGCTGGGTCTTCACGCGATTGCCTTCAACTCTTGCCTTTCTCTTCTTGAGCTTTCGCAATCCCTAGTCGGTCATGAAACCGAGAATGTGAGCGCATCATATCGCAAATTCAGGTGAGAGTCCAATGGGCATTATATAGATTGGCTTGAAGCCACTTGGAAGGTCCACAACGGTAGCCACCTGGCCCTCATAGAATGCACCCACAGTCACAGTCCCCAGCCCATAAGCAGCACATTTCAAGCAGATGTTCTGGGCCATCATGCCGATACTGAACATGGCCATTCGATGAGCAAAACCGGAATCTGACTCAGCATTGACCCAACCCATGTCCACAGAGATTACCAAGTCCAGCTGTGCAGTTTCAATCCAAGGTTGACTCAGTCCGGCAGTCATGAGGTCCCCCCGCAAGTCCCGTGCTGCCACCTCAATGAAGGACCCGTTTGCAAGCCAATAGTTGTAGGACCCAGGCCCAAGTCCATCCACTTGTCCCGCGACTACTCTTACGTCAACAGTGGAGCTGTCAGAGCCTAGATACTCAATCGAGCTACTATCATTCAGGATATCGGCTAGCACAGTGAAGGGAATCGTGCCGTTGATGTAATCTCTGATAGACCTTCGTTTCATGATTGCTTGTTCAACTGTTGTTTCGCTCTCTTCCACACAGCCGAAGAACGCACCAGTCCGTGGTGCAGAGGGCCCATCATTGCCAAGTCCTACGGGCAACGCCACCAAAGGAACAAACGTTGTATTGAGTAGGTTCTGTATGTACACAGTCGCGAACTGTGTTATTGGACGTGTCTTGAGACCTAGTGAGTAGAGCTGGAGTAGAAAGTTCTGAACTGCATGACCTGTCTCCAGATGAACATACTGCACGCCCCGATCGCCATATTTGGTAGTGGTTCTTGAGTAGTTAGCCAGAATGAAGTACACGGTGGACACATTGTAGACTGCTCTTCGGTCTTCCCCTTCGAAGGCAGACACGATTCTGCTGCGGTCGACAGTCGTATTCGCCCATTCAAGCTGATGTTCTTGAGGGACATAGTGGTAGTATCCCTGCCCAAGCTCTGAATCGTCCATCTGCACGAAGAATATCTCAAGTGGATATAGTGCCCCAGCAGACGGAACTGCTCTAAAGACCGAACCGTGCGTTATGCCCTGTATCGCCCAGAGAAGCTGCGAAACTTCATCGATCCTGATCCGGTGGTCGGTCAGGGCCCCTGAATATCCATGATCTCTCATTGCTATGCCTAATGGCACACTACCTATGACATCAGGTTCCGGCAGTGTGATAACAGTCACGTCTGGCCAATATGGAGGGGGGAGAAGCACCGGTGGGACCACGACTACCAAGACCACCAGCAACAGGAGAGATACTCCGATCAGTTTGGAATGTCTTCGTGCCCGAAGCACGATCATCGCACACCTCAGACATGACTAGTCTTGTGACATACTTCCACCCAGAGCTTAAAGACATGATGTCAGTCCCCAGAGATTCTAGACACTTTGTGTGCTTGGTCAATGCTTTCTTATGCGTAGGCCGAATTGGCAGAAGTATGATTCACGTTGCTGCAGTCCAGATTGCTCCAGTCTACTTGAGAGCAGAGGAAACCTGGAACAAGCTAGAAACCTACATCCGCGAAGCCCATTCCAATGGTGCCGAGCTGGTTACATGGGGGGAAACCTTGATTCCGGGCTATCCCTTCTGGATTTCCCCATCAGGAGGTGCACG
>JBHIAE010000096.1:0-5313 GCA_046758445.1 Candidatus Thorarchaeota archaeon | reverse complement strand
TACGACCTCATACGGGTCAAGCTTATAGTCGGCCAGCCGACACACCTGGGGTCTTCTGTCACGGCCCTGCTAGAGGTTTTTCATATCGTCAGCTGTCAACACACAGGGACATGTCCACGGCCAGCCTCTTGCAGTGTGGTTATCAACAGTCCACACTGGCATATCCCAAGACCATCACCATTCGAGAGAGCAGGCCGTGGATGCCCTTTCTGTCCCGCGACATCAGGCTCTTTGGGAACAACAAGACCAACAAGACACCTGTCGGGAAGGACTACGGAAGGCGGAACATCACGGACATTGGATTCCTTTTGGATACTGTGAGGGGATGTCCATTTGCTGCTGTGTATCAGGGACATGGATGCTACGGCCACTGCTACCTGTCAGAGAGCATGGCCCGCTACCATATGATGTACTGGATACCAGTGAGCAATCGCTTGAACGAGCAGGCACTAAGCAGCGATCTAGAGCGAATCAATTCGGACATTGTGAGGAATGGCGTGAACGGTGAACCGTCCTGCGACTGGTCACTGGCTGCGGACACAGTCGAGTTCTGCGACCTGTATGACAAGACCACTGTTCTCCTCACAAGGTTCGCCACCGAGCCGCATTTGCTCATTTCGGAAAGGCTGGTCAGGGCAGAGGCTATCGTACATGGCTCAGTGAGCGCTCTAGATCCATCCCAGCACATTGACAGGATTCTAAAGAACCTTGAGCGATACGAGGACCTTGGAGGGCGCATCGTTGGCAGAGTGATAACCGCATGGTTCGTTGATGAGGAGTCGGACCTGTGGGAGTCACAGGATGAACTGATGGCACTGGACTACTCGTTCCAACAGCCCTTGAGAATCCGTGGGACAAGTCCCGTCAACAGATACCTAGACCTGACAAGGTACGGCCCGACCATCTCCAACACTGACGGACGAATCAGCAACCGTTGGAGGAGCGCACATGACGTAGGGTATGGAAGTCGTGGCTGCTACAGCAAGTGCTACGAGTGCCTCAACAAGTGCATGAGTCACCCAAGGGTGTGGGGGGTGTGGGAGTGACAGCCGAGTCCGACCTACAGCAAGTGGTCCAGATGTGTCTTGATGGCACGGTTCTTCTGTCTGAGGCAAAGCGAAGAACGTCCAAGTGGATTGACTTTGAAACCGGTCACTTCATACCTAGGGACATCGAGGTCCGTGGAAACTCCAAGAACAGGAAGAAGACGATAGATGTCGTGTACGGGTGTCCCTATTACTCATTCAAGAACTGTCCTTGGGGGTGCTACGCGGATTTCGGGTGCAAGAAGCTCAGTGCTGACTTCACAACTTCTGTCGAGATGAAATTCAACACTGATGTCCTCCGACCTCAGTTGAAGAGAATGGCTGAGAGGATTCGGTGGGTCCGAGTCGGAGTGATGAGTTATTCCGGTCTTGCATGGGACAAGGTGGTTCAGGTCTGTGATCTACCGTACAAGTATGGCATGACTCCGGTGGTCTTCTCAAGGCTGTGGAGGAGGCCCACCAAGTCACAGACGAGAGAACTCGTGAACTATGGCGTAATGATTCACGCCACAGTGTCGGCCTTCGACAACGACGACTCTCTCAGACCGAGAGCCAGCATGTGCAGGTCTTACCTTCAGTCCGGTGGTCACTTCGTCTGGTGTCCTGTGTCATTCCACTTCGATGACACAACCTCTGATGGCCTGCGTCTGTGGAGCAGACAAGATCAACTGATGTGCGGAAGGCTTAGTGCGACCTCCGAGAGGTCACCCTGGGTCTTGGAGAACCCTGCCCGTGTGATGAGGGGCAAGAAGGAGTACAACCCGACCTGGAGGTACTTGACAGAGTGAGCGTACTTCAGGGCTCCCACGACCAAGCGTCACAGGTTCAGCGCCCACAACCACAACTGGACTGCTGGTGTGCTGTATGACAGGGATGCCTGCTGTGTGGGCTGTCGTGGCTGTTCTGTCCAGTGTCTTGTCCCTATAATCAAGGAGTCGAAACAGTCTTGTATCCAGGAGTTTGTGTAACAGGTGATGGGCATGATTGAGGAGCAACCGCTGGCAAGACTCATCCGACTCCGCAGATACGAGGAGCTTGAAAACGTTATGGATCAGCTTCTCCAAGAGTCTGGTTGGCCAGAGGTTGCATCACAACTGACGAGAATCCCCGCTCCCAAGATTCAAAACGCTGGGCCGATGGAGATATACTGGCCCACCCACGTTGACATTCCGGGAGAACCACCACACTACATAACGGAACAGGTCCTTGCCGATCGACCATGGTATCTCTCCAACGAGGACATTGGTTGGGGAGTGAGACGCGGAACGCTCCGAGATGGCATCGTCCACATCCTCGGTCTACAGACAGTTCTTGGGATTGACCTTGACAGTTTCAGCCCCTTCGAGGAGATACAGGCATTTAGCCTTGACGAGCTCCGTCAGTGCGCCATTCCAGTGGCCATCGATGTTCTGAGGTCTCAGGCTGCGGAGGACAGGACGTTCTTCTTAGATGTGGATGCGATGTCGGTTTCCCCATTCGCGGCTGCCGTTTCAGAAATAGTCGAGGCAAGGAAGAGAGAAGTCCGGGCTCTAAGCGAGGAGTCGAAGGCACACGAAGTCGTGGGGACCTACTACGGCTTCAAAGTCCTGACAGAGGGCTCAATAGAGAACACTCGTTCGGTAGGATTCACAAGCTCTGCGCTGAAGGCATTCGATGAGATGGCCCAAGCCTTCGGGGGGCCAAGAACGCTCAGTCACACGAGATTCGTTTCTTGGCGCAGGGATATTTCCTCATGGCACAAAGCCTGGGAGGGCTACGATGACCTCACACAGACCCTGCTGAAGGCCATCATGTTGGTGTCAATTGGTGGTAGGAAGAGGGGAATCCCTGAAGGGCTGAGAATCATGGGAGTCCTCGGCGACTCTAGGGCCCTGCCCACACTCCATCGGCTCTTGGAGCTGATACCCCTTCGAAGTGACAGACTGCAAATGCTCCTAGAGGCCATCGGACGTGTTGGACATCCCAGTTCCTTCGACCACATCCTGCCGCTGGCAGAGAAGAATACTGTCGCAGGTAGGGAGGCCTTGGCCCAGATGCCTCTGATTCGCAGTCCCAAGGGCACTGAGCATCTGCTCAAGGTCCTGGCAGAGGGTACTTGGCGTCAACAATCCGTGGCTGCGAGCCGCCTCTGGATGACTTTTGACAGCCGTTCTGAGGATTTAATAGGTACCCTATGGAACCGCGTTTCTGTCCCCAAGGACCGATATCACGAAGAATTCGTGCGTGCCGAACAAGCAATCATCTCTCTTGCCATTATTGGAGAGGAGGGAAGGGCAGTCCTGAGGAAGCACTCTGACATAGTTGCCTCAGTGATAGAGAAGGAGCCATACAGACTTGATAAGATGAGGATGTTGGTGTTGCTGCGTGTCGTCGAGGGTCTTTCGGACCACCCTATCATCGCAGCAATCTACGAAGACGTTTCTGTTAGTCGGAGATGGGCAATCTGACTCTGCGTGCTTACCACCTTTTCCGGCCCTTGTGACAGTCGGTCAGTGGCACCAGAAATAGGACAACCACACTCAATCAGCTGACAAGAGTGCTCAAACTCCTCAATCCTCTCCATGAGTCCAAGCAGGGCACACATGTAGACAGCATCCGGAGTATGGGGTCGGACGAACATCGTGCCCGCGTCACCGAACTTCCTTGCATACTCGGAAAACTTGTCGAGTCTGGCCTTCTCCTCAGCGTTCAACTGCCTGCGGAAGTTCTTCCACTTTGCCTCCTCAATCCGGATGGCCTCTCTGAAGGTGGGAATGGTGCGGGCCATGGTGACCTAGCTGACGTCCGCTCACGAGCTAGATAAGCACCACTCAGTGAGGTTCATGAAGTCGTAGACTTGTCCTATCTTTAAATGGATACGCCGACTGCCGCATAGTTGAAGATTCTTTGAAGACGAGAGTCAGTTAACATGGCAAACAAGAAAGCCCTGAAAGTCCTGAAATCCATCCTCGATGATGTTCCCAGAGTAGGAGAAATGACAACAACTAATCTTCTTTACAGATGCCAACAGGTTTCATGGATGCTTGATATGGACAGAAAATCCAAGATGTGGATTGAACAGGAGTTAATGGGTTATCCCTCTCAAACCTTGGGTGAAAAAGTCCCAACAGGCTGGGAAGAAAGCCGAGTTCCCACATATCGAATAATCTCTCTACCCTCTCAGTTGACAAGTTCTAGACAAACAGCCTCTGACTTAGCAGAAGGAACGTATTCTGCACATAGATTCTCCATTGTGTTCCCTTGCCAAATTCTGGAAACTGCAGAGGAACCTCTATCTTTGTGTGAGAGTACAGTTGTTGAAGGTGGGCGAGGAAGGGGTCCCATGGTATTGACTTTCACAGGAGAAATACCAGCCCATCTTTTGAATGGAATCTCCTCTGCAATACGTGGTAGAATCCATCTTTTTGCTACCCAATTGAGCCTTGCATTGGAAGTTGGCGCGGCTCTGTCAGGTTTCTTTGATAACACTTTAAGCATGATTGCTGACAGGATTGGGAAACTGGCTCCATCCACTCTGGAAATCTTGAATGAAACTGTTTCCAATCTGAGGAAGAGTAAGAGTCCAGAGCACTTGCGAGTTATTCTGGAAACTCTACGAACCACGATGCGAAGAATCACAGGCGTTCTTTTGACAAGTGATATGCTTGATGAAGAAGAACCGCCAAGTGAAAGTGCAGTCATGACCAAGGTGACGAGAATACTCGGTTGGGCAAAGGTCCAGCTTGAAGGGAAATCAAGAAACGAGGCAAATCATCTTATGAAGGCTGCAAGCAGATATCAACAACAAACGAAGATGATAATGGATTTGATCAACAAGCCTATACACAAGAGTCTTCACTCTACGAATAGAGCCATGGTTGAACGGATTCTAGTATCTGTGATTGTGTGGATAGGGGATATGATTGGGATTCTGGATAGAGCTGGGTACATATGGGAAAGGGAGTCCAAGGTAGTAGGTTGAGATAACTTATCAGGTCATGGAGGGGGTTACGTCGTTAATCCTACGGGCCATCAAACCACTCCTCCACAAAGCACGCCAAGGGCAGTGTCGTGGCATAGTCCACTCCCTTCCCCTTCGACCTCCGCCTGACAGGTAGGCTCGGATGCTTCGCCAGTGTGTAGTTCACCCGCATCGGTGTCTCCTCCACATGGACATGGATCTGACAGCAGCTGGCAAGGGCCTTACCTCCGGCGGGAAACATGTTGTTCCTTGGGGCCACTCCTGCTGTGATGATACTGGCGACAGCAAATGTGCTTGCATCATACA
>JBHIAE010000095.1:0-5543 GCA_046758445.1 Candidatus Thorarchaeota archaeon | reverse complement strand
ACATCGGCATTGACCGAATCTAATATGGTATGTTCTTCATTTATGGATTTCAATCCTGCATCAAGACTGCTCAGACGAAAGTTAATTCAGAAACTAGGTACATTGAGGTCTGGTAGTCTTCGTTGCATTTCCCTACATGATTTCGACGGCACGCGTAGCACGACTAGTGGTGGCAATTCCGGTTCAATTCGTTGTAGGGCAGATGCTCCTGGCACATTGTGACCACCAGCATTCCGGAAACGCTTTGGCTGAAGAAGCATAAAGGCCTTTGATTAGGCTGCTTAGCCATCAATATGCGTCAGAAGGAAGAGAGAACGGCCTTGGGATTGTCTGGAGGGTCCTAACGCCCACGTCGCCGAATCCTACTTAGCATGAGTCCGGTGTTAAGTCGATAAGGAGAAAAGATGTAGATCCATCCCAAGAACATCCAGAATATCCAAACATAGCCATGCATGAACATCGGGTAGAACACTTGGTCAAAGGGGCTTGCCCTTGTGATTACCGTGAGCATGCCAGGAGGCTTCGGAAACGGAAAGAACTGCCCTGGACCTCCACTTGACCACCATAGACCACCCTCAGGACTCCACCACCATCCTATCGTCGACCACGCGAAGTTCAGAATCCACATGTAGTCAAGCAATAGAAGAGCAACCAACACACGCCGCAGGATGTCTGTCCTCGTAATGGAAGACCGTACGAAGAGATTTGAACCCTCTGACTTTGCGACGTCTTGAGTCACCTCCATCTCTCCAAGCTTGGTTTCTGAAGCATGCGTAATAACAAAAGAATACATGTGTATTTAACTACTTCCAAAGTGAGTAGGCATTGAGGACATCGCTCTAGGGAGAAGGTCAATCCACGACGACTTTTTCCTGATGGTGGACTCAGGAAGCATCTAGGGGACTGGGCGAAGCAGGTGGAGGCCCTCAGACATGAGCAAGAATAGTGATTCAGATGATGATTCGACTGATCAACCTACAGTGACAACCAGACAAGTTACCAAGGAAACTCTCTTGTGTCGTTTTCTGGTGGCAGTCCTTCTTCTCTATTTCATCTGGCTACTAGACTTTGCTTGGGGAGCATGGACCATTGGAAATCGACTGGGCGACATGACTTGGAGTTACACGCCTCCGGGCTCCCTCATCCCGATTCCTAGATTTGCAGGATTTCTCACCTCGCGCTCCTACGTATATCCAGTTGATGCTCTCTTCTATCTTGTCTTTGTCAATGATGGGGTGTGGATTATCTGGGTC
The DNA here is from genome assembly GCA_046758445.1 of Candidatus Thorarchaeota archaeon. Taxonomy (GTDB): domain Archaea; phylum Asgardarchaeota; class Thorarchaeia; order Thorarchaeales; family Thorarchaeaceae; genus SMTZ1-83. The sequence continues at coordinate 4,290 of JBHIAE010000095.1, read as the reverse complement.
GTACTAGCACTGAGCTATGTTGTGTGGCCACTCAGATTTGACATCCGCAAGAGGGTAAGAGAGGTCTGGAGGACCCGAAGAGGAGATGCAACTCAGAGAGAGGAAACAATCGAAAACACAGGGAGTATTGTCTGGAAAAGCCTAAGCGTCTGGCTGATCAACATCAATGTATTCACTGCACTGGTGGGATTGGTTTCCGTCTTCTACCACGTATTTCGGTACTTTGTGCTGGGAATCCCGCACTGCGAGTACCTTGGACACTCGTGGATCTGGATTCTCGAGTTCCCTGGAACCGACCCTCTCTCCCTCATCCTGCGCCTAGAACCCGTCCCCTTCTTATCAGTTGGAGTCTTCTCTCTCTACGCACAAGTATCTCTCTTTGCAGACCTCTTGACTGTCCTCGTAGCTTTGATTGTATCAGCCATATTCGGTGGTGCGGCAACGAAATATGCAATAGACCACCTTACCTCCCGGAATTCGCAGATGCGGACAGCTCTAAGGTTTGCTTTTCGACGAGCGCCAACATTGTTCGTGGTTGCGCTCATTCAATGGCTCGTCGGCTTTGTAGTGACTACTCCTCTGCTGGTCGGTCTGATTGCTACAATGCGAAACGGACCACAACACCAAACCATCGGCGTCTATTTGATTCCATTCGCACTGATAGCTCTCGCCTACGTTACGGCTCGCCTTGTCCCTTCAATGGCAGTTGCCGTTGAAGAGGGCAGGTCTGCAGTTTCATCCATCAAGAGAGCGTTCCAACTCACAGGGGGTCACACATTCAGTGTGTTGGGAAGTCTGGTATTGTTGGGAATACTGCCCTTTGTGGCAAGCTCATTTGCGGGTGCCTTCGCATTGTCTAGTCTTCGGGATATTGGTTGGTTGGCCAGCTTGGTTCCGCTTCTCTTGGTCGTTGTGTTTCCCTTGAGCTCAATTCCATACGCATACCTTTCTGTTATGTACATCCGACTGGTTCCAGCAAGAAGTGAAACATCTTCGATAAACTGAAATGATGTCTAATTGACCAGTCAGGTTCTCGACACTCGATGTCCTTTCGACATGATATGGAGATGACTACCGGCAATTGGGATGATTCATAGCCCTCTGAGGACATACCCTGCATCATTCATTGTGTCGATGCGTACAGGTGAACAGAGAGATGAAAGGAAAGAAACACCAAGAGTTAATCTCCGAAACTAGAGTATTGGGCACTCTCTTTGTTCTCCCTATTGTACTCATTGCCTACAACTCAATGTGGATTCACGGGTGGGAAAGTCCAAGACCGCTATCCATTTTGTCAAGTATCGCGTTGGCAACGCTCTTCTCCATAATGCCTTCGAGCGTGGTCGTCCTCTTGTTACTCTACAGATTATTCAAGAAGAACACTTCATCGGAGTCGTTCAAAAGAAGAGTACTTTTGCTATTTCTTCTTGCATTACCACCGAGCCTGTCTAGTTCGTTCGTAAGTCTGTTCAGCCTGAGTCTTGTAGAGCTGGGAAAGACAGTCGGCCTGGCATGCTCGCTTTTCGCGTATGGATTCACAATGATATTCAGCGGTAGACTCTTGGATAAGAAGCCTGATTCAACCGGAGTGTGATTGTGTGAGTAGGGACCGTTCCCGTGTCAGATTGATGCTACTACTTTCGCTGTTCTTTATTTCGTCACTGGCAGCTCTTCTAAGTCCCACTCTCATTATCCTACGAGTACGGTCTGCCGTGGCGAATGACATTGGAGAATGGCAGGAGCGGGAATATGAAACAGTGCTGTCAGAAGAAGACCCAGTATTCTCTGCAACGTCGATAATCGAACCGGCAAACGAGTTCAGGATAAAGGAGCTTCATACAAACGGGACACCTGTTACGATATTGGCCGAAACTTGGTCCGGTACTGGAAGCGACCCAGTCGTTACAGTGGTTATGCTGAACAATGTAACAACTATCGAAAATGTCACTGTCTTGTTCCGCCTTGAACCGGACTTACTGGAACAGAAACTCACGATCTCACGCCAAAATGAGGACGTACTTCTGCAATTGAAGTATGAGTACTCAAACAGAAGACGGATTTTCGGTCTTGTGTTCGTTCCTCCTTGGGAGCTGATACCATTTGCATTAGCTCCCCTTGCCCTATATTTCGCTTCTGGACTCGTCTCAGCCCACAAGAAATCATCCTTGGCAGTACTGGTCTGTGTACTCTTCGGAGGGGCGATTCTGATGGCTCAATGGACGGTTGGACACACGGCAGGCGAGTATCAGTTGGTTCAAAGGGAAGAGATTACGGACGTCAGATCATTTACCTACTCCGTGAATGCTACGACGCCCACTGCAGTGTTGGACTTCTCCGACTGGGTCGTGGACACAGGTTACCAGATTCGCATTAGCTCACTCAATACGAGTGGCAATCCTGTACACCTAGAGATATCTCTGAGGGGTCGACTCAGCTGACTTTCATGAACATGACTACGTATGGGTGGTTTGGATTCTATCTCCCCCCAGAAGAAGAAGCGTACACTCTAGAGATGAATCGCCACGGAATTGATGTTGTCGTTCATTTAGTCGTTGAAGAGTTCAGAAACGTGATTGTTCCGTACACGGACCCCTTGCCTAGGCAGATACTTGGCGCTATAGGTTTGTTAGTTGCAGTCTGTGGCTTCTGGGAAGCAAGCAGAATTGACTTATGATGGAGTCGTTTGAAGACGTACCCGAAGAATGAGAATGATACCACAGAGGAGAAACGACACTCCTAGGACCGGGAGTACCCATCCGTATATCAGTTGGGCATTCAGAGCCAAGGGCGCGAATATCATAAGAACAGGTCCAACGCCCATAAGTACTGAACCTAAGAAGTGCAAGTTGATAGCCCTGTTGTCCATCTGCTCATTTGTGAGAAGGTCACCTATTGCCACTAAGACTAGAAATATCCCGATTCCCCCTGCAATGAAGTTCCAAGCGTAATGAAAGAAGACTCCCCCAAGATTGTTCCCGGCTAGAATGACCAGCATCAGTCCTATGAGTAGAAATCCCTTGGAGTACTGCCTCTCAACACTCACACTTGCCATGCTCCACCAATCACGTAACGACAAAAGAATACGTGTGTTTTTGAACACTTCCGACATAGAATTCCGTGGGAAGGCCCCTTCCTGATGTGTATAGTAGCAAGGGAATACATGTCTATTTGACTACATCCAATTCGAGTAGGCATTGAGGACATCCCTCTAGAAAGGAAGACATTCCACGACGACTTGTTCCTGATGGTGGATTCAGAAGGCATCTAGGAGTCTGGTCGAGGACTAGTCCAAGTCTTTAGTGTGGAAGTACAGCCCCTATGCATGGTTTGTTTCTTGCGCTCCCTTCAGGCGTAGAACTATTCGCAGGCGCCTCGAAAGAGGATTTCGAGCAGATTGAGTAGACCTTTTTCCTCCAACCAAAGCTACATCTGAAGCGAGAGTACCCTAAGCGTATGAAGCGAGTAACAGGTGTTGGAGGCGTCTTCTTCAAGAACAAGGACCCTGAGAAGCTCAAGGAGTGGTATGTGAAGTATCTAGGCCTTGAATCTGGCCCTCAAGGGCAAATCATGTTCTCATGGTTGGAACGCGATAAGCCAGAGAAGGTAGGACACACCATATGGAGTCCGTTCCCAGAGGACACCGATTACTTTGAGCCTAGCAAAGCCTCCTTCATGATCAACTATCGGGTAGAAAACCTTAATGCTCTTCTTCAACAGCTCAAGAAAGAGGGAGTCGAAGTTTCCGATAGAAGGTTTGAAGACGATATGATAGGCAAGTTTGGTTACATCTTAGATCCAGAGGGGAATAGCATAGAGCTATGGGAACCAGCCAAGGCAACGACAGAGTCTTGAGCGATGGCAAAAGGCCTCTTCACTCCGACAGGACTCATCAGACCAATCGGGGAGTCATCAAATCGAGGAAACTCATATCCTGGTTGGGGGAGAAACGTTCCGGGATGGACTCTGCAGTTTCCTTGTCCTAGTGAGACTAGTTCTTCCTAGCGCTCAATCTCTGTGGCCTTGAAAGGGTGAGCGTGCCCTATTTCCCACGACCGAGGTCTCTCAACAGTCCTACCACCTTTGTCTTCGTTGTGTTCCCGATGGCATAGTACGAGGCCGCAATGGAGAACAGTAGCGAGAGAAGAACAAGCAATCCAATCCTTGGGTCAAATAGAATGTATTGAGCTCCCGTGAAACGTACTGCAATCTCTGAGAGGGCTAACTGTACAAGAAACCCTCCTACCGACCCTACAATCACGCCTGACGCCATGCCACTTGCACTCTCAGCAG
>JBHIAE010000094.1:0-5742 GCA_046758445.1 Candidatus Thorarchaeota archaeon | reverse complement strand
ATCTCTTTGGAAACTCTCTCGTACTTCTCGTGCAGACGTCTTGTCTTGTCTGTCAGCTCTATGAGGATCTTCCGTCGGTCCCGTTTAGAGGGAACACGGCGCAGGTGTCCGCTTTCCTCAAGTCTGTCGAGCATCTCAGTTAATGTGGACTTCCCAAGTTGTGTTCTCTTTCCAAGCACATTGATTGAGATGCCTTCTTCCCGCCAAAGGGCAAAGAGTATCCTTCCCTGTCCAGGACTTATCTCAATCTCATGCTTCTTCAATAACTTCGAGAATATGCGTCCAGAGAGATGATGGATTTTAGTGAGAAGAAAGCCGCCTTCTCGTACCTCTGTCATTTCCTTTCACCCAGGTCCAAGCTGAACGTATGACTCTGATTCCACCCTCTTGCAACCGTTGGCTTCATCCGAAGTATTGTGTGATCTGGGTCGTCATAGCCCTTAGGGTAATAGTACTCCCATCCGTCGTGCCATATCGCCTTCTTCAGTTCCAGATCAGGAACAATCTCGATTGTGCCGCCGAACATGGTACCCCTTGAGTTCTCAGGGTCACAATAGTAAGCAGCAGCCTTCGCATTACCCTTGACATCCTTTGTCTTGGTAGATGACGTATTCGTCGAGAAGATAATGAAGAAATCGTCCTCGTGCTCTTGAAACAAGGGCACTAGTTTCGGGAATCGATCCTGATTCCTAAGGTTGAACATGGCCCTCGTCTGTGGAAAACCGTCCTTGTCAATGGTTGTAAGGTAGGCAGGCCAAGCATTGTTCAAGAGGTAAATACATAGCTCTCTCAGTTCCTCATCGCTCATGTCCTTATGCTCCTTGTATTGACGACAGTTCGTCCCTGTCGTTCTATACCGAATTGTTCGGTTTCGAACAATCCGTCGAAGTATATAAGCTTGATGTGCGACGCATAGAAGAGCTTCAGGAGGCGGAATCTATCTGCTCAAGGGTTCTGGCCACAAAATCGGCCACCTCGGAGTCGATTGAACCAACCTCCTTAAAGGACCTAAACTTGTCACGTATTCTGTGAAGATTCTCCCTGCTCACCATAGATGTAGCAGTCTTCAGAGCTTTGAACGAAGTTCCCGACAGGTAGGCACTATTGTCATCTACGACCAACTCTTGACAGTTGATGAAGTCTATGACATAGTCCTGAATGTCACTGGTGCTAAGCTCGGACAATACTCTCAGTAGGAAGAGTTGAAGGTCATTTCGAATCCCATAGTACTCTGTATATCTTGTTGTTTCAATGAATCTGAGAGCATTCTCCATGCAGTCTTCAGAAAGAAGTTCTCCGATAAGGCCCATAGCTTCATCAGTCCCTACTGATGCCAGAGCCTCTATTGCTCCAGCCAGCATTCTGGATCTGATTGTCTGTGTGAGTGTCTTGGGGTCGCTGTCATCAAAGAAGTCGTACCCGCTACTCTCCCCCTGCCACAGGCTGTCCCCATTGGAAACATCTCGGATGAAATTGAACGGGTTTCGATAGCCAGAGGAGAATATGACAATTCATGGTCTACTCACACCCTCATTGAAGCGGTTCGTGAGGGCGTCCGCAAGCAGCCGCAATCTTTCAGACATTGCCGGTTCTGGAAAGGTTCCATGGTCATCTGACCTATGGGTGTCATCTACACCAAGGTCCAAGAGAGCAAGCCTTAGACTCTGCTCTAGCTCTTCCTGAGGATGAAGCCCTTGATGTCGGTCGCTATCCCGATTGACACTATCTAGCTTTCTTATGATATTCAACCCATAGGTGGTTGTCCAGAGTGGGGGAGAGTGTTCCCCATCTAGGAATGGCACGGCAAATCCGATGAAACGTGACCTACGGGCTTGTAGCAAGTCAGCTACTAGGACACTCGATGGTTTGGAAGACATGGCGTCTACATCGAAGAAGAGGTCCGACCCACCAGTCGCAATCTGGTTGCGCACGTTCCCCACCATTAGGTCATGCAGAGATGTCTTGAGCATTCTCACGTCATGGACGTCGTGAATCAAGCTGTTCGATAACATCCCCATCATACCCAATCAGCTCTTCTGAATCGATGACTCTCAGGATCATTCTGTTGATGGAAAACCATTGCCCTCGAAGTCTGGCAGGAAGTGAAGTTCTCAGCGTATCTAGTGCAGCGGGCCAACCAGAACTCCGGATGAGTCCGTCTAGCAGTTCCGACAGAGTGGCGATATCTTCCTCTCGGATTGCCTTGGAGATTTGCTCACTTGTCGTTTCGGTCGCCATTATGATTCGTCTAGGGTGACTGTTCCTAAATCTCTTTCTCGCAGGGCTTGCTGGATGCCCTGCTGACTCAGCCAATATCCAATGAGTCCTCTGGCCCTCATTCCTTTACGGCCCAAAAAACGACAAGACCTGGAAACGTTTCGAAAGCTCCGCAGCGTGTGAAGTTTGCTTCTATGACAGCTCCGACATCATTCCCCTCCACGACTCCGAGCTCTGGAAACAGATGTGTTGATGTTACTCTGATGAACTCACCGAGCGTAGGTTTTGAAGGCTCATCGAAGAAAGCGAAGGGCGCGATGATCTTGAGCATCCCTTTCTGGACCAAGATCCTCTTGCACTCTGCTATTGCTCTTGGAAGTACACTCCGTTCCGGAACGCCAGTCAGCCACACTTTGGCAAACTTGTCGTTCGGTGATGGAATATCACAAATGTCGCCTTTCAACTCTCTGAACTGAACTCCAGTCTTCTCGACGAGTGTGCAGTCCCCGAGTATGTCGATGGGCGCCCCATCGTTTCGGTTTGAGAGGTACTCCACTGTCTTGAGATCCCTCTCCTTGAGCCCGGGAAAGGCAGCCAAGAGGATTCTCCCTTCAACTCGTTCAATCTCCGGCACATCCAGCACATCATAGAGATAGCTTGCTGCTGTGTGCCTGTAGGCATCGTAGAAGTGCAGAACGACTTCGATTGAGTCCCTAAGAATCTCTCTCAGTCTGGTTTCGCCCCTAGGTCCGACCCGGTATACTCGTCGATCGGGGCCATGTGGGCCTCGTTGAACCTCGCTCTCCACCAGTCCTTCTGCTTCCATGGAATGCAACCATCGATAGAGCGTCGTCAACTGTAAGTCTGAGGCTTCTTCCGGAAGTACTTGGAGCAGGTCGTAACCATGGTGAGGACTCCTATCAAGAGCGAGAAGAATCCGGTCCTTCACCCAATCCTTTGAGGCCTTCAAGCTATATGCACGCTCACGTATAGCTGTCGATGGATTCCTACTTATTACCTACCTTCAGCGTATCCTTTCACATGATTTGACAATGAAATGCGAATCGTGTGGAATGACCATGACCAAGGCCGAGGAGTTCGGTGGCCATGATACCAGCAACAAGCACTGTGTATACTGCTCAGATGCCGAAGGGAACCTCAAGCCGAGGAATGAGGTCCGTGAGGGTATGATTCAGTTCTGGATGAGCCGCGAGAACATAGATAGAAGAACCGCGGAAGAGAAGACTGACTCATACATGAGTGAGCAGCCGGCATGGAAGGCATAGAATAAGTTGGTTGCCGCAGAAGGCGGGACTCAGCCAGACTCTATCTCATTAGAAACCCTTCTCGCTTGAATCACCTGTATCAGTGCAACACTGACAGCTAGCATCACAAGTCCAACCCAATCCAAGAGGTCGGGCATCTGGTTAGACCGTTTCGTCTGAACGACCTGTTTCAAGCTGTTCTTGAGTGCTTTCGTTTTCAAATCGTGCAATCACATCAGAAACGTGCATGTGGAGGTGTTCTGCTTGAGTGTTGTAGTTTCCTCTCGACGTCACGTAGAAACAGACCATCATCGCTTCGATCTTCTCATCATCAAGAAGCGAAGTAAGTAGATCAAGAGCTTCTCTTGTTTGAATATCCCCCAGTGCGTCAATGGCAGCGTGAAACATGATTCTTGTCAACCACTGCTCGTTATCAGGCAGGTCATAAGGATTGATGACATTTCCAGAGGCCTTGTCTGAATCTGACAGTCTATCCCAGCCCTCCCAAGCCCAGAGCTTCTCCGTGGCATCACGAAGAAACTGGAACGGGTCTCTGAAACCAGAAGCGAAGATGTAGCGCCATGGCTCTCTCTCCCTATATCTACTAGAGAGGGCCTTTACAAGCCTACCCATGCGATTTGAGAAGCGGATTCTACTTGGGGGTTTTGATATCGCGATGTCAAGTTCCTCTTTGGACACTTCGAGGTTTTCTAGCACCTCTTTCAGTGGGTCCTGCTCCCTGCGTCCGTTGTATTCAGGGTCAGCCAATACTATCTCCATACCTGTGATGATGCCCAGGCCGTAAGTCGTTTCAGGCAACAGAGAATCGTCCATCTTCTCGTCAGATCTCAGCGCGAGAGCCGCGGCTTGGACGAACTCTTTCCTCCGCGCATCAAGAATCTGACTGACTAGAACCATTGATGGTCTTGTCCTCATGGCATCTACATCAAAGAAATGAGTAGAACCCCCATTAGCAACCTGACTCTGCACTAGAGGGATTACCGCTTCGGAGGTCTTCTGTTGAAGGTCCTCAATCTTGTCGACTTGTGATATTGTGTCAAGAATCTCAATCATGTCGCCGTCGTACCCGATCAGCTCCTCAGCATCAGCCAGCTGCAGGATAATCCTATTGACGGCAAACCATTGTCCTCGACATATGGTTAGAAGTGCAGTCTTCAGTGTGTCCCGTGCTTTGGGCCATCCAGTACTTCGGATGACTTCGTCCAGCAGACTACCGAGGGTGATGGTATCACCCTCTCGAATTACTCTGGAGATTCTCTCCCTGACCGCCTCAGTTACCATCACAGTCTAGATAGGATGAATGTTTCTAAGTCTTGTCCCGGTACCATGAGCTGGGCTGCTCTTCTGAGCTTGTTATGCGAGGGAGTTTCAAAGTGAGGGAGCGAGATGATAGAGCTACTCGTTGTTTCTTGAAGCTCTCCTGGCTTGCAGGACTTGGATCGCGGCAACACTGAAAGCTAAGAGAACAAGGCCTACCCAGTCAAGTAGGTCAGGCCGCTCCCCCAAGAATACAATTGAGAGCACAACAATCTGCGGAAGCATTGTACTGTTGATTACGCTAATGTCCACCGCCCTGAGTGTTTGCATTGCCCTATTCCAGACTATGAATGCAAAAGCAGTGTTCACAATGCTCAACCAAAGGACGTACACAATCGAAATGGGAGTGAGAGAGATAAGCCCTTCGAGTACGACGCCAGTCACAAGGAGTAGACTGGCACCTATTGCCATGCTGACGCCGGTCACAATTATCGGGGGAGTTGCCCGTTGCCGGTTTATAGCTCTGCCCATTATCGAGGACAGCGCGTTGAAGAGGACTCCAATCAGAACCACGGTCAGTCCAATAATCTCGGTGAAGTCAAAATCAATGGGGTAGAAGTAAATCATAGCCCCGATCACAACGAGTAGCACAAGCATAGTCTGTACTCTTGTGGGCACCTCTTTCAAAGTCAGAATACCAAGCACCAACACGATGATAGGTGTTAGATTAAGCAGCATCGAAACAGTGATGGCAGGGAGCAGGTCCAAGCCTATGAATTGAGCTCCTTGAGTGACCGCCACGAACACAACACCGTACATCGCCATTGCCAACCACCATGATCTGTCCTGGTTTCTAGTGAACTCGCGGTGTTCTTTCTTCCATACAATAACCCCAAGAAGGATGACTGCGGCTACTGTGTATCTTAATCCCGCAAACGTGATTGGGCGGATGTCTTCCAACCCGAACTTTATGATGACCCAT
>JBHIAE010000093.1:0-5969 GCA_046758445.1 Candidatus Thorarchaeota archaeon | reverse complement strand
CATCGCACGTGGTCATACAGTCATCAAGCTATTCGATTGTTGCTGAAATGGCACCCGAAGAATACCGTGGTAGGCTGTTCGCATACTACAACGCGACCTTCTTCTTGAGTTGGGGGATAGCCGCCACGTTCTATGCAGGACCCATAGCTGACCTGCTTATTGGTGCAGGATTCACGAATGCGGATGCGTACAGAGGCAGCTTCATCGCGGCCATTGTTCTGATCGCCATTGGAGTTGTGATCCTTCTTCTGTCGTTTAGGCACGCACGAAGAAAAGCACAGGCGACGACTGACACCTCGATAGAACAAGTGGAGTCAGAAACCCTGTACTAAGTTTCCGAATGTCAGATGAACACAAACCCTCGATCGTATGCCTCTTTCAACTGTCTAACTGTCTGTACCTTCATATTCAATGAGAATGCAAGAGCTAGTGAGTAAGCATTCTCAAGACCTTTGAGGAAGTCCAGGAATTCTCTCACTTCCTTGGATTTCGGACGAACCTTCTTGGTTACTTTCACAAACTCGGATAGCCTTGTACTAACCGAAAAGATGTAGTTCGCGACACGGTCAAAACTGGCGAGCATCAGATTGGAGAATGAAATCGCAGAATTGTAGTATTTTGGACGCGACCCTGAAACCTTGATGATTCCTCTCTCTACAGTCTGTGCAAGGACTTCTGAGATAGTGCTTCTGGGAAGAAGAGTTGTCTGTTCTATCTGATCCTGAGTAGTGCGCCCATCAACCAAGACACTATGAACCACCACCAGTCGGTTTGCGATGGCTTGCGAGAACAACGGATTCAGATTTGTCTTGATTCCAGTGAAATACTCATTCTTCAGGAGCAGCAGATTACTGGGAGTGCTTTCAACAGGAATCTCATGTTCTGATGCAGACGTGATCTCACTGAGTGTCGTGATGAAATCTGCAAGCTCACCTTTCTTCAGTACTGATGCATCCTCAAGAGCTAGACTTTCAGGGGAGCCTGCTACCAGGGCTTGCTCGAAAGGCTCAACACTCTCACTACGATTTTCGTGAATCAAAGTCAGATAGAGTTTCATGTTCTCAAGGTAGGTTTCGAACTGAGCAAGTTGTCTGTTTTTCTCTGCCCTCTCCCTTACCTTATCAAGGGTCGATTCAATCAGGCTAGAGTCAATGTCTTGAACATCTACCCGTCGCTGCAGCAGATCGAGCACGAAGCTGGAGGGCGCATCATCATAGACATAGTAGTTCTTTCGATCTCCCTTCTTCTTCATAGTTCGAATTGGCAGAAGCAACTGTATCTTCTGAATGGTCAGTGAGACTGTAGCTTGAGAGTATCCTGTCAGCTCCATTATTCGTTCTTGACTGACTGGTTCCCTTTCTATCATAATCGCCATAAGACATCCGAAGAGATTGCGGGGATAGGGATTCCCACCATGGACTTCTTCCATGTAGCTAATGAAGTCGCGTTTGACCCTCTCTAGTTTCACATTCGATGCCTCACATACTTGCCTATTTCGCAAATATTTAAAAGTTACGAAATATAGACATACGTGACTAGAATGACAGTACCACAAGAAGTCAAACCATACAGACGGATCATTACAGGGCAAGAACGACGCTTCCTGTTTGGTCCTACTGCACACATCTCACTAGTCCTAAGGCTCAGAGGCGAGGTGTCCAAAGAGGCAGTGGAGAGGGCTGTTGATAAGATGCTCATGACCTACCCTCAGTTCGGAGTCCGGATCGAATGGGATGAAGCTGGAGTTCATGATTCAACCACTGAAGGAGCCGCAAAGGTTCCTGTGAAGGTCTATCCACGTGAGTCTGACAACCACTGGATTGACGTATTGAACCAGGAACATGCCATTCCACTGAGACCCTCAAAGGGGCCGTTGACCCGTTTCATCGTCGTGAAGGGTAATGATGCTTCAGAGTTGATAGCATTCTGTCATCACACAATAAGTGATGGTAGGTCTCTGGAGTTTGCTCTTCGAGAGATACTCCTGCATCTCAACGACCCAAATCGTGACTCACCAGAGTTCCTAGATTCGCCTCCTCAGACACTGGACATATTCCCAGAGGGGTCAGCCTGGGGTCGACTCAAAAAAGGGCTCGTCGCACGAATCAACAAGAAGTGGCAGAAAGAGAAGGTCCTGTTTGATGAAGAGGACTTGGTGAATATCTGGGAGGCGGCCTGGAAGAACACATCCTATGGCATCGAGATCATCGAGTTTGATGAAGAAGAGACCCAGAGGTTAGTCGAGGTTTCCAGGAAGAATGACGTTACCGTCAATTCCGCACTCTTGATTTCACTTGCTAAAGCACGAATCGATGCGATCGGGCCGTATGATGGCAAAGCAAAAGTCGCGACCGCAGTTGATGCTCGAAAGAGACTTCAGGTTGACTGCACTAATGCTGTTGGGTTCTACGCAGGCGGGTCCTTCATGGAATTCGACTACAAGAACAAATCATCAATATGGGACAATATCTGAGCTTATCAGAAAGCTGTGAGCAAAGACCTGGAAAACAACGATGTCTTTGAGTCCGTGATAAGTCACCATTATCTAGATCAGACTCTTGTTGATGCAATGTCTGCAGCTTTCTACGGTGATCAAGTCGAACCCCATCAGAGTAGATACGCAAAGCTCTCCGAATATGCTGGTAAGAAAGATGGAATGGTAGTCAAGTTCTTTGATAGAATGGCAAACAGGGCTCCTGACATCATCAGCACCAACCTAGGTAGGCTGAGTATTCCTGATGAAACAAATGGGATTACGGTTGAGAGGGCATACTTCACACCGTCTTCAGGCATGAAGATGGAGATTGTCCTAGGAATTGCAACAGTGAGCAGGAGATTGACCATAACTCTGAACTATTACCACGGATACGTGGACGGTGAAGAGATCAGAAAAGTTCGTGACAAAGCTGAGGAGATACTGAGAGGTTTACTGGAAGATTGAGCCACAACTCTCAATCTTCTCTGCGTCTGAATATGTAATAACAATATATATTAACAGGTTGACTAGGCCGGCGATTCGGATGCTACTCGTTTTAGCCTCCATGGGGTCTGCAAAGTGTCAACCAGAAACTCACCATTCCAGATTAGTAGAGAATTCCCAGTGGACTACAAAGCAATCCATGATAATTCGGCAGATGGGATAACCATCTTCGACCGTGATGGAAATCTAGTTTGGTGTAATGATGTTGCACTCGAGATCTATGGATTCTCGAGCAAGGACGAAGTGATTGGCACCAATTTCACCAACTTCGTCCATCCGAAGTGCGCTTCTATCTCGTTGGAGCAGATTGAGAGAGCCAAGACTCACCAGGATATCACCTTAGTTGACTCTGAGACCTTGGCATATAGAAAGGATGGGTCGACCTTTCCACTCCATTTTCGGTCAACTGCAATCTATCATGAAGGTGAGTTTATTGGTTATCAGTGTCACAGTCGGGATGTTTCGGAGCTGAAGAAGGCTGAGCAACGTCTCAGAACCACTCTCTCTGAGTTGGAGCTTGTTGCAAGTCTGATTCGACATGATTTTGGGAATGACCTTCACGTGGTGGCAACCGCACTGGATTTTGCTCTAATGGTCATGGAGTCCAACACGAAAAGCAAGGGGTTCGTTTCGTTGGCGCTGTCCGCCGCAATTCGGATGAAGAGTTTGCTCTCCTATTTGGTTCCATCCTACTCTGAAATGGAAGACGGACTCAGTGAGCTTGTTCACAATAGAGTTGAACTTGCACAGAAGATGCATCCAGATCTCAAGGTCGATGTAAGAGAAACTGAATCCAGCAAGTCCATGGCGACCGATGCCTGGAGACTGTTACCTCTTGTCTTGGACAATCTCCTACGTAACTCCGTGACATATGCAGGTCCCAACTGTACAGTTTGTGTCAGTACTCACGTCGAGGATGGGATACTGAGTATTGACGTGGCTGACGATGGTCCCGGGATTCCATCCGAGATTAGTGGCGAATTGTTTCAGAGAGGGACTACAACTTCAGGGAGTGGATTTGGCCTCTACCTCTGTAGACGAATAATAGAGGGCTACGATGGCAGGATTGAGCTACTTGATTCTTCACCGTTGAATCCCGGTGCCGCTTTTCGGATCACATTGCCAGTAGGGGCTGAAGATTGATGTGTGCAATCACTCAATTCAGTGACTATGCATGTCAGTTCCCTGGTTAGGAATCCATGACTTTAATCATTGCCTCCCCGTCGAGAACCACTTTTCCATCCTGATTCGTACATGTTGTCTTTAGAGTCACACGTTCTTTCTCATCATTCAATTCTATGATCTCAACTCGAGCTGTGATTGTGTCACCAATCCTCACCGGACCCAAGAACTTCATCGACTGTCCCATGTATATGGTTCCTGGACCCGGGAGCTTCATTCCGATTGCTGTACTGATGAATGCTGCTGTTAGAATCCCATGAGCAATCCGCCCCTTGAACATGGTCGTCTTTGCCCAGTCCTCGTCGAAGTGCAGCGGATTGTAGTCACCGCTCAAGTCGCCAAACGTCTTGATATCATGCTCAGTAACTGTGTGTGTCACTTCTGCAGACTGTCCCTTAGATAGTTCCGAGTATTTTGCCACTTTCATCTGAATCACTCTCCTAATTCCAATCGCCCCATTTGAACCAGTCTATACGATATCAATTATTATAAGATAATAGTATATGATAATAACGTCTTATGTCAAGGATGCGTAGGACTAAAACCGGGCCAATTACGTCCTAGAGGTGTTTCAAATGTCAGAATCTCAGGTCTGCACATTCAGATTCAGAAACGGGCTAAAGTCCATCCGTTTCAATATTCGATACTTCCCTTCAGACTCAAGACATCCAGAGGAAATCGTTGCACATCTTACCAATATGCTTAGATCCGCACTAGTTGCATCCCTCGCGGAGTAGCTCACACAGGCTGTTGCACAGTTCACGCCTGCAATAGGGGCAAAAGAGAATGGTGCCCCCAGATGTCTGGGGGACTTCTTGTTTGAATTTTGGGTTTCATCTCATTCCGGACTGATTGCAGATGAACTGAATCCTTTGACTATCAACCATATTGCTAGGAATATCTCGTTCGCTATCATTGGAAGAACCAGAACAAGATTCACAGCAATTCCAAGATCAAAGCCGGAATAGAATATCACGTTGAAGGCTGATATCAACAGGACAGCTATGAAGCCCCAGATTGATATGTATCGTGGAACGACTTCAGTTCGATACAAAAGGAAGTAGAATATCAGAGCGCCCAAGATGAAGAACACCGTAAGCATCTCCATGGTCCAATGACGTTCAGCCAGAGCCAGGACGCCTAATGTCTCAAAATAGGAACCGGCTGGAGTCCCCGCTTGTATGTATTCATGGCTCAATTCAATAAGTGCTAGTACCCTGGTGCTGCCCAAGATCGAAAGGAAGGCTTCAACAACCCTGAAAACCAGGTACCCCAGAGCTATGCCTTCATTATATCGTTTTAGGATTGGATACAGCATAACTGCAATTCCAATGACTGCAATGCCATTGACTGACTCAAGGAGCACACCTATGCCCACTTGGATCGCATTTGGTTCAATATTAGCAAGATTCAGAGGAGTTTCCAGAAATGGTCCCATGACGATTGCGCCCAGTATGAGACCTAAGTAACTGATTAGAAAGGATGCTCCTGCAATCCTTGCGTTTCTATTATCTGAACTCATTTCTTCTCTCACTCATTTCGGGCCATACGCCGTGACCCGCCCACTATTCGCCACTGAACCTTTTCATGAGTTTTCCTGCAATGACTCTGGAAATGCATCAGCCATTGTTGGGCCAATGCTCTAACTACACTAGGTCAGATAGAAGAACTGTGTCACAACTAAGTCCATCCCACTTCTTGTGAGTCCCTCTGTATGCCCAATCTCGCTCGTGTTCACTTTTCAATCGCTGCTATGACAACATTCCCTTTCTTATGTCCAGTATCGACGTATCGATGAGCTTCGACA
>JBHIAE010000092.1:0-6345 GCA_046758445.1 Candidatus Thorarchaeota archaeon | reverse complement strand
GCAGCGCGTCTTCCTCTTCATGAGTTCATAGAAGTTGTGGTAGAACAGAGTTGGATCTGGTCGCAAGTTCACCATCTCATTCCAACCATTTTAAGAAGCTCTTTGGCTCAGATTCAGGATGGAGATTGCTGGAGCGTGGTTGTGAGATGGATGATACTTCAAAGGACACAGAACTCGATTTAGAGGAGATAGCATCCAAGCTGAAAGGAAAAACGCTGAGGGTCTATTGGTACCTGCTCAAGAGCCCCGAAGAGGCAAGCCTGCGTGAGATACAGAGAGGTGCAGGTCTTTCAAGTCCGAGTCTGGCCTCCTATCATCTCGACAAACTTGAGGGCCTTGGACTCGTCAGGACTGACCAACATGGATTATACCACCTAGAGAGAAATGTGAAGACTGGAGTTCTCAGGTTCTTTGTTGGTTCTGGGAGACTACTAATTCCTCGCTTCGTGTTTTATGCAGTATTCTACACAACTCTCATTCCATGCTCAATGGTGTTCGTCCCTCTAACAACGGGGCCAATCTCTCTACTACTTCTCTCTGTTCTTGGTTTTGGAGCGGTCACAAGCTGGATTGAGAGTGTCAGAGCTTGGAGAATGGAGATCTGATTTGAATGTAATCAGAATGCTCCTGTAAAAAGTTAGACCTAATAGAAAACGATACAACACATACTAGAGAAGCGTGCTAGTAGGTAGTATGAAGTACAAGTCGTTCATGTACTCCGTAGCTTCAGCTACATTTGCGATAATTCTACTCTCTGCTGCCTTAGTAGTAGGTAGCATGGGTGCGTCAGTCGGACCATTACCTGGAATTCCTCTTTCTGAGTCCTCTTTTGCCGAGCTTGGTACAGATTCGCTCACATCAATGGAATCTTTGACGTATCCCACCAATTACGAGATTCTGAGCGGAAAGCCTTACATCATAAGGGTAGATTACCAGGATGTTCGTCTTATTTCAGAACTGGATGCGGAACATGTAGCCCAGCAGTTCATTGATGCAGTATTTGCGAATGAATCGATTCAACAGCTCGAAGTTGACAGAAGATCAACACAGTTGTGGGGCGCCCTTCCGAAATGGACAATCAATTTCAGGAACAACACATATTCAGTTCCTATAGACATAGAAGCCACGGTCACAGTAAACGCCATCTCCGGAGAGGTCATTGGGTACATCGGCGAACCTATACTATGCCAGGGAGAAGCAAATAATCTGTCCATTGCTGAAACTTATGCGTTATCGATATTGAGGGAGTTGAACTATCACCTGCCCTCTGATTCGAGGTTGTCCATCTCTAATAAGGCAGACGCGTTTGGCTTGACATACCGTTTCAAATTCCAGCAGGTCAGCAATGGAGTATTGATTGACACCGAGATAGGGACCTTGAGCCTTTGGATAGATGCCTCTAGTGGTGGACTCCGGTTTCTGTCATTCGATTGGATTCAGATCGATGAGATACCAATTGATGATGTCCTCTCAATAGACAGAATTGGAGATGGTGCTGTTCTCTCCCTCATTAGCGTATCTGAAACTGGCTTCGATATACGAGGACCTCAAGAACTGCGTCTTTGTTGGGTGAAGGATGACATACTATCTGGAAGGATTCAGTTATTGGATGCATTCAATGGGGAGTTGGTAGCTGAGTGGGAGTGTCTTGATGTTGCTCATAGTCAAGAATATTCGGAATGGATTTTCCTCATACCTGTTCTTGTTTCTCTTATCCCTGCAGTCATGCTCTCCCTTTGGGTCAAGAAGAACCAACAGGTTTAGAGCCTGTCGCCATATCTGGTACACCCACTGGCCCACGCAGCGCGTCTTCTTCTTCAGGAGTTTATAGAGATTGTGGTGGAACCAGCTTGAGTCAGGCTGTGACCTAAACTCAGGTCGACATTATCATGTAGAGCAATGCTAGGTATAGAGGCCTATTGTGAACTCTGTTCGACATCGTCAAGGGCCAATGATATTCCAGTCCCTCAAGAATCGCCTATAGTGATTCCCTTTAGAAACTGTAGCGTTTACAACTCATATCTTCCTCAGGGCATCAATCATTGCCCCCTTGCGATTGTGTCGTAAGACCACCTTATACAACAATGACAACAGTAATAGGATGAAGGGTGCGGATAGGTTAGGAAGGCATGTAGTTCGAGCACAGATGACAGCCAAGAGTTTGTAAGGCGGCTGGTGCTATGAGGAAAAGGACGGTATCGTTCATCGTTGTTCTGACACTGTTCATATGCATTCTCGTACCTCAATTTCCTACTGTCGTTGAGAAGAGAAAAACATCCAGTGCTTCTGACGAAAGGGAGAGCAGGACCTCAGAACAAGTCAACGACCTCGCGAACGGCGTCTTTTTAGAGAATCGTGGCCAGATTGATGACCCGAACACTCTAATCTATGCAGTAACGAAATCTGGCTTGGTGGGTTTTGGGATCAGCAAGGTTTCTCTCTACATGGCTGGTTCAGGTCGGACAGTCACTCTCTCCTTTGAGAACGCAAACCAAGTGAGTCCAGAAGGAGTTGAACCTACGAGTTTTGAAACGAACTTCTTCTTGGGGAGCAGGGGTAGCTTCACAGGAATTCATGGATACAAATGGCTGGCCTACAGAAATCTCTTCAGAGGTATCAGTCTTTTCTATACGTGTAAGCCTGAAGGAGTCAAATACGAATTCAGGGTCGCACCGGGAGTTGATCCAGAACAGATTAGCATTCAAGTTTCGGGTCATGACACTCTCACAGTTGAATCAAACGCAGTGAGAATTAGCCAAGGAGATGCGTCGTTCATAGATGAAGGAATAGAAGTCTATCAGGGCGAGGTTGTGGTTGATTCTCAGTTCAAATACACAGGATCAGACTCGTTCGGCTTCTCCATAAGCTCATATGACACGACTCAGGAACTAGTCATTGACCCACTCCTCTATTCAACCTATTTAGGGGGAGCTGGATCCGACCAGCTAGAGGCAGTAGCTGTAGACTCCGAGGGAAACGTGTATGTCGCTGGTCATTCATATTCCTCAGACTTCCCGCTGGTGAACCCATACAATGATTCTCATATTGGATATGATTGTGTCGTTCTCAAGATGAGCTCTGATGGTAGGACCCTTCTCTACTCCACCTTCATTGGTGGATCAGGTGATGACTATGCAAACGGAATCGCGATTGATTCTGCAGGAGCCGCCTACGTGACAGGATATACTACATCAACAGACTTTCCCACCCATGACGGTTACATGGAATCATATGCAGGAGGTATGTACGACTGCTTTGTCGTCAAGCTCAGCCCGTCCGGTAGCAGTCTTCAATACTCCACATTCTTCGGTGGTTCGGCTCTAGACAGGGCATACTCGATTGCAGTCGATTCGTTGAACAGGGCATATGTCACAGGAGGTACTTCTTCCCTGAACTTTCCAGCCACAACAACAGCATACAATCAGAGCAATTCTAACGAGGCATGTTTCACGGCAAAGTTCTCTTCTGATGGGCAACGGCTGCTACACTCTGCTGTGATTGGGGGAAACGGAGGAGACCGAGGAAAGTCAATTGCTGCTGATGAGAATGGGATGGTCTATGTTACGGGCACCACAACGTCTGGCATGTTCTTTGCGGTGAACGCAATGGACTCTACACGAGGTGGTAATGTAGATAGTTTTGTGCTCAAGCTTGACGCAGCAAACGACGAGATTATCTTTCTCACATACTTTGGGGGGGGAGGGAGCGAATGGGGGGAAGCAGTTGCTATTGACGGGGAGGGCAACATATACGTCGCTGGAAAGACAGAGTCCTTGGGGTTGGCGACACCCGGAGCCTATGATACAGTGCTAAGCACGGGAGGAGTCGACGACGAGGACTGCTTTGTGCTCAAACTTCTAAGTGATGGTTCTATGGGATTCTGCACTTATGTGGGAGGTACAATGCCTAACCATCCGTACGGAATGGCACTCGACTCCATGAATAGCATCTATGTGGTAGGTCAGTATGCGTCACATTCATTCCCTTCGGTGAATCCCACTGATTTCGGAACGAGTGGTGACCGTGTATTTGCTTTCAAGCTCTCCTCTGATGGCTCAGAAATGCTCTATTCGACCGTAGGAGGCAGCTCCACTGGGACAACAGAAACCCCCAGAGGCGTAGCAATCGATGAGTATGGCAACGCCCACGTGGTTGGCATGACAGGTGCAGATGATTTCCCGAGTGTCAACGCGTATGACGATTCTTTTGGCGGCGTGCATGATGGTTTCGTTTTCAAGCTTGGAGACTTGAGTGATTCTGACCTTGACGGACTTAGTGATTACACAGAGTACACTGTCAGGTCGAACAGGTTTTCCAATGATTCAGACTCTGATGGTCTTGGAGACTTCCTTGAGTATGAGCTGGGCAGTAATCTGACAAGCTCTGACAGTGACAATGACCTACTGGATGACTACCTTGAGTACCATGTATACCATACGAATCTGACCAATCCAGACACAGATGGGGACTCCTTTCCGGACGGATGGGAGGTGGAAAATGGCCACGACCCGAACGATCCTGAAGACCCCCCGCCCGACCTCGGTGTTCCCACTATGTTTCTAATTGCGGGGCTTGGCGCTTTTGGAGCCGTCATCATTGTCATAGTGATTCGGATGAAAGAGAGCACCTAAGAACTACAACTCAAAGACATGCGCTGAAAAGTGTCAAGCGGTTTGAGCCCATGAGAGAGGGAGTCAAGAAAAAACACAATCCACAAAAGCCTCATAGCCTCTGAACAAGGTGTGTGGAAGGGATTCGGCGTAGCTTGCACACGAGAAGACTGAGGGTTGCCAGGAGGTGATTTGACTCGGATGAACACGAGGGCAGCATCTGCACTAATTCTAGTATTGATCTTGGCTGCTGGCATCATCGGATTTCTCGTGATGAGTGAACTGGGACCCTCGCCAGAATCTGCGACTACTACCACCACGACTGACCCATATGCGGAATACCCTAGCATAGAGGAGCTATTGCTCTCGGTGTTTGACGGTGCTAAGGGCTTTGGGGACTCAGAGGGTGAGAACTCTACCATTGAGTCAACTCTGAGGGCTGCAGAGCTGATACACAGATACCATCTTGCCAATAGCAGTCTACTTGAAGCGTCAATCAACGTGACTGCTGACTACATCAAGTCACACCAAGAAGGCAGTGGAAGATTCTACTTTGGGAGTGACCTTTTTCCGGACCCAACAGAGGTCTTGGAAACCACTGTGAAATGTGCAAAGATCCTCAACCGATTGAACAGGATGGATGACACCACCATGTCTTACATACGCCGATATCTAGGCAACTTCTTTCGGGGTGGTTTGGCTTTCGATAACTGGATAACAGATGGAGTCTTCGAGGCCAAATACTGGGGGCTCCTTCTCGCGAATGAAACATCTGTGTTTGGTCTCATTCTGGATACCTACCCTCTCACAATCAATGAGAATGTGTTCTCTCGCGGTGACGATATCCCTCCAGATACATCGCCTATCCTCTACAGGAATGAAACCTATTTTCCAGACTATGGATTCTGGCAGCATTATGAACCGTTTTCGCAGCGACTAATGGTTCTCGAGTCCTTTGAGTGTATGGTCAAGTATAGACATGAACGACCTACTTTGATCAATCTCTTGGTTGATACTACGATCATAGTCGACGAGATTCTGATGCTGTTCGACAGCACTACGGGACTTTTCGAAGGAGGATTAGAGAACCATGTCAGATTACTCCGGTTGTTGGCAAGTGTGGGAAAGATTGATGCGATACTGAATGAAACAGTCCCGCAAAGACTGGAAGCTCTACATTCAATGATTGAGGACACGGTTATCGTTGACCGATCAAAGTGTGTGCTCGGAAAGACAATGACTGAACTTCTAGCAATGACTCAGATGCATGACATTCTGGCGTAAGCCTTGGGGCTCCACTGAATTGTAATGATAAGTGGATGAGATGACTGACTCATCAAGAGAGATAGCAGATAGCCTCAACTCAAGCTGACATCACTAACTTGCACACTCCCGGATGAGGCCGACCTCAATGTTTTGTAGAGATTTGAAGAATCTCTTCACATTTGGTCGAAAGGGTTAATTGATGGCTCAGAGCTGCGGTCTGCATATTGCTTTGTGTACTCAGATACGGAGGGAGGCAGTTTGGCGGAAGAAGATCACGCAGAGATAGTCTGGCCAAGCGACGTCTTGAAGGAAGCTGTCGAGAAGGCGGACTACGAAGAGAAACGAATTGAGATACGGTTGGCCCCCGATGTAGAGGATGTCACCTTTCAGGAGAAGGCCAAAGAACAACTGAGAGCCTACGCACCCGACATCAGTCAGATTGGACCTGGCCTGTACATGGAACGAATGA
>JBHIAE010000091.1:0-6664 GCA_046758445.1 Candidatus Thorarchaeota archaeon | reverse complement strand
TCTTCTGCTCTGCTTCAGACATGCCCGCCATCATTGCTCCATATTTCTCTTCGAAGGTGGCTGTCTTCCAGGTTTCAATATCTGCCATTCAAAACACCAACAGTTCAGGCGTTGCACGAGAACAGAACAGATTCTTAATCATTCTCATTTCTTCTCGTCCCAAGAGTCAGATGATTCCGATCGGACCTGACTCCAGCTTCCTGCGTTGGACTCCGGTTCAGACTCAGTTTCCACTAGGTGGTGGTCGGCCTCGTGTGGCATTGAACTGTGTGACAACATCGACTCCGGCTTGATGGTGACCTGAGAGAGGGACGCTACACCATTGCCTGGGAAGACACGGGGGAGTCCATTCCCCCATTCATCGAGCTGCCAGAGGACAGGCCAAAAGGAGCTGAAGACTCGACAAATATGTACACTTCAGTACGATTGACATCATGTCAAAGGCAAATGAGGGCTTCATTGTGGTTTCAGGGCCCTTAGGAGGCCAAAATAAGCCTCCTACACTGTTATCGGCGCCTTGTGCTCTCATTGGAGGGTGGAACAACTGTATCTGGACTGAACAACAATCTTTTGTCATATTGTGACACAGTATTCCTCAACCTTCCGAGTCCGTCTCGGATGACTCGCTCTGGCGTACATCCTGAAACGAGTAAGGAGAGCAGATGACGGTGAGGAAGCCATGACTGCACGAAGAAGAAACTGTCGTCAAGGAAAGAAGGACGCGAGTTCTGGGGACTATGATTCGCTGGAAGCAAGAGAGAGTGCCACAAGGCAGGAGTTGAAGTTTCTTGTGACTTGGGCGGTTCAGGTTTCAGGGGTGATAGTGTGACCCTACGTGGTGAATTCATCGATATGGAGGCGGAGGACACTTGGGTGTCATAACAACGCTCTTGAAATACGGACTCAAGTACGGAGTTCCCCTATTGATAGGAATCGTGGTAATCCTCAACCTAGCTGTGTTCCTTGCGTTTCCAGTTCGAATCAATCCATCAATGCCCTCGTGGCTAAGACTCATTGGCGTGGGGGCACCTCTGGTCTGCATCGCAGGAACCGCCATTATATATTGGTGGAAAAGGGACACGAGAGCCTTCATCATTGGTATACCTACCGCCATCGCCACACCTTGGATAGTGCTCGCTCTGAGCTGGGTTCTGTTGATACCTCAACTTGTCGCAAGTTTAACCCTAGTCGAACAGGTCTTCTTCGTTGTCATTCCAGCCTCCGTGACAACATTCTTGGTAGCGTATGAACTCACAAGAACTAGCAGCCCGAAGTCCGCCGCTAACAAAGGAGTGACAAGCGAGGCTTCCGCGGCTTCCAAAGACGAGGTTCTTGCCGGGGGGTTTCAAGTCGTAGAGAGTCCGCAGGAGCGTATTCTGCGTAATGAGAAAAGCGACCAGCACGACCTCTTGAGTCCCTCGGCCCGTGTACTCCGTTCCATGATGGGGGAGGGTGTGCCTCTCATCTATCGATTTGAACGCGTCCACGGTGCGACGCGTGAGTACTATCTGACACTGGGAAATGCACCAAATGACCTTCGAAGGAACATGAGCCTTCTGGAGAGAGCTCTGGAATCCAATCTTAGCAACTACCGATTTGAGAGGGTCAATAGGTTCCAGGCACCAACGATCACTTCGCATGACAAAGGCGTTGCTGTCTGTCTGACTGGAGAGCCCCTCTTGGCTGACGATTCACGCCAGAGAACCGACCCCCTCACTGTTGCTGCAGAGGCCATGCTCAGATATGAGAAAGCAGCACTTCAAGTGTCTGCAATGCCAGTTTCATCAGGTTTGTTGCGGACGTTAAAGCGTGTATGGTTGGGCATGGAGTACAAGACCAAGAGCAGCCAGGCGCAGGTGACTGTCACTCGTGAAAAGGGAGGACTCTTCTTCAGAGGAACACAAGAGTCTACTGTCCATACAGATCCGATTGCCACTGCAAAGGCCAATAGGGCTCATCGAGAACTTGAACGTAACAGAGCCACAGATGCATGTGAGGTTGAGGTGGTCATAGCCTGTTGGGATAGAGATGCTTCACAGGCAGAGAGCAATGCCAGGCACCTGATGGTCACACTTCGAGGAGCTGTAAATCCTGTAGATCCCTCAACCGACCTTAGAATGCGTGTGAGGAAGAAGAGAACTGACTTCTTGAAACTCCTCCGAGGAAGGCCAGTTGGCGAGTTCACACTGCTCCTGCCAAATGAAGCAGCACACCTATTCACACTTCCACAGACTGACGTTGCCACACCTATAGCGAAGAGGAGTACCTTCTCTACGCACACTCATCCTATTCCAGACTCCGCACTGAAGATAGACAACCAACTTGAGGTGAAACCTCAGCATTCCGGGGCAGAAGTTCCTCTAAGGGCCAAGGGAGTCCAATGGTGGAGCAAGGAAAGAAACAGAGCCGGTGTAGTCTTTCTCGGAAACCCGCTAAGAGCCAATGGCGAGCCCATGGCGGGCAGCCTCGTCTATTTCACGTTTCAGAAGTTCGAGTCTCACTTTGGAGTCTTCGGGAATACTCGGTCAGGAAAGACGTGGACTGCTTTCATGATTGTGGCACAAGCGATGAGGTTAGGCATTAAGACAACGATTGTCGTACCTAGGAAATCACGGGACTGGACTCGGCTGCTTTACCTGTTTCCTGACTTATGGGTGTTCACACCCGGTGATCTAGACACTGCACCGTTTCGCATTAACCTATTCAATCCACCGAAGAATGTTCCATTGACGATTTGGATGGACACAGTGGTTCAGATACTCTCTGGGCTTCTACCCAGCGACCGCGTGATGACTCTGCACTTCAGGGATGTGGTGCATACGGCCTATCGCAACTGTGGGTGGAATGCCAAGGAGAAGAGACAGGGCAGACCCATTCTGCTGAGCGACCTCCACGATGCAATGGAAGAAGTGAGCCTCAATCTCGACTATGGAAATGAGTTGAAGGCCAACTTCTACGGTGCCTTGTTCAGTCGGATAGCGAGCATGATTCGCAATCACACTGTTGTAGACATGTACAACACCGAGGAGGGAATCACGTGGGAACAGCTCTCAGAGAACAATGTGATAGTCGACATGGAGCATCTTCCGAACGAGGACAGGGCATTCCTGATGGGACTCGTTTCCGCGGGACTCCACCGATACAAGATGTTCAATCCGTCCAAGAGGATCACGAACTTGCTGGTGCTTGAAGAGGCCAGCTACGTTCTCAAACCCACAGAGGTTCAGGACCTCTACGGTCCTGATGCAAGTGACACACTGTTGAGTCTTATGACAGACATGTTCACCACCTGCGGCGGAAATGGACTGGAAACTCTCACAATCGAACAATTGCCAAGTAGACTTGCGGATGAGATAGTGAAGCTGATAGTCAACGTGATTTCGCATGCTGTCGGAGATGAGTCTGACCGTCGCATAGTCGCAAGTCACATTGGTGTGGAGGAGGCAAGGATTGACCATCTGCAACAGATGAGAGTTGGGGAAACCCTGGTCTACCTTGAAGGCAGTGGTGTTCCTAGGAATGTCCAGATATGGCCAATTAACAAACTGCTTGAGGGAAATCTGCCTGAAAGACTGGTGACTTCTGAACAGGTCCAGAAACACATGCAGCCTGTCTTCGAGAAGCATGAGAATCTCAAGAACATAGTCGATTTGCCATCAAACATCATTGCACGTATTGAGAGAGGAGGACCTGCCGTCCCATCAATATCGGACAAAGTGTCCTCTTTGGGACCTTCTAGAATCACGCCAATGGAAACTAGCCTTCTTGAGGGGCAGATAGACGGCAGGATTCGTGAGTATGCTAAGCGGTCCAAGTTTGCGAACAACCTGTTCATCCTCTTGGAATCGGCCAAGGAAGGGGATTCCGAGCCTCTGCTAGAACTGCTACTCGTTGTTGCCAAGGAGCTTGCTGCTCATGACTTGAATCCTTCATGGGTCGCGGAGCGACTTGTGGTCCATTCTGGAAACCTCTACCCCGACGTACTTAGTCCTCAACTCGTCAATCTCACACTGGCGAGGCTGGACGAGGCATTGGGCCAGGAGGGATAGTTTCTGGCATACAGTCCGAAAGAGAGTCGAAAAGCCTCTGAAAGCCTACAGCCTGAGGAGCAGTCGGAGAGAGAAGATGCTGAAAGCTGGAGCAACCGGGAAGCACGGGCCGACGAGAAGCTAGACGAACTGGAAGGACTAGAGTGGGAAAAGCGCTTCAGAAAGGCGGATGAAGCCACTGAGAGGAGGGTCATAGAGGAACTACCCAAGGAGTCTGAAAAGAGATCTCTCGAAGCCGCTTCAGAGCCGATTGACTGGGAGAAGCGCTTCAGCCACGCAGATGATAGCTTCCAAGAGGTGATGGATTCGGAGAAACCTGAGTCTGAGATTCAGCGGGAAACCGACGACACTTCAAGTGAATTTGAAAGAGGTGAATCCATAGAAGACCAGCTTCGAGTCGGACAGGTCGGGTCAAAAGAGGAACTGGATGATGCGCTGGAACGTCATCCAGAACTCGAGCTGAATCAACGCTATGAGGGTCAGTATCAAGAGGCGGTTGATTACTTTGAGAATGGTCAGACACACGATTCTGTGAGGGAAGTTCCATCTTTGGTGGATGAGCTAGAGAGGGTTGAGGCGCGCCGTTTGTACAAGGAGGTGCATGGAGAACTTCCTGAGGTTCGCATCGAGTCTATGGAGGATGTTGAGAAACTCCTTGACGACTATCCCGCAGAGCGTGAAGGAAAGAACTTTGACACTCGATATCATCAGTGTGAGATCTACTTCGAGGTCAAAGGCGACTGGTCCAAGACTCGCCAAGAGCTGTCTGAGATCCACAAAGTGGGTCATGCATATGTCGGCGATTGGCGGGCGGGGAAAGAACCTCCTCTGATCAGAGATCTCCGCGGTTTCGAGGAGGACAGGGTCTGTCGGGAGTGGGCTGAGAGCAGAGAGGCCCGTGAGATAGTCAATGAGCAGCCTCTTGTAATCGACTCTGAAACGAGAACGTCACTAGGACTGGCTTCCTTGGAAGAGGGAGGGGTTCGTAGGGCTAGCAAAGAGAGAGTAAACGAGTCGATTGGGAAACTGGGGGAGCCGAGTTCATGGACGACCTCTGAAACAGCCTCTGCCATCGAGAAACTGTACAGGGACACACTGGGGACCCAAGAACCGCTGGCGTACGCGGACTTGAAACAGGAAATGGAGTGGGACAAGACGCAGGTCAGGGAGTTCCGAGAATACATTCGAGCGAATAGGAGGCAACTGGAGGAAGCTTTAGCATCGAACCTCGAAGGGGAGAACATCAGGGCGCCACGAATAGCTACCGTCGATGATAGGCTATACGTCTGGACCCCCAGAGCCAGAGATGACGAGATGATCAACGCCTACGAGAATCAGTACTTCTACTTCCAGGACAAGGGCGACACTGCTAGACTTGTCAGAGGTCTTCAGGAGCGACTCGGGATTGAGGGGAGCCTTCATGATGCCCACCGTCATTCGAACAGGCTGCTCAAGGAGCTCGTCGCCCTTGATGAGGTTGGAATCCGAGGGGAGCCCATCAACAGGTATTCTCAGCGGGTGGAGGGGAGGGTCCTAAGATTCTATCTCGATGCGACGGGGATGAGGCTTTCCGACCTAGAGGGGGGAATCACCAAGATTACGGGGCCGAATGGTCAGGCAGGAATTGAGAACCCGAGGTTTCCGGAGGGTGAGGAGCTCAAGGTTCAGATGGCTCGCCTCACTGCTACCATGATTAGCGACGCACATCTTCGTGAGTCAGGAAGAATCACCTACAATGAGAATGATCCGACGCGTATTGAGAAAGTGGAGGAGATCCTCAATCGCTTCGGGGACATCAAAATGGAGGGCGGCTTCAGGAAGGGGGTCTATGAGATCCATGTTCCATGTCAAATCGGGTTGGCTCTGATTCATGACGGGATGAAGCCCGGTGACAAGACCATTCTAAATCCGGACCTTCCCGAGTTCATTTCGAGCGGTTCTGAGAAGGTGAAGCGTGCATATCTTGAGGAGTTAATCCCAGAGGACGGGACCTTTGACCCATCCAACGGTTTCTCATGGTTTCGGAGTCACGCATTGCACGCTGGAAACAAGGCTGATCAATATCAATTCAAGCCGAAAGTCACACAGGCCGGGATGGACCTAATCAAAACATCTGGTAAGCCTTTGAAAGGCACTGTGGAACAGACCTACATCTCATTTGGCAATGTGATGAAACTGCAAGAACACAACGATTCTTCCATCAGCGATACGGCAAAGAAATTGGTTGAAGCCGTTCTTGAGAACCCTAATCGACTCATTGAAGACGAAAGGAAGATTGCAGAAAGTATGGGGATTCAGATAACTCAATCCCCTGAGAACATCAAGTTCTTTCCCAAGTCTGGCCGGTTGTCCGTGAAGTGGAGAGCAACTACGACGACTCGAGATGATGCAATCCGTTGGGCAGAAATCTCTCCTCCAAACGACGTCAAGAAGAGAGATGAAGTGGAGGACTGGTTACAAGAGATTGTTGAGGATTGGCTCGAAAGGATGGAATGGAGATGGTGGTAACGAATTTTATCAAACAAAGAATGAATAATTTAGATGAGTGGTTAAGGCGCCGCCGGGAGGAATGCCGAACGAGCCGGGAGTCGACCCGTTACTCGAACCTCCGACCA
>JBHIAE010000090.1:0-6672 GCA_046758445.1 Candidatus Thorarchaeota archaeon | reverse complement strand
TTCGAAGAGAAATATGGAGCAATGATGGCGGGCATGTCTGAAGCAGAGCAGAAGAGGAGCGCGGAGCAAGTACTCCATCTGTGTCAATGTGACAGATGTCCGACAAGCACAGGGGCCGGAGAGACCAACGCCGTCCTCTGTACCTTAGGAAAGAGCGGCGTGATCCAAGAGCAAAAGGGATGTCTGTGCTCAGAATGTTCGATAACTAAGACCATGAGCCTTCGTTGGAACTATTATTGTACTCAGGGCTCGGCATTGGAACTCTCAAATCTGTGACTGGTGAAGAAGTCAACATTGCCCTCGGAATCATCTGACTCGTATCACTCAAGGCCCTCAAAATGACATCAATCTTCACTCAGCAGTCCTGTTATGCAGTATAGTAGCACCTACACTTCCTTTGTTGAGCAGATACAGACACATGTTTGTTCTACGAAGCAGCAACCCACTGCGTTCCGTCTATAGTATTTATACAGATCACTGAGAAGCGTTGTCAACAATGGCTCATGAGAATGAAAGTTGTCGCCAAGATAAATAGGAGCATCGTCATGAACCAGGGCTGTCAGGGATAACTCTCACAGCTACGTATGGGAACCGCTTTTCTGTACCGGTTCCACTTCGGAAACTGATTAGTGTGACTCGGGAACCAATCGATTTTGCATGCAGAAAGAGAAGGACGTATTTCACTAGGACAGGAATCGCAAACGCAAGAAGATAGCCAGCATTCGCAAACCAATGAAGGTCACTCAGGAAATGACTAGAGGTTGGTCCATAAGCGACACTTTCCAATAAAGAAACTGCATAGAAGGGTAATAACAAGAAGTTCCACCAAGCAAAAAGAGCAAGATACATTCCTACACCGAGTTCAGCCTCTCCCTTCTCCCTCACAGTATCAAGCTTCGTTGATACGGAGCGAAACAGAAGCAAACCAATCATCATCCCAATGATGCTTGAAGACAACACTGCTAGTCGTGCTAAGTCTGAACCTAGCAGTGCCAAGGCGGCTTGATCGATTGGCGAAGAGAATCCTCTAAGGTAGTTGTAGGACATGATTAGCCACGGCAACTGAGTCAGAATAAGGACACCCAAGAGACTCAAGAGTGCAGGGAAGAACAGAAAGAAAAGCCCAGGAGGAAGGAACCTCTCCGTTTCAACTCCCCTCTGCTCCAAACCATTCTCACGACGCATCCTATCGCCATGTACATACTCCTCCCTGAGGATAAGTTTGTATCGTATCATGAACTTGACTTGCTGTTTCAACTACCACGGCCATAAAACGATGTCAAAATTCGAGAGCCTATTTGGATGTGCGTCTTGAGCATAGACTGGGAAGCGGTCCCTCGCCTGATAGTTCCTGCACCCGGCGGATTCATCTATCCGAAGATGAACCCAAACACGTTGTCAAGTGTCATCATTATGATGAATCCAATCATCAGCCCCCAAGTGGCGAGGCGTGCATTTCCGCCTGCGTGGCTCTCAGGGACCATCTCCTCGCCCACGACGAATATCATGGCGCCAGCAGCAAAGGCGAGTCCATAGGGGAGCAGGACCCGTGCAAACGATACTATGGAGACCCCAATTAGTCCCCCTATTGGTTCCACAAGGCCGGTTGCCAGAGCCAGTCCTGCAGCATACTTCCTTGAGTACCCTTCCCGGACCAGTGGTGCAGCGACGGCAAGTCCCTCTGGCATGTTCTGCAACGCAATCGCTACTGCTACTGCTGCGCCTGTGACGATGTTTCCAGACCCAAAAGACACTCCAACGGCAAGTCCCTCCGGGAAGTTGTGTATAGTGATGGCCAGCACCAGAAGCCGCACCTTTGCCATTACAGATGGAGGCCCTTCATGCCCCTTCTGAAAGTGATCGTGAGGGATGTATCTGTCCGCGACATGAATGAAGATGCCACCTAAGCCGAAGCCTAATGCCACAACCAAGATGACTCCAGTCCAGTCGGTGACCAAGTCCAATGCCGGTACCAGCAGGCTGAAAGCTGACGCAGCCAGCATCACACCCGCAGCAAATCCGAGCATCAAATCTAGTGTTCTTCTGCTAAAGTTGCCGCCGAGCAGCACAGGAATAGCACCAAGACCCGTCGCCGCTCCCGCAATTAGACTGGCCAGAACACCGAGGGATATGGGGTCACTGAAGAGCTGCATGTTGCAGACTGGATGCTCGTGTCGCTCTTAAGCAAGTTGGCATGAGTCGTAGTCGGTCCGTTTCGCGGAAGCTGGAACACGTGTTCCAACTCTTTCATCGAGCATCTTCGATACCATCTGACTGGGACATCCCTGGGCTCTGAGGTTGATGTTCTGTCACTACAAGCTCTTGGCCATCTTGACGGCTTCTTCTGCGGAAACTGCCACGAGGGTCTCGGTCTTGTTTGCTCCTGCAGCTCCGAAAGTGAACAAGGACTTCATTGCAGCCTCGATGCTAGGTCCTTCCACTATCGAAATCCAGTCGTATCTGCCCAATGTATAATAGAGTGCTACGATCTTGCCTCCTGCATCCTCTACTATCTTAGTGGCCGCTTTCTGTCTCTCCTCTAACTTGCTTATTGTCTTGATTCCTTCATCAGTCATCTTGCCAAGAATCACGAATGTGGGCATATTCTCACCTCCTTCTCGCTTTGGTAAACGAATCTAATGCATAGACTTCCAGTTAAGGCTATGGGGAGAACTCAGACTAGTCGAAAAGAGTTCAACCAAAGTGCACCACCGGAAGTACTATAGCAGACTCCAAGTCTCTTCTGACGATTACGCGGCTGTGTTGGGAGGAAGGCTCACCACGAAGAACGCCTACCTCTACTTCTTCTGTCTGAGGGACCGATTCTCCAGGAAGTCACATCTCTTGCCAGAAGTCCATAGAATGGAGGAGCAATCAAGGTCGCAGCGATTCCTAACTGAATCTGAAAGACAGGATCAATCTGCGGGCCCCCAACCATGTGGATAGTGAAGACCGTGGTAGCACCTGAGAGAACAATCACGGATAGCAGCAAGAGGATCGCCCCCTGTCCGAGAATAGTAAGGACCGAGAATTCATAGTCTAGAAACCAGAACCGTTTCGAGATTCTGTTGTTTACTGCGCCGAGCAGATAGAAGACGACCCAGAACATAATCAGAGCTCCCAGTGTCTTGTGGGATATAGGAAGCCACAGGAACACAATATAGAACAATGCACCGAAAACGGCTACTACCAGTCCCTGCAGATAAATGTACAAGACTGTCGTCAGGCGCGAGTGTCTGAATTGTGTGGTCGTGTCAAGTTCTCCCCCAATAGTTTCTGCTGACACCTAACTTCGCCTCCAGTGTGTTAGCTCATACTGGGTCTTGTGACGGAGCATCATTCCTGGCCTCTTCGGGTTGACGCCCTGGTCCTCTCAGAATCTCATCATACCTGACTGCAGGGAAAGGCTCTCTTCGTCTTGCCCACCATACACCGACAATGGAAGCAACAGCAACAGCAAGTACGAATATCAGAAACAGGGGGGCTGAAATCAGGCCTTTGACACCCTCATTGACTTCCAGTTGTATAGTGTTTGACTGGTCTATGTAGTAGAGCTCCCCCTCCAGACTATTGTTTGCCGTATGGGCGTTCAGGATGATAACGTACCATACTGCATCGTGAGGAACTGTGAAGTTGAACGTATGGCTAGTAGTCAGTTCGTGATGGTCATACATCACTGCGTTCTGACTCCAAATCCACTTGTAGTAGTTGTCTTCATCACATATGAAGAACTCCACGCTATCAGAGGCCGTGAAGAAGCCTTCTATCCGCCAGCCATCTCCTGTATCTCTGAATGCAGCATAGAACTCGCGATAACGAAGGTCCAAGTCCATCCCAAGCGCATCTACAGCCTGTGGTACTAGGAAAAGGACCAGAAGGATCACGACACCAGTTCTGGTCTTCTTCATGACAGTTTCCAACCGTCTATACACATAGTCCTGTTTTCAATTTGACTCTACGAAGATACCAATACTCAAATCGGTGACACTCACTCTGATTATTAGAATGTGGTTGAGAGGACAGCGTAAGTATAAGATTGCTGCAGGCATCTTGACAATTGGCATAGTCGTAGTGATTGTTGGCTACGCTTGGTACTACCAAATGTCTACTGCGATTCTTGACCCACTTCCGGCTCCAAATGAAGCGCCAGAATTCACCGTTGCGTCAATTACTGTGGGAAACCTGATACTGAATGCTTCGGCTGGATTCCACCTCTTCTTTCCACACCAAGGACCTCTGGGATTTGGCTTTTCATTGAGTGTGAACGTTTCCAATACTGGAGCTTCTGATATCTCAGACTTCCACGTTGTCAAGGCAACAGTCTTTCGATCAAATCTGACTCCTATCTTCACCTTCGGAGTCAACTCAGACAACAGTACGATAGGGGCCGGAGCAAACCGAGTCCTAACCTATGAAGAGTCCACGGACTTAGCTAGGGGGACACTTAGCCTATCGGACAACGAGTTCTTTCTCAGAGTGCTTGTCACATTTGATGTCAACAATCAGGCCATTCTTACAACTCCTCTCTCAGGGGCACTGATAGCCATCGAATAGACAAGATAGAAGTCATGTGGTGGGCCCGGCGAGATTTGAACTCACGACCGACAGGTTATGAGCCTGCTGCTCTACCAAGCTGAGCTACGGGCCCAACTTTTCAGGACAAACAGACCACACGCCTAGGACTTGTGATATTAAGGTTGCGAAAGCAAAATACGCGATATGTTTCTCCGACCTTAAATCGCCAAGCCAGAACTACGGATAGGCAATCCTGGAGACCGCAGGAATGATACTACTCTTCACTTCTGACCACTGTGCTTGGTGTGACATTGTCAAGAGTATGCTTGACACCGAGTGTGAAGAGTTTGAGGATCCGTGTTTCGTACTTGAGATCAATGTTGACAAGCATAGCCACATTGCTGAGGCATATGGAATCCTTGTGGTACCGACACTTGTTTCAAGGGGCTGCATGCTCTCCGGGGTCCCATGTCAAGAAGACCTCCGGTCCTTTCTCCTGCAGTCGATAGCTGGAAGACCGCTTGACCGGGAGGAGTCTAGAGCACAGACGGTTCTCAAGGCAGCGCGTAGAAAGCGTGCAACACGATTGAGCAGAGTTTCTGAGAGGGCTCAGAAGCACAAAGAGATCTCAGGGGCAGCACGAGTTCAAATGACTCCTGCACGACAAAAGCAGGAGTGAACTCGGCAAGAAGCAGGTCTTAACTTTAAATCTTCCAGGTGAAAACCGTGGGTCGCTCCAAGGGAACGATAATCAGTGTGAAGATCCCGATTCGATGGGACATATTGACTGAGAAGCAGAGAACCCGTATCTCTCGAACAACTGGACGAGACACAAGAGTGATCAAAGCGTATCTTGGCGTGATTGAGCGACATGAGCAAGACCTTCTTGTTGGAAAGAGAAAGAAGAGGATTCACGCGGGCAAGTTGGATGAACTCACTCTGACAGCTACCCGTGGCAGTTGCGAAAGAACCTCTGTTCCGCATGACTTCAAGAAGAGATTCCCATACATCTCTGTTAACGAGTTTCAAGAGTGTCGTGATACAGCAATTGGCATGTGGCAAAGCTATCTTGAACGTGGAGGGTCCAGACCTCTGGGAGCCAAAGGGTACACTTCCAGGAAGCTTCCAAGGTTTGCCTTCAAGAAGTGCTTTGATTTTGTCTATCTTCCCGAGAAGAGAATCAAGCACTGGCTCGACCTACGAGACTCGTTCGATTCAGTCAAGGAGGGTAGAACCTTCCATGACAGACTCTCAATTCCTCTCTCTCCCTCATCCTATCATCTCAAGAAACTGAGGTCTGGAGAGCTGAAGACAGTCCGACTCTATAAAGACAGAAGGAGAAAATGGTGGGCCGTCTTCACAGTCACAATGCAGATAGATGTCAAAGACCGACCAAGTGGGCCTCCAGCTGTACTAGGAATTGATCTAGGACTCGAGAAGGCTGCCTGTACTGTCCTTCTCACGAATCATGGCTACAAGCATGTCCGTTACTGGAAACAATCTGACAAGCTGTAGAAGATGACACGATATGACCAGAAGGTGGCATCTCTTCAGAGAGAAAAGGAGTCATTATTGGTTGAGGGAAAGGATGCCGCACGGGTCACAATGAGTCTCAGGTCTTTGAGTGAGAAACGTGGGCGTCTAAGTAAGGACTATGACAGGAAGCTAGCCAAGGACATTGCAGAACACATCATGGACTTGACTGAGAAATACGACATATGGGTCTCCATAGGACAATTGAGGGGGATCAGAAGAAAGGCACGAAAGGGAAATTACCGAGGTCGGAGGTTTCGAGGAAAGATCCATCGCTGGACATTCGCTCGATTCAGAGATTACCTCCAACATAAGCTTGAAACCCTTGGATTTGACCCTAAGAGGTTCTCTGTCGTGAATGAGTCTTGGACCTCAATCAAGTGTCATAGGTGCGGAAGAAAGGGGTATCGCCCAAGACAGAATCTCTTCGTATGTGGTAGCTGTGGCTATCGCGAGAACGCTGACCTGAATGGAGCAATCAACATCGGTCGGCGTGTTATCAAGCTCATCCCTTCACTTAGAGATGAGAAAGGACTAGGAGTTTGGCTCCTCCCAAGTGAGCGAGCCATCCCGAAGACCCCAAGGGCTGCGAAGTCTAAGGGGAAGTCCTCACTCCCTCAGAGG
>JBHIAE010000089.1:0-7307 GCA_046758445.1 Candidatus Thorarchaeota archaeon | reverse complement strand
TACCTGACCTTCATCCCCTTCTCGGTACCTGTATGGCTAAGAGGTGACCTCTTATTGCCAGGAACTGCTATGCCTGGACTTGAGACAGGATTCTTTGATGCACTGATAGGCTTCGTCTTTGGACTGGAACCTTTGCATATCCTAGCCATAACGCTCGTGGCAGGAAGTGCAATCATCCTAATTGTCGTCTTGACACTCAGACCCTTTGCTGAGTCGAGAATTCGCGCTGCAATCACATATGATGTCGTTGCAGCGAGTATCGGGACACTCTTGGCAATCATGACGCTACTTGCGTGGTTCTATCCCTTCCTTCCTCCCGGTCCGGGTGTCTACTGGCGATATCCAATCGACATCGCGCTTGCCCGCGGTGCTGGGACATCAATCGGTGCCACGCTGATTATCTGGATGGCCTGGAGAAGATGGAGGGATATTCCAGTACGACCGATTACCAATGCTCAACTCATGCTTGCTGCTTCAGTACTCTTAATGCTGTTGCTCACACTGTCAAAACAGGTGTTCTATGGTTGGTACCTTCTCTGGGTGCTACCCCCACTTCTTTTCATTCGTGATCGCAGACTCGTCTACTTGGCCCTGGCATCGATGCTCTTGATCTATCCAAGCTATACGCATGACAATTTCCGGTCGCTAGGCTATGATGAGATGAAGACTTGGAGTGATGACTTCTCAGACGTCTCTGAGTGGTCTGTCGCAATGGATCTTACCAACACAAGTCTGAACGCAAGCGAGGTTTCTGCGACGGTAGAGAGTGCCAATGGAATCGGTGTCTTTTCTATGAGTGCTTTAGGAGTAACAGATGAGTCAGAGTTGGAGCAGATTGAGATCGTCTGGTCCAAGAACGTAAGTGTTCCAGTCTCATCGAAAACTGAAATGGTGATTCTCATCTCAGCTGACTGGGATCCCACATTTGAGAAGTACTGCCAGATGGGTCTCTATTTCGATGGACTAAACGCGACTGGACATTCAGTTAGTTGGCCGTTGATCGCACCGTGGCAGTTTGCACCGTCAAACATTACCTATGTCCTCTGGAGATTCACCTTCTCAGGGCAGGGTATACAAGTTCATCCTGTGCAGTTGACACGTTTTCGACTTGTCATAAACCAGATACGACAGACTAGGCTTACCATCTTCATCGACATAATGTACTCCACCGAGGTGGAACTGCTGTCAGCATCCTCTATGTTGTTCGCAGCTGTGCTTGCGTTCCCCAGCGCGGCTGCAGTATTGGTCTTACACAGAACCCTTCCTCGACATGACAGCTGGTACATTCGAGAAGTTTCAAAAGAGGGCAAGGGTTAGGCGGCACTCAGCGCAGTGTCTTCTCGTAGTTTCGGAGGGTTCTCGTCGCTGCGAGGTCCCAGGTTTCTCTCCGAGCATATTCGAGCTGCCTTTTGCTTGCTGTAACAGTAAGCTCCGGGCTTGAGAGCACTTCAATCAGTTTCTTGGAGAGATCTTCAG
Source organism: Candidatus Thorarchaeota archaeon (assembly GCA_046758445.1). Taxonomy (GTDB): domain Archaea; phylum Asgardarchaeota; class Thorarchaeia; order Thorarchaeales; family Thorarchaeaceae; genus SMTZ1-83. The sequence goes on along the minus strand of JBHIAE010000089.1, from coordinate 5,831 downwards.
GGTCCCCTGCTCGGAAGAGAAAGAGGTTCCCTCCAAGAGACTCACGATTGTGGTACCCTGCATTTGATGCCAGGATTGGAACGCCGTATCCAGCGTAGCTATGGATAGGCCCACTCGCGCCCACACTCTCAGTATAGGGGACTAGAAGCAGTGCACTCGCGTCGAAGTAACCGGGGACTTCTTCATCAGGAATGAACCGCGAGTCAAATCGAACCACTGTCTGTAGGTCCAGCTGAAGCACAAGGTTGTGAAGCTCATGAAGTTGGCGTCTACCCTCGACGGACTGCGGTCTTCCAGCGATGAGGAGTACCACATCTGGAAGGGTTTCCTTGATTTGAGCCATGGCTCTGACCGCAATATCAAGGCCCTTGCCGGGTCGGATGAACCCAAACACAAGAATGACTCTTCTCCCCGGAAGCCCTATGCTCTCAGCTGATGCCTTCTGAGTCCGAGTCGGGTCAGGTTGAGAACACGGATGTGGTATCTCCAAGACCTTCTCAGGATTGAACCCGTATGTCTTCAGAAACTGTTTCCTCAGGTTTGAATCTTCTCTTACCGTACTCAGCTGAACAGTGCTGGTCCCCTTATCAAACAACCACATGTACAATCTGAAGACCGGTGATGCCAAGAAGGCAAATCTTCCAAGGATTCGATGGTCTTTGATTCTGGCCTTGACTTGCCATGGCATCCATGTACTGTGCAGTGTGACAGTCGTCCTAATGCCCAACAGTCTGAGCAGAATGAGCAGCAACAGCATTACTTCACCAAACATGCCGCCATAGACTCTACCGTGAGGGCCGAACTGCACATGAACAAGATGTGGTCGCTGCTCTTTGATGTGTTTCATCAGAACGAACGGATACCTGAGTGACTTCCCTTTCCAGATTGGGAACGTTTCAGTGAGGCCCCCTGATGCGTGTATGGGATTGGCCTCTTCACCAGCAAGTGCCATGACTCTCACCTCCCCCGACTTGACGATGCTTGTGATCAATCTGGCGGTGTAAGGCGCCTCCCCAGTTCTCTGAGGTGGCAGAGGTGAGATCATGGCAACTCTAATCATCTGAACCCACATAGGGCGGGGCAGGCTAGCTCAAAAGACTTTCCAGAGCAAGGTTCCGACAACTTGATTTGCCCAGTCTGATGCCCCTTTGAGAGAGTCGAAGACTTGTGCCATAGGAGCTGGGATGATGACAGAGACTGCCTCAACGGCGGCAAGAGGAACATCCGTCTTCCTTGGCCAAGCAACAGTCACTGGTCTTCTTAGAATCATCAACCTGGCTGTTCTGACTCGTCTCCTTCTTCAGGACGAGATGGGCCAAATCGCATTCCTGGGAGTCATATACGGGTTCATGCAGTTCTTAGGGGCACTGGGTCTAAACCATGCAGCTCCGCTGGTAGTTCCAGAGGAAGAGGCAAAAGGCAGTCTTGGCACAGTAAAGGGCTTCCTGAGGAGGTCAGCCTGTATAATCCTCGTGTCCTCATCCGCAATGGCGGTCCTTGTCTTCCTACTGTCACCATTTCTCTCTAGCGCTAGTGGAGTTTCCCAGAGCCTGATCCAACTCGTTCTTGTGATTGCTCCTTTCTCAGCCTTGGAGACCTTCCTTGATTCGTTCTTGCTTGCAAGGTACTCGGTGAGGAGTCTTACCACGGGCCGAATCGTGTTTGATGTCGCCAGGGTGTCCGCCACTGTGGGGCTTGTCTTGGCAGGGATGGGAGTGGCTGGTGTTATGATTGGTTGGCTGGTCGGGGAGGTTGTGGCGGTGATCGTGTTTGGCGCCGCCGCCACACGCAGACTGATAGTTACTCCTGTAGCGATGAACATGAGGACAATTCTAGCGTTTGCTCTGCCGAGTCTTGTCTTCCAGACAATAGACGTGACAATTCAGAACACGGACAGGTTGATACTCCTGAATCTGACCGATTTGCCCACCCTAGGAGTATTCGACGTGTTCCTCAGACTCCTGTATATGATGAGTCTTGTTTCCCTGACGATTGCAGGAGCTGTCTATCCATTACTAACCAGAGTTCGTCTGAATCTCCAGAATGAGGAAGAACAGGGAACAGCAATGGGGTCTGTAGTCGTCAAAATGGTGCGTTACATCCTGATTCTACTCCTGCCTGTTGCGATGTTTGCAGCGATTAACTCCTATGTACTGCTTGAGGTTCTATTCGGAACTTCATACGCGGCATTCGCCAATGCAACCGTTTCGTTCTCAGTCCTTGTTCTATCCTATGCTCTCTGGGGTGTCGTGTACTCCATTCATTCTGTTCTCCGTTCAATGGGAGAGGCCCGGTTCTTCATCATTGCAGGTCTAGGAGTAATCGCCTTTGAAGTCGTAGGATGTTGGTATCTCACCCTGTGGCTTGGTCTGATGGGTTCCGCCATTATCCGGTCGTTGTACGTGGTCCTGTTGTTTCTGGCGTCCTGGGGTCGTCTACGACAACTTGGAGTCATAGGTCTCGGTTCGATAGGCGTATCGGTGGTCAAGATAGGCGTCGCATCACTGATCCCGGGATTGCTGGTCGGTCTCGTCGCTCCAATCGGGGCGCTCGACCTATTGGCATGGGTCTTGGTGTCTGCTGTGTTGTATCCTATACTCCTGTTTGTGTTCCGAGAAGTAGAAGATCTCGATTTCCAAATGGCACGGGCAGTACTTCCCAAGAGGTTTCACGGCTTTCTGGAATGGCTTCAAGATGCATACATGGGAGAACCAAGCAGTGACTAGGGGCGCAGAATCTTGGAAACCCTCATAAGTTGGAGAAAGGGTTGAACGTGAATTGGAGAGAATCTCGGTCAAGAAAGCTTGAGCAGGGGTCTCTTCGTGCGGGATGAGAAAAAGTGAGTGACCCAGACATCAGTCTATTGATGTACAGTCCTCTTAGTCTCAGGATGGGTGCTGGAGGGGATCGATGGCTTGCTGAGGTTGCTCCCCGTCTGAAGAAACGAGGAATCAATCCTTCAGTTGCCGCAACCGACTTCATTGCCAGAGGTTACAGGCGCAGCGCGACGAATTGGTATGTTGACAAGCTATTGAACGCGGGAATCGAGTACAATGAAACCAAGTCGTGGCGTTTCTTCCACGGAGCTAATCTGCCGGTTCTGACGCCCGAGTCGTTAAGACAGCTGTCGAGGAGAATGGCTGGGAGTGACGTGACCTACTTCATGAACGCCTATGCTCTTCAGGATGTGACGATACAGATTGCCAAGTTCTTGGCGAATGATTCAAAGGTGATAAGCGCCCAGCACGCATCCATTTTCCAACATTCAAAGATGCATAATCTGTACATTCGATTGATCACTCGCAATACACTTCATGCCTTCAACGCCTATCATGTGCTTAACGAAGATGACTATCTTCAATACAGACGTTGGGGGCTCGATCGGGTGTTCATGGTGCCCGACGGAGTGGACACGAAGAGGTTTGTGGCGACACCGTCCAAGGACCAGAGCGAGTTTCGAGCACTCTTTGTGGGAAGGTTGGACTACCAGAAAGGAGTGGACACGCTGCTCGAGGCCTTTATACACCTCGAGCAAGACGCCCCAAGGATCAATGTCTACGTGTGTGGCACCGGGCCAATGCGTGAGGTAGTTGAGAGATTCGCAGAGAAGCATGACAGGTTTCATTATCTTGGATATGTTCCCGATGATGAGTTGCTCTCTCAATACAAGTCTGCAAGTCTGTTCTTGATGCCTTCAAGACGAGAAGCATTCGGTCTAGTTGGATTGGAGGCCATGGCGTCTGGAACTCCGATTGTGGCAAGCAACATCCCAGGGCCTCGATCATTTGTCAAGAATGACTTCGGCTCTCTGATTCCGCCCTCTGATGCGGCCGCACTGGCAAAAGCAACACGTCGCTTCTATAGACTCTTTGTCGATGACCGGGAGAAGTGGAGGATGATGTCTGCAGACGCCAGAGATCTGTGTGTGAGGGAATATGATTGGGAGCGAGTTGTCGACAAGCTATCGTACATGATTAGAGAGGTTGCAGGCAAAAGACACAAGTTATAGCGTCACCAACTCATAAGGAGTGGGAAAGAAGACAGATGGCAAGACCAGAACTCGTCTACGTAGTTCTTCCGGCCTACAATGAGGAAGAGAATATCACACATCTCCTGGAAGAGATAAGTCGATGTCTCGCCAACTACCGTGTCATTGTAGTGAACGACGGGTCTCAAGACAGAACTGGAAGCCTCGCACGAAGCTATTCGGAACGCATGCCTATCACGGTGCTAGATCATGAAGATAACCAGGGACTGGGCGGGGCATTGAGGACTGGCATCCTCCACATCATTCAGCACGGGTCACCCAATTCAGCAATCGTCACCATGGATTCCGACCTGACGCACGATCCCGCATCTGTCCCTGAGTTGCTGAATGAACTTGACAACGGATTTGATGTGGTCGTGGGGTCAAGATACACACCAGGAGGACGGCAACTCAACATCCCCATATCTCGACGAATTCTGAGCTGGGGAATCAACATCTTGTTTCGATTGAGGGGCAGTAGCGTCAAGGACAACACATCCGGTTTCAGATGTTTCCGGTTTGATGCACTTAGAAAGGCAGTTGCGAGGTTTGGAGACGATTTCATCTGTACAAACGAGTTCGCATCCACTGCTCTCATTCTGCTCCGGCTTCAGAGAATCGGTGCAAGGATGATGGAATATCCCATCGTTCTTGACTACAGCAGGAAATGCGGAAGAAGTAAGATGCACCTCTTGAGAACCGTTCTCTCATATCTGAGTGTTCTAAGATCTGCATGAACCCCTTAGTTCATAGTAGAGCCTTGTACGCCTTCCTTATTGTTGGGAGATTCTCTTCCCAAGTATGTGGAGTCGGCCTGGGTGCATTGCCCCTGAGGCCCTCAAGGACTGCCTCCGAGTATGAGTCTACAGTGGTTTCAGCAGAGATGTAGTCTGGACCTGGAAGATATCCTGCGACCACTATGGGCTTCTCAAAAAGGGCATATTCGGAGAGCTTCAGGCTGTCGTGAATGTTATACCAATTCGCTGGGAAACCAGGCGTTCTCTGGGAGAGACAGACATCAGCGGCCGCAATCCAGAGTGGGACATCCGAGTATTCGACGTTGCCTGAAAGAATTATCCCCTTGTTTCTCATTCCTCTCATTGTATCTTGGTCTGGCCAAAGGTGGCTAACGGGACCGAGAATACATAACAACGCCTCGGGGGTATTCCTTCTGACCTTCAGCCATGTTTCCAGCAACAAGTCTATGCCGTAGATCTCTCTGAGTCTTCCACCGCCGACGAATAATGCTATCTGCCGGTCTAGAGGGAGATTGAGCCTGACCCTTGCCTCTTCTTGAGAGATGTTCATGTAGAAGCTCTTTCGCGGATAGTTGGGCACTATGAAGTAGTCCGGCAAACGCGCGTATGTAGATGCATGTGCGAGCATCTGACGGTTGGGAGCAATGATGGCCTTTGCCATTCTGATATTACTGGGTAGGAGGGCTCGAGCAGCGGCCGCGATTGGAATATGCCCCAACCAGAGAAGTTCTGGAACCAGCGGCACATGGTAGTCGCAGACGAACTCGGCACCCCGCATGAACGGTGTGATGAATACATCAATCCCATCAAGATGCATTGGAGAGTCTTCGGAGAAGGCTGAAACCCCCAGGCTCAGCATCTTCAAGGCAGAGCCAGAACTGAGTGACAGTCTGCTGCTCTTGACAACTGAATCGCGAGGTACCACGATCTGGAAGTCCCGTGAAAGACTCCAGGCCAGACTCTCACATCGAGGATGGCGGATGTGATGTGAAAGAAACAAAAGCCGGCGCCTACTCAATTCCAAAACAACCCCGTCGCAAAGGTTG
>JBHIAE010000088.1:0-7487 GCA_046758445.1 Candidatus Thorarchaeota archaeon | reverse complement strand
ACAGCTTCCGGCTCTTCCTGCACAGGTATGGCCTCTTCGACGTCAAGTTCAGACTTAGATGGGACAGCGTCGGTATCCTCTTCTACCACTTCTGTTTCCCAATGGGGATCGCTGGGAGTGGATGCATACGTCGTGGGTGCCGCCTTGATCTCCTCGGTTCCTGACACCTCAATCTTGAGTCCGGGTTTCTCAATCGCACTCTCTTCACTGTTCTTAACAGAGGCGGCCATGAAGGTGTCACTCATTGCCTCCACTGCCGAGAGAGCGTCGGTGATGTCTTCAAACTCCTCGCCATCAATGATGGTTGCACCTGGCTCTATGTCGGGGTTCTCTACAAACGTTGCCGCTTCGTCGTCTGCAACCGTGGAAAACTCAACTGTCGCGACTGGTTCCGTAGTGGGCCTTTCTGCAACCTGTGGCACTAGTTCTTCCTCGGGGGTCGCAACTGCAGCTGGTTCTTCATCTGCAACAATTACCTTCGCTTGTGGGAGTCCTATTCGAACAAGCACATCCCTGAGTGTACCAGGGGCCAGTATCTTCCTCCTTGCTCTGAAGAACATCTCCACTTCTTCCAGCACATCATCAAAAGAACGATGCTTTGTCGGGATCTTCTTCTTCACAGTACCCTTGTCCCTAATCTCCACATAGCCCGGAATGAGCGATACTCCAATAGTTGTACCAGGTACTATCAGTTCGTAGGACACTCCAACATCCAGATTTCAAGTTGAATTCGTGTGGAGTTTGATAACTGTTTCTACAGTGGATGCAACGAGAGCCAAATCCTAGTCCCCGATTGTGTAAGTATAGAAAGAAATATGACTGCTCAGAAGCCTGGACTCGCCGTGGTTTCAAGATGACAGACATCAGTTTCCATGATTTTGTAGAGGTCATCAAAGACTGGCCAGAGCCAGGCCAGGCTGTCATTGACATTAGCAGGCTTCTCGAGAATCCAGACGTCTTCCATGAGGCCGTTGTTGCACTTGCCAAACCACTTGTGGAGCTCCGACCTAACAAGGTCATTGGGATTGAACAGAGAGGTCTTGCTCTTGGCGGAGCAATAGCATACTATCTCGGTTGCGGAATTGTACCAGCAAGGTCGATAGCCTATCTTCCTGAAGACTATAGTCGTCCAGTTGAGCTCCTCCCCACAAGCAGATTTGCTGACCGCAGATTGGCACTTGTATCGGAATCCATTGACCCCGGAGATCGTATTGCACTTGTCGATGACTGGTTGATACAGGGAACCACAGTGTTGGCACTAACGAAGATGATTGAGAAGCTGGGGGCAACAGTCGTAGGAATCTCTTGCGTAGTTAACGACATGAGCGAAACACGCAGGAAACTCTTGGGGAGGCCTGAAGTGCACTGTCTTATCGAGAATCTCTGTGTCGATGACATCGACCCAGTAGACTGATATGCCATAGACTCACGAGATAAGTGCTCGGTAGTCTGCTAGTTACAGTAGATTCCGCTATTAGGGCAGATCTTGATCCTTCCTTTTCACCTAAAGGTGCAAAGCTTCTCTCACGCATACGAAAACAAATCGTCCCAGGAGCCGAAAGAAGCCGATTCTTCCTCCCGAGCCATCTGACATCATTGTGGTCATGGTTTCTTGAAGATGGGTATCTCTGCTTCCGATCTCGAAGAGGGTGCTCGCAAGAGAACCAGTGAAGACACGCTGGGCCAAAAGCTGTGGCCTGAACTCGTGTCCAAAATCAGATGTCCAACCGTTGTGGTAGACCTTCAGACCCTTTTCGTCTAGCGAGTCGTTTTCGATACACCCTTTCAACGTTGCAGCAGCTATTCGCCCCGCCTTCATTGCATAGGCAATGCCTCCGCCAGTAAGAGGATTGACCATGCCTGCGGAATCGCCGACCAAAACACACCTGTTTCCAGTTGTGTTCTCCAATGGACCCCCTGTAGGAATGAGTGCTCCTCTAGTTGCTGAAAGATTTGCATCGCTTTCCAGTTTTCCCTTTCGCTTGAGCATCTGGATGAATTGTTGGAATCGTTTCGGCAGTCCAGCAGAATGTTTGTCGACAATCCCGAGACCTACATTGATAGTGTCCTTCTTGGGAAAGATCCAGCCATACCCCGGGAGTCCTCCGACATTCGCGAAGAAATGATATTCGTGGTCTTCTGTGTAGGAATCAACGATTTGCTTTTCTGTAGCAGGAATCTCGACAACTCTGCATGCAGTGATTGAGCCGGATTGCCACTTCTTGTTCAATCCAGCCTCCCTGGCCACTATGCTTGTGACTCCATCAGCACCTACAACGACACGAGCAGATAGAAACTCTCCTCCAGTGATGGCTACTTTCGCCTTATCCTCTGAGAAGGTCACTGACTTCACACGTTTCCCGAGCATCGGCTCCGCGCCAGCTTCTTCCGCCAGCTCAAGCAGGACATTGTCGAAGTCCGTGCGAAGGGCCACAGCCATGTCTACTCTACCTTTGAGTGTCATCTTCATGTTAGGTGAATGCAGAACGCCTATGCGGCAAACGCCTTTCAAGAATTCCGACTGTCTCTTCTTCAAATACGGGAAGTCATCGACCAGTGAAGGAGAGAAACCTCCTCCACAAGCCTTGTCCCTCGGAAACTGGTCCTTGTCAATCAAGCAGACATTGAAACCGTTCCGTGCTAGATATCTCGCCGTCGTGGCGCCAGCAGGACCAGCTCCTACTACTGCTACGTCATACATACAGAAACCCAAATACACCCCGTCAATGGCCGCATTTTTGCCTTACGATTCTCCTTAGTGTCATTGAAGGTTTTGCGTGACGCTTATGTAGGTCCCAGATGTCCTTTCTTCATTCAAATGAGTGGTTTCATCGAAAGAAGAAGAGCATTGAGGTCCAAAATCAGATCGAATGAGCTGCTTGACCGCAGGCTCCACATCTTTGCAACACTTGTCCTTGTCTTGGACATCACGGTGATTTTGTATACGTTGGTTTCAGTCACCGCAAGAATGACTCTTTCCGGACTGGGACTGCTTGACTCCCTCCCAATCGTGCTCTACATACTCCCCTTGCTCATTGTGTTACCACTGCTGGTCAGAGGATACTACAGGGACAGATTTGCGCTCTTCAACTTCATCATACTCGTCATTTCATCGGTCTTCTTTACCGTTCTATCTGTCCTCGTACGAGGATTCGCCATAATCTTGGTGTTCAACATCTTGGCCGTTGCTATCGTGTTTGTAATGGGACGATATCGTCCCAAGACTAGCATAAGGAAGATTGACAGGAAAGGCTGGGCGATATTCCTATTCTTCAATATACTTGGTTTGATGTTTCCACTGACAACATTTGCCATGGGGCAGAATGCGATTGCATGGGTTGAGCCCACAGGACAAGCAACTGTTCTTCTTGACGTTCCTCTTGCGGACTTCGATTTTCCATTTCGAAATGTAACTCCTGACTCCACTACCTTGCAAGGTTTGAGCGCATATGGATTTGGAGTCAATCTCAGAGTTCTCGAAGGCAATCCCCAGTCGTGGGCGAACCTTACTGATTGGCTTGTTGCCCTGAATGGCACTGAGATAGACTATGTGATTACGATGACTTCACCTCGAGGTTCCTACGTCGGAAGTGATACGAACAGAATTGGTTCCACAACCATTCTCCAATCGGTGTATGAAAGTCACCTCACTGCGTTTCAGACTCTTACACAAGATTTGGAGGATCTGAATATCACCCGGCTTCCCGAGATTGTCTATTTCGACATGACACTCTCGCCAATTGAATGGGAGGCTTTGATGGATGCCACACGAGGCTTGAACATCCCAGCATTCTCTTCTTTGCTCAGGTACTCAATTGATTCCACCGATCCGACGATCCTTGATGCTGCCGCGGTAACTCTGGCAGATGAAACGAACAATGCCAATCTTGCGAGTGGCGTGCTGATTGAGTCGTTTATTCTAGATGATTTAAGCGACGGGGACTCAGGGGCCATGCTTGTCTGCGGCCAGACCATGGAGACCCTACAACTATGGGATCATGTTGAGGTTCTGTGTTCAAGGTCAAGCTATTCCTATGAGATGTTGAGTGACGTAGGTGAGTACCTCACTCATTCTTTCTCAAGTTCTTTGAGTCAGAGAGGTGGCAGCTGGTCTATCCGGTTGGGAACGGTTGGAAATGAGTTCGACATTCGAGGTAGGCAAAACGAGGTATACAACACACTAGAGGTTGTAGCAGAGGATGTTGCGATAGCTTCAGGGAATGGGGTGAGTAGAGTCACGCTGGAATCCTTACCTCTATTGCTCAGCTCTTTTGGCTCGAGCGCTTTAGCTGATCTATCGACAAGCATTAGTGGGGTAACCAGAGTTGGAATCACTTACACATTCAGGATCTATGCCTTCAGAGCGGTCTTCATGGCGATAGACTCGTTCGACCCAATCATGCTTTAGGCGAGGCCAAATAGACCTCGAAGACTCCCATCCATATCTCGCTTGAAGGTGCTGCTTTGACCAGAATGTCTCCATCGAAATTGACGCCCACTGGCTTTGCTCGACTCTTCTTCCAGACATCTGAGAAGATGAGAGAATGCAGGTTGTTCTGAAAGTCCTCCATGACTTGAGTAATCTTGGTTTCAATGTAGGCTTTGTCTATTCCATATGAAGAGAGATCCTCTGTGGTTCGGAAGAGCCTCTCCTCGCTAACGGCTCCCAGCTTCTTGTCAAACGTGTATCCTATTCCCCCCACAAAATAGAAGAAATTGTGTGGCACCACAGGTTGATCTCCCACTACCACAATGCGATTTTCTGTCATTGTCATATACTTTGGATTGGCCACATTGAATGGTATGGAAGCGGCTTCGACTGAAACCTCGTCCATTCTTAGTCTCCTTTTGAGAAACTCGCCGAGTGTCAGCAAGCGCTTGTCGAATCGAAAGGCTTCAACCTCTCCAATATGAACAACATTCCTTGCTTTTCTTACAAGAACGTCAATTATCCTTTGACACTTCTTGAGAAAGTCCACTCTCTCCTGATATGCGTCCAGGAGGAATCCGGAGGAGATTGCCACCTTAAGATAGTCGAGAGTCTTTACATCTGAGAGGAGTGTACGACAGAGAAAGGTTTCGTCTTCCGACTCTAAGAAGCCCTCTTGTGCCCCGACTTCGAAAGGCAATGGCTTCCCAAGATGTACTTGGCGAGGTTTCCTTCTCTTGCCCTTGAAGAAGAGCGCGACGTCAAGGTCACCACTCGGGACGTCTGCCAACTGTCTGACAAAGGGGCCTTCGGGCACTATCTCTCTGGCTCTTGCTTTCTGATAGAGTTGGGTGTATCTTGAGAAGAGGTCCGCTGTCGACATGCCAAATCACCTTTCAGCCTAGTAGGGCTAGACAGTGCTATTATCTCTTGTCTATACCGACTCCACATAGCCACAACCTATAAAGAGGACCTCCCTTCCGGAGAATCGGGCCCGATGAGAGTCCGGCTCAATGGATGATACGTTGAAAGGCTGGATGCTAGGAATGGATCGAAAGAGAAGAGGTCTAATACTCGCTGCATGTGGAATCATTCTGCTTGTATTCTCGTTTGTTGTGCTTCTTAACTTTGCAGACCTCTATCTCCCTTCTCTCCTCATCATGTTCGTAGCTGTGGTTCTGATAGGTCTAGGCACGGCCCTTGCTAAGGGGTTTGATGCCACTATCGAGGTTCCGAAAGAGTCCTGCTATTACTGCAACGGGACTGGGACGATTGGCACAGAAGAGGAGCCCGAAACCTGTCCTAGATGTGGTGGCACTGGCCTTGCGCGTGAGGATGATTGAATTCTCAAGACGTACAATCCTAAACTGCCGATTGTCTGAATCGAGGAGTGAGTCTTGACAAGACCAATAGTGATTGGACACAGAGGCGCACCTGTCGACGCTCCAGAAAACACAATGCTCTCATTTCAGAGAGCGATTCAAGTTGGAGCGGACATGATTGAGTTGGACATTCGAGAAACCACTGACGGTCATTTGATCTGCTTGCATGACGAAGATGTGTCAAGGACAACAGACGGTGAGGGCACTGTGTCTGAACTTACTTTGACCGAGGTAAGATCTCTAGATGCAGGCCAAGGAGAAAAGATACCACTCTTGGAAGAAGTACTGGATTTCGCCAAAGGTAGGATATCTGTGAACATGGATCTCAAAGTTTTCGACTACGAAGAACAGATACTAAGACTGGTAGAGAAGAGGGGAATGGTTGGCACTGTCATTGCTTCCTCATTCTATCAAATGACACTCGAAGCCATGAGGGAGCTCTCCACAGAGATAAGAACAGCCATTCTTGTGGAGCACGACGCTTCAGATTCAGTACGTGACGCGATCCGGATTGAAGCAAATGCAATCAATCCAAAGTTCAACATCCTTACGGATGAAATCATCCACGAAACTCACGGAGCCGGACTGTCAGTCTTCCCGTGGACGGTAAACAGTGAGGAGTCAATGACTTCACTACTGAAGCGCGAAGTTGACGGATTGATTACTGATGACCCCGCCAAGGCAGTTCAAATCGTCAAGACATTGTTGAACGCTGAGCACGCCAAACCGTGAGTCATGAAGTATGTGTCTTCACGAAGTCCTTCACCAATTGGAAGAGTTCGAAGCGTTTTGCATGACATGTTATCACATGCTCGGCTCCAGGAATGATGTGCAGTGCCTTATCTTTGGAAGACACGCCCTCATAGACGATTGTTCCGTTCTTTGGATCAATTGTCTTGTCTGCTCCTGATTGAACTACCAAGATTGGGATAGTTACCGAGTGCAGCTCCCTTCTTACCACATTTGTGAGTTTGAGTATCTCATGAAGGGCAGAGAAGGGCTCTCGAGTATACTTGGTTCTCATTATCTCATACATAGTTGACATATCAGAGATGTCGACAGTCCTATACTTGACAAAGTACTTTAGAATCGGCACAAACTTTGCCAAGAAGGACCCCACGTATACAGCTGGTGACATCGCAACTATTCCATCTATCCCCTTCTCACGACTTGCCAACATAAGAGCCAAAGCGCCGCCCATTGAAAGCCCCGCAACGAAGAGATGATTTGGATTCCACGATTTGACTATCTCGAAACCTGCTACAACTGAATCATACCAATTATGCCATGTCGTTTCCGAGAGATCCTCAGGGGTCGTTCCGTGTCCAGCTATTCTCACAGCATACGAAGCTACTCCGTGTTCAGCCAGAAACTCACCGAGAGGCGTCACTTCATCTGGCGCAGCACCAAAGCCATGTACCAGAAGGAATGCCACATTGGCCCCTTCCGGCCCAAGTTTCACTCCGCCATTGTGTTCCTTCAAGCTGTATAATCATCCCCTATCATAGCCAAAGAGTCTGAGAGTCGAGGGTTTCAGAATTCACTTGATGTTCCGTGATGTCGCATACATTGTTGGTTATTTATGCATGTTGGAGTAGGTTTCGTTCTTCTCGTCTGATAGCACAGGACTTCTTCAAGCTCATTCTTCGGAATACCTAAAAGGTTGGCAAATGACT
>JBHIAE010000087.1:0-7678 GCA_046758445.1 Candidatus Thorarchaeota archaeon | reverse complement strand
CGGAAAGGAACATGTCCCCTGATGCTCCAGCAGTCTTGACATCTATGAGGACTATATTACTCATTGGTCCATTCCCCGAACTGATTGGTCCGTCTTGCGTTTTGGTCACGATTTGAGCTGGCAGCCTAAATAATCTTGTCAGCACAAATGTGTGCGCTCAGCGGCGAAACCGATGTAGGACTTGATTCAGCATTGACTGGTCATACTCTACATCAAAGTGTAGGCATTCCACCTTTTGAAGGCCTCTTCAATAGAAGCTTGTTCTACTTGCCTCCCTCGCGCGCTGGTAACCTCGCCGCTGAGCCACTAGTCCTCCATTCCTCGAATATCGCCATGTACATGCATTCATGTGGAGCAATCCACATGGCTGAGGAGTCGAAAGCCTCGTTCACAAACTCAACAGGGGCGTTGCGTATCAGAGCGGCCGGCACAGACTCGTCTGACTCGCCCATTACAGCTGTGCACGCTGAAGCAAGATTATCAGCGATGGCCCTGCGAGTGACCCTAAGCTCATTGCCAAAAAGGTCCCGCTTTCCACGATCATCAGCCACAGGTCTGAAACCCGCAACTCCCAGAGCCATGCCGATGTTCCCCAGTCTAAGAGGCTGTGTTCGACTGTCAACGACTAGTACGCCGATGTCTTTGTCAAATCTCTCCTTGACATCTTGCCTCAGTTTCTTTGCACTTGCACGCGAGTCAACCGGAAGCAGTGACGCATGGCCTGGAGGCACATTGGATGTGTCTACTCCGGCATTTGCCATGAGTGTGTTGTTCTTGATAGTCAGCAGCACGTGCGGGATTCCCCCCAGTATCTCATCAGCTTCTTGCAGAACGAGTTCTGCCACCTCCGGTAGAAGCTCGTGTTTGGATGCAAGTTCGCGTGCTATGTCACTGACCTCCACCTCTGAGAGCTTGACCAGACGGCCCTCTGTCGTTCCAAGTGGTGTTTCAGCAATGCCTAGAATATCATGAATCTGAAACTCATGACCACCATCGCTCATCGCTTCAACAAGAACCTCAAGGATATCATCATCCTCGTTGATAATACGGGTTCGAATAGGAATCACTCGCATTGAAACTTCCTCAATTGACCACGCATGTCATCTGAAGATAAAGGCTGTCAATGATTCGGACTAATCTCTCTCGATCCTCTGAATCCTCATGCGGGCCCCCATTATGCACTTGTCACCCTTCCGTCCTCCCATCGGATTGTGACGGGTGCCCATTGAATTCATGCATCGTGCCGCGACAGCGGCACCCATTGCTAGGCCGTCTTCCACAAACAGCAGATTATGACTCACATCCCATCTTGAACCGTCGGCCAGAAGCAGCCCTTCCGTGATGAGGTTTGGCTTCTCACCTGTTGTAATAGCTCTTCCTGTAAGGCCTAGAGAGGTGTTTCCAAGAATGAAACCCTCTGACTCGACCTTGCTCAGAATCCTTTGAACGATTCCGAACTGTATCAGGTCAATCGCATCATGTAGCTCATCTGTGCTGCTCCCCTTTGAGATCTCTTCTCCGAGCCGCTCTAGAGCAGGCAGGTCCGAGCCGTCCACTCCGACATCCACGCCGATGAGGACAACGCCAGCGTCATCAGCCGCCTTTACGTTTACAGGGACCGTGCCGAACCTTGAGACCCCCGCTGGAACTCGCTCGACTCGGATGTACGATTGGGCGGTCTGTATCCAATCCTCATCGATAGTTCCTCGGAAAGGTCTTGATGAACGAGGAAGGTCGAGTGCAGAACCAGTTGTGCGGTCAACTTTGCCAGAGCCCCGGGCAAGTGCATCCGGAATAGCCCCAGCAAGACCAACAAATGAAGCGACTGTCTTGGCATATGGATGACCGTCATCTGTAACTCGTCCTGCAAGCGTAGTCCCGAAGTCAAGAGTCATCACAGGGTTACGAAAGTCCACGTCTGTGTTCTTTGCAGCCCCCTTCAGGCCTGCCATCACAAGCTCTCCTTCCATTTCGTTGGCGACAACCTCTGCGTCAGCAGGCGGAAGGGAACTGGTCACTGCGCCATCGAAGTACACCTTTTTGAGCCAACTGAAGTCACTTAGATCCGGAGAGAGATTGTCAGGTGAGATTGATGCAGTCATCTTTCGCGGGGGTACACCTGCCAGAAGGCAGCCATCTGCTAGAGCCTTTACCATTACTCCGACTTCTTCCGGAGAGGCGAATCCTGCAGTGACTCCGGTAGATCTGACCACGAAGTGAAGATCCCGGTCAAGATCGACGCGCGACCGTTCTAGAACTGTAGTCAAGACATCCGCCACAAGCTCGCTGACAGACTCCCGCGCCAGTTTCACGCCAGTAAGTGTGAGGCCAAAGATCTCTTCTCCTTCCTTTGGTGCTCTAACATCTCTCGTGTGTCGAACCTCTTTGTCAATCTGGAATATCTGGGCGGTCTGAAGGTTCGTGGTCATGAGAATGCACTTTGTGGTTGTGTTGCCTAGTTCGACAGATGCAACGGTGTAGAACGGTTTCATTCGAAGGGAAGAGACTCCAATGGTAATCGGATGCACCATCATATGTCGACGAGGCATGTTCGCATTCTCCACTTCAAAGCAGCTTCTTGTACGGGTGATTCTCAGAAGGTTCCAGACCCAGTTCAAGCTTGGCTGACTCTGCAGAGAGAATATCAGCCATTGCGATTGTTGGAAAGACCAAGTCCGCGTTCTCGATTGGGCCATAGAGCAGGAAGTTGGCACCCATGGTCTGAACAATGATGTTCGAAGCCACGTCACACACTCTGAAGGCATCCTTGTTTGTCTTCCTATGCTTTCGTATCCAGGCCCATGAAGATGGTGCATTGTGGATACCAGAGCCGACTGGATGCCCGTAGAGTGTCTTAGAAACGAAAGTAAATGACGCTGATGATCCGGCTCCTGCCCCCATTGCAGTGGTTGCCGTGTCAATCAATGGCTTGGTTACCCCAATCTCTTCGCATAGGTCCAACAATCCTCTTCCGAAAGAGGACGTCCCAGTTTCGAGTACTGCTCTCCGGCCCGATATCGAAGCATCCTGTGGATTGAAAGCAAGGACTACGGCACAGTCATGGTGGATTTCTTGTAGGGCTCCTATCTCTTCATCAGAGGCTGCAACATTGATGGAGTTGTAGATTGCTCGGTCGATGAGACCCACCTCCTCGGCGTATCTCAGGCCGGCTATCCTTACATCTGACTGTGTTGAGTCTATCAGAAAGGGAGCATCGGTCCGTGCGGTGATGAAATCAAGGTACTTCTCCATAGCAATCTCAGACTCGGCGAACACCTGAATCATGACAGGATTCCCTGTCATCTCTGACATCTCATCTTGCTTATTGATGAGCTTCTCTGCGGCCTTGCTGTCTATGGTGCCTTTAGTAGAGTCAGATACTATTCCGTGACCGCCATAGAAGATTGTGCCTGCAAGTACTGTTGGAGTTTCTCCAGGGTTGCCTCCAATCTTCACTCCACCAATGTCGTAGATATACTGCTCCCTCTCGAAGAAGAACATCATGCTACAGCTCCTTTCCTATGATTATCGTCCCTGTTTCTCGGTCTTGAATCTCCACCACCACTTGCGATGGGTGCACAGAAATGACTGCGCCTTCATCTTTTGGTGCGACGAGAGATGATGACGGATCAAGAGCCACTCTATACTCTGGCAGAAGTGAGACCGAAACTCCGAGACCAACCGCAACAGTAGGTCGTGCTGCCACGGTGAAATCAATCCATATGGCCTCCTTAGGATAGGCGTCAGGGCTCTTCTTGTTTAGCTCACGAACCTGTTCGGCTATGGCATCAGGCCTTGAGATGTTCATCATGTCAATGAACGTGACTTGTTCTCGAAATCTCTCAACAGCCTCTATTGGAATATTCTCAATGTACGGGATGGCACCCGGGGCTTCGATGATCCTTCGAGTGTCCGGCTCAATGCCATTATTGTAGAGGCACTTCATGGATGAGCCCGTAAGATGGCCTGGTACCTCGGGGCCAGCGAGAATCAAGAATCGTATTGACGGATTTGAAACGAGATTGACTATGACGCGTTCAATGCCAATGTTCTCTGTCTTGCATGTGCCAATGATGGCATAGTCGGCAGGGACTTCAACCTTCTTCCCTAACGTGCAGACCGCAACACACCTCGACGGATCACCAACCTCGAAGTCACCAGGTATCGGTGGCCATTTCATTCCCTTCTCGGACATTCCTGTCAACTCCTAGTCCTGTGTTATAGGGTAGAACAATTCCCTGTCAATTCCAAGTACTCGCTGGGCCTCTGCCATCGCTGACGAGATTGCGTTCGAAATGAGTGCCGTCGCAGCAAATACCTCCTTGGTTCTGACCATGGATCCATACATTATGCAGTCTGTTGCGAACAGCTGGGCAGCCACTGTCGATGCCACGACCGCAGAGAGATACGTTGGTTCGTTATCGAGGTTCTTCCGTTTGATGAATCTCCAAGCAGAAGGCGCATTATGAGGAGCAAGGCAAGTAGGCAGTCCTAGTTCCGACTTCACAGCAAGTGTTGTTCTGAACTCAAGACCAAAGCCTGACCCGACCGGCATTGTTGCAGGGTCAATTACCATGTTATGTATCCCTAGGTGCTCAGCCTCTGTGATCATCTCCTTAATCACATTCATTCGCTCGGGCAGCGACATTGCTTTGGGTGACCAGCCGAGCACTATTGCATTCTCGAACGAGCTTGCCTTGAGTATCTCCTTCTCATCGTTCTTCAGAGAGAGGTTCACAGAGTTGTAGATTGCCCTTTCTTTGAGTCCTGCCTCATCACAGTACTGAATCGCTTTCATTCTTGTCTTGGCCGAAGTGGACTCGAAGATGAATGGTCCATCGTAGTTCTCTACCAACCATTCGAGATGCCGCTCCATAGCGGTGGCCGTCCTTCCGAACGCTTGCACAATGAAAGGATGCCCAGTCTTCTTCGACATCTCCTTACCAGTCTCTATCCATTCCTTCGCCAACTCCTTGTCGAATTGGCCCTGCTTTGTATCCTCGACTATTGGCTGACCTTTGAAGAATAGGCCTCCAATCAAGACTGTCGGATTCTCTCCCGGATTTCCTCCAATCTTGATACCCCCAAAATCGCACACTTCTTGTTCTTTCTTGAAGACAAACATCTTGCTTCAGCCTCGTTTTGGTCGCGGGTAGAGTCCAGTGCTCTCAACAAGCTGTGGAATACTCTCCTCCCATCCAATGCCCATTATATGAATGCCGTCGACGCCTCTCATCCTTCTGACTGCCTCAATTATCTCTGCAGCTATGCGAACGCCTTCCTCCTGGGACGCTGCAAGCCGCTCCTCATCTTGTAGTCCATGTTCAGCATCACGCAGGCGTCCTATGTAATCGTCAGGTACTAGAATTCCTGGGATTTCGCTGTTCATGAATTCGGC
Source organism: Candidatus Thorarchaeota archaeon (assembly GCA_046758445.1). GTDB lineage: Archaea > Asgardarchaeota > Thorarchaeia > Thorarchaeales > Thorarchaeaceae > SMTZ1-83. The sequence continues at coordinate 2,280 of JBHIAE010000087.1, read as the reverse complement.
CATCTCAGACCCCTGAAGAGGCACGATGCCAGCTAGTACCCTCGCATCAAGACTCTCAATCTGATCCATGAAGTCTTGAAATCCATCCAGATCGTAGATGGCCTGTGTCTGGAAGAACTCTGCTCCAGCATCATGCTTCTCCCATACCCTCTTGACATGCGTGTCCTGTGGAAGAGCATAGGGGTCGAAAGTGGATCCGAGGTGGAACGACGGTGCCCCTTCAAGATCCTCTCCTTCGAGGTTCTTTCCTTCCATCAGTGTACTGGCTAGCCCCAGCGCTCGAATGGAGTCGAGTTCAGGAGTCTTCTCCTTCTCCGACTTCGAGCCTTGAGCAGGAACATCGCCTGTTATGAGGAGAATATTCCTGACTCCTAGGGCAGAGGCACCGAAGAGATCGCTTTGAAACTGCACACGGTTTCGATTGCGAGTAGCCATATGCATTACGGGCTCTGCACCTGTTTCGTACACCATATGTGCACACGCCAAGCTGCTCATTCGTGAGAGGCCCCTGGGATTGTCAGCGACGTTGATTGCGTCACAATGGTCCTTCACCAGATTGGCACGCTGCACCAAGACACCTGCATCAGAGTCATTTGGCGCGCCAATCTCGGCTGTGACGACGAATTGCCCGCGCTCCAACAGACCTCTGAGATGTGTGTCCGGCAGCATCAGAATCTCCACATGCTTGACGTATTGAATGGCGGTCTCCATGAAGCCCGACTTCATTGTTTTGGTCAACAGCGGGTTTTCTAGTAGCTAGGTCCTACTCAAGTCTTCTGAGTGAACCGACTGGGAGCTCTCTCTCGAGTCTTTGTACTAGTTCAGCACTCAGAACAACCTCAATCTCTACGTTGCCCTGCCCGAAATCCTGGTTCCTCACAGTAGTCATATCGTGCAGCCGAGAGATGAGTGACATCGAAGAGTCGTCATAAGGAAGGGTAACAAGATACCGAGTCAAAGGCGGCAGATGGGAGTCGACACTCTGAAGTAACTCATCTAGATTGGTGCTCTCCATTGCTGAAACCGGAATTCCTACCAGTGACTCACCAATGATGAGCTCAAGACACTCACGAATCCTTTCCTCCTCCAAGAGGTCGACCTTGTTGAGAGCGACAACGGTAGAGATGCCGTTGGCTCCAATCTCGGTGAACGTGTCAAGACAAGTTTCTAGTTTACGTTGCATCTCAGACAGGGAGTCACTGCCATCAACAACCAAGATGATGACGTCTGCATCTCCAATCTCCATAAGTGTCGTATTGAAGGCCTGCAAAAGGGGCCTAGGCAAGTCGCTAATGAAGCCAACAGAGTCTGTAAGGACAGCTTGCCTCCCCTCAATTGGCAGCCTGGTCGACTTCGTTGCGAGGGTCGTGAACAGCTTATCAGCTATTTCAACTTCAGAGCCAGTCAATGCTCTGTGGAGTGTGCTCTTTCCAGCATTTGTATAGCCTGCAAGTGTCACCTCCAGGAATCCTTTCTTCGACCTCTTTCTCTTCTTTAGAGCCTGTGAACGGGAAATAGATTCCAGCTTCTCCTCAATGACTGCAATTCTCTTCCTGATCTGGTGGATACGAAGGGTCAGGAGGTCTTCTCCGGCACCTATCTGCTCAGCTATGGGTCTGTCACCTGTATGCTCTTTCTGTAGCCGCATCCTGATCTGATGACGCTCAAACGGCAGTTCATACCTCAAGCGAGCCTGTTCTATCTGCAACTTTGCTTGCGGAGTTCGTGCGTGTCTGTCGAATATCTCAAGAATCAGTTGTGTCCTATCTCGGACCTCGACTTCCCACCGCTCCATCAGACGGAATACCTGTCCTGACGTGAGACGTGGTGAGAAGTACACAACATCGGGCGAGTTGATCTCAATCCAAGCTGCAATCTCCTCAACCTTTCCACTTCGGATAGCGTATTTTGCTGAAGGCGGACTGACTATGTCGTATGATTTCTCCACTGAGTAGCCCGCTGTTGAGGCCAATGCAACGAACTCTTCCATCAGATTTGGTTCATCATGAGATCGTCTTTGGATGAGTAGCGCTCTGTCGTCCACCATTATCAACCAGACTCGGCCATACTGTCTTAAAGCGTTGCATTGGTGGTATAGAGAAAGATTCTTGGGCACACGCCCGCGGACACCTACAGACAGGAAATGAGTCACTTCGAGGTTCGTGCAAAGGACGGACTTGCCAGAGCAGGGAAGTTCACCACGGAACACGGAGATGTAAGAACACCTCTATTGATGCCAGTGGTTCATCCCGGCAAGTCGGCAATCCGACCAAAGGACCT
>JBHIAE010000086.1:0-7863 GCA_046758445.1 Candidatus Thorarchaeota archaeon | reverse complement strand
GTTTTGCAACAGAGCCCCAGAACGAGCAACACTTAATATCCAATGCTCTAGGGTCGACTTGAGTACGCAACAGGCGGGACGACGCTATACTATGAGGACATGGAAACAACATGAACGCAAGGGAGGATGAGAACTGATGTTGGGCTTGCTTATTCTTCTAGGAGTCACATTCATTGTGATAGTTATCGCAGCAATAGTCCTCTTGATAGACGAGAGAGTGAATCCTGAGGGAGCCAATATCTGATGCCTACCTACAGACATTCTGTAGGTACAGACCTTCCACCGTCGACGGTAATGCACTCGACGTTGACATAGGAGGAGTCATCACTGGCTAGGAATAGAACGACATTCGCTATCTCATCTACAGTGCATACTCTTCCAAGAGGGTATGTATTCGCTACTCGTGCAACCCACTCTTCCCACTCGACACTAGCTATGATTGTGTCCATCTTCACTGGTGTGCCACTCCATGGACCACTACCAGACTTGCCGTAAAAGCCATCGATAACACTGAGAGTCGGTGGTAGGGTCTTGCAGATATCGTAGATGAAGTTGTTCGTTCCGAATTGGTGCACGGCGTATTTGTTACGTGTAGTGAGCATACCGAACATATTCTTCAATCCCATAGTGATTGTTGTATGATGCAGCGTCTTCATTGTTGGTACCATGATTATAGCTGACTCCAAAGCGATTCCGGCTACCTTGAATTTCTCTATTCCGCGGGGACTATCGACCTCTAGTTCTACCTTCTCATCAAGCTTTCCCATGTTGATGTACTCAGAACCCAATCAATCACCTCCATTATACCTGTTTCAATGATTGCTTCGTCTGGTGATGTGATTCCACCCTCAGTTTCAACCACTATGGCTTTCTTGTCAAGTTCCCTAATCTTCATAATCACTGCTTCCACTACTATGGGATCTGTTGTTATCCCGGTCTGGAAGGGGTGACCTCTGATTAGATTTGGTTTCACTAAGACGGTTTCATAGGGTTCAAGAGCTTTCTTGAACGGTATCAATTCCATTGCTCTAAATACGGTTTCTACACCACGTTCCCCCTTCACAACAGCTACTATTGACACAGCTCTATTTGCAGAATGTCAGATATTTAAATCTAAGAATGAAAAATTGTTCATTGTGGCAGTCTGTAGGCAGGTCTAACTGGCATTGGTTTACCAATTCGGGCAAAGAATAATCACCGGACCTGACTATCTGCCCTACAGGCGAGAGAAGCAGACGTAGATCTATCCTCAGATTGTGTAAAACTCTCTGCAATGTATTGCCTGATCACACGATGACGGATTTTCACCATAATAAACAACAGCTCAGACCGCTATCTTTTATACCTCTGATGAGCACTCGCAGATTAGAGGAATGATTGATTGAGAATCCAAACTTGGATTGATGAAGATGTAACAACTGCCTCAGGAGATATCCCTCTCAAAGAAGCAATCAGCCTTCTTCATGAAAGGCACATTGGCTCAATCATTGTTATTGACAAGGATGAGAAGTGCGAAGGGATATTCACTGAACGAGACGCCATTCGCGTCATAGCTAGTGATGTTCCATTGGACACGCCTCTTGCCGAGGTCATGACGACTAATTTAAAGACTGTAGATGAGCACGCCACATTCGCAATGGCAAAAGAGATCATGAGGACGCATAATATTAGGCATTTGCCTGTGGTTGATGAACAAGGACAGCTCATCGGTCTTCTTAGTCTAAGAAGAATCTTGGATGAATTACATGAGATGCACAAAATCAAGCGATAGGAGTCTTTAATGCAAACCAGGAGAGTGAACGATGAAGCGCTTCGACAACAATCCTATTCTTAAACCGCTACCAGGTCATTATTGGCAGAATCGGAATGTGTTCAATGCGGCCGTCCTCTATGCAGGAGGCCGGATACACATTCTCTACCGCGCGCTAGGTGACGATGGGGTATCACGGATTGGGTATGCAAGTTCATCAGATGGCTATTCAATCGATACTCGGCTCCCTGAACCAGCATTTATCCCAGAGAATTCCTGTGAGAACCTTGGATGTGAAGATCCGCGATTAACCCAAATGGATGGAGAATGCCTGATGACGTATACAGCCTATGGGAATAATCCAAGAACAGCATACCAGGTTTCGCTCACCAAGATCTCATTGGAAGATTTGATTTCAACCAAATGGAACTGGGGAGATAGATGGTTGCCCTTTGAGGGCATCCAAAACAAGAATGCTATAATATTCCCTCGGAAGGTAAATGGCTCATATGTTATGTATCACCGCATCGAGCCCGATCTATGTGTGGCCTATTCTGATGACCTGAAGCGATGGTGCCAAATGAAGGCATTGATGCATCCCAGACCGGGCCATTGGGACAGCCTTAAAGTCGGATCAGCAGGCCCCCCCATCGAGATCAATGAGGGGTGGCTTTTCATCTATCATGGCGTGGACCATGAATATGTCTATCGTCTTGGTACTCTCTTGATTGACAAGCACAATCCTGAAGTCATTCTCCATAGATCAGAAGAACCGATATTAGAACCTCAAGAGAGCTATGAGAGATTTGGATTAGTGCCAAATGTTGTATTTAGCTGTGGTAGTGTTCTGTTGGATGACGAGCTTCTGATCTACTATGGAGGCGCAGATTCGGTGTTGTGCGGGGCTAAGTTTGAACTGGGTGAACTTCTTCCGTAGGCCTAGAGTGTTCATTTGGACAAACTCTGAAGCTCATGCGTGCGAAGTACCTCCATTTCAAGACGCGCTAAGAGATAGGAGAGACCTGCCTCGGCTCCCTGATTTTGATTGAGACCGCTAGCTGTGATTCCATCGTAGGAACCGCCTGTAGCGGGATTATAGACCATAACATTGCTGGAGTTCTTCCCCATAAACCAAGCAAAAGCAGTCCATGCCATTTTGGAGTATGTTTTCTTTCCAGTCACCTGAAATGCTGTGGATGCCGCTTCTACCATACATGATGCTTCCAATGGCTGTTGATCATAGAGTGCTTTGGTCCCACCTCTCTTGTACCAGGACTGATTACCTACTGGCTGATAGATGCCCTTCACGATGTCGTTTGCCACAAGAAACTTGAGAGTCCTCTCAGCGATATGGAGATAGTCCTTCCTTCCAGTTGTTTGATATGCTCTGAAAAGTGCCTGAGGAAAGCGTGGGTTAGCGTATGTAAGATACGATTCAAACCATTGCCATTTGGGCGTAGATGTCTGCTTATAGATCTCACAGAGCCTGTCAGCAAGATGGATCATGTTAAGCTGGGGATTCTTATCTTCGGGGAAGGCTTTAGCATAGTGATAGAGACCTAGTATGGCGAATGCCTGAGTCCGAGGAGAACTAGACTTCAATGCCCATACTAGACTCCTGTCAAAGATCTCTTTTGCTGCCATTCTGAAGTCTTCAGGAATTGAGGTGTTTTGAGAATAGCCGCAAGCCCAGAGCACACGTCCGAGGGAGTCGTCTGAACCCCAATCATCAAGAAAACTATGATTGTACCCGACGAGGTTGTGAAGACGCCCATCTTCCTTTTGTACATAGAGGAGAAAGCTGAGGTAGGTTCTGGCGAGTCTTGGGGCTTTCTCTCCGCCTTGTAATTCATAGAATCTGAGTGCAGCCAGAAGTGCCCGAGCATTATCATCAGTAGTGTATCCTTTTCGTCGATCGCCTATCGATGACCTTGCATGCTGGAGGATACCAGTGTCGTCAGTCATATCATAGAGCCATAGGCAATTAAGCGAAGGTAGCTCGATGGGGATCACTATCCTATCTACTGAGCGAATTCTTTGAATAGGTCAACATATCTCGAGGCCACGCGAGGCCATGTCATATTTCGACCGTGTTCATATGCAAGCTTCTCAATACGAGCTTTCTTTTCAGGGTTGTCCAATAGCTGCTTGATGCCATTAGTGATGGAACGAGGACTTCTGAACTGACAGAGGATCCCCCTGCCTTCAGCCAAGAGCTCTTCGGCGTAAAAGAAGGGAGTGGATATGATGGGCTTTCCAGCCCCCAATGCATAAGTGACTGTTCCACTTGAGAGCTGTTCCTTATTGACGTAGGGACATATGTACACATCTGTGGCTTGAAGGTACTGTATCAATTCATCCTCACTGAGGAAACGATTGTGGAATCTTACATTATCTCGCAACTCTAGCTTATGCACCAGTTCTACGAGGCGCTTTCTGTATTTCTCACCCTCTCTCATTCTGACTTGCGGATGGGTTATCCCAATTATCAAATAGAGTATGTCAGGCCGGTCCTTTACAATCTCTGGCAACGCTTTGATTGCATGGTGAATTCCCTTGTCTTGACTCAAGAAACCGAATGTTGACAGAACAGTCCGCCCTTCCAAGCCCAAGGCATTCTTCACTGGTTCACTCGGGACAAACGGGAAACTGGGACTTCCATGTGGGATAACCTTGATTTCATCCATATCAATACCATAGCTCTCTTGTAGGATGTGGGCTGCCATATTCGTCATGACCACGATGGCAGAACTAGCTCGCCCTATTCCCTTCACTACTTTGTTGTGGGCGTCTGCACTCTCTGGCGAGTCTAATATCTTCGCATTGGGAGAGAGAGTTGTATGCATTGTAGTGACAATAGGCTTTTTCAGTTTCTTCAAGAATGTCAAGAGATAATTCCCCCACAACCCACCGAAGAGTCCAAACTCATGTTGTACATTTACCAAGTCAAGGTCTGAGTTGTTAGCAAAATCGGCTGCCTCTTGATACGTCGTAATGTCATCCTCATCAATTTGCCGTATTACTTCTTTTCCATAGTCATAGGATGACCCCGGGTCATTGACGCCTATAATGGCCGACGGCCGCCATACTTTGAGTTTGTCTATACTCTTGGTCAAATCCTCGGTGAAACTGGCTATTCCACACTCTCTGGGTGAATAACTGCTCACATACGCGACTTCTAACATAGACCAATCACATCATCAGTAGAAACAAGAATACCATCCAATTCGAATAGACGGCTCGCAGGCTGAGATAAGGCTTATGAAACGACAATACAGAATGCCTCATTCTTTGCGTCAGGACGTGAATATCGTGTCATCCTGGATTAGACAGTGCGTGTTGGTTCAGACTAGTTTCTTCGCACGCTCAATGAGTTCAACACCTTCATCACTGAGGCGATCAGCAGTTTCTTGCGTTTTTCCCTCAGCAAAACAACGATAAAGAGGCTCGGTACCCGACGGTCTGATGAGAATCCAGCCATCATCGCGGTTGATTTTCACACCATCAAGTGTGATACGATTCATGTCCTTGCTTAGGTCAAGGAGTGCCTCTAAGAGGGATTCCTTCTTTTCTTGAGGAACTGGCACTTTCACTTTTGCATTGAAGTATTCAGGAAGCTCACTGACAAGCTGTGAGAGGGTCTTGTCTTCTAACGCAATCATTTCTACGATTTGGGATGCAGTCATCGCGCCATCACGAACAGGCTGATGATTTGGATAAAAGACGCCGCCATTTTCCTCACCACCCAATTCCGCACCAATCTCTTCGATTCTGTGTGAAACAACAACACTTCCAACTTCAGTCCAGTCTATCTTGGCACCGGCTTTTCGGGCCACATCTTCTATAAGGCGTCCGCTTGAAACAGGTGTGACCAAAGTCGAACCCCGTTTCCTACCTAAGACGCGCGAGGCAATCAACGCAAAGGATTGGTCACCCCAAAGAACTCTGCCTGATTCATCAACAAAGGTCGCTCTATCTGCATCGCCATCATGTGCAATCCCTAAATCAGCCTCCATAGCTGTCACCGCGGCTGATAGATCCTTGAGATTCTCAGGGATTGGCTCAGGATTTCTTCCCGGAAAGGAGCCGTCTAACTGAGAATTAAGTGAAACAACTGTGCATCCAAGTTCTCGTAGAAGGCGTGGAGTCACTAGGCCACCTACACTATTGGCACCATCAACAACCACTTTCAGAGGCTTCCTCCTTATTCTATCGATGTCAAGGTGTGATTTGATTCCCTCCAAATACATATCAATTGCAGAAGAATAGTGTGTGACTTTACCAATCTTGCTCCAATCAGCTGTTTTGAACTGGTTCGAGTGGTAGACCATTTCAATCTGATTCTCGGTTTCTCGAGATGTTTCAATTCCATTGGGTCCTATCACTTTGATGCCGTTGACATGAGGCGGGTTGTGTGATGCTGTAACCATGACTCCAGCGGCGCATCCTAACCTAGGAATCATATATTGTAGTGTCGGAGTGGGCACGGGACCAAGATTGACGACTGAACAGCCTGTTGAGGTTAGCCCAGAGATAAGCGCCTGAGTGAACATTTCACCGCCCATCCGCGAATCCCGTGCTACAGCAATCATACCGGGCCCCAACACAGAACCTGTAGCACGACCAAGGTTTAGAACTAACTCCACGGTCAAGTCCTTGTTTATTACACCACGGACGCCGTTGGTACCGAACAGCTTAGTCAAGATGGAATCACTGAAGCCCGAACAAGTGACTTGTGTCTTAATCGTTGCTATAGCTGATATCTCATTGTGATTTCTGATCAGCTGGTATGTACAGAAGAGAGACAGATGTGTAATTCTAAGTCTCAAGGGAGTTCCAATATGAGAAGCAACAAGCGAGTGCTAGGTGACACATCAACTGGACTACGAGAAGACCTGGTTTTCCTCAAGGAGCTCATCGGAGCAGGAAAGTTGAACCCTGTAGTAGACCGACGCTATCGATCCGAAGACATCGCTGAAGCTCACAGGTATGTTGAAACTGGGAGAAAGAAAGGCAACGTTGTGATAACACTAGACCACCTTCATTAGCACCAGAAAGAGGATATCCCTCTCTCCTCACTCTTTATGCAACAGACATACTGCTGCCTTTTATGATATCATCATCCCATAATTGTCATAGTCTAGAAGATGAGAACAGAAAGAGAGTTATTCAGTATCAACGCCGTAGTATGTCATCATATCGACGTCCAATCCACTCAGCTTAAGATACATCCACAGCTGCATCTTGTGCATTGCAATGTGTCTCGTCATCTCCGGGATATAGTATGCCCAGTTCTTTGTTTCTCCAGAGTCTTCTGTGACCTATGCCCACAGAAGCTGGCTATCCGTATAAGATGCTCACCTCAGCAAAGCAGGCATGCCCAAAGACGGAACAGGCACTATTGTTGATCTCACGCGACTCCTTTGGAAGTCCAAACGGCTTCGACTGGTATGGCCATCAGGACTCCTACTACACACCCGCAAAGCCGGCTCTCGTGATTGCAGTCTACAGGGAGGAGAGTTCCGTTTCTTCAACAGAGCAAGACCCACGCAGGAGTTCTTCGAAGAAACGCTAGGAACGGCCTACTATCCTCCGAAGTGTAGTGCATGTGAGAGCAAGCTTGTTTGGTGCAGAATAGGTTCCTCTTACAGGTATGAACCTCACTGCGTTGGATGTGAGGGTGAAGAGGCCCTGCCTACTGATACCGATGTAGGAGAGGCAAGACAGGCGTTCCTTCAGGAGTTCCTAGAGTAGGTAGGGTTAGTCTTCCCTGAAAACGGAAGGGGTGTCTTACTAGGGTCGTACGAAACGATATGAGAAACCTCTAGCGGACCCATGACAGAGGACCCTAGGTGCGTCGGCTGGCCGGATTTAATCTTGACCCATGTGAGGTCGTCCACGAGACTGGACCAGACAGAGCGGCTATCGAAATGCTCCACAGAGAGCGGATGGAAGGCTGCCGCATAGAGCCGATGCATGAGGTGGTCAGACTGATCTACATTGGAATTGACGTGCACAAGAAGTTCTGCTATGCCTGTATCAAGGACAGAAATGGAAAGATCCTAGGGGAGTTCAGATTTCTCAACACCCGGAAGGGATTCACCAAGCTTCTC
>JBHIAE010000085.1:0-8247 GCA_046758445.1 Candidatus Thorarchaeota archaeon | reverse complement strand
TTGGAAAGTGGGGAATATACACAGTCGTATTCAGAGCCTCTCTGAAGATTGGACTGGATTCAATTGCTGAAATACATTCGCTACTAGATTGTAGTTGAAGAATCTCTTCCCAAAAAATACGTTGTAGATAAATCAAGTCCGTCTTTTTTCCGATTTCAAAAACAATCCTGTGACCTTCCGGCCCTCTTGAGATTTTCCTTATCCTTGAATACGGGAGTTGACCTGCTGTCTTTGAACCAAACAAGTCGATGACGGATTTAACAAAAGCTTCGAATATTCCCCATGAATTTTCTTCGTTCCTATTGACGGACATCGTTACAAACCCAATTAACCATCAATATACTTGATAGCTCTTCAAGATTACCTCCATCTTTACTCCCTCTATTTATCAAATATCTGGCCATAAATCGTTTCGACAACACACTGAAGCTTTTTCTTGAAATCAATGTTTCATCTTAGGGTTATATTCGTGTTCCCAGTTTTGATATCTTCTCTAACAACTGTATATGAAGCTTGAATTGTAAATCGAATTCAGCTTCAGCTTTGATTTCTACTCGATATGCTGGAATCTGATAATCATATCCAGAATCAATTTTCATCTTCAATAGTTCCTCCTCAAATCGCTCTGGAGCATGGTAGGCTTTCACCGGTAGAACTGGAGTACAATCATTATGCACAGAGAATATCAAGTTCTCATACAGCAATCTCTCAAAAGCACAAAGACGAACCATCAATTCTCCCATTGCTTTTCGTTGGGAGTCGCATAGAAGACCCATATTGCCTGGTCTTCGTGTTCTTGGGTTAAGCAATCCGAAGACTTTTGCTTCTTCGGGGGCTTCCTTACCAGTTTGGTAAGATTCCAAGAATAGAATGCGCGTGTTATGAGCATAGGCATTACGAACTTGCCTGAATTTCTCCCAGTATTTGACTGCAAGAGATCCATAGACCTTCATTCTCTTTAGAGTCTGATCACAGATGTTTTCGAGTGCAATCTTCTGTTTCTTTGAAATACTCATCTCACTAGGTATTGGAAAACCACAGAGCTTGTAGAGAGTATCATTTGTCAGCTCATCTTGAGCGAGTATAGCATATATTTCCTTGAGCTGACTTGCTTTTGGTGCAAGTAGGATGTGCAATAGATTACTGGCAGACCTTTCATTATCAGATCCTGTACAAACTGTCCAGCATACCAGAACAGCTCCCGCAAAGGCTTCTATCGTTCTTACTAGATTGAAAATCAAATCCGTTTGCATAATGCGAATGAGATTCTCTCCAACGTCCTGTTCCAATTTTCCTTGCAGGACCGCATTGACTCTAGTATCCAAGTCTAGGTAGTATCTCTCTCTGGCACTTGACGCTTTTTTCATTGCATCGAGAGTCCAAATCATCCATTCTTGACTTTCTTGAGGAAATGTGGCCTTGGAGTGGGTCCATATGCCTATCTTCATGATTTGTCATTCCTGTTGGAATAATGAACCGATGCGATTTCAAATCATCTCTCATCCATTTCTTTGGAACTCATTTTACCCTCATTGTTCCTTTGCTACTCGTTAATGTTTCTGCATCGATTCTTACACCAGATTTGTCAGTATCTGGTTTTCCTGTCAGAACTATAGCAATGAGCGTACTTGCCCTCATAGTCCTAACCATTCTATGCCTATCTTCATCATTCGAATCCGACAAAGCGAATGATTGAGCGTTGCATTAACATTATATCGGAGTCAGCCAAGAACCCATTGATGCCGGGGTATCCAAGCGGTCACTGAATGGTTTCGATATCATCTCATCAGGCAGCCGTAGTATGTGGGGATGAATCTGGTCAAGCTAGAAGCTCTACAAGAGAATGGAGTCCAAAACGAATTGCTATCCTAGTGGACTTTGTGATGCGCGAAATCAATCTAGCTCTGCGATGCCTTGATGTGCAATCTTTGACTTCAGGTAGGATGTAATCCTCTGATATCTATGGATTTCTTTGGGAAAACTCACCTCATCGGTTTTATTCACCACAATACGGGTCGGATGACGTTTCCCTGTATCGACATCTACTATCTGTTCACATTCAAAAAGAAGAGCAACATCGAACACAGTTAGCAGGTCTGCTTCCACCGACATCAAGCGTTTTCCCAAATCCACTTCAAGAAACCACACGTTCCAACAGCGCTTCCGTCCTTTCCTATATCTATCCGTGTCTGGAGAAGCGACCATCAGAATCTCTTCACCAAGCCGACTAAGAAGAGCCTGCCTAGCTGTCTTAGGGACCGTGAACTTCCCATTGAGAAATGATCTCCTATGGACCAGTGGTTTCAGAAAGCTAGTGCTCAGTGGGCCACTCTTCGTGTCAACCTCCTTATAGCGGATGTCTTTTCTCGGTTCCCAGGCGTATTCCACTCCGGCATCTGGTCCCTGAGAGTTGCCAATCAGATGGGACTGCTTTAACAACGCTACCACTTTTCCTGTTTCTTCTGTTTCAAGTGTTTCAAGAATCTCATTTCCTCTATCCAATAGATGTACTTCATAGGTTTCACTGGCCTCACTCACCGACACTTCTACCTGCACAGATTCTGCCTTCTGGCCCAGATGCGCAATCCTTTGTAATGCTGTGTTTGCCCTTTTCGTGAAATCAACCTCTTTGAAACTCACCTCTGGATATGTCAATCTTGAGATAAGCTTCCTTGGCACTCCTGAAACATTGAACCACCTTATTGGTCCAAGTTGTCCATTCTTCGGATGTCCATATCTCAGACTTCCAACAAGACTCCACTCATGCTCGAACTCAGGCTCATCATAAGGCATCCAGAGCAGACTCATGTTCTCGACTCTGGTAATGACAATTGGAATTCGGGTGACTCCCCCTAGCTGTAGAATCTCTTCAGCCTTCTCTCCCAGTATTTGTAGGTTCACCGTACCATTGTAGAAACCTCTTGGTGGAGCGTTAGGAGGAACGTCCTCTATCATCCCTGCTACAATTCGGTCTTCTCCTGGTTTTGCTTGGAACACTAGCCAATGCTCGTTTCTTTCAGTGATGATGATCTGTCCAGTCTGGATAGTTTCAAAGACATGAGGCCGCATGGGGGCTGAAATCAGCCAACCCATTCTCCAGAGAAGGTTCGACCACAGCGCATGTGTGTCATACTTGGAGCATAATGTTGTTTTCGAGTTTCTTGGATTCACCCCCATATGCACCAATTGCCACTCTGCAACTGCCTTCCAGAGAATCTCTGCTAAGTGTGTCCACTCTTCAACCATGCTTCTCTTTACTACGCCAAGTACCAACAGAAACAATGCATTTCCATAGAGCAACAGGACATCGTCATCTTGAGTGAGGCCCCTTGGTGACTGAGAAATCCTGGTCACTTCATCTCTCATATGAGCGATTCGTTCAAACAGAACTGTCTTCCAGGTGTCCCCAGATACTTTGTGCGTTTCCAGAAGACCACGTATCTCAGCCAATATGGTGTTTACTGGAGCATGGTCTATCACATGTTTCTTGCATGTCTTGATGACTTGATTCAAGAAACGTTGTAGGTCAAATTCGTGACTTTCGAACTGCCGTTTCAGGAACTCAGCAGTCTTCTGGACTCTTATAATCTCAGCTCTTCGCGTTTTCTCAGTGTCAAACGACTCACGGGCCGTTTCTTCAAGGATGGGTGGCTTCCTACTCGTCCCTGTCACCTTTCTTTCTTCGGTAGCTCTTCTTCTGATACGTCCTCGTGTGATGCCTCTGGGTGAGGAATAAGTTCCTTTGCGTCCCTTTTGAGGCCAGTCACAGTCTGACTGAAATGACACACGGTCGAATATCCCCTTCATTGCTCTGACTTGACCAAGCTTCTTTACCTTCAACATGAGTTCAGGACTGATGTCATCTGCTGACCTCAATTCAGGTGAATCACCCTTTTCATATCCTCTAGACCTGCATAGGCTTGGCACGAGGTCGAAGATGTCAGTCATCATGACCTCCATTGATTCCGAACCCACCTCAACAAAGTCTGATGAGGAATGTAGTATCCGACTATATGTTTCCCGGGAGGCATCTTCTAGGACCTCCCTCCCCGATACAGTACGATCATTGCTTGAGTCGACCCTGAATCGTCGTGCCCATCCCTTGAGATGTGGTACACCAAATGGCCGTACATCCGGCGCCACGAGTGTAGGGGTGTCTTGAACGATCAGTCTGATGTCCTCCCTCCGGGGCGTTTTCCACCCAAAGTTCCGTGGTGATGAAGGCAGGTTCCAGATTATCTGGTCAATATGCTCTCTTCTGGGGGAGTCATGGGGAAGAGGAGTCACCTTGAAGCGCTGATATACGGGGGACATGACTGGCATAGGCACTGGCCTGTCCAGCCAGATGACTTCCACATCGTCAGTCGGTAATTCATTCAGAAGACTGAACTCAAGTGCCCTAAATAGTGGATTCAGATGGGATGGAACAATTTGCCTGAGTGCGGCCCAACCATCCACAATCACAATCCTGTGCTTCTTAGAATCCTTCCTGAACGCCTCTCTAAGGCATGATCTAAGCTGCTGTCGACTTTCAATTAAGTCGCGAAAGAAGTACTCTTGAATCTCTTCACTAAGGTCCTGGAAATCAATCTCCTTGACTAGGGCCCGCAGTCCATCCAAGTGCCGCCTTGAAATCCTTCTAGGCTTCTGACTTCCGAGCAGTCTAAGATGTTGGTTTCTTAGCTCATCACCAAAGTCCCCAGTGAGATCCAACCAAGTAAGTTCTGTGGGCCTCTCACTAATACTTTTCAGCTCTTTGAGATAATGGAGCAGATGCCAGTTTCTCGCAATCCAAGCTGCAGACTCACCCGATGATCCTGGGGATGTCACGGAGAGGTAGAGTGTGAAGACCCTCTTGTCCTTCCTTCTCCCCGAAAATGGATTCTCCTCCGCAAGATGCTCAGACCCAACCGTTTCTTTAAGGAGGTCTACTGAGCCTTTTGACGTTTCAAGCACAACACCCAATCTTGGTTGGAGTTTCTTGATCACACCAGGGAGGCTGGGAGTGAATAGCATTCTGGAAGAGAAACTCTTCGTTTTCAATTCAGGCAGGATTGACTTGATCAGCCAGGGAAGGATTGTAAAAAGCAGCTCTCTGTCCTGATCAGTATCAAGTACCACTACTCCCCTCCACAGGTCTTTCAGTGCAGACGAGTCATCCCTGACGAGCTCCTTGTATGCCTTCTTCAGGGCGTTTGCATATCCTTCCAACTGCCTCGAGTTCCGGCCTGATGGAGAACTCTTTATCACAGCATCCCATTCGTCATCTGCAAGCCTACGCTTCCTCAGGCGAAGAAGAGGCACTCTCGTCTTCTCCTTATTTGTACGTGGCAGCTTACCAAGAATACCCCAATCAATGCCGGTCTTTGTCTTGACATCCAGCACCATCACAGGCGTCCACACAGTTGTGTCAGCCACTCTCCTCCGCACAAAGACCACAAGGTCTGCCTGTCCGACCCCTCGAGAAGAAACCACTGGCACTTCTGCTGCGATCAACACATCGGTCAGCTCTGTGAGAAACTTATCTCCGGCGAAAACAGCTTGTTTCAGTGAGTTAGGATGATACATTCCACTGAACAGAATCTTATGCCAGTCGTTACCCTCTTTCTGAGAGATAGTGAGTATCTCGTCCAAGAACACCTCAGCATCATTGTCTGTCAGATACTCTTTCTTGAGCAGGTCCGTGAGGGACCTGACCGCCTTCTGCATCTCTCCTGATGGGTCACGTTCATACGCCTCTTTAGCCTGCTTCTCGAATATCTTCCTTGTAACCTTTAGAGGAGCATCATATTCAAAGTGTTGACTCATCCTTGGACTCCTGCCGATCCTTCTACCATAGATGGCCCTGAGTTCAAGGACAATTTCACGAAGAATCTGATCTGCCTCCGGCCAGAAGATCTTCCTGCCAGGGTCACTGCTTGGACCCTTTTTGTGAGAGGGACCACCAATATAGACCCACTCAAGATAAGGACGCAATCTATGAATCAACAGTCTGATGTATCGCTGGGCCGCTATTCTGGGGACATTATGGATGAAGCACTGTCGGACCAGCTCATTCACATGGGCTCGAATCATGTCCACGAAGTCAAGTTCAGGAAGTGTTGGATGTCGCACTCTTACCGTTGGATATCTTGAGTTTCCCGGATAGGCAACAATCCAAAATGCTCTTACAGCATCCTTTGGGGGATAACGCATGGCAGTACTTCTATGCAGCATCTTTCTGGTCCCGTCCGCATACTCCCTGACATGAAAGAAAGTCGGCTTTGGAAATGCGAAGAATGTCGATGCAACATTTCGCAGCTGTGCACCAGCGTAGTTCAAGAGCTCATTCAGTGGCCCTATTGTTCCTTCTCGCCAGTTGTATATCCTCTTGAACTCAGTGTTCCCATATGGCTTAGTAGTCCACCAGAGCATTCCTAGATAGTTCTTTCTCATGTTGTGTTCAATAGCTAGAATAGATGTGAAGTCAGGGGACCCTGCTCTCTTGAGCCGGTTGTAGTCAATCCGAGCATCTCTCCACAATCTCTCGATTCTGGCGTAGAATTCCTGAACCTCTCTCTGGTCAGTTACTCTCCGAGAAGCCAGTCTGAACAATGCTGCCAATCCTGCATAGACTGAAGCGGCCAAGGCCTTGGCAGGGTGGTGTGGGTGCGTCCTTCTACGTTGTCGCTTCTTTCCCTTTGCCATAGATGCATGAGCAGAAGGTTTCTGAGATTTGGCGATGCTCATGAGTTTCATTCTCAATTTCTTCTAGGGCCTAGGACTGACTCTCCTATTCACGCTGCCCACCGAATGTATGTACATTAGTATATAAATCACAGTAGCCTGATTGGACGGCTGGAAGTCATGTTTTAGTGACAGATTCATCAGCCAAACATTGATTTCTTTCATTTTGCTTAATAAGTTTAAATCCTGTCAAATCTACGACTTGGTAGGAGTTCAAAACCTCTGCTCAGAACAAGTAGGGGAGTGAACTCTCAAAGAAACAGGTCAGAAGTTTAAATCCTTCAGGTGAAGTTCATGGGTCGCTCGGAGGGCACAATCATCAGCATAAAGATTCCAATCCTTTGGGAGATGATGACAAGGAGGAAGAAGACTCGACTCAACCAGATTACTGGCAGAGACACGCGAGTAATCAAGGCCTATCTTGGAGTGATCGAACGCCATGAAGAAAAGCTGCTGAAGAAAAGGACACGTAGTAAAATTGATACCAAGACGCTGGAAGAGCTCACACTGACTGCTTCGCGTGGTTCTGCATGTAGGCATTATGTACCTCATGACTTCAAACGACGATTCCCTAACATCTCTGCAAACGAGTTTCAGGAATGTAGGGACACTTCAATCTCAATGTGGCATAGCTATTTAGTACGAGGTGGGTCCAAGCCGCTGCAGGCCAAAGGATACACATCGAGGAAAATCCCCCGATTTGCCTTCAAGCAACGATTCAATATTGCGATTACACCTGAGAAGAGAATCAAGCACTGGTTAGTAATCCGTGACTCGCTGGACTCAGTTCGCAACGGTCGTCAATACCATGACCGATTGTCAATCCCGCTATCGCCCTCTTCCTATCATCTGAGAAGAATGAATGAGGGGGAGGTCAAGACCGTCCGCTTGTTCAAGGACCGATTACGGAAATGGTGGGCAATCTTCACTACTACTCTGAATGTCGAGTCAATAGACTTTGTAGGAAAGCCTCCTGCTGTTCTTGCAATCGACCTTGGAATCAAAAAGACCGCCTGTACGGTGCTTCTCACACGGAATGGGTACAAGCAGGTTCGTTACTGGGTATATGAGGAGAAGCTGCGACACATGCAAAGATATGACGAACGCGTCTCTTCTCTCCAGAGGAAGAAGGAGAAGATTCTCGAATCTGGGGGGAACGCAGGCGGCGTGACAAAGGAGCTCCGGAAGATCAGCGGTAAGCGGAACAGGGTCAGCATAGAGTATGACAAGAAGATGGTCAAGGACATTTCGAGTCATATCATGAAGTTGACTAAGGAATACGACCTGTATGTAAGCATCGGACAGCTCAAAGGAATCAGGTACAAGGCTCGAAAAGGGAACTATATGGGTCGTTCTTTTCGTGGATTAATCCATAGGTGGTCCTTTGCTAGAATAAGGGATCTGCTAAGGCACAAACTGGAAGCTATGGGTTTTGGCGTAGAAAGGTTCAGAGCCGTCCCAGAATCTTGGACTTCAATCAAATGTCACAAGTGTGGAAATAAAGGGATGCGCCCAAAGCAG
>JBHIAE010000084.1:0-9130 GCA_046758445.1 Candidatus Thorarchaeota archaeon | reverse complement strand
GTGATCATCATCGACCAGTCACCAAGTACACTTGTTTCTCAGGCAGTCAAGATACCAGTCAACTTGGTAATCCATGCTCTTCCTCACGAAGACGACAGGACCATGGTTGGCAAGCATTCCAGATGTACCGACTCTCAGATAGATCACATCGGAGGAATGCAGGTAGGAGAGGCAGTAGTCTACCTTCAGCACGAAGGAGAACCGAAGAACGTGAAGATGTGCCCTCTGAAGTGGTTCATTCACGACAAGGTTCCAGAGAAAGATACAGGAGATGACGCCGTAGAGAGTCACATGAGGAAGATCTTTGATGAGCATCCCGAGCTTCGAGAGTCCAAGTCCTTGCCTGATGACATAATGGAACTCTTGACCACTACGAGAGTGCCGCACAATCAACATTGGTCACGGAGGATTCCTCAGGAATATAGAGAACGAATGAGGGCCGCAGTAGAGAATGAAGAGTTCGAGAGATATTTCCGCGACAATCTAGCCAAGGAGGACATCAATGCATTAGTGAAACTGATTCGCAAGACCTCTGAGATGCATGGCGATGGAAGCTCCATCTCGATTCCCTATGTCGCAAAATTAGCACTCGAACACCTTGATACAGAAAGGGACTGGGATGTGTTCGAAAGGGCTGCCAAGGTACTTGACGGAGAAACGGGCGAATGATTGGGGAGGGGAGTGAACGTGGCAGAAGAGGGCAGGAAGGTCATCGTGAAACTCAGGATGAGGAAGAGATTCGAAGACAGGTGCGTGAAATCATCGATGAGATTGAGAGAGAACTGGCTGAGGAGGCCCAAGACCGCTCTGAAGTAAAGGAGGAAGAGCGTGTTGAAGAGCCCGAAGAAAGCGTGAGGGACGCCGTAAGAGAGCTTGAGGATGAGGAAGCCGAGCGAGAAACAGCGCGCAAGGAGTATCATGAGAGAGAACGAGAGAAGGAAGAGTCGCTGGAGAGGGCACGTCAAGAGAGAGTAGAGCGGGCTGACAAGGACACACTGGAAGAGTTCGAGCAAGATGTTCTTGAGAACCTAAAGGAGTATGGCATTGACCCTGAAGATGTGAAAGAGCAATGGCGCAAGCGCTTCGCCAAGGAGGTGAAAGAACATCTCGAAGGGACTTCGGAAGAGAAGCAACATGGTGAAGACGAGGAAGGGGATGAAGGTGCTGGTCAGCAGGGCGCAACTGGGGACTACTCATACTTTGCCGACGGCAGTCAGACATATGCTGTCAAGACCGACGGTAATGAACAAACAAGTGCTGAAACTGAAACGGAGTCGACCGATGACACACTGGAAGAACCCGTTAGATCTCCTGAAGTTCCTAGCCAACAAGAGAGTGGTGAAACAGAAGAAGAGCGGCCAGAACAGGGTTCAGATGTCAGAGAACGAAAAAGGAACACGAAAGAGCGAGAGGAAGATCTAGGGGAAGACCAAGGAGAAAGAGTCGATAGTCGACCCAACGAAGCCCAAGAGAAGCCCGTCGAGGGGCCTTCTGAGAGCAGTCTTGAAGACTCTCAGGGGACTCAAGAGAATGTCGAGCGCGTCCATCGAACTGAGAAACAGAGGGGTCAAGACCAAGAGAGTGAAACGAGTCGCGAAATGACCGCTGAGAATGACGCAGAGGCCAGCGAAGTCACGATGCAAGAGGACCAGGATAAAGAGAAATCAGAGGAATTGAACGAATGGGCCGAGTTCTACAACAGGGAAGAGGAGTCCTGGCGGCGGAAGCTCAGAGAGCGTTTCCAAGAGCTTCCAGAGGAGGAGAAAGAGAGATTCAGAGAACTCCTCCGGGAGCTACTGAAGGATGAGGATGACGTTGAGGAGCTCGCAAGGAGGAATGACCTTGAATCGTTACTAGATGACGAGAAGGCAATGGAGGAGATCAGGGAGTATCTTAGCCTCAAGAAAGAGCTTGAGGAGGAGCAGGTTGACGAGAATGACCTTGAGAAGCTGACTGAGCAACTGGACGAGTCACTACCGGAGTCTCTGAGGGAGCTACTGAGCCGTGAGGGTGACTTGTTCTGGCGTGAGATTCTAAGGAACTATGTTGAGAGCTACTACCCACGGTCCGCTGAGGAGCTGGAGGACGCAGAGAATAATCCTGAACTGAAGCAGATGATGTACTTTGATCAGAGGCTGGAGGACGCGAAGGCATGGGTCGAAATTATGGCCATGAGGAGGAGGGGCGAGCTCGACACAATCATCAGGAATGGCAGCGAGAGGTATAGGCTGGACCAAATCCGGAACCTCAGCCTGAGGTACAAGATTCCAGAAACGGAGATTATCAGATGGCTCCGCGGCGAAGAGGTTCCACCACTTGTTGAGGGCATAGCGGCCAAAGAGATGGAAAAGCGCAGAGCCGGTCTTGCCTATGGACACCTCATTGATGCATATGGAGAGATGTACTTCTACCTCCGTGACGAGGCCACGTTCGAGAAGTACATCCAGGATGTTGGGAAAGCGTTAGGAATCAGAGGTACTCGGAGGATTATCAGGCATCTTGAGAAACTGGCTCCCCAGTTGATCTGTGGAAAGGGGCCCCACATTCAGAAGCAATATCTGAGGGTCAAGGGAGAGTATCTGTATGTGCTCAATGGTCTGTCAGGTAAGTCGCTTGCTGATCTTGAGGGGCAGATATCGAAGCTCACAAAGCGCAGTGGAAAAGGGGGCATCAAGAATCCCAAGTTTCCTACGGGCATCAAGCTAGAGATTGCTCTTGCCCGACTCATAGCGACTGCTGTAAGCGACTGCCATCTAAAGCCAAATGGTACACTGGAGTACTTCGAACCTGAAATCTCACGTATCAGATTGGTCGAGGAGAATCTCAGAGTGTTTGGGGACATTAATCTGAATCCCAAGCTCGTGAAGCGCGACAACGTCTATGTTTCCTATTTCCCTGCTCCAATTGGTATGATGCTGCAGCATTGGGGCATGCCTCCAGGCGACAGGACGATTCAGAACCCGGGCCTATTCCCGTGGTTCCATTATTTCTCTTGGGAGGCACTATGCTCCTTCTTTGAAGACCTGATTCCTCAGGATGGTTCGGTCGGAAACGGCTACATATCATGGACTCATTCAAATGCGTTGCATCCAGGTGACAAAGCACATAGGTACGATGTTCGTCCGAAGGTTGGCGGCCGTGAGATTGCCGTCATCAAGAAACATGGGAATAAGGAAAGGAACTGTTGGGCTCTCTCACTGGGTAAACTTCTTGAAATAGAGGAATCCGGAACCTCGGAGGATTCTGAAGCTGCAACAGTGCTATTGAGAATCCTGTACGAAAATCCCAATAGACTGATTGAAGACGGAAAACGGACGGCCGAGAAACTGAGAATCAAAGTGGCCATAAGGCCTGCCACGGTCAGATACCACAGACGGTCTGGACGAGTATCTGTTGCATGGACAGCACATGCGAAGGGAATCCTTCAGACCGTCAAGATGGCGATAATCGCTCCTCCGAATGATATGAAGAAGAGGCAGGTACTGAGAAAGCTGCTAGGATGCAAACCAAAGATTGTGAAACAGGCTAAAGAGGAGCTAGCTGACATAGGAGTAGATATAGAGGAATGGTGGAAATAGAGGTGAGATTACAGTGATAGCCAAAGCCGTAGACATCCTTCTTGGTATTTTACGTAATGAGAAGACGACAGGGCTGCCTTTGACAACCACAAAGAAGATGTTAGAAGAACGAATTGGAACTCAAATGGAAGGGGACGCCTCTTCATTGGCTCAACAAGCAATCGATTATGCATTGGACCATTGGCTAGTTGACAAAATCATAGATTACCCTGGGGATGAAGACACACTACCTACTTGGAAGCGTGCATGGTTTCTGAGGGTTCTGAGCGAAGAGGAGTCTAGGCGCCTAAAGCAGCTGCCTGAAGTGAAACGTGCCTTCCTGAGATTACTCCATGAATGCGAAACAGAGAAGGAACTCGGGGCAATACGAGAGCAAGATGCGTTACGAAGTCTTAGAGAACTTGGTTTCAACATAGACAAAGTCCCATGGATCTCTCATAAGATATCCACCACCTATGAAAAGGAGGCTGACAAGCCGATTATATGGTATTATCTGACCCCACAAGATGAACTCTCAGAAGAATTCAAGGCGACAATGGAAGAGGCCGATAGGAAAGATTGGGAACGACAACTACGATTCATGCGAGCAGACGACCGAGATGATAGGGAGGCCGCGCGAAAACGCAGGAAGAGCGGAATCAACAAGTCTTCAGAATAGCGTGAAAGAATTGGAGAGAGTGGCGGGCCAGGTGGGATTTGAATTCGTGTCCGACATCGAAATGAAACCGGATCCCACGACCAACAAGTCTCTCTGCCCGCAAAAGAGCTTCGCGAGCGTAAGAGCCTGCCGCTCTACCGATCTGAGCCACTGGCCCGGATGGGTGGCATCTGCTCGGTCTTCGGTTATAGAGGTTTCGGAGTGCTAGGTTCGCCCTAGACTCATTCGTGAGAAGCAAATCGGATAGACACTTCTCGTCTGACGAAACTTGCTGACCGGATTAGCGAAGAGCGTTCACTACATGTAGAATCTATAATGACTCTGAATCTTGGCTCCATCAGGCAACTCTGAAAGTACTTGACCGACACGACGAGGAAATTCCAGAGTTATTGGTTTCTTGTCACAAAAGGCTGCAGTATTCCAATTGATTTTAGTGAGCTTCAGTACTTCAGTAGCAACTTGTTCAGGTTCAGAATCTGCGTCAATTTCCAAGTTAAGAGGTCTAGGAATCCTAGGGCCAGGATATGTTCTGAGACGCGGAATGTAACCAGAAGTGAAAAGAAGAAACCTCTTCTCAGCAAGTCGGATTAGAGTGCCTCTCAACATTGGGTATCTACCTGTTCGCACAAATTGGATGCTGCTCTCCGGTCGAATGGCAACCAAATCTGCCTTTGCGCCGCCAATTGCATCAAGGAATCCCTTGCGTTCTCCCGACTTGAATCTCGAGGATTTATGGATAACAACTCTAGAAGGTTTCGTATAGACCTTGCTTGAGTATCCAGCAATTGCCTTTTCTAACAGTTGAAACGCACTGTTCTCGTTTAGAGAAGGCTCCTTGGTACTCTCGTCTATCTCGACTTCACTGCCTTTTAGGACAAATCCATCACCACTATGAGTAAACACTTGAGCCATTGATACATGGAGATCCTCTTTTGGTTTCAAATAGCTACGGTAAAACGATACCCCAACATAACAAGTACCTTTCTCAAGTTTGGCCAGTCGCCAAGGTTTGCCATCGGATTTGTAATACATTGCAGTTCCAATATTCCAACTGAATGTGGCTGGCTCCTGTATACGAGACGGTTTCTTATAGTCCAGGACTGCAGTAGCCTTCTCTTCCTGTAGAAACTGTATTGGAATTCCATATTCCATAATCTGTCCTTTGACTGCGTTTCTCAAGTCAAAACTTCTTGGATTTGGGTCTTCAACTCCAAATTCAGTTAGGAGGGTTTGATTCCTTTCACCATCCTTTCTTCTTCGCTTCGCCTTTCTGGTCTTCTCAGTTATCCCACAATAATCATTAATCTTCTTAGGAATAATGCACAGAATAAGATCAGGTCTGCTGTCTTCCATTGATATGTTTCTCACTTTCTCAACGTAGAGCTTCACTGCTTTAGCTATTCTCTCATTCACATGAGAATCAGGATTCTTCAAGCCATCTTGAACAATGAGATCTATGTCTCTTTGCCTAATGACCTCCTGCCATGAATCAGAGATTAGAATCTCACATCCAATTACTGATGTCGATGAAAAACCTGGATAACTCGGAGAAAGGAATTTATTCCAATCATGCGTTTCTTGTTCTGTTTTCAGCATTTCCAAAAACGTCTTTGCCAAAGAAAGAGTGTTTCCAGTTGCGATAATCCCAACACGCATCTGTGATTTCGGTCGCTCGTCTTCTGTGTGAAATGGACCATAGTATTTCAATCCTAAACGGGGGTCAGTATCTTCTTTTCTTCCACCGAAAACAAGTGCGGGCTCATCGATATATGATGATGGGAGTATGAACCTCCCTTCCTTCTTCAGAGCATCCCAAGCTGGTCCATGCTTCTGTTCCTTCATTGGGCGGTCATGAGCTATACCCTTTTCCATGAATGCACAAACGTAGTTAGGTGAAACTTCTACCCTTTCACCCAGTGACATTATGTCAGATCCATCTTGTCTTCGAGGAATCAATGATGCCCAATAATGAAGATCTAAATAATGAGTGCGATTAAACCTTCTACGAATCAGCGGAGTAATCAGTGTACCCTCCTCTGGGTTATGAACAGGTCTTCTTCCGTCAGTGGTCAGTATTATGTTGGGTTCTACCTTTAGATAGACTTTGGGCCCAATAATCTCAAAGCTGAGTTTCACTGCATAATGTCGCCATCTATATCTGCCAATTTTCTTAACCCACCTTTTCCTGCTAACACATCTTGGTCTTCCCATTCCTGGAATGCCCCAAGACTCGTATCGCTCATCTGCATCGGTTGGGAAATAGAGGCATCTTGACTTTCTATCATACTGTAGATGTCTCTTTCGCATGGCAGAAATGGCTTCGAGATTAAGTAACACAATGAGTATATTCTCATCAGATGACCCAATATAGTCTGTACTTTTCCTTTTTGATTGCGTTTTTCCTTCTACAAAGGCATTGAAAGGATGTAAATGAAAACTGCAGAATGAGTAAGCATAGTTCCCAGTTATATAGAATGGTCTTTGTCCTGTCATTGAGAAGGGGAAATCAGTACCTGCCAATTTCACTTTGTAAATGTGATCTGGAATCTTTGTGACTTCAAGCAGGTTGCCGAAAACCGTTTCCTTTACATGATCAACCTTCCCATCCAACATGGAGAGCCGATGGTGCTCTTCATGGATGCGTTCCTTTATTTCTGCAATCTCAATAGCGTTTGCTTCCACGCTCTGTGATTCTCTTCTTGTCAGAATCTTCTCTTTCTCAAACACAGTCTTCCTTTTTCCGCTTGAGTCCTCAATATAGTAGCCATCTTTTACAGGCACTAAGAACTCTGAAGAGGGTGGCACGAAAAGTGCCGCAAATAGCCGTTTCTCCAATGTTCCATCTTCATCCTCCACCATCTTCTCGTAGGTTCGAAAAGGAACTTTGATGTGCTCGGAGCAGTATGAATTGAATTTCTCTTGAAGTGATGCCTGGTCCACATTGAATCTCTCATCAAGACCCCGTGGTATGATTTTGCCTTTTCCGATATCCTCGTATCCAAATAGAAGCCATCCTCCGCCATTATTCGACATTGCAAATATGTGCTTGGCAATCTTGGCAAAGTCTGATTGTCGCGAAATGTCAACAGTAAGCTTGTAGTCTACGCGTGAGTTCTCGTTTCTATTTCCATGGAGGTATTCAATCATGAACTCTCCAAGAGGGTCCGGATTGATTTCATTGTCAACAAATACTCTTGCCAACTAATTCACCTCCAAGTATCCCAGGACTTGACAAAGTGCTAAGAAGCGATGCTTACCTGCGATAGAACCGAGATGTGCATTGCATTCCTGATTCTTTCCACGTCAGTAGACGAGCTATTCTATTGGCTTACTAACAAGCGGTAAGGAAAACTCCCCGCTTCTTAATGTCCAGATATTTAGCTCTATAAACTGTTGCCTTGACTATTTGAGGAGATAATGCCGCAAAGAAAAAAGAGTTGTGAAACTCCGAACCGATTCCGCTTAGTTTCACTTCATTGGTTCAAATCCTACCTGGCCCGCCATCTAGGTCTGGAACAGAATTCAATTGGCGCTTGGTTTCGATCTTCTTCGCACAAGGAACATCCCAACCAACAGCAGAATTGGCAAGGGCAGGAATAGCCTAGAATCCGTGTCTGGCGCGACTACTAGGAACAGCACTCCTGGAGGTATTCCATAGATCACATTGACTGTCATTGCGAACACACATGATACTATTGCAGTTGCCAGCATCAATAAACCCACAGCCTTGACAGTCTGCCAGTTCGTCCTACTACGACGAAACAGTGCAACGACCGCCACAAACAAGAATCGAGTTGCCGGTATTATTGCACCAATCAGCAGGCCTGCCGGGCTAATGTGGCCAAGCACCCAGAAGATGTCCTCAAGATCCATCGGGGGCAATCCGGGGATTGGTAGATTGAATGTAATCAACCATCCGTTGACTGCTTCTGGAACTCCGCTGTACCAATCAGAGTAGGTGACACTCCATAGAAGAGATCCAATCATGTACGTGAGATGTGATGAGTCAGACCATGTGAGATACTGAAATCCCGTGCCAATTGGTGCAAAGAGAGCTAACAGGACCAACAGAATCACATCTAGATTCTTGCCTATTCTCCCCTTCTTCGATTCCATGCCGCCAACTCAGAGTAAATCTGTAGTTCGTTTCATAAGAAACTCTCCATCCAAGAATAACTGTACTAAGTAAGGATGCGAGTCCTATGTGGTCCATTATTCTCCTTCTTCTATACCCGCATGCTAGGCTACTTTGATAAGGAACCTCAAAGACAGTCTATGTTCAACAGGATGTTGTGGCTTTGAAACGTCTGACCCCTCTACGTGTCGGTTTCATACTACTGGTCACTATGGCCCTAGTTCCACAAGCTATGCGATACTACCAGACTACTTATCCAGAACAAACCGGTATCTCTTTGATTGCCTTTCTCTGGGCTATCAACTACACTTCTGATGAGGGACTTAGGATCGTAATTGCATCTCTCTCCGACATTGGATTGTCCATCTTCCTCCTCGGTCCAGGCTTCCTCTTCATATACCAAGTTATCAGATATTGCCAAGAGGAGGTCGGTCGAACGAGCACGCTAATACTAGGGGTCATCTCTGTCTGTCCCGTACTCATTCTGATGACAATGCCCTCGGTAATTGGTGGAGTCTTACCGACTACGCTTCCACTGCCGACTCTATTCATAACGGGTCTAATCCTTATGCGAACTGCTGGTCCGGAACTACCAACGACACCTTGGGATGAAGCTGAGGAAACCTAAGCAGGTTCAAATCCTTTCTCGTCCGCAATCACTCGGTAGTTCTTCAGTCTTGTAGCCATCGTTCTCTGGAATCTCATCATCCTCTCCTACGAAGCAGCTCATCCAGCCTCGCAATTGGTGATTCACCCTTC
>JBHIAE010000083.1:0-9737 GCA_046758445.1 Candidatus Thorarchaeota archaeon | reverse complement strand
ATGTCAAGAGCACCCACGCTTGGAAGGGCATAAGTGAAAGCATCTCGAATCACCATTGTAAACGTAAGTGACTTGTTCTGGTATTCGGTCTGGTCAGCCCATAGCGTGAATCTGTGAAAACCCTTAGCGAATCCTGTCACGTCAATCCATATGGTATAGACTCCGCCTGCAAAGGCCTGACCGTAAGTAGTAATGTTCCCGCCCAATGTTGCCCCCACTATAGGAGCACCGCTGTCCGCATCTTCATAGTTCAGAGTGATCTGCACATCGGTGTCAAAGGGAGTCGTGACTTGTGGATAGTTGGGTGACGACAAGGCTGCGATTCCCGGTTCATACTTGAAGGTGATCACCAGATTGGTGCCTGCGTAGTTGATGCTAGTGGGATTAACGTAGACAGTGATTGTGTGAAAGCCGTCTGCGAAGGGATGAGTAGCAAACGAAATCGTCAGGCCATATCTGCCAATCGCCTGATCGGTTGTATCAATGGAAATAGTGTACCCAGGCACGGAGAACTCACCCTGCGCGAGGCCAGTGACAGGAAGTCCGTAGTTTGGCCCGGGCTCACTCACGTTCACTCTGAGAGTGACAAAGAAGTCTTGTCCAGTTGAGAACCTCAGTGTACTAGGCTCATGATACATATCGGTGGCGAGACTGCTAATGACGACTTGAAAGTCATAGTTTGAAGGGGCTCGGTAGTCAGTACCTACTAATGTCACGGACAGTGTCACAGCAGTCGAACCTACGTTCCATGAATTCGTTGTGAGAGTGACGTCGAAGCTTGGTGTGCTGAAAGGTTGGCTGCCGTAGAATGAAGTGAAAGTGAGAGTATCTATGATTGAGTCATTTGATATCACAGTCCCTGTGTCCGTATCTGTTAGGACAACTGTGAGAGGAGTGTTGTTTCCGTAGGGTGTGGTCAAATCGCCCGAAACGCTCGCAGACGTATAGTGAGCTCTCACTATGACATCGAAGCTATAGTCAGGAGGGTGATAGTAGTCAGGATTTGACATTGTTAACGATATTGTCAGGGTATCGGTTCCCACGCCCCATGCATTCGTTGTAAGATTCACAACAGGACCTACTCCAGTATAGCTCACAGGTCCGTTTACCACTCCGATGAACGAGAATGAGTCGACCTCAGTGAAAGAAACTGTCGTGCCGGTGTCCGTATCAGTCACGACTATTGTCAATCCCGTGTTCTCCCCCCAAGGAATAGTAAGACCTCCTTGGGCAGATAGTGTTGTGTGGTGGGGTCTCAGCGTGAAATTAACAGTCGTACTTGCCATCTCAAAGAAGAATCCAGGCTTTGTAGCATTGAAAGTGTAGAGGTAGTTGCCAGGCGAAAGCCCAGTCGTGGCGATTGAGATGGCATATCGTCCATTGCCTTCAAACACAGGTGTAATTGGAGTCCCATTCGCGAAGGTTATGTCTGCGTTCTCTATCGGTGTCCCGCCGATGGCGGTTCGGTAAACGAGAGATGCAGTGAAGTTAAAGCCAATCGGTGTGGTTGCAACCGATTCGTATGCAAGTTCTGTAGCATGATTCAGATCCAACTCAAAATACGTTGATGCATCACTGTAGTATGGATGAGCTGACTGGATGTCTATCCTCCATCTTCCTGTATCATCCAAGTCCGAAGTGTCCACGGTCTTGCCATACCTTCCATCCCCGAAGTCCTCGAGAGTGACAAACGTTGGAACACCAGAAGCTGTCCAGTTGGCTATTACTGTTGAGCCACTGACAGGGCCCGGACTGTCCGTATCGGCTAGGCTTACCTCCATGTAGAGCAGATCACCTGCAACCTTGGTCTGTAGGCTGGATGTCACAAGCGAGAGTGAAGTAGTGTGCCTCACAATGAAGTTCCTCTCGTACTCTCCAACTCTGAAGTCAACTGTACCGCCTGCGTCTCTGAAGTGAACGCTTGCTGTCCAAAGTCCAGCAGGAGCCGTTACGTCGAGAATCTTTGTGAATGAAGGCTCGTAGAAGGAACGCTCAGATTCAGTGCCTACTGAATAGAATGTGCCAGAGCTTTGGCTGAAGTACTCAGTTCTCAGCCACTGTGCAGAGCGTAGACCGGAGGCCACTCGTACCTCGTCAAGACTGCCATAAAACCAGCCCTCCCGTCCGGGAAACTGTGAGTCTGTATATCTGCCACCGATTCCCCAATCAGCATTGAAAGTGAGATTGTTGTAAGGATTTTCGCCGAATTTGCCACCATCATCGCGAATGCCGTTGATGTAGATCTTGTTCTTATCTGAATTGGAGGTATCCATGGTACAGGAGAAGTAATACCAAGTGTCCTGAGCCCACGAGGCGGTTGAGGTGTAGACATATTGAGCCCCGCCATCGCCTCCACTACCACCATGGTTCTCAATCTTGAAGACAAGAGTGCCGTCCGCCGCGCCGCCTCCGTAGTCAGTTCCGACAAGAGCGATATGCAGGTCATCGCCATCACTGAGATACTTCTCCATTATCAACCTTGAAGTGAGAGAGGTGCTGTCGTGGGTATAGGGAAGCTTGAACCAACCCGAGATCGTAATGTCACCCTCGGGGTCAAGTCCCTCAGTCGAATCGATACTAATCCAATCGTTGTTTCCATCGAAGTCTTGGCCATTGCCTATCAGACCGTCGACTCTGACATTGCCCGACTGTATACCATCATACGAACCAGACGTAGAATCAAAGTGAGTCCCACCACCCGCTGCATTCTCTCCGAGATGCCACACTGCCTCATAACCGTTCGACCAGACAGCATGAGGATTCTGCGTTGGACCGACCAGAGAGTTTCCGTAGTACATTGAGAGGGTTGAATCAGTGGAAGCCGTAAGGTTCGCCCTCACCCATGCGACAAGCCGCGCATGTGAGGAATTGAAGTTCTGGACGAAGAGCTCAATCTCGTGTGCCACGACAACACCGTTCTGAACAAACAGAATGTCATCGCCATCAGATTCTGCCTTGGTTCGAAGGTCGGTATCGTAGAGCTCAAGCATGACTGGAAAGTCGGTGACGTCCGCCGCCACTTGCGCGCTGTTGATGGTTATGTCTTTCTTGTATCTGAATGATGGAATGACGTGAGTTGTTGACCCGACATTTGTATCCGAAGACGAGTACCAGAGAGACCCAGTTGGGTCAATGAGTCGAATCTCAGAGGCTGATCCGGGTAGGTATGACTCTTTTGGCTGGAACTGCATTGTCTGCCCGATGTCGAAGATTGCCGTCTTGGACAGTGACCCTCCATTCACACCCAAGACTAGATCGGAGATCTGATTTCCACCCAAGAACTCAATCTTCCAGAAGCCATAGGTGTCAACAGCTGACTCCGCTACAGTCAAGACCCCGCCAGTGTATGTCCAGTCAGAGCCAAGAGACTTGGTGGTCCCATCCGGATTAGTGACTGTAGTGGGCCGCCAGTCCTCCTGAGGATAGTTGATTACGAGGCTCACATTGGTGACAATACTAGGAGCAGATACAAGAGCGAACGCCGTCCAGCTGACGGTACTAGCATTTGTCACTGAGAAAGATGCACCCGGCGTGAAGTCAAATGCGTAAGTCTGACCACTGGATGTCCATGCTGAGCCGTTTGCAGTGAACACTCCCTTCAGAGTGACAGCGAGTGGACTGCCTTTTCCAGTGTATGCAATCGGTCCGTCCGCAACCGTTCCGAAGCTACCCGAAGCACCAGGTGCACCTAATGTGGAGATTCCAGACCCCGTGGATGAATCAACCAAGGGCAAGATGAACAATACGAATAAAGCAAGGCCAAAATACATACGCTTCTCCATCGTGGACGACCTCTGATTCTCTCTTCCCAATTGCAACGCACTCGGACTAGGGCCACTCAGTAGACCGTGCGGTGCAGTAGGGTCTAGAAGTCTGACCATAATAAGAGATTCTGTGTAGAATGGCATTCGGTTCGTAGTCAGAGCCGACTATTTTTCGAAAGTTGCTTGCTAAGGGCCCTAGTGGGATAGAGCAACAGTCAGCTACTATTTCTCCCCGCCAAGGCTCTTGACAAGCTCTCCTACGAGCTCGCGAGGTAGTACCTTAGCCTGTTCCATGATAGTATCAATCTCGTGAGGTGGCACTCCACGAGCCTTTAACTCTTTGCGGAGCTCCTCGATTTCGTACTCACTGAGTCTATCGCTCGGCACTACTTCTTCCATCTCAGGTCGTTCAGCTTCAGGAGTCACTTCCTCCTCCTCGACGGGCGGCGGGGCTTCCTCCTCTTCCTCCACCAGAATCATTGGCTTCTCCTCAGGCACAACAGGTACGCCTGGTTCAATGAGCTCCTCTTCGCCCTTGAGTCGCTTTAGAGCTTCGAGGCGGACGGCTTCAAGCACATCATCAATGGTCTTACCGTCGCGTCGCGCAGCCCTCATGGCCTCCTGCATTATGACTTCCTTCACGAAGGTTGCCTGTTCGCTGACTCTCATCTTTGAGATGTCTCCTTTGAACTCCTCAAGCTCCTCCGGACTCAGGTGTGTCATGATTTGCAGCTGGATGAGCAGTTCGCCCATTTCTGGAACCTCGACTGTGACGGACTCTTCCGGCATCTGAATTGACTCGCGCTTGATGTCGACCTCAGAATAGGTGTCGTTAAAGAGCTCGGCAAGAAGCTCCTGTCGACTCTTCGCTTCATCGATTGGCTTGGGAATCTTACCCTTTCGCAATGCCTTGATCTGGGCATTGATCTGCCTGAGTCTCTTTGGCACACTCCAGACTCTGATATACGCACCCAAGAGGACTATAATGGCGAGGCTCAGAGGAGTAAGAATTGGGAACCATCTGTTAATCATCTCCTCGGTGGGACTAAGGGCAACAACGACTGTGAGGTCTTCGACCAGGTCATCTTGTGTGTGCGATTGATAGTTATTCATAGACACTTCGAACTCAATGTCAACAGTCTGCGCCACCTTCATGATGTCCCATATCGCAGCTCCAGCAGCAAAAGTGATTCTGTAGTAACCGGGAGTTGCCTCAGTTCCATTGTAGGTGACTGTCACATACTGATTGTCTATGGTAGCGACAATGTCCGCCCCTGTGATTGGTACGTCACTCCAAGTGTCCCAGTATCTGATTATCACATAGCCCTCCAGGCCATAGCCTATGTTGAGACTCGAATCCACGACTTCGATCAATGTCGGTACCTCGATGATAGTGATACGTATCCGAACTGTGCGGAGAGTCCTGTTAGCGACCCAGAGGGAAATGGAGAAGGTGTAGGGTTTGCCCGGACTAGCTTCAGGGATGCCCCCGATGGCGTCAAACAGCGAGGAATGACTTGTATCAAAGGTGAATGTGTATCTGCCATCTCCAATGTCAGTCACATGAGGATACTTCTTCTGCATGTTTTCACCAAAGAGCTCTGTGAGGTTTGTTGATGAACCGGAGAGTCCTCCGATATAGCCATCTGAGCCCTCAGTGTCGTTGTAATAGAACTCAAAGTCAATTGCCCCACCCAACGGGATCTCCATATCATAGATCTTGACATCTCCATCCATTCTGGTGAAGCCGCCATCGTAGATTCTGGTGTAGTTGACTAGAATCTCTGTCGGCACTTCAAGGACGAGCAGCTGCACACCAGCAGTTCTGCTTTCATAATCACCTTCTCCCTTATCGAATGTGACTAGGATTGGATAGCGAGTAGTGGCACTTGGCACCATTCTAGTAGTGTCAATATAGATGCTGTAATTCCCATCGCCATGTCTGGTCGCATTGAGATTCTGAAGGTCTAGGTAGGAGTATGTCACAGTGGCACCGATTACGCCAGTGTCATAATGCGTGTCATAATAGGTGAAAGTCAGATTGCCCTTCCAGCCCCAGTACTTGGGCTCGATGATGGGAGTAACTACCTCTGTTGGTATCTTCTTGATGACGAGTGTTACCAAGAGGTCGTCTATTGCAAAGAACCTATTATCAGGTTCCGCTGAGAACGTGAGTCCCCACGTGCCGTAAGACCCCTCAGATGTATCAAAGAGCAGCTCGAAGATGCCGTTCCCTTTGTTAGTGAAGTTGTAGTCTACTCCCCAGCGAGAGAACACCCAATCAACAGTAGCGTTCTCGATGAACTCTGTGTACGTTGCGTTACTAAACGCCGGAGCTATTACCTGAACAGTAAAGTTGACGACTTCTAGATATACCGCTTCAATAACCAAAGATTCGGGAGTGCCATTGTTGAATTCAGATCTTTGAGCGTCCCAAACACTGACCTGCGTTTCTGTTTGAAGTATGTTGACCTTGAACTGGTTGATTGCGAGTTCGTAGTTTGTCAACCTGGCCGTGATTCGAACATCATATGCTCTCGGCTCGAGAGAGCCTGTCACAGCGCCGGGCAGTTGGCCGTCATAGAACCCGATTGTTCCATTATGGATACCCATTGCATATTCCTGACCCTGGAACGTTAAGTAGACCTCTTCAACGTATGAGAAGTCAATACCCTGTGCGTTCTGTATGTCGTTTAGGAACACAACCACGTCAACAGGGTCGCCACGGCTGACATCAGGAACCTCTTCTGCAGGAGTCTCAATGACTATCTCGCTTGGAAGTGGAAGGACAACAAGAGTCACAGTTGTGGTAGCAAGTTGATACCTGTCCAATGACGCCTTGACCGACAACACCCATGTTCCCGCAGTCCCGCTGATCGTGTTTACATCTGCCCAGTACTGCCCAGGTAAACCACTTTCTGTGAAGCTCTCGTCGATGTAGTAAGGACTATAGCTCCAAGTAACAGTGGCTAGAGAAATCCCAATGCCGTTTAGAAGATCGGTGTAGTTGACGTATATTCTGATCGTTTCAGTCCAGTTAACATTATACGAAATCTGCTGAGGCACGACTTCAGTGGAGATCCTCTGAGCGCTCACAGTAGAAGTGGTGATACCTTGCACATATCCCACCTTGGAAGCCGTTATTCTAACCGTATAGCTGCCCTCGTCAGGAATGTCTGCAGTGCTGAAACTCACATTGTATTCTCCTGGTGTGCCCGTTGGGGTAGCGACGAAGTCTTGAGGAACAATCCCGTCCAATGGACCACCCAAGTATTGTGCAAAGATGGAAGCGCCATCGATTTCGACTGGACCGTGGTCTAGGTCATAGAAGGTGACATTTACCATCACGTATTCTCCAATCTGTGGAGCGGCTGGGATGGGTACGTCAGCCTCTAGATTAGTGACTACCAAGTCAACCCATCCAGTCCGTGTCATTGCTGAACGATTGGAGTAATAAGGAGCAAGAAATGGGTTCCATCGTACTTCCAAGTCGAAATGATAGGCGCCTGGTCCGATGCCAGAAGTCAAAGAGGCTGTATCAACATTGATGGTGTACTCACCAGGCTGGGGGCCAGTTGTGAGCCAGTAGGTGAAGCTTGCTTGCTCCTGACAGCTGAAGAGTATGATTGCTCCATCTATCGGGTTGTTGTTTCCAGCGTCTGAAACTCTGAATGATATGGTCATGTTGTCAGTTCCGGCAGGACCAGTAATTGGCGTAGTTTCAATCAAATCAGGTTCTACATTCATGACACGCCCTGCAATTGACGCCCTTAGAGAGGTAGTGCGATCTGCGTAGTAAGGTGCCGTTGCACCGTCCCAGTCCACAATCAGAGTTAGGTTATAGTTGCTGTCAAGCACGTCACTGATTCCCGCAGAGTTAACAACTATCTCATACCCAGAACCGCTGGGAACAAAAGAGTAACCAGACAGAATCTCAGTGCCATTCTCACAGAACAACCTAACATCTCCAGATGTTAGACCCAAAACTGGCGTGCCACCCGCAACTCCTGTGTCAAGGTCTCTGTAGACAAACGTGAAGGTCACATCATCCAAGTATTGTACCTGGGAGGGCGGTTGAGTAATCTCGATGATGGTCCCTCGCTCTCTGACCAGGACATTAACAATGGTTGTGAGGTTCTCGTGATACGGTGTACCGCTCCAATTCGCGTGCACGCTCAGAATGTTGAGTCCTAAGCCTGCCAATACAGTCGTGTCTAGGTCAAAAGTGTAGTATCCATCTGGCCCCTGGCTCAGGATGTAGTCGGCGCCCTGAGTAAGAAGGGTGGAGTTGAGATAGAGTGAGATGTCTGCGTTCACAATGCCCTCATCTGCATCGGCATCATTGTAGAGAATGACAAATGTTGCATCATTGCCGTAGGCCGTTGACTCAGGCGGAGTGTCAAGCGAGATTGTTGATTCTCTAATCCTCAACTCGTATTCGATGACTACGTCGTCCGATGCGTAGTAGGGTGCTTGATAGGCATAGCTCATGTTGAGAGCGAGAGTGTATGTAGTACCTATTAGAAGCTCGGGATGGTTGTACGTTTCCACCCTGAGCACGTAATAAACGAACACTGGCTTCCATTCAACAGTGAAGTACCAGACTCCCGGAGTCAGGATCTCCAGCGTCAAGTCACCCGAACCATTCGCAATGATGTCCGTTGTGAAGAGGTCTTGATAGTATAGTATCACTTCAATCGAGGAGTTGTAGGGGACTGTCCTGACAGGTTCTGCTGATAGCAGAGTTATCCTCTCTCTAACTGCGAACTGTCGACTTGCAGTCGAGTCTTCGATGTAGAAGACCCCGGCAGACATGACCACCGTTAGGTCATATGTTCCAGGCGCATGATATGTTGCGCTCAGATCGACTGAGTAGATTCCTCCGGAAATCTCTGTCCAATTGTAGTAGATGCTGTTGATCGGTACTGCTCCCTCATACAGCGTGAGTGACGCCCCAACGATGCCGTCTGACGAACCCCCTGTTATGTCAGTCCAAGTTACATTGAAGCTCACAATATCCGAATACTGTGTGGGTGCAGGTGCCAAGTACTCGAGGAACGTCTGCCTTGCCAAGACATTGAGGAAGACAATCTGATTCGTTCTATTAGCGTAGAATGGCACCCCACTCCAAACAATGTCTAGTTCTATCGCCTGCTGTCCAAGACCACCAAACTGTGTAGTGTTGAACTCTATCACGAAGGTTCCAGCGACTTCCGAGTAGGAGAATGTCACGTTTGAGGATATCGACAGCGACGGTGAATCACCTATGAGGACGTTGACAGCGCCTGCGACATCTTCGTAAGTGAATGTATACGTGGCATTCTCTCCATAGCTTGTTGGGGATGGCGGAATGATGGACACAAGCGTGTCACGAGGCAGTATTCTAAGCGTTACAACGTCTGTACGATTCTGATAGAACGGTGCAACCCCTTTCGACCAGTTGACAAAGACGTTCATGTAGATTAGCCCGGTTCTGTCGAATATCGAGGTGTTGAACTGGATTGAATAGTTGCCCTGTTCACTCATAGAGTAGTCGATGATGTTGACCTGAGATAGGTCAACAGACTCACCCTGGAAGCTCACATAGACGAACACGTTGTACGTCAGGTTATGGATACCTGCACCGCTCCCGAGATCGCTGTAGAAGAACTTGTAGCTCATATTGCCATAGTAGGGAGTTGGTTCGGAAGCGAGGAGAAGCGTGAGAGTCGACTCAAGTCCTATTATGTTAGCAGTCGTTACAAAGTTCTTGTTTTGATACTTGGCGACAGGACCTGTCCAGTCGGCGTACACGGTGAATGTCTGGAAACCGAGACCGAATTGGTCTGCATCTATCTGAATAAGGTAGAATCCACTGCCCAACGAAGAAGGCGTGGAAACAACTGGGCCGGACTCATTCTCGACTCGCAAGTCAACAAATGCAGAATCAACTCCGAATCCATTGTCAAGATCACCATAGTAGACGGTCATGTT
>JBHIAE010000082.1:0-9925 GCA_046758445.1 Candidatus Thorarchaeota archaeon | reverse complement strand
TCCAGCTAAGCGAACAGAGTCAATGCACTCCACATTACCCAGAGAACAGTGACAATGGCCTCTCCTGCCACTACTCCGCTCAAGATCTGAGTGGACCTTTCTCTAATCTGATCGCAAACAGAGGGTGGTAGTGCTCTCCCATCAGGTCCACCTGTTCGGAGCTTCTCCATCCGATAGTCAACGTAGCCGCCAAAGAGCATGGCCACAGCCGTTGCAGGAGGAATCAGTAGCCCGACGGCCAGGCTAATGGCACTCAACCCTCTCTTATTCAACGTTATTCCTGCAATCCCTCCAATGACACCAAAAGAAAGTAAGTACAGAAGCGCAAGGACTGGATGGATGTCAGGAAAGAAGGAAACCCCTGGGAGCTGGAGATCACCGATGTCTGCTAGACTTGTCACAAGAAAGCCGAACAGCTGTGCTACTGGGCTTGGAAAGTCAGTCCCGCCGAAACCATAGGTTCTGTACAGCATGAATGTAATCATTGAACCGATTATCGTACCCAGAAATAAGCCAATGAAGACAGCCTTGAGAATGTCCCTTCCTCTAACACCGGTTATCCTTCCTAGCTTCAGGTGTACTAGAAGCGCAAGAGCTGCATCTTGGAGTCCCCCGAGCATTGCCATGAATGTGGTAATGGCTTGGAAGGACACCCTGAAGAACAGAATGGCAGGAATGGAAACAATGTCTGAGATGTAACCTGCAAGCATGCCCGTTTCGCTAATGGATCTAGCAGTGAAGTATGCTGACACCATCGCCAATGGTGTTCCAAAGACAAAGAGAAGCCATGGAATCTGCACCCCCACGAATGGCGTTAGGACCGAGAAGATGATGATTCCCACAATCATGAACAGAATCATTGATGTGAAGGCTACCCATGGTGGCATCTTTCCTCTTCGGCTTCTCATGTACTCTCTCGGATCTGTCACCATCTCCCTGATTTCTTCTCGCAGGGCCTCGATGGAGAAGAGTTCCTCCTTAACACGGAGGAGCTGTGGTATCTCCTCGGCCGTGTGAGGTCGGTCAACATGCTGTGTTTGATCTTCATGTGAAGTCCTGTCGTTCATGTGGTTCTCGGCCAGTTGCTCGAACTCAACAGGACTCAAATCCCGTTCTCGACTCGCCATCACGTCCTTGAGAATCACAGCCGAAAAGACACCTAGGACAAGATAGATGATCTCAGGGCGATGGAGATGCTCTGAATACGCGATTGGCGCAGCTCCTTCAAGCACAATCCAAATCAACATGGTTGTTAGAGTCCCGCACAAGAGGACCAGAGTTCGCTTCCATCCTACGAAATAGCCAATGCCGGCAAGGAGGGGAGAATTGGCAATGCCTATCCAGTCTGGGACTGCACCTGCAGCGGGAATCAGTGGTTCCAGTGCATTTGGAACTGAACTAAGACTTGAACCAGTTGCCTGTTCCGCTATCCTAGTAGCTGCTACCCATGTGGCAGCTGGAGCAATCCCTGTCGCGACATTTGTCTTGGATGCGGGGTCTGAGGCTAGGGCCTTTATGCACTCAGCTTGTGGTTGCACCTGAGGCCACGGGTCGTCCTCGAAGCGCTCCCGGAAAGGAACTAGTAGGATGAGTCCGAAAAAGGCGCTCATTCCTGTCACCACAGCTATGAATGGAAAGGTTATGAGCTGATTCACGAGCACGAGGTCCTCAACAAAGATTGCTATGGCGGGAAACACAACAAGGACGCCTACCGAAATGAATCCTGAACTGTTTGCAATGGCTACGACCACGGTATTCTCTTCGGGTGTGTATCTTCCCCATAAGCTGAGAATGATTGCTCCTAGCAACTCTGCACCAATGAAGTAGACTACTCCGACCTTCA
Organism: Candidatus Thorarchaeota archaeon; assembly: GCA_046758445.1. Taxonomy (GTDB): domain Archaea; phylum Asgardarchaeota; class Thorarchaeia; order Thorarchaeales; family Thorarchaeaceae; genus SMTZ1-83. Next base: position 8,082 of record JBHIAE010000082.1, on the reverse strand, counting down.
GAGCGAGATAGATTCCAAGAAATGTCATTACCACGCCAACGGCGACACCAGTGACCATTGCACGTTTCGTGAGAGGGAACTTTGGCTGACTGGCTATGAACGTGTAGAGTGCCATGCTTCCAGCAGCCATGAGTGTAATCTCTGTGAAGAATCCGAAGAAGCCCAATAGAAGGACATAGGCAATCATGGCCAGATTGATGTAGAGCAGGCCCATCTTCCCAATAGGACCTCGGGAGAGAGATGCGACAAGCAGCACTACCTGTATGATTATGGCGGAGATAACATCAGGGCCACTCCATCGACCCTCAGCCGCCACGACGAGTGCATAGAAAAGCCCCGCCCCGAACAACCCCCCCATCAGGGCTCTAGTCGACCTGCGGATTCTTCTCAACTGCTGTCCTCCGGCCTGTGTTCGCTCTGTCATTACCACTTGAGGGGGATAGTGGACGAACTTGTGCAGGATTAAAGCAGGTCTGAACCCCGCCTGTTATTTATCGTTTGTGACTTCTCGGAGCAGACGAACGACGCTCTCAGCGGTAAGTCCTTCTGCCAGAATGGTCTTTTCCCTTGACTTTCGTCCTCTGACTAATTTCAGTTTCCCTGCCGATACTTTCAACAGCTTTGCAAGTAGTCTGAGCAGCTCTGTGTTTGCCTTTCCCTCACGCGCAGGAGAGGTCAGATTCACGACAAGACTCTCATCATCCAAGTCCAATACGATCTCTCTTCTCTTTGACCTCGGCCTGGCAGTGACTCTAAGGAATGTTCCCTCATCGTTTTCCCAAACAGCATGCCGTGACATGAGGCCAAGCACTCAGCCCCCCATAAGAGTCTGTTTCACCTGTTTTCGAAGGCCGTCAGGGCTTGTTGTACCTTGAGAATTCGATAGTGTCTATCATGCCCCTTTGTGTCAGACGAACGATTTGGGCTCCTACGAAAGCACACGTTTCATGGTTCGAGGGAACGAAGCACTCAGTCATTGTAGGTAAGAAGGTATGAGTATATCGGGTCTGGTACTGTACCTTGAATCAAAGGGTCGAAACAGTCTTTTATTGAGGAGTTTGTCTAACAGGTGATTGGCATGATTGAGGAGGAGCCGCTGTCCAGACTCATCAGACTTCGCAGGTACGACGAGCTTGATGACTTCGTAGACCAACTTCTCCAAGAGTCTGGTTGGTCAGAGGTCGCTGTACAACTGAAAAGAATACCCGCGCCGGACTGGGAAATTGTCGGGGCGTGGCAATTCTCCCTTCCTGACCTCCGCTATGGCCTACCGGGAGAACCACCACACCACATAACAGAGGAGGTCCTTGGTTGTCGACCATGGTTTCTCTCCAACCAGGACATTGGTTGGGGAGTGAGGCAGGGAACGCTCCGAGACGGCCTTGTCCACATCCTTGGTCTGCAGATAGTCAAAGGAATTGACCTTCGATTCCGGTACAAGCGGCAACACGGTCAGAAGATTCTGGAACATGGCAGCCTAGACCCTTTCGAGGACATTCAGGCATCAAGTCTAGAGGAGCTCCGTCAGAACGTGGTCCCAGTGGCTCTCGATGTTCTGAGGTCACAGGCAGCCGAGCACAGGACGTTCTTCTTGGATGTGGATGCGATATCGGACTCCGTGTTCGCGGCCGCTGTTCCGGACATCATAGAAACAAGAAAGAGGGAGATCCAAGGTCTCAGTGAAGAGTCACAGCCAAATGACATAGTGGGAACATACTATGGCTTCAGAATCCTGACAGAGGGTTCCTTACAGAGAACCCGTTCCGTAGGATTCGCAAGGTCTGCCCTAAAGGCACTCGATGAGATGACCCATGCCCTGGGGGGGCATACAAGGCTGAGTAACGCGCGGTTCGAGTCATGGCGCAGGGAACCTTCCTCTTGGCCTGAGGCCTGGAAGGGTTACGATGACCTCACGCAGATTCTGCTGAAGGCCATCATGTCGGTGTCAATTGGTGGCAGGAAGAGGTGGTTCGTAAATGGGCTGTTTGACATGGGAACCTTGGGAGACTCTAGGGCCCTGCATCTGCTTCATCAGCTCTTAGAGCTGATACCAGTTCGAAGTGACCACCTGCATAATGTCCTTGATGCCATCGGATGGGTTGGACACCCCAGTTCCTTCGACCACATTCTGCCGCTGGCAAAGAAGAACAATGTTGGAGGGAGGAAGGCCTTGTCTGCGATGGCGTTGATTCGTTGTCCTGAGAGCTCCGAACATCTGTTTAAGGTGTTGAAAGCGGGTGCCTGGAACCAACAGGATATGGTAGCCGATCGTTTCTGGATGACGTTCGACAGCCGAGCTGAGGATGCTCTACTCGCTCTATGGAATCGAGTTTCTCTCACCTGCCCCCCAGACATCTTCGAAGAAATAATCGAGATCAGGCGTGCCAAGAAGGCAATCATCTCCCTCCTTCTGATAGGAGAGGATGGCAGAGCAATCCTGAGGAGGCATCCTGACGTACTCGCCCTGCTGATCCAGAGGGAGGAGCGGAAGGATGACAAGGTGAACCTGATAAGAACGCTAAGGTGCGTCGAAGGTCTGATGGAAGACCCGATCATGGTAAAGGCAATCCGCGAACTAGAACCGAGAAACATCGACTATACTCGGTTCATGACGGAGGACCCTTCCGATTGGGGGGAGGAATAGGAAGAATAGCATTGCTGATAGATAGATGCTTGAGTGAGGGTACGTGTGACATCTATCGTGAGCATACGGGCTAGCTTTCGTTACATACCCTCAATTGCGAAACTCCCCCCTCCTACCACGATTTCCGCGTGCTCGCCACTAATTCCTCTTGCAAATAACCTTTGACTACTTCCGTATGGATGTGTTGTCTTCTTCTCTTGGAGGAACTCGGCCTCGGCCATCATTGCTTCTCATTCAAGAGCAGCTCCGTCGCAAATCTGATCTTAACTCAGCTAACATTCATGGCTGTGGGCGGCGTCTTGAGCGGAGGTCAGATGTTCCGTGGGGTGCTTAAACACTCTATCGATGATATCATTGAACGCCAAGAAGCTCAACTGTATTCCACGCTACAGCGGGCGGCAAAGTGGCTACGCACAGGCGATGGATATGGTGGGTCACTACGAAGTGGTCTAGGCCTAGTCCGCGAAGGTGATATGGTCAGGAGGTTTGCGATAGGGTACATGTGGGAGTCCTTCAAACATCTTTTGACTGGAGCATCCTTCCTCTATGCTCTTGGCGCTGTCGGTACAGTCTTTGGCGATGGAGGCCTTTTCGGTGAGGCCGCGTTTCAGTTAGTCCTTCTCTCTTCAGTCGTCCTTGGCATAAGGAGCACCGCGTTCCAGAGGAGCGCGGGGAGTGAGTTTTACGAAGCCATGTCCCGGGTCAACAAGATTGCCAAGGCCAATCGATGGAGTCGAATTCCGGGTGTTGGCGGCCTGGTCCGATTGAAGGCGACATACTCCATTCTTGGGGTCACTGGTGGTGGAGCGTTAGCATCCGCTTTGGCTCTTCAGATTGGGCAGCATGTCTTCCAAGCCGGAATAGTGATAGGGAGGGCTCTGATGTAGGATGAGCATGAGTGATAACGACTTCGTGACCAGGGTCGAAAAAGCTGTCCAAGAAACCCTGTCGTCCAAAAGCCTTCCAAGAGGAGCTAGAATGGCTCCTCTACTCGACCTCACGATTGAGTATTATGAGAACCCCATTCCATTCACACGTAGCGAGGTTGAGAAGGTACGAGAGCTTGCAATCCGACTCCTGAACTCAGAGGAGGGAGGACCTTTCGAACTCCTAACTAGGACACTTGCAAAAGGAGGAGAAGGTGGCAACCACGTTGAAACCCTTCTTGAACGTGACCTTGAAGGTAGGTTGGCTGCAGGGCCTGTAGCCGCATCACTCCTTGACCAGGCCGGAGTCCTTCAGTCTGACGAAACTCCTTTGTACTTCGACTATGGCGGTCTCTGCCTCAAGAGCAAGAAGACCGGTCGGTATGGGGTGATGTTCCTGACAAACAAACGAATCATTGTCGTCGGAGGAATAGCAGGCAGTCTTGAGAGGACTAGCAGGCGATTCTTCTACGACGACTGGAAGGAGAAACCACACGTTTCCTCTCTCGACTACGTCTACCTAGACCGACTAATGAACATTCAGAAGAAGAAGGAAGAGATCAAGGCGAAATACCACACCAAGTATTGGGAAGTGAAGCAGAGGACCTTCTATGGCCCCTATTTCTTCCGGGTCGACCTTCCGAGCAAGACCTCAACACATGAAGGTGATGTTGATGTCATCATCGTGCCAATGGGCTTCAAGAAGTTCGGGGTTCCTGGCGACCATCAAGAGCGGAGGAACACTGAACTCTTCGAGAGGATCACACAACTAAGGTCCAAGACTTGAGCAACTAACATTATCTACTACCTAATCGAGAAAGTCCTCTCTCCTGATGGTTTTGGTGTTCTGGTGTGAAACTCCGTCAAGGATTCCTTTTTATGGCCTCATTTCTCAAGTGAAGAGCGGGTGCGTTTTGATGTCAGACCCGGTACTAGACGCATATACACAATGTTACAATGCAAGTGGGCAGATGGTTCAAGCATTTGGTGTTATCACAACCTCCGGTCAAGTTTTGTGGGCTTCGGATAATTGGAATTTAGGACCCGACGCCGCCCAGTTGGCTCAGGCAGTGACCTCTGGGGCGAGTTCAGTCGTACAGAACCAAGTGAAATACTCGACCCTGAGGACAACGCCGGACAGCCTGGTGGCACGAAATGTGCAGGGTAACGGACTACTCGTGCTTGCAAAGATTGAAGGTGACAAGTTCGTAGTTGCTTGGGCCGCCGCTGAGGCTCAACCAGACGGAACATACGTAGATGTGGACCGTGCGGCCAAATCGCTGAAGGGGAAGATCTAGTCTACACAAAGCATGACGAGTATGAGTGAACAATGGACCAAACCATCGAAAATGAGTGGAATCTTCTCTACGCGAACAATCCAAAGATTCAGGCCTTTGCAGTCCTAAAAGATGGTGAGATCATTTGGGTCACTCAGAATTGGGGCGGCATAGTAGACGCGGCTGCTGATCTAGCAGAAGCACCTACCGCTGAAAAGGGGAGCATCGAGATTGGGGGCGTAAAATACAAGACGGTTTCATCTAGTTCCGATACTCTTGTGGCCACAGCGGGGAAAGAGCAAGGGCATCTTCTGATGGCATTGGTGGAGGGCAACATATGGCTCATAGCGTGGGCAACGTCTGACTCGGTGCCAGAGCTCACTATTGTGGACTTAGGGAAGACAGCCATTCAACTCATACGTCGACTCTGACTGCTCAAATTGGGCAATTTCATCAAGGACTCCTAAGGGGGGTCACAAGCGTTCTTTTCAATCTGATACGCAAAGGATAAGTGTCGCGTAGAGTCTAGTTACCTATTTCTAGTTGAGGTAGACTCCAAATGGCTCTGACCGCTTTTATCATGATCAAGGTTGACGGAATGACAAATAGAGAGGTGTATGAACAGATTCTGAACCTTGAAGAAACAAAAGAAGCATACATCATCTTTGGAGCCTTCGACATCATTGTGAAAGCTGTCTTCAAGAGCAACGAAGACATGAGCGCCTATGTTGTGGAAAAGCTAAGGGGCATTGGTGGAGTCGGCGAGACACAGACAAACGTCTGCGCGACATGCGACTAGATGCGAGTGCTAGGATATGTTGACCTAGCGTCGATGCCTTTGCCTCAGGTTCCTGGTGACGGTTCGTCGGATTCGAGGACATCCTGAACCTCAATCAAACGGTCAGTCACGAGTTGGCCCTTATCCGTGAGACATAGATAGGGACTTCCTTGGTCCCCGCGCAGGCGGTATACCAAGCCCATCTTCAACAGTCGGTCGCTTATCTCACTGATTCTCTCTGGTCCTCCTTCAATGTTCGCAATCTTCTCGACGAGATCCCGCTCGAACCTATCCCCCCACTTCAGCTCCCTTAAGACACACCAGACTCTTGGTTGAAGGAGAAACTCGAGATTCATCGTATCTTCAACATGCAACATATCTGTGGTGGATATGAATCGCTCGCTATCGTCAGTGGGCAGTGTTGTACGGACTATCCTCTCATTGGAGATCCTATTGCAAAGAGTCCATCCGAGAACTCAGGCTTCTCATCCGTGCCAAGAACCATTCGCCAAGAAGCGTCCTTCTCCAACAGACCACAGACCTTCAACACACCTATGGCTCTCCTGCTACTCTCCAATACGCCAAGTTTGATCATTCGTCCTCCAGCTTGCACTGCAAAGTCACGTAGGATCTCCTCAGCCAGTTTGAAATGATTAGACATGACCCAGGGTGCTAGTCGAACATGGCCATAACGTTCGCTACCCATAACATAGCCAACGATATCTCCATCGACCTCAATCACTCGTGAAAGTTCTGGATTGGCGGCGAGACCACTTGATATGAATAGGAATCTGCTAGCTCCAAAGTGTTTCCTGTCAATTGAGAGAATATGCATCAGGTCCTTGCCTTCCATAGGTCGGACTATGGGGGACCTCCTAGGTTCGACACGGCCGGCAAACCGCAGAGATCGGCAGACCTTCTTGAAGCCCAGACGTTCATAAAGGGGCACGGCAGCAGGCACACTGTCAAGCATCATCGCTTCAGTTCCCTTGCTGCTTCTCAGGTACTCCATGGCGTGCTCCATCAGAAGAGCACCTCTTCCCTGCCCTCGGTAGTCATCGACTACAATCAGATTACCAATGGTTCCGAACGGACCATAAGATAGAGCGCAGACCATGCCCACTGGGACCCCGTCTTCCTCTCCCACAAAGCAACCATGTTGGTCGAAGAGGAGCAGCTCTTCAAAGTCTTTCCTGATACTACTCCATCCCACAGATTCAGTCAGGCTCAAGGCGAAGTCCAGCTCGACTGTGAGCATCTCCCTTATCTCCAAGAGTTCACCTTCTCTCTCGACTCTCTGCAAAGACAAGACTCTGTGGACTTGAAAAGTCTCTGTCTGACCAAGCTGTCGGCCAATGCTAGTCAGTCTATCCCCTTGACGGGTGTATAGGAGTCCGATTTGTTGCTACTCACCCAGAATATCGCAAAGCTGACCAATGACATCAACAATGCAAAGAGAATAATCGGGGCATATCCCGGCCAGATAGAATAGAACGCTGCTGCTATGATAGGTCCCATCACCATAGAGATTGACATTGTGGAATTAAGCAATCCTGAGGCAGTCGATCTGTCCTCATTTCGCTCAGTCACGTACTTCAGGGCTCCAACATAGAGGCATGACCATGCGAAACCGAGCAGAACCTGTGATGGGATTATCTCAATGATGTTTGTTGCAAGCAGGAACCAACCAAATGTGGCCGCAGAGGAGAGTAGGCCGGCCAAGATGAGAGGCCTGTATTCAAACCTATCAGTCAGTCCAATCATTACAGCAACCTGAGCGATTCCGTTTATAGCTTGCACTACACCAATCGTGAACGGATCGCCTCCCAAGTCCGTAAGAAACAAGGGCCACAATGTCCAGACAGCAGACGCGCTACTGTGACGGATGAGTACAGCCAAGTATACCTGCCAATTTCGCTTGATAGTGGCAATTGGGAAAAACGGGACGTCTATCGGAGTTCTCTCGAGGTGTGGCAGCGTCATTGCAGTGATGAATGCGAAGGCCAGAAACAGGGATGACATTAGAAATGCGAAGTATATGTCGAACCCTGCAGCGAAACCTGCGAGTAGAGTTCCCGCGCCCCAGCCAGCTGCACCAAAAGAGGCGAAACGGCCCATCTTCATGTCTGACTCAAAAGCATAGGCTGCAAGTGCGCCTGGATAGGTACCTATTGAGAACCCTCCCAATACTCTCACAATGAAAAGGACCCCAGGGGTGCTGGCCAGCAAGAGAAGTGCAAAGCTCAAAGTTGCGACGAGAAAGCCTGCTTGAACAATGATCCTTCTGCCATAGATGTCTCCTGCTCTTCCAAAGATGTAGCTTGAAACAAAGGATGCAGCGGCGTAAGAACCTACGAGAAGACTGACAAACAGCTCGTCCGCACCAAGCGTATCCCTTGCAAGGATTGGGATGTATGTGAATGACGAGAGCATCGCAGCTCCAGCCATGAGTTGGAT
>JBHIAE010000081.1:0-9945 GCA_046758445.1 Candidatus Thorarchaeota archaeon | reverse complement strand
TATACAGAGTCCACAGACATCCCAACGGTCGATGCATATGACCCCATATACGACGGGGGTATAGCAGACGTCTTCATCGCCATTCTCGACCAGGACTCAGATGCTGACGGCATTGTTGACTGGTATGAGCTCCGCGTCCTGGGCACTGACCCTTCACTGGTCGACACGGACGGAGACAACTTCCTTGATGGCTATGAGGTGGCCTTTGGCACCGACGCGACAGACCCTGCTTCCCATCCCAATATGCCACAGGCATGGTATCTCGCTATTGAATCGAATGCCACACTCTTGGCCCAAGTGAAGGCTTGGCTCGAGGGCAACGCTACCGAACTAGCTCTCGTACGAGAAGTGTTGAATGAACTGGGCGTAACGATTGGTGACACAGACTATGATGGGCTTGATGATCTCGACGAGATTCTGCATGGAACAGACATACACAACATCGACACTGACACTGACAACCTCAATGATGCCTTCGAGGTGAAGATTGGAACAGACCCGTTGGTTGATGACACAGACGGAGATACCTTCCTTGACGGCGTCGAGGTGCTTGCAGGGACTGACCCACTCGATGCTGCTAGCTACCCCGGAAGTGGTGGAGATCCTTTTGAGATCTGGGTCGTGGCTGTGGCTGGTGTTGGTGTTGCGGCCATCATAATCGTAGCAGCACTGGTGAGGAGGAGGTCGTGACCTTCTCTTCCCCAGACAAGCAAGAGTACGCGGAAAGAACAAGACTGTTCACGAACGAAGCCGGAGGTATCGCACGACAGTCGCAATAGTAGCCAGTCCCATACTCGCCGCTGCCACAGCTATTGGGGCCCAACCTGCTATTGAATCAAAGGTGAAGACTCCAGCGACGATGCCGTTGATCGCCTGAAAGAAGAGTGCGTAGAGGTAAGGCACTATGACCAAGATGTTCGCCGGCTCTGAGACCGTGTCGGCAACCCACTTCAGTGCCACCTTGTAACGATGCCTGTATAGCTCAAAGAGAAGAGCGGTCAGCGCGGCGGTGAACACCCAACCTATAAAATTGGACAGGGGGATTCCCTGGAACGCAAGTCCAAAGAACTCGGTCGGGTCTGTCCAGACCCAAGTTCCAACGCCCACCATGTAGGGGTCGTTGATGAAGTCCCAGGCGACCATGAATAGCCCAGCCGCAATCGATGTGGTGAGTATTCGGGGAACGGGACTGGACAACCTCAACTCCTGAGTCGCCACCGGCTCTTGTTGACCCTCCGCTCTATTCCCACCGGCCAGAATGATGTTGACCATGATGTAGCACACGTACAGTATGTTAAACCACTGAACGGGAATCACAATCGGCACATCCATGAGCAGAGGCCCCAAGCGGTTTGTGTAGTAGTAGTGACCGAAGGGAAAGCCGAAGTGAGTTCCAAGCCACTCCATGACGTAGGTCACGACGGCTGTGATCGCAAAGAAGACAGTGATTGTCCTCACTCCGAACGTCTGTGTGCCATGAGTGAAGCTGAATGCAAACAGTGTCATCACATACAGGATGAGCAGCAGGATGGTCACGGACAATGGTAGATCCAGAAAGACAGGGAGTGACACAACCATCATGACAAGGAGAAGAACAGTGAAGATGAGAGTCGGTCGTTTCATCTTGAACAGAACCGTGATTGCTGTACGGCCATATCAAACCTTTCTCTCGGTCAATCCGGACAGACCGAGTCTTGGTGGATCAATGTCTAGTAAATGGGAGAAGAACAGTACGCGTGGTAGTGTTCTTCCCCTGGTTGCTTTGGCAATGTAACGAATGATTGCCCTAGTCAGACACTCCCCCAGTTTCGGGAATGGTCAATACCAGCAGTGTCGCAATCAGCATGACCACGACCAGGTAGATGACTGAGTAGAAGTATGACGTTCCCACTCTGAGCGCTTCCAGTAGTATTGACCCGAGGAAGCCTCCCAGGTTGCCGAACCAGAATGCCAGCCCAGTACTCGCACCTGACAGCTCAGGGCCGACCGTTTTGAACTCCTCAAGCACAGAGAGAGCAATAGGCATCACTGCAATCAGGAAGAAGCCCAGAATCGCTGACACGAGGTAAGTCAGCTCAAGGACTGTGCTTGTGCCCAGGACTAGAGTTGAGACGGCGCCCACCGCCATGGCCACTATCAGAAATGGCTTCCTCTTCTGGACCTTGTCCGAGATTCCTGGGACTACGACGGCACCGACTATCCCAAATGAGAGCAGGAGTATCATGACGATGGCTGGACTCCCCAGACCAGCAACTACTGGAATCCCCAGGCTCAGGAGCAGCTCCTCGAGAATCGCTGTCAGACCAATGAATATCCCAAAGCCCGCGAAGAATCCTATCGAGATGATCCACACGTTCCTGTCTTTGAGCATCCTCCTTATGCTCGGTGTTGCCTCGGCCAATACGTCAATGTCCGGAGGCTTTGGAGGCTTGTCCCTCGCGACTGCAAAGAAGAGCACTGTGAGTATCAGGGCGAGAGCCGAGTCAAGCTGGAGTATCCAGACCATGTTAGCCTGTGCCAGTGGGACAGTGTAGCCCGGGTCTCCGTACAGAGGAGCAGTCCATAGAATCATGCTCAGAGCAGTCCCGAGAAGCATTCCAAGTAGCATGAAGAGCGTGCTCACTCCAGTCGCTAGTCCTCTCTCACCCTTCGGGAACCAGCTGACGCTCAGGTAGACGATGCAGTTCTGGATCATGACAGAGCCGACTGACAGCCCAAACTGAGCGATGAAGATCATCAGGAAGTCGTTTATCATGAATATGCGGAGAGTGCCGAACAGGGCCTGAAGAATCGAACCAAGGCCGGCAACAATGACCAGGCCTTTCCGGTCGGCAAGCATTCCGACGGGAATCGAGAGGATTATAAACGCCAGAGGTTGCGAGGCTGTAAGCAGAACAACACTCGGATCGCCTGGAGGCAGGCCAAGCACTGGTGTGACTTCGTTCCGGATCAGGGAGAATACAAGCCACATCATCTGGCCAATCATGAAGATTAGGCCGAATACCAGTAGCACTGCCCATCGATACCTATAGACTTCGACTTCTTCAGTCACGCGAAACACCTTACAAAACTGAATAGTGAATTGAATCCAAGGAGCAGTGACAAGGGATTGAAATCTGTTCCGATGAAGGGGCAGGCCTTAGGTGGATGAAGTCGTCTCTGACCATCTTTTCGGTAGGCATTCAGGTTCAGAGGTCTCCGATCCCATGACCATTCACCGAGGCAGATCCACATAGAAGCGATATCTGAAGTACTCCTTGAAGCCAAGCTTCAGATAGACATTGAAACCCGGCTCTGTTGAGCTCAGAATACCTATCTCATAGCCCTGATTCCGCCCCTCGAAGAGAGCCGCTAACGACACGAGCTGGCCTATACCCTTGCCTCGATACTCCTCCACCGTACCCACATTATAGAGGCCCACAACACCAGCCCTTAGAGCTGAGGATGAGATACCCACCGGCGCTCCATCGATTTCTGCTAGGATGGTGGGACTATCCTCCTTATCTAGAAGGGTTCTATAGATGCCATGGACTGCATTGTTGCTCACTTCATCAAATCCAAAGACGGCTCTAACGACACTCATCCATCCAAGTCTTCTTCTGTCATGACTCTTCTCGCTTTCGCACCTGACCGTTCTGAGAGTTCTTGGAGCTTTGAATCTTCGAGTTGGTGCAGGTCTACTGCCATAGCAGGATTTTCCCACTCAATCTTCATCAATCCGTGTTCGACAAGTAACTCTCCAATCCCATCTGGACTGCTGCTTGGTCCAATCCACCACATATGAGGCACATTGCGGGACCTGAAGTACTCGATGTTCTCGCGGACTCTCTTCTCTAGGTTCTGCTCATCAAACCGGAGTGCATAGACGCCATTACCGAAAGGATGGGGGATGCCAGTGTAGCATCTCATCATGTCGCCGCCCCTGTATATCTGCGGTACGTGTGGTTCAGGAACATTGCCTGCGGTATCAGCAGAGAAGACGAGCTGGTTCTCTTCTATCGCATCTCTTATTGCGCTCTCTGAGTGGTCCCTAAGTATCCCTTCAGAGGTCATCATTTACACCCTCTTTCCACTAATCCTAAAGTTAGTGAACGGATTCTATTCAATGTAACGGACGCAAGAGAGTTACTGAGAAGAAACTGAAATCTGTCTAGATGCCACTCAGAACAGCAGGTTGAATCGTACACGCCAAATTGAATCCTGCAGCGTATGTGTGAGATAATCTAGATTTGGTACTCAGATTCACTGTGGCACGAACAACTTGAGATTCTGCTTCATGCATCAATGTTGAGTTCCTTTAGCTTGCTGCAGGTGCCAACTCGCTCTTGAAGGATTCTTGCGCGGTGAAGATTGTGCACGCGGATCTTCACTTCATTCATATAGACCTCTGACTGCTTTCCTCTGTACTCTCCAAATAGGAGTCCGATTCCTTCTAGCTCGATAATGCCGTAAAGAAGTGATAGACCAACTAGTAGGTCCGCAAATATCTGATCAGATGCCGCCATGGTTCGAGGAATGTCGTGAGGGGGCCTCAAAATCAATGGATACACATCTTCTACCAAATCGCAAAAGTCGTACATGTTCTTGTCAGCAGACACAAGAGCGACCCGCACTCTGTGTTCGCGTGCAAAGCGTTTCAGAGAGCCAACAATTAGGGGGTCAACGGCCTCGCTGTCCTGTGGAAGCTCTTCGTCATCGCCAGCCATCATGTGGGAGGCTCTGCTCATGAACTTGGATAGCTGAGACCTCGCCATCTTTGCCATCCTTGTTGTCAGCATATTCTGCCCCACGAACTCGTCGAGCAGTCCACCCAGATATGCAGACTTGTAGTGATTCTTAGCATCTCGTATCGCATCCTTTCGGTACTTCCTTCTGATCCCCTTTTGCACTTCTGTTCGTACCGCATTCGGAGTGACACAGAGCACGTCTTTCGGTGGTATCTTCAGACGGTCCTCAAGTATCTCAAGCTTGGATGGAAACCCGTTATAGAACATATTCGAGTCAAGTGAGAGAAAGCTCCTCCTCACTCTGCTGTTTGGGTCGAAGGTCCTGCTAAGATCATTCGAAAGCAGATCAAGAAACTCGGACTCGTTCTCATACTCCAAGATGCCACAATAGCACATGCACCGCCTAAGGTCCGAATAGCTTGGATGGTCTGAGCCCTCGTATTCCTGTGCCCTGCTCTTCTTCTGGTAGTCAGACCTGTCTGTCTTCATAACGACTTTCTGTTCCTGTAGGTCGAGCTCAAGGATATCTACCCCGACCAGAGGCGCCTTGACAGCAATCTTCTCGCCACGTGTATACGCCTGATTCAATAGAATCATCATGCAGTCCCTTGACAGACGGAGGTCGGTGTCAGCATTCTTCGGCTCCAGACTCGTCTTCTCGCTTTGAACCTCATTCGCTACGATGTCGAAGAGCCTCTGAATCCTCTTGGGAATCATAAGATAGGGCTTCGCGGCTCCTTCAGTTGTTTCAATCGCCAAGTAGTAGACGTGTCGGAAGGGCTCTTCTCTTAAGGCTAGAAGTGAGCCTGTCACCAGCGCCTTCCTTCCTCCGGTGATGTCCAGTGCCACTTCGAACCCCTTCTCCCTAAGCGTCTGCACGAGCTCCAAAGCAGTCCGCCCTGCGGCATGTGCATCCCAGTCAGGCACCTCGATACAGGAAACACTTGGTGTTGTGTAGGAGCTCTGAATTGCTTCCAGGCCCTGGACTACTGGCTCGACTGCATCAGAATACTGGGACTCGTGTATGAGATGAATTTGAACAGGCCTGTATTCTGTTTCGATTGATACAGCATGAAAGGAGTTCACTACTGCCCAGCCGCTTCTACCCATCAGCGTTATGTAGGCTTGATCATCACCCACGGAGTAGCACTCTCCCCGACAAGTCATGTCAGACTTGCAGCATGTCGCCGTAGTTCATGAGTCTCACATCAGCATGCCATTCCTTGAACAACTCAGACTTCTCGGTATGAATTGGGACTACTATCTCAGGCTGGGCTCTCTCGACAAATTCTCTGATCTCTGTCCCGGACATATGGCCCGAACAGTGTTTCAACAAAGGTTCTCCCAGACCAAAGTGGCGAAGCCATCTCTTTACTCGGGCGAAATCAATTGCCGATTCGTCATCAAACGGTTCCGACTGAGACCACACAAAGCAACTACCCTCAGCCGGCTTCAGATCATGAAGCAGGTTGATCTCATAGAAGCTGCATGTGACTACATATTCTGACTGTGCGTCAGCAACATCTTGGGGAGTCACCAGGACAGATTGCTCAAACATGTATTCTCTTATGGGCTTGGGATAGCTATATGAGTAGTCCTCTAGTCGGTTCTTCTCGTCATATGAGGTATCACCCCAGATTCCCCAACCCCTTCTGGGCAGTAGGATACTCACGTCCTGCTCTTCAGGCAGAATCGATTCGCCGCCATCGCGCAAGACCTTCAGATAGTAGGCCTGCTTGGGATTGATCAGCAGCTTGCGCCCGGAGGCAATTGCAGCCTTTGATAAGGTTAGAAGGCGACTTGTGTCTCGCGCTGCATAGTTCACCAGTACCACTTTCCTTGTGTCATCGAAGACTTGAGTCAGGTCCCCCCGAAGAGTGTCTTCTGTGAGACCTAGAGGCTCGTCTGCACGAGTGCCCTCACAGAGAAGAACCGTCACGTCAGTCTCTTCAAGGGACTTGAGGAACTTCTTTGTCATGTCCGAGCCATATCCGTGGAACCTTAGGTCTCCTGTGTACGCTATGTTGCCTGAACCTGTCTTCGCTATGTACGCGTTGGCCCCCGGTAGACTGTGGTCAACAGGATATGTGGCAATCTCGATGTCACCCATTTGATATGGTCTGTCAATTGACGAGTTAATGTACTCCCGCGTTTCTTTCTGGTCTTCCAAGTCGTTCCGCCTTGCCCGCTTCATGCCTTGTCCTCGCTTCAGGGGGACTAGCTGGAAAGAAGGATACCAGTGGCAGAATTCTTGGGCATCACCATCCATAGTGTCTTGCAGGTATGTTAGTATGTTGTGCGTGGTTTCAGAGCCCATGAGCTTGATGTCAGGTCGAAGATAGGGAACCAGTCCGACATGATCCATGTGCGCATGACTGATCACAACTGCCTCTGCAGTCTTCCTGTGCTTGGAACCCATCAGAGGGTGTCTGGGAGAAACATGCGCAAGATGGTCCTCGCGATAGAGCCCCTTGAGATTAGGAAGGAGGCCGAATGCGACATATTCATCGATTATACCAAACGAGCGCGCCTGCAGGTACTCGTCGTAGTATTCCTTCATGAGAGTGAAGCTGAGTCCAAAGTCCAGTAGGATTCGAGTTCCGTTGTCCTCAAGAAGAATCTTGTTTCCACCAATCTCATTCACTCCACCAAAGAATGCAAGCTCAACCACGGCAAGGGCCCCTCAGCGATTCTGTAGTCTAGGACTGGTGAGCTAGCATAAAACTCAATCGGGGGTCTAATCATTAGAGTCCCACTCCGTCAGCCGCTCGCACAAAACTTAGACAGGTGATAGACAAACGCTGACAGAGAACGAGTCAAGAAACACCCTTCATTTGAGTAACTGATACCAGTCCTTCAAGAAGCGGCGTAGGTTCTCTATGTCCTCGTTTCTGACTCCCTGAATCATAATAGGCGAGATCGAAATGTTGCCCCGCTCTAAGACCTCCAAGGCATCACCGGAGACTCGTGACTCAACCTCACCACCGCGTATCCAATAGTAGGAGCCACCGTAGGGATCTTTTCGTTCCTCAAGGCGATTCACGATTGCAACAGTTGTGGGATTGGAAACAACAAATCCACTATTCGGGGATAGGCTTTTGGGGTAGTTCACATTCAGCGCCTTGATTCCGCTCGGCAGACCTCTCTCCAGTACCCGCTCAACCAGGCTTCTTGTGAGATCACAGATTCTTTCCAGGTCATCATCCTCTTTCATGTTGGTGAACCAGTACTCCGGAGGCGCGGCCAGAGAGACTGCAATTGCCGGGTAGCCCTGCAAAGCCGCCTCTAGGGCCGCTCCAACAGTCCCGCTTGTAAACATGCGATGGTAGCCAAGGTTGGCGCCGGCATTCATCCCAGACACAAAGAGGTCAATCTGCTCAATCATCGATAGCGCGATCACAACAGAGTCTGCGGGGAGGCCATCATGGGCAATCAGGCTGAACTTGCCATGGTCAGTGCGTTCAGTGATCCTGATTGGTCGGTCCAGCGTCAGGGCCTTTCCTGTTCCACTGCGCTGCCCATCTGGTACTATTACAGTCAGACTAACAGAATCGGCGAGGGCCTCGGCCAACTTCAACAGACCTACGCTTTGGGGACCGTCATCGTTTACTAGGCAGACTGTTGACACTCGCTTGCTCTCCCTCTTCTTCGTTGGTCGTCACTGCTTATATTTGCCCACATAAGGATTAGACAACCTCAACTCCGCAGTCCTCCCACGGCTCTTGTTGACCCTCCATTCCGTTCCCACCATCGAGAATGATGCTGACCATAATGTAGCACACGTACAGCATGTTGAACACAATCGCATTCACAATGGTAGGAAATCAAGGCTTTCTGTATAGCGGTTTCTCGAGGAATGCAATGAAAGCTTGGAGGTTGCATTCGTGGGGCGTCCGGTAGTCAAGTACTCTCTCTAATGAAGTCCAAGAGGACCTGAGCAAGCTCCTCTCCCTTGTCCTCCTGCAGGAAGTGTCCGGCATTCTTGATGGTGACATGTTCCCTATTCTGGGCTCCAGGTATCCTCTTCTGGAACGGGCGTTCTCCTCCCGCAGTTATTGGATCACGGTCGCTGAAGGCTGTGAGAAATGGCTTTTCCCATTTGGTCAGGACCTCATCCCAGACCTTCTGGTTCTCCCGAAGCTGGGTGGGCACAAGAGCCGGAAAGACACGCGCGCCAGCCTTGTAGCTCTCATCGGGAAACGGAGCCTCATATGCCTGGATCACATCTGGAGGGAGGTCTGTCACGGTGGCGCCCTGGAGTATCTCACCTATCGGCAGGGTCGGCGTAGTCTGAGAGTAGGCGACCCATCTCAAAAAGCTCGGTCTCTGCCGAAGTTCCTCGGCGGTGACCTTTCCCTCTCGCATCAGCTGGAGCCTGAACAAGGTGGCTCCGAGCCTTCCTTTGATTCCCTTCATCGCAGGAAGTCCTGTGTTGGCGGCAACGACTCGGGCAAAGCGGTCTGGTTGCTCTCCCAGGACACGGAGTCCTATCATACCTCCCCAGTCTTGACCGAAGAGCGTGATGTTCTGAAGATTCAGTTGGTTCACAAACTCCGCCATTATGTCGACATGCATCTGGTACGAGTAGTCCTTGGTCTTGGGGAGTTTGTCTGAGCGGCCGAAACCCACGATGTCTGGAGCAACCGTGCGGAGACCGGCCTCATTGAGGGGAGGAATCATCTTTCGGTAGAGATAGCTCCACGAGGGCTCCCCATGCAGCAGGAGGACTGGTGGTGCATCCTTGGGGCCTTCATCGACATAGTGAATTCGTATGCCGTGTATCTCGGTGTAGTTTGGAGAGAAAGGATAGTCAGGGAGGTTCTTGAATCGGGAGTCCGGAGTTCGCAGTATTCCTTCGAATTGCATGCTGAATGATTGACTGAACACGTCGATATAGCTTTGCAATCAACGACTTCAAATCTCTGTGACCTAGCGGTCCAAAGTAGTACTCAGAAGTTGGATACGTAAGAGTGTGACCGCTGAGTCAAGTTGGACTGTATCTGAAGAGGCTGTCTTCACCATCGATTCCAAGTACCTCGACCACAGCCCTGTTGTCACGCTTGATGACTCTGAGTAACTCATCTTCGAACTTGAGCGTGAACTCCTCGCCCTCCTTCATGGAGCGGAGGATTGCCTCTCCCTCTGGACTGTTGAAGTGCTTCCCATACGCTCTCGCCATACGAATGAGCGCCAAGTCCCTCTGCTCCCTCTCCTCGAG
>JBHIAE010000080.1:0-10016 GCA_046758445.1 Candidatus Thorarchaeota archaeon | reverse complement strand
GATGGACCTGTCTTTGAGATGTACTCATAGATGGCCTCCCATGTAGCTCTCAAGAACCTCCTTCGCTGATTCTCCTTGATGTGCCTCCCAAAGATGGCCTCGATATTCGCATCTCGTTCAGACAGTACGAGATTCATGAGATAGAAATCTAGGTCCATTTCCTT
The DNA here is from genome assembly GCA_046758445.1 of Candidatus Thorarchaeota archaeon. GTDB lineage: Archaea > Asgardarchaeota > Thorarchaeia > Thorarchaeales > Thorarchaeaceae > SMTZ1-83. The sequence continues at coordinate 9,852 of JBHIAE010000080.1, read as the reverse complement.
GGCCATCCAAGATCCAAGTAGCCAGAAACGCATGAGTTGTCCCTCAGCTTTTGCAACCGTTTCGTAGTCCGATTGAAAGACTTCTGAGAACCAATTATCGCCACCGGTTTCATACTTCTTGGATTTGCGGGGTGGATTCTTCCCATCAGAGGTTAACTTTACCTCAACAAAGAACAGTGCAATATCAGTTATGATAGTTATATCAGGCTCTGAACTCTGCGATATCCACTCGCCAAACTCTTTTCTTGCTTTGTTTAGTGGGGGCCAGCCAGCGTCTTCACTCTGGCTGTACGACCAGTAAATCACTTCTGAAGAACTCAATGATGAGTTAGTAATCGACTCCAAGAATCCCTCGACTAGATCATTCTTCTCCAAGAATCTGAAGACATTCCAACTAACAGCATCTTCGCTTCTTTCCCGTGCCATCCACGGATACCATAGTCGTTTCTTTGTCTTTATTCTATCTAGTAGTCCTTGACCTTGCTTATCTCTCCAAAGAAGGTTATCTTCTACACTTGGGTATTGAAAGGTGGATGGAGAAATGAAGATATTATGCGTTTGACACTTGAATCTGTCTTCGTCGAATCTGTCTCCTCGTCTTTGTCTTTTTACCCTCTTACTACATCCCTTAACTGGACATTCCACTGTTTCATTTGTGAGTTCAATCGTTTCCTTTAGTTCCTCTACGCCAAGCACTTTTGGCTCTCCATTATTCATTCAGATAGGCTAGACATAAAGATAGTACTGGCAAGAAAGCTGGACCTGAAGTTGTGTCACAGATATGACAACACTACAAACCAGACTATGTCCGGAGCTTCGACATAAGACTTCCGAGAGGCGAAATAGGCTGAGCCATGACTGATCTCGGTGTCCTCGTGAGTAAAATCGAAAGCCAATGGCAACTCGAGTATCAGTCACGTATGTAAAGGAAGCAGATGTAGCTTCCATGATCCCCAGTATCTTGGTTCCTCTGGCAAATCTAATCCTCCTTTCAGTGTCTATTCTACTATTCATTACGAGATTCTTGAACCCTAGTCCATTGTGTAGTCCTCCAAGAATCAGAAACCATCAATTCAAACGCCCTATCCATAGCGGCCTTCAATTCGGGTTCTGTTTCCAGCATTCTTTGTTGTGCGTCTTCCATTTTCAAGAAGGCTTCAGTGCTATCGAATATGTGTATGTACATCCAAGACTCGACAGAAGCGTCTTCGCTAGGCATCTTGTAGAAGTATGCTTCCTTGTAGGGGAACTCATCAGGGTTAGCTCTGTGATGATCAAGCAGTTTTAGGACTATTTCTTTGTGTTCTCTACTACTCTCGACCGGAATTTGCCATTGTCCGACATCAAGAAACAATTTTCAACCACCTAGAGGTTGGAATCAAACCGGATACACACTGCTTCGCTAAAAACCCTAGTAGAAACGAGACTGGTGCAGATTCTACTTCGTATCTAGAAGCCTCTCACAGAACGCCATCGTGAATCCATCGACCAAGAGCAAACAGAGATGGTTCTCATTCAAGTACGGCATACGTGAACAGGACTGCATAAGCCTGGCACCAAATAAGAACTGAAGCATAATCAGTTCCATTGATGTTTTCGGGGATTGGCACGGTAAAACTCCCCGTGACGGCAGGAGTCAGGCCAAGACTTACATACTCCCCCGGATCATCATAGATGCCTGAGAAGCTACTTTTGTTGGAAAGATAGACGTATAGGTCTGGTCCACTTGTAATAAACACATCAATGAAAAGAATTGACTGGTTTCCTGTATCGGATTGTACGAGCTGTACGGTTCCACTGCCTGTGTGTGACGCATCAACTTCCTGAAGAGATCCCGATAACAAGACTGTGAATTCAGGTTGTTCTGGGGGCAAGAGCATTGGGGAGAATGACCACCAGCTTATTGTGCCAATAACGATTACTGCTATTCCTAGGGCCACTATCAATGGTCTTGATATTCTAGACATAGTTCCCAACAACCCAAGACTAGGGTCATAGAAATTAAAAGAATTTAGATAGCTCTGGAAATCTAGAGCGCTCTTACACGCCCATGGAAACGCCATTGGACTGAATAGAGTGCCCTAAAGAACCCACCCCCAACCTGCTTTTGCGGAACGGGGTTGCACAGAGCGGAGTTTAAGGGTCTTCATAGAACTCGGCAAATCTAGGGATTCTGCTGGCCACAGTTTGACTAACCTACTCTGCGGTGTCATATGCAAACTTCATAGTCCGGTTAGTCTTGTTGACAAGGAGTTTCTTTGATAAGCTGAGATGGCATTTGACTGGTAACATCTCGAAACAGTCAAATCTACATAGAAGCATACATGTACTGAAACATTCGCGTGAGCATTGGAGGAGGAGGTCCTGTGGCTAAATCGTATGAGATTGTCGGAGCTACAGTCGTTCTACTGCTTTTTGTTGGAACTGTGAATGGTCAACTTGCGGGAAGCCCGTCCGGATTCCCGAACATTCTAGCTCAAGTTGAAACAACGATCACTATGGGTACTACTGACAGCGTCGAAGCCAGTCTTGACCCAGCCCAATCATATGACTACTTTGGCTGGGCGTTAATATCGGCCCTCAGCTCAGGATTGGTTGAGATTATACCAGGGTCAGATGCTGGGTCTAACAACATCCAGGGGGCACTTGCAGAATCGTGGGCCATGAGTGGCGGAGGAACCATCTGGGACTTCAACTTGAAACAAGGACTCACATTCTTCGATGGATATCCGCTTAACGCCTCAGTGGTGAAATACAGCTTTGACCGTAACATTGGTCTAGCATTGCCCGATGGTCCCCAGGTGAACATAGGCTATGACTTAATCATCGAGAACATCACCATAACCGGCGATTATTCAGTACGATTCTACCTGAACACAGCATTCGCTCCATTCCTTCAATTGATGTCCTGCGCGGCATCGGCTATTGTACACCCAAGGTATGCACCTTTGGGGGATTATGTTCGGTTTACAGATTCGGATGCGCGCGCCAGTCATCCATGTGGTCTGGGCCCATACAATCTGACAGAATGGAATCGAGTTGGAGGTAGCGACCAGTCAATGCGCCTAGAAAAGAACCCTTACTATTGGAGCACGACACTTCCACAGACTGATGTTATCATCATCAAGTTCTATGCTTCTGCAACAGCACTCGCTGCTGCATTGTTATCAGGGGATGTGGACGTAGCTTATAGATATCTCACTCCAGTTCAGACGGACACATTCGGGAACCTTCCTAGTTTCACTGTATGGGAGGGGCTTGGTCCCCAGATCCAATACATGTGCTTTCAACAGAACATCTATCCTTTTAATGAAACTAGAATCAGGCAAGGGATTACCGCCGCATTGAACAGGACTCACATGGTTGATCTTGTCTTTCTCAATACGGTTGATCCCTTGTATAGCATAATTCCTGATGGTCTTGCTTATCACAAGCCCTCGTTTCAGAAGTATGGAGATGCCAACTATACCTATACCCAAGATTGTCTTGACGACTTCGGCTATAATGCTGGAAACAAGCTTCAGATTGGGCTCTGGTATGAGAGCTCAGGACACTACCCACAGAGTGCTGAACAGGCGCTTGTATATGAGGCCGACTTGGAAGCGAGTGGGGTTATCGACGTCACATTGCTGAGTGCCGAATGGGCCACTTACAGGCAGAACAGGAACAATGGCATCATGGAAGTGTTCATCTACGGCTGGTATCCTGACTTCATAGATCCGGACAACTACGCCTTCTTGCCATTTGCATGGTGGCTCAACCTAGGATACAACAGCACATACCCACTGGGAGGAATCAACCAATACAACCTATGGATTGATGGAAGAAGTGCCACCACAGACCTGGACAGACAGACAGCTTACGAATCCCTACAAGAACTGCAAGCAGACGAATGTTCTATTGTCCCACTCTGGCAAGGACATACAGTTGCTGTTAGCACCACGGATGTACATGATGTCATCCTTGACATCACCGCAAACTGGTATTTTGGCCTACTGACGATAGATATGCCTCCTCCAACAACTACCACAACGACTACAACCACAACGACATCCACGACCAGTACCACGACAACAACCACTTCCTCAACAGCTCTTCCTGACGACCAAACGATACTAATCGTCATACTAGGTGGCGGAGGTGCAGTCGTAGTCATCATAGTCCTTGTCTATGTGCTTAGGAAAGATGGGATATAGAAACGCTCCGATAGATCAACGGAAATCCGACTGAATCCTGAAGTGAGCAGAGTGAGTGACCCCCCCACAGAGATTCAAGCAGCTGTGGACAGAAGACTCGTGGCCATCGGATTGGCCGCCTTGGCACTCTTGGCCCCAATCTTCTGCTATGTTTCACAATGTCTACGACAATACTTGCGGCCATATGGGCATACAATGACTATAGGTATGGCAAGCACTTCATCATATTTGAACCATTTCAACTCACGTTCACAGCCCCGTTCCTGGCATTCCTCCTTCTGTTCGTGTACCAAGTGGATAGGTACTACAGGAAGGCGACCAGTAGAAGGCTTACGCTCGTTCTCGGTGTGGTCGCTGACGGTCCTGGTTTTGTCATGACGCTACTGATGTTGGCCACGATTCCGTTCTCTCTTCTTATTGGCCTCTACCTGTTCATACCGGTCCCAGTCCTCCTATTGGCCGGGGCCCTAGTAATGTGGCTAAGACCGGTCCCCGAGCCTGTGTCGCCATGGGACTGATTCTTGTCAGGAACTATGATACTTGTGCAAGCTTCGTCAACTGGCTTCTTTGTATTGGTACATGGGCTTGCACAAAGGAAGGTATTTGAGAATCCGAGCCGCATTGGCTGTGGGTCGCATAGTTGATTGTTGTTATGGTCATGACAGTGTTGTTATGGCTGCCACTGAAGAAGAGTGGACAACAGCAAATGATCCATGTGCTAGCACTAGGAATTGCGTTGGTCTACATCATTGTGGTCACGGGAACAGTTGGAGGCTTCACTGAGTTTCAAGTTGACACAGAGAGGATGCTAAGGGTTCAGCCGCCTGGTGCATTCCCATTCACGATGCAGCAGTACCGTGACTATGAGGCTGATCAGTTCTTCTACAGGATTGTGATTGGCTGGCCTGATGGCCGACCGGTGTATGAGTTTCCCCAGAGTCCTGACCAGAGCGAGTTCATACATCTGCAACACTATGCATGCACGATCATGCTGGCGTTTCTATCGATGGGCGGCTTGTTCTTGGCGTTGCCCATCATCTGGGCTCTCAATCGAATGGACCACGACTTGGCTGAGCCCTCCGACGTGCCAGTGGTAGTGATATTCGGAGTCGTTGAGGTTTTCCTATTGGTCTTAGTCTTCAGGATGTTTGCCATGGGAGCACTCCTCCATCTCATAGGCGGTCTGGTCGCGTTCACTTTTGCGCTGTACCCACTAGTGAAAGTCATGAGAGCAGAATTAGTGTATGCTGAGAGTCGCTGAGTAATACATTACATGAGGTATAGTGGCGAGATAATAAGAAGGAAACTAGAACCATCCCCCAACCCGCTATTGCTGAAGGGGTCTGCACCAAGCCGAGTTTTAAGGGTTTTCATAGAACTTTTGTGAATATGGACCTAGATTACAGATGGTCTGCCACGACTTCCTTTTCCTAGACTCTCGACGAATTGAAACAGGTGGTAGCTGGAGGTTTCTCGGTGATTGGATGATATTACTCTTGGATATCCGGAGCCTAATCGGTACTTGACCGTCTGGTGAGAGGTGTCTGTCTATCTAGATGGTGACCTTGTCGATCAGGTTTTGGTCAATCTCTCGACACTCGTCACAAGCCGCCATGAGTTCATCGGAAGCCTTTGCCTTTAGCTTGCCGTTCTTGTCGTAGCACATACGATAGTAGAGGATAGTCAGAACTCCAGCATCTTTGGCGGCCATCACAGCAGGCACGTAGTCACTATCTCCTCCCACCAAGACTGCAGTGTCAATCTGCTTCCCCCAGCTCATGCGGACTAGATCAACCGCAAGGTGGACGTCCACACGTTTCTGCATGAAGGGTGGAGTCCTCTGTGGGATGTATTGAAGACGACCCAATCGAATCTGAAATCGATTCAGTTTTCTCAGATGATTCATGAACGAGTCGACCTTGCCATACCTTTCTCTCTCCTGCTGTGTAGGAGGATTACTCTGATATGGCATACAGTCGTAGACGTAAGTTCGGAATCGTTCTCTCCCCTCACACAGAGTTTCGGATAGCTTCTCGAAGTCAACACGTGGTTCTCCAAAACAGAACTTCAAAACCTTCGAGAAGAAACCTAAGTCAATAAGAACTGCGGCCCTCGACAACAATTACCCTCCTAATATACATCTGTCGTCCTTGCGAACGACAGCGAAAATAACTGAGCTTTCGTACTTGCACTTGAATATAAGCATATTCCTCATAGTAGCTCTGTAGTCCACTAGAGTGAACCCTACTTCCCTTGCAACATAGCCTTCGCCGCCAGCGATGTGGTCCCTTGCTCGCTTGACCAGGCTATCGCCTCTTCGTCTTGGCATTCAAACACGCTCGTCTTCTCCAGAGCGTCCTCACACCTGCCTATATTCTCGTAGAAGAAGTCGTCCAGAGTCACAACGTACTCTTACGCTGACTACCGTGGCGCAGTATTGATCAAGTAGGTAGCCCCCAACGTGCTATTGCTGGACGGGCGTGCACAGAGCGGAGTACCGCGAGTTTTCAATAACCTGTGTGAATTCAGACCGGCGAAAGAGATTGCATAATACCGCTTCTTCTTATTCGATATGGTAACATATGCAATCTACTGATGCTGGCTCTGTCGCGTCGGTATCGATGGGTACTGTCCATTGAGCTACAGCGAGTATGCATCGGGCCAAAGGGGCTTATGAAGAGAATGCCTCAGTTTGTACAGTTTCCGGAGTCCGGGGTCTGCAGTGTGCACGAACATCACGAGCCGTCCCAGCGCGCATTCGTGGACAGAGGATTGTATCTAATCTCCTTAAGTCATACCATGGTTCAATGAGGGTTCTGAAATGAGAGATTTTGACGGAAAAGTTGCAGTGATTACGGGAGCAGGGCGGGGTATTGGGCGTGGGGTCGCACTGCGCTGCGCAGAGGAGGGAATGCGTGTTGTGTTGGCGGGCATAGGTCTGGAATCGCTGAAGAGAACTAGTGCTGACCTAGAAGAACTAGGAGCAACCACACTGGTTGTTCAGACTGATGTTCACGAGGCCAGTGGCATTGACAGACTCGCTGAAATGGCCTTCGGCACTTTCGGGGAGGTCCATCTACTCGTGAATAATGCAGGGGTGGTGGTATTCAAGTCTGTGTGGGAGAGCAGCTTGGCCGATTGGGAATGGGTCATGGGAGTGAATTTCTGGGGAACTTTGTATGGAGTTCAATCATTTCTGCCAAGAATGATTGAACAATCTACCCAAAGCCATATCGTGAACGTATCATCTGCGAATGGCGTCCTCCCGGGTATAGGTGGATTTGGATCATATTGTGCTTCAAAACATGCTGTGGTTGCCCTTACGGAGAGTCTCCATTTTGAACTCTCCCAACGGGCCCCACACGTCAAGGTGTCAGTCTACATCCCAGGCCAGGTGGACACCGACATTGCAGATTCGGAACGTAATCGACCTGATGATTTGAAGAATGACCCGAGGGAATATGTCGTTACCGACGGGGAGCGGGAATGAATGGAATCGGTAAGGAAGCAACTCGCGGCTGGAAAGACTATCGAGGAGGCAGCTGACATCCTGTTCAAGGGTCTTCAGGAGGATAGGTTGTATATCGGCATACCGGGTTTTCTTGATCAACACCCAGATCTCGCGGATGCAATTCAAGATCGGGCGACCAACGTAGTCAATGAGAGAAATCCATCCTTTGAATTGAATGAGGACTGATTCACCCTAACAAGTGCCTTTGGGAAAAAGCCCTTTCCATGATCCCCAGTATCTTGGTTCCTCTGGCAAATCTCATCCTCCTTGCATTGTCTGTCCGTGAATCTAGCAGACTGTCCCGCTAGAGGTCGTGAGCCTGTTGGTGACTAATCAGTCCATCCTTTAGGAGAATATGCAGACGCTTTCACGAATGCTGTGAAACGCCAAGACTCCCAACCTGCTATTGCTAGACGGGGTTGCATTCTTCTTCTTCTAACTCATCCCTCATTCATCACTACCAGCAGGTTCGTTGCATCAATGCCAGTCTTTCTCTTTATCGTGTCGATGAGACCCTCGAGGATCTCTTCTATCTCCTCGCCTTCAATGTCCACTATTTCTCCGCTTGTGTTCACAAAGTTCACGTGGGGGGCGGGATTCAGCTCGTAACGAGTTTCTCCTCTGAATGAGAAGCTGCGTACAATTCTCAACTCCTCAAATATGGCCATATTCTTGAGTATGGTGGACTGACTCACACTGGGGAGGTTGGTCCTGACTGCCGCGTAGACCTCAGAGAATGAAGGATGATGCTTCCCTTGATTCTCAAGAACCCTCAGCATTTCAATGCGCTGTGGGGTGAGCCGAAGTCCATTCTTTCTTAGACTGTCTATCACATTCTCAGCTCAGGCAATGGGGATAATAAACATATCTGAAACAACTTTTATATAGTAGTAACTTTCTTTTCGAAGTAAGGTGAAAACATTGGCACGAGTAGCAAGAGAGATGGTCGAGAAGGCAGGAATTGATGTTGACAAGCTCCTCGACCTTCTAATCAAGAACGCAGCTGCTGAGCTGACAACATACTACTACTATACGATCCTTCGAGCCAATCTGATTGGACTTGAAGGGGAGGGAATCAATGAGATTGCCGAGGCGGCCCGTATCGAGGACAGGAACCACTTCGAGGCATTAGTCCCACGCATCTACGAGCTTGGGGGCAATCTTCCAGAGAACATGGTAGAGTTCCATGACATCTCAGCATGTCCCCCAGCTAGGATTCCCAAGGACCCCACAGATGTTCAGGCAATTCTAAAGGTCCTAGTGGCTGCTGAGCGTTGTGCTGTCAGAGGCTACAGTGAGATCTGCAACATGACTGCAGGGAAAGACCACAGAACCTATGCACTCTCCCAAGCCATCCTCCACGAGGAGGTTGAGCATGAGTCTTGGTTTTCTGAGTTTCTTGGAGAAGGGCCTTCGGGGCACTTCATGCGTCGAGGTGAGACCTCTCCCTTCGTCCGCAAGTTCCTGCCTGAATAAGAAGAAACTGGCCTCTATTCTCACGGTAGAGAAGAGCGCTCAGATACTCTCTTCTCACCTTTCTTTTCAACAAGAACTACTAGTTCTTCTCTGAGGTATGGCAGCTGATAGAGAGTCCCGGCAACTCTTGATGTGATGCGCCAATTAGAATCCAACTCATTCATTCTGTGGACTCATAGTGCAGAGTATCCTGAGCTGCTCCCCCAGAGAGCTTTGGCTTCGAGAGAAGGCCATCTTTCAGTGACAGGGTGCATTGGACTGGAAGAATCAGGATAATCTCAAGACGAGCATGATTCTCATATGGTCATATTGGACCTATGTGAAAATCTTCTCTGACAAACATGAGTCCTTAGAACGAACTGTAAGAATAGAATGGAACTTCGGTCCTAGGAGAAGAATACTGGGAGTCGAGTTCAAAATGAGAAGGAGAGATGAAGTCCTAGTCTTGGCCCCGTTCAACCAAGCCGGCTCTGATGAGCCACTCCACAGTACTGTATATTCGATAGAATTGTAGAGGCTACAGGATCTGCACTTGAAACTCACTGTTCATTTTGCCAACATGCTCAAAGTGTCGGTCTCTTGTGTGCAAGATCAGTCCCCTGTTGACAGCGACAGCAGCAAGAACAACATCGACTGCAGGAATAGGAGTTCCAGCCTGCAGAAGCAATA
>JBHIAE010000079.1:0-10206 GCA_046758445.1 Candidatus Thorarchaeota archaeon | reverse complement strand
AACATCCTCTCATGTGTTGGCAATGTAGCTTCGGTTACAACTGGCGAGGCAAAAGGCGAGAAGGGCACTGTTGTGGGGAAACATGGTGGCATTGAGCATGTCATGGTGGACTTCTCAGAGGAAGTAATGGACAAACTTGTGATTGGCGACAAAATGCAAGTGAAAGCATACGGTGTCGGGTTGGAACTCCCTGACTTTCCTGAGGTGAAGGTCATGAACTTGGATCCAGGATTCCTATCGAAGATGAAGCTCCATGGCCAAGACGGGAAACTTGGAATTCCAGTGACACACAGAGTGCCAGCGAAGATAATGGGTTCTGGACTTGGACAATCTCAAACATATTCGGGTGACTATGACATTCAGTTGTTCGACGAGGGCACAAAAGAGGAATACGGACTTGATAGCCTTAGGTTCGGAGACCTGGTTGCAATCTTGAACGCAGACCATTCATTCGGCCGGATATACAAAGAAGGTGCAGTCTCTGTTGGGATTGTTGTGCACAGTGATTGTGTCATCTCGGGTCACGGGCCAGGTGTTACTACCCTGTTCACCTCGAGCAATGGAATGATCGAACCAAAGATAGATTCAGATGCGAACATAGCAACGATTCTGGGCCTAAGGTAGATTAACGACCCATTATGAGGATGGCTCGGTATTCATCCAAAGGAAGAACAAGGAACGACGTGTTGCGAATGAAGTCTCTGTTGGTGGTGTTTTCCTTTCACCACAAGAATACTGAGAAGATCGCCAACACCATTGCGAAGGTCCTTGATGCACAGGTGAGGAAGCCACATGAAACGAAACCTGAAGAGCTTCCGGAGTATAGTCTGGTAGGATTTGGCTCTGGGATATATGACGAGAAACATCACAGAACTCTGCTTGAACTTGTCGAGAAAGTGCCGCAAGTGACCGACGGGAAGGCATTCATTTTCTCAACCAGTGGTGTCACAAGCTATGCCGCCGAATTTCACACGCCGCTCAGGGAGGAATTGCAGTCCAAAGGCTACATGATTGTTGGCGAATTCAATTGTCCAGGGTTCAACACCAACAGTTTCCTTAGGTTCTTTGGCGGAATGAACAAGGGTAGACCTAATGCTGAAGACCTCAAGCTTGCGGAAGAGTTTGCCCAGGAACTGATGCAGGATTTGACCGACTAGCTTATGTGGAAGATGCCTGAATGATGCTACCGCGTACCTGGGGTCCAGTGAATGTACAAAAACTTCGAGCCTTCTGAGAAGATCTTTGTAGATAGAGAAGAGTATCTCGATTGGATGGATGAGGCTCTGAAACGGTGCGAAGAGAAGAGCGTTGTTTTACATCTTCGTGGAATTGGGGGAATTGGAAAGAGCTCGCTTCTTGAGTATTGGAAGAAGACAGTAGCATCAACCATAGTTCTGGATTGTCAGCAGTATACAGAGTTCTATGATCGTTTGAATGTCCTTGCTAAAGAGGCAGTCTTGCTCGGAATTCCGTTGCGAAGGTTCGATGTTCTCTGGCAGATAAGGCAGCGGTTTGTTCAGGGAGTTGAACCAGTCAAGGAGTCTGGTAGAGAATGGGCAATGGACATCATCAACGCAATTCCATTCATCGGATCTCTTGCTGCGATTGGCAGTGCGATTAGTGCCGTTAGTTCGAAAGTTACTCCGAAGCTGAAGGGGAGGTATGGAACAGTCGGGCATTGGCTCCAGGAAACACTGGGAAAGAATCACGTTGAGAGACTCCTTGAGATACTCTGGAAGGACCCCCATCACGCTGAATTCCTGTACCTGGATGCATTACTTGAGGACTTCAATGACCGTAAGAGTATGGACCAGCCGATCCTATTCCTCTTTGACCATTTCGAATATGTGGATGCGGAGTCTACTCATTGGCGATATGATGGGAAGGAGATAGCTGAGCCTGAACTCTGGCGGGTCTTCTTGTCGTCCTTGTCCAACATTGTGGGAGTGATGGCAAGTAGAAGGGCAGTTCCTGACAAGACTGGAATTGGTATTGAGGAGTCTGAGCTTACAGAGCTAGAAAGAGAGAGTTGTCTTGAACTTCTGAGATTGAGGCAGATAACAGATCCCGAGATTCAAGAGAGAATTGTCAGTGTAAGTGGCGGTAATCCTTTTGTTATCGGCACCATCTGTGATGTGGCAGATTCTGGCTTACTCTCACTTGAATCAGTTGAAAATCTTCGTGCAGACACCTTAGATGAGGTTCGCCTCAAGACATGGAGAAGGCTATTCAGTCAAGTAGAAGATCTCAGGGGATTGGTGAATCAAACTGGACTAGTCCCGTTCTTCGATAGACGAGTGTTGAATATCATTGCACCAGAAATGGACTCGGATCAATGGACTAGGTTAATTCATCTTAGCTTCATTAGAGACCGTGGCGATGGCACGTTCACGCTTCATAATCTGGCAAGAGATCTCATTGTCAAGGAAATGGAACATAGGATAGCGGAACTGGCGACTGAAGCAGCCAACCGCCTCGAAAGCGCATTTGAGAAGGAATATGACTATGCTTTTCTTGGACTATCAGTTGCTGTTCGTTCGCTAGCATCTGAGAGTGAGGCAATCACCAAACTGACTCAAACATCCACCGACTTGATGTATAAGGGCGCTCTTGCTGACGCCCTTACATTCCACGAGTACAATAGAATCAATACACTGGGAGGTCATGCCTGCAGAATCACAGCCAGGGGATGGATATTCACAGCATTGAAGAGGGTCGTCGAAGCAGAACGAGATTATAGAGAAGTAATGGACTTGGCAGACCATATTCCAAGCGGTATGTCGGATGATGTTCGCTATTGGGTAGCTGAAGCTCATTCGGGTCTTGCTTCACTGTACATAGGCTTGGACAGACTTGTTGAGGCCGAGGAGGCGATGCGAAACGGAATCAGAAGAGCGACAAGCCTTGATGAAAGAACTCCTGGGTATAGTTTGAGTTCTGTAGCGTTGATGCGTTCCACGCTTGGTGATCTCTTGCAGCTTACGAAGAGATATGGAGAAGCAGAAGTGGAATATCGACAGGCCCTGGAACTTCAAGAGAGAGTGATGAAAACATTTCAGGACCTCAGTTCATTTGAGGGACAACATAATTCTCGAATGTATCAAGTATTGCTAGCAGGTTTCGCCATCGTTTTGCTCCAACTAGGAAAGGCAGATGAGGCTGAAGATATGGCTCGAAGAGCTCTCGAGATCAAGGGAAGCTTCCTAACAGATTACTTTAGCTATGCCATTATTGGGACATGCCTCAGATTCCTTTCTAGGACATCCGAGGCCATGACCGTTCTTGATGATTTTGTCAAAATAGGTAGAACGCTTGTGGAGATGGACCGTCAGTTGCTGTCGTATTTGGTGGATCCACTCGTAAACAGGGGAATTCTTCAGCTGCAGATAGGGAAACTTAGTGAAGCTGAGAAATCGTTTAGAGAGGCTCAAAATGCTGCCGAGGAAGCGAGTGAGGATGAGCCAGAACGGGGAGAGGTGTTCATTGCACTTAGCCTAAGGAATCTAGCGGATTTCCTTCATAGAGATGGAAAATACCCAGAGGCGGAGAATGCATACACTCGGTCTCTCGTATTCTACAGACAAGCAGCAGAGCTATTTCCAAATCGATACAAAGACATTGTTGCAGACGTGCTGAACAGCTTGGCGATAACTCTAAGGCATGCAGGCAAGGCTTCTGAGGCAGAAAAGGCATACCGTGAAGCACTGGATATTTCCAAGAGGCTTGTCAACGACTTTCCAGACGCCGTCTTTTTGTGTGAACTTCAGGCGGTTATTCTGAACAACTATGGAGTGTTTCTCAGAAGCAAGAGTAGTAACCGAGATTCACTGAAATCCTATCAGAAGGCGATTGAGATGCTGAAACGTTTGGCGGACAAAACTCCAGAGCTCTTCCTCCATAACTACACTACTGCTCTCAATAACCTCGGTGTGTTGTTATCTGAAACTGGTGAGAACACCAAAGCTGAAGAGAAACTCGAAGAATGTCTTGGAATGAGACGGGAACTGTGGAAGAAGTCAGAAGAAGTCTTTCTGCCGAAGATAGCTTCCTGCCTGAACAACCTTGGCATAGTCTTGATGAGAGATGACCGAACAGGAGATTCTGAGGAAGCATTTAGAGAAGCCATAACAATCCTGGAGGAACTGACTACTGTGGAACCAAGAATCCATCAGCAGTCCCTTATCAGATCAATCAACAATCTCATCATTCTGCAATCAAAGATTGGAGAAACAGGCGAGGTCAACGCACTTGCGAGGCGTTTGGGCGAATTGGGAATTAAAGACACTGCTCAAGAGGTCGGTTGGTCTGAAGAGGAGATGAGGGCTTCTATCACCTACTTCTGGATCTATTAGATTCAGTTCAAGTTGTTTCTATTGAAATGGATTGTAACTTGGAGTGGTACTGCCAATCGCATTGATCGGATTATTCTTCCAAAACCCGCTCATCCAATCGTGTTAGCTAAATCTTGAGGGCTATGTGACGCGTCATTTATTACATGCTGAATCTGGAAATCTCGATTGTGAAGGCGTTAACAATGAAAGCAGTAGTCTTCGAAAAGTATGGGCCTCCAGAGGTTCTTCAGATTAAAGAAGTAGAGAAACCAACTCCGAAGGAGAATGAGGTTCTAATCAAAATACATGCGACATCAGTTACAGCTGCTGACTGGCGTATGCGAAAGACTGATCCATTCTTGGCAAGAATGGTGAACGGTTTCTTGAGACCTAAGAAATTCAATATTCTGGGTATTGAGCTGGCTGGAGAGATTGAGGCAATAGGCGACGGAGTGACGCTGTTCAAACCAGGTGACCAGATATTTGGCACCATGGGTTTCACTTTTGGGGCTTACGCTGAGTATGCTTGTATCCCTGAGGATGGCTCTATTACACAGAAGCCAACGAATCTGACCTTTGAGGAATCTGCAGTTGTGCCTGTGGGGACAGATACAGCATTGTTCTTCCTCAAAACTCAAGGGAATATCCAGAGTGGCCAGAAGGTCCTCATCTATGGTGCTTCTAGCAGTGTAGGGTCCTATGCAGTACAGCTTGCCAAGTACTTCGGAGCCGAGGTTACTGCTGTGTGTAGTACCTCGAATCTTGATTGGGTAAAGGAACTTGGAGCTGACAAGATGATAGACTATACAGCAGGAGATTTCACTGAAAGCGGTGAAACCTATGATGCGATATTTGACGCAGTGGGTAAGCTCTCGCTGTCTGGATCTATGAAAGCGCTGGAGGAAGGAGGAGTCTTTCTTGACTCTGTCCATATGATGAGACGCAGTGTTCAGGCCAAATTCGCTACACTGAGGAGCGGCAAGATGATTCTTGGGGGAACAGCAACCGGACTCGTCGAAGACTTGGTCTTCATAAAGGAGCTTGTCGAGGCTGGAGAGCTGAAGCCGGTCATTGATAGAACCTATCCGCTGGAGGAAATCGTCGAGGCCACAAGGTACGTTGAAACAGGGCGGAAGAAAGGCAATGTAGTCATAACTCTGGACCATCTTTAGATTAGCCAATTGGTGTATCGAGGAGGAATATCAATGTTCATCGAAGTGTCCGGATTCCTCTTTCTGCTTATCATTGTCGTTCTAGTTACTGCAACTTCCAGATATGGTTACGAGATATTCAGTGAATTGGACTCAGATGCTCAACTCCAGAAGATCAGTGAGGATCCGCAGAGATTCAGAACAGGAACCCTGTTAGTAATCACAGAGCATACTGCCATAGTTACTCTGGCTTTGACGTTGTTTATTGCTTTCAGTCCATTCAAGTTGATACTTGGAATCGTTTGGGTTGTGTCTCGAGGAGCAGAAGGATTGATCCAAATCTACAGAAAAAGGGACTACTGGGGCCTTCTCAATCTAGCAAGTCAATACTCAAGAGCTAGTGGTACAGAAAGAGATGCGTTAGTTAATTCAGGTCTTGTCATACTCAAATCAAAGAACTCCACCTTCTCTTTTGCACAAATCCTATTCTCAATTGGCACACTTGCGTACTCAATCGTCTTTGTTCTCTATGGAGCTATCCCAGTGATTATCGGATGGTTTGGAATTGTCGCCAGCATTATCTATGGACTAGGCAATGGCATCCATCTTGCAAAACCAGACTTCAAGGCGCTGTGGAACTTGGGGGGCCTGTTGGTTTGGATCTTCGAATTGGTCTTGGGAGGATGGCTGTTGTTCTACTCTTTCATCCCCTTCTAAGAGGAACAAGAGATGTTGTTTGGTAAACCAACTGGAGTCGTCCTTCTAGCGCTATTCTTGATTGTGGCTTTCTGTATGGATTTCTATTATGGAGTTTCAATTGTATTTGAAGCCCTTCCAGTTCCACCTGTCTACGCTGTCCTTGGCGAATACTATGGACTGCTTCTCATATTTGGCGGATTTGTCGGTTTGTCGCTCTTCTATGGTATATTGAAGCTCAAGAACTGGGCTAGGGTGATACTTCTAATTGGTTTCCCCGCTCAAGTAGTCTTTAACATAATCCTTGATCCCACCATCTTCGAGAACTATTTCTTGCTGGCACTCAGCCTTATCATTGCTATCTACTTGCTGATTCCCACTACTAGAGAACGCTTCACTTGAGGCACTGATTTGTATTGAAGCAGAGTGAAAGAAAGATGTCGTGTATTAGCTTTGGACCGGTGAGGGAACCATGATGAAGGCTGTTGTGACTGAAGGATACGGGCCCCCTGAAAGGCTTCAACTCAAAGAGGTAGATACGCCCATTCCCAATAATAATGAAGTGCTAATCAAAGTTCATGCATCATCCTTGAATGCCGCCGACTTTGAAATCCAGAGAGGGAGTATCTTGACTCGAATAACGGGACCATTGAAACCCAAGAACAAGATACCCGGAACTGATGTAGCAGGTGTTGTTGAAGCCGTTGGTACAGAAATCACGAAACTACAACCAGGTGATGAGGTAATGGGGGATCTATTCATGCATGGTGCTGGTGCTTTTGCAGAATATGTGTGCGCCCCCGAGGAGGCACTGACTCCAAAACCATCAGCTATGACATTTGAGGAAGCAGCGACCTATCCTCAAGCGGCGGTCATCGCCCTTCAGAGTATTCGCGGTAAACATCAGATTCAGCCAGGACAGAGAGTCCTGATTAACGGTGCCGGTGGGGGTATGGGTACTTTCGCGATACAGATCCGCAAATACCATGAAGCACAAGTCACTGGTGTGGGCAGCGCCAAGAAGCCAGACATGATACGCTCAATCGGTGCTGATCATGTCTTGGACTACAAGAAGGAAGATTATGCCAAGACTGGTGAGCGTTATGACCTCATTCTTGATACCGTGGCTAGACGTTCGATATTCGTACATCGGCGGACATTGAATCCGGGGGGCATGTTTGTAATGTTGGGAGGGTCTAGGTCTGCAATGCTACAAACCGCGCTCTTGGGACCATTGATATCGAGGGCCGGCGATAAGTGGTTTGGATTCAATTGGTGGGCGAAACCCTACAACAAGGAGGATATGGATCTCCTGACAGAGCCTTTTGAGGCTGGAAAGGTTGTACCTGTAATAGATAGACGGGTCCCATTGAGTGAGGTTCCCGAAGCTATGAAATATCTTGAAGATGGACTCGCCCTTGGGAAGGTAGTAGTATCCGTTTCAGAAGGATGAGTGGCCCTCCTCCTTCCACTTCCCGGATTCCGGGATGATATCGGTTTCGTCATACTTCTTCTGAGATTCAGAGCCTGATAAACCGTCAGATCAATTCAAGGCCAGATTTAAGATGACAATTGATTCTCTCTCGACAGGGTTCTGAAACTCATGAGAGCGATTGTATGTACGAAATATGGTCCCCCTGACGTTCTTCGGCTCAAAGAGGTCAAGAAACCAACACCCAAACACAATCAGCTTTTGATCAAGAACCATGCGACTACGGTAGTATTGGGGGACTGCGAAATGCGAGGTTTCAACTTCCCCTATTATGGCCTCGGATTGCGGCTCCTCATACGAGTTGGATTCGGTCTAAGAGGACCAAGAAAGAAGATACTGGGCCAACAATTAGCTGGCGTTGTTGAGGAGGTCGGAAAGGATGTGACTCTGTTCACGCCAGGGGACGAGGTTTTCGCGTGTACCGGGCTTGGTCTTGGAGCTTATGCCGAGTACAAGTGTATGTCTGAAGAAGGACTAGTAGCAACCAAGCCAGCGAACATGACCTTTGAGGAGGCTTCCACAATTCCTGTTGGAGGGTCTGAAGCACTTCATTTTATGACGAAAGCAGATATCAAGAACGGCCAAAGAGTATTGGTCAATGGTGCTGGTGGTTCTATAGGCACGATAGCAGTCCAGCTGGCAAAATCAATGGGTGCTGAAGTGACTGCGGTGGATAGCGCTGGGAAACTGGACATGCTGCGCTCCTTGGGGGCAGACCATATGATTGACTACAGACAAGAAGATTTCACCAAGCGTGGCTATACTTACGATGCCATCTTCGACGTGGTGGGTGTGACTACGTTTTCAAGTTGTACGGACTCACTAAATGAGAATGGGATCTATCTTCAAGGAAATGGAAGGATTTCACGAAGTGATAGATCGACTGTACAGAGAAGTGGTATGAGAGCTATCGCGGGACCCGCAGACTATATGACTGAAGACTTGATACGCCTCAAAGAGCTCATTGAAGCAGGAACGATAAGGACAGTCATTGACAGAACCTACCGATTAGAACAGATGGTCGAAGCCCACAGATTTGTAGAACAAGGCGGCAAGAAGGGGAACGTGGTCGTAACGATGTAGAAGTTGAGCATATAAGAGGAGAGATTGGATGCACATTCTTTTGCAATTTACAATAGGTGTCGCAGGTTTCTCCTTTCTTCTTCTTGTCGGCCTGTTGCTGTATAGACGATATTTGAGATATTCGACAAGGATAGAAACACCGAATGGAATAAGCTCATTGGAGGAGATCACGCTCGGAGATTTGAAGCAATGGATATTCATCAGAGGCTTGGATCAGAACAACCCAGTCTTACTATTCTTACATGGTGGTCCTGGCGAACCAACAATGGGCATGTCAAGTTCGCGAAGATTAGATTCTGGACTAATCAGGTATTTCACTGTAGTTCATTGGGATCAAAGAGGGGCAGGTAAATCATTCAATAATCAAATACCAGTCGATTCTATGACCTTAGATAGATTGGTCGAAGATTGTAGTGAGTTAATTGACTATTTGCGAAATAGATTTGACACACGCAGAGTCTTCATTGTCGCGCATTCTTCAGGAACAGTAATCGGAATCAAGACTGCTCATAAGTATCCGGAGAAGATCCATGCCTATGTCGGAGTGGCGCAAATCATCAACGACTATGAGCAACAGAGGATATCCTATGATTTTGTACTTGAAGAAGCTGAAAGAACTGGTAATGTAAAGCATCAGACTGCGATAAAAGCAATTGGACCCCCACCTTATGAAACACCCAAAAAAGAATACGAGAAAGCCAAGTATATTGTTCAATATGGTGGAATGATGCGAGATTCTTCCTTTTGGAAAATGATGGGTATTATTCTTCCCTATTTGACTTCGCCTGAATATTCATTGTCAGAAGGAATTAGAACGATATTGGGGAGAGGACGGGATTTCACTACGAATGCCTTATGGAAGGAAATCGTAGATGTCAATCTCACAAATGAGATAGAATCGATGAAAGTTCCCATATACTTTCTTGAGGGCAAATACGATATGATTACTCCCACAATTCTTGTTGAGGACTTCTATAATAGATTGGATGCTGAAAAGGGCAAGAAGCTTATAATCTTCGAAGATTCGGGCCACTGGCCGATGCTAGAAGAAAAAGAGCATTATGAGGATGCATTAGTAAACACCGTCTTGAAAGAGTGTCAAATTGATTGACTATCTCATCTAGTATTTCATCTTTGAAGGCGGTCATGCAACTTCAACAATTGGGTGGCCAACTACAGTGTCCAGCTCTCAGTAGAGGTTATATTTCGCGTTGCACTTTCCGTTAGAGGGTAGTTGAATCATGGAAGACGTTCAGATAATCCTCTCGGGACTATGGGTATCTCTAATGTTGACCTATCTCTTAGGAGATGTGATGCGGATATTCGCCGGAGACCATGTGGCAGGAGAAATGGATGGTCAGAAAGCAACTCAAAGAATGTGGTTGGCAGCCTCACTACTAATGCTGATTCCGATTGTTATGATTCCCATTACCCTGATTCTGCCACATCCTGT
>JBHIAE010000078.1:0-10481 GCA_046758445.1 Candidatus Thorarchaeota archaeon | reverse complement strand
GATAATTGAAGAATTGCCTATACCATTCCTGTCCAGCTCGCCCAAACTGCCCGGCTCCCATGAAGGGACTAGTTCCACACAATAATCGTGGAATCGTTTCTGACCCGAATTGCACTTCGGATTGTCTTGAACTTGACACTCTGCCCACGCCGACTACATCCATGCGCAGGAAACCTTATTCAGCATTCCGAAAACTCGACCTACCTCCTGGCTTGCATGTTTCATGGACTGGGGCTCTTGGATGAAGCATTTATCCTCACCCGGGACTACTATTCAGTGCACCAAGCATGCTTGACGGAGAAACCACAGATGAAGAGAACGTATGTTCTGATTCGTGCAAAGGCAGGAACGATGTGGAACGTACGAAGTGACATCGAGAATATCGAGGGAGTTATAGATGTTCATGTGATCACCGGTCCATATGATCTAGTGGCCCTCGTTAGTCTTCCCTCAACTGACGACTTGAAACGCTTGCTGGAGATGATCCACAGTATAGAAGGGGTCGTCAGTACTGAGACCTGGATCGCCATTTGAGAGAGTTCCCATTTCAATGGTCTTGTGCAAGAGCAGTTTCTCTTGCTGGAGAGCACCGTTGTACCTATCTCTCAGCTTGAACTCTCTTGACTTCCTCGATTATCGCTGGCACGACCTCGAATAGGTCACCAACTATGCCAAAGTCAGCAATCTCAAAGATTGGGGCATCAGGGTCCTTGTTCACAGCAACCACAATGTCGGAGCTAGACATTCCAGCCAAATGTTGAATCGCTCCAGAGATTCCCAGTGCAAAGTATAGCTTCGGCGAGATTGTCCGGCCAGACTGGCCGACCTGTTGAGACGGTGGAAGCCAGCCCAGGTCCACTATGGGTCGGGAGCCTCCAACTGCTGCATCAAGTAAGTCAGCAAGCTGTTTGGGCAGGTCAAGATTGGAGGGGTCCTTGATACCTCGTCCGCTGCAGACCACAACATCAGCCTCTTCGACTGACTTCATGCCCTCAACGACCTCTCTCACACTATCAGTGACTCGCGTCCTCACCTGGTTCGCGCCGATCTTTATCTCAACCTTCTCAATCTCACCACTACGAGAGCTGTCGCGCTCACAAGGCTTGAACACATTAGGTCTGACAGTGGCCATCTGGGGTCTTGTGTAGGGACACAGAATCTCGGCCATGATGTTTCCACCAAACGCAGGACGTGTCTGTACCAGTTGCCGTTCGTCATCAATGTCAAGTCCGGTGCAGTCTGCAGTCAGGCCTAGTGCCATCCTTGCTGCAACACGCGGTGCTAAGTCGCGGCCGTTGCTTGTTGCCCCATACAGGACTATCGCGGGCTTTCTCGGAGCTATGAGCGTAGTCAGAGCAATTGTAAAAGCATCAGTAGTGTAGTGCCCGAAGATCTTGTCGTCAACCAGAAGGACCTTGTCAGCACCCTGATGGATCAGTGATTCAGCTAGACTCTCGACTCCATGACCGATTAAGACTGCCACAACGTCTTCGCCCAGCTTGTCGGCAAGCTCGCGTCCCTTTGTCACAAGCTCATAGGCAACACTGCGTAGGCGTCCCTCGTTCGTTTCGCAGAACACCCAGACGTCCCTGTACTCTGCTATCTTGACCTTGTCAACAGCCTTACGCTCAATAACGATGGCATCAACCGGGCACACCTCTTCGCACGAGCCACAGAGCACACATAGGTCAAGGTCGAACTTTACCTTGTCACCATCCTCTTCGATAGCCCCGAAGTTGCAGACCTTCGGACATAGCATACAGCCTGTGCACGTATCTCTATCATAGATTAGACCCATATCTAGATCGCCCCCTTCTTTGCCAAGAACTCGACGAGCTGCTTGGCTGCAGTCTTAGCGTCTACATCTTCAAGCTTCGTTCCGCCAGCACGCTTCATAGGCGGGAACACCTTCCGAACCGTTGTGGGCGACCCTTTTAGACCGAGCTCATCCTCAGGGGCTCCAAGAGTTGCTGCATCGACAACCTCCAAGGGCTTCTGTTTGGCCTTCATGATTCCCATGATGTTGGGGAGTCTTGGTTCATTGAGACCTTTTGTGGCTGTGAGTAGAACAGGCATTCTGGCTCTAACAACGTCATAGCCATCATCCGTTTCCCTATGCGCTATGACATGCTTCCCGCCCTCAGCAATCTCGAGATGACGTACATAACATATCTGAGGAAGACTCAGCAACTCAGCCAGCTCAGGACCCACCTGTGCCGTGTCTCCATCGATTGCTTGCTTTCCACAAATGACCAAGTCAAACTCCATCTTCTTGATCTGCTGGGCAAGAGTATATGCTGTGGCCCATGTGTCAGCCCCTGCGAAAACACGATCTGTCATGTGGACTGCTTTGTCAGCCCCCATTGCCAGGGCTTTCCACAGAGCTTCCTTGGCCTGTGGTGGACCCATTGTGATGACAGTGACCTCGCCGCCATACTCCTCCTTGAGCTTTATGGCCTCCTCGACCGCAAACTCATCGAACGGGTTCAGGATGCTGGGCACACCTTCACGAATCAACGTTCCAGTTTCCTCATTGACTTTTACTTCAGCCACTTCAGGCACTTGCTTCACTGGTACAATGATCTTCATTAGCGTCACACTCCGAATGTCGATTACGTGATAGGTCCGCACGGGACATTGGCCCATTATAAGCAATATGTAGCAGGAAGAAGAGGGCAGCCGCAACCGATTGACCTTTGAGTTCCGGACACAAGTGTGGAACACAGATTGTTTGTTATTCAAATTGATGGAGTCTGAACCTTATGGGATTGACTCAAGATACTAAGTTGACCTTGAACAATGGTGTCAAGATTCCAGTGCTTGGGCTGGGAACTTATCTATCGTCCGAGGGAGAACGAACAAAGAGAGCTATTCTTGAGGCCTTGGCAGTTGGATATCGGCACTTTGATACAGCTGCCTTCTATAGAAACGAGAAGACCATTGGAGCAGCAATAACAGAGAGTGGAATCGACCGTGAAGAGGTCTTCGTAACAACAAAGCTCTGGAACGATGATCACGGATATGACTCCACTCTTGCCGCTTTTGATGCGAGTCTTGACCGACTCGGGCTTGACTATGTTGACCTGTATCTGATTCATTTCCCTGTGCAGAGATTGCGTCTGGAATCATGGAGAGCGCTAGAGAACTTACTTGACAAGGGAAGATGTCGTGCAATCGGTGTTAGCAACTACATGCAATGGCACCTTCAGGAACTGCTGGACAATGGCACCGTGACTCCAACCATCAACCAAGTGGAGTTTCATCCATTCCTCTACCAGAAGGAACTCCTAGACTTCTGTAACTCCAGAGACATCCAGCTCGAAGCTTACAGTCCCTTGACAAAAGGGCGGAAGTTGAGTGATCAGAGGCTAATTGCGATGGGAGAGAAGTACCAGAAGACTGTGGCTCAGATACTGATTCGTTGGTCACTGCAGCACAACTTGGTGGTGATTCCAAAATCGAGTAATCTCGCAAGAATTCGAGAGAATGCAGAAGTATTCGACTTCTCAATCTCGAAGGAGGATATGGAGAGTCTGAATGGACTCCACGAGAACTTCCGTTCGAGTTGGGATCCAAGTAGAACCCCATAGTCAGTGGACTGAACTCGCAGTTCCTCTATCGTATGCCTTATTACTGAGACGATTAGCTATTGTATTGAGCAGTGTTCTGAAATGGCACTGAATGTTCTTCATTCAGACCTCGAGCACTATGAATCCAATGACACGAAGACCACTGGACGGTGTGTCGCAGTGCGGCATACTTTGGACTGATACTCCAATGACATCCTCCGGGCAACAGAACTCGGAGCACTGTTCAACCTTGTTTTTTCTCAACTGCACTCTAGAGCAATTCTTGTTCCTGCGCAATCCTTTTATGATACGTGCTGCGGTAAACGTCTTAGTTCCATTAAACGCCAATTGAGGTAGTTGTCGATGGGCAGAGAAAAGATACTTGGTGCACTGATATTCATCTTCGCGTTCTTGGTGCTCATATACTACACGTGGGCACTGGTTCTGCTCCAAAATGGACTCACTGGACCGGGATTGCAGCAGTGGGTCACTGATACGTTCGGAGCCGGAACTCTTCTGCATGACATCCTTAACCCCGATCCAATGTTCCTCTTGATTCTACCAGTCTGGGCAGCGGCAGTCTTGATTATGGTGATTGCGCAATGGATTGGTTGGACGATGCTCACAACTCCAGCACCTGAACCTCTAGAAGATTTCGACTTTGACGAGGAAGAGGTCGCAGAATCAAGTCCTGAAGAGTGATTCGTGCACGCTTGTGGCAGCAGATTCCCCCAGCATGTCTTTTCTATGAGATAGCTGGTAATGATTGACGAAGTGTCGAGGTCAGTTCGGGTTTAGATGGAATCCCCAACTAGCCTTATCTAGTTGGGGGCGAGTGCGTCGACGATGTGGAGCGGCTAAGACAGGCGCTCCTAGATGCTCTCTAGCTCGCATTCATCTAAGGTCAGGCAGGGCCTCACTGGATTTCAGGGAGGCAATATACTCAAGGATCCTAGCTTCAAGTATGTCGAGCTTCTCCTTCAGGATATCCTTGTCCTTGTATCCTTTCGGGCGGACCTGAACCCTGAGGTCACCCCTCTGAATCTCGACCTTTTCAGGCATTCATCAGAACACCCATCAGAACACACTTGTCGCCTTCATGGAGGAGGTCGCGGAGAGTCATTATGATGACAGGCATACCCCACTGTAGAAGCAACATTTACAAACTTCAAGAAACATCACATATTGGGGGACGATAAGCTGTCTAGCTTCATACGATGCAAGCATTGCGAATTCTGGGAAGACAGGTATTGCTCCCTCACAAGGCGTCCTGATGGTGACTGTCCACTGAATAAGGGTACGAGAGTCTGGGGATTCAAGACGGAAGATGTCTGGGAGTTCTTCGCATCCAAGGAGCAGGCGAATCTCAATGCGGAGGGGAAACGCGTTGTCGAGAAGGACCTATTTGATGCCGTTGGTCTTGTGAAGAGGGCTAACCTATGGGACTTCATGCTGAAACTTGAGAGGCACGACTGGGAGGCGAAGAAGGAGAGAAAGCCCAAGCCGAAGCAGTATCCTGTCCAAGAGTTCTCTCTGGAGCATCTCAAAAGAGCAATTGAAGGAGAGGAGTATGGTGGCTTCGCAGACAATGAGCGGGTGCACATCAAAACAGTCAAGTTTGAGTGCGATGGAGAGGTCTACGGGGTTTCGGTGTTCTGGGTGTTCCCCGAAACACTACATGAATATGGCATGGAGGATCCCCCGAGGGAGGGGATGTATGCGTTCGAGATTCTAAGACAGGATGAGCGTGAATCTAGATTGACCGGCCCGTTTGTGTCTATAGATGGCTTCTACAAGGATGTGCCTGAGGATGGCTGCCTTGAGATTGAGGTCAAGGACAGAGAGAGGGTCATTCCTATTCGTCTTTCAGGACTGATGACCAAGGAAGAGGCCACACGACCGGGACCCTTTCCGTGGGACATCTGATGCCGTTCTTTGCTACTAGACCCTTACCTTCCCTCTTGGCGACCACCCTTCTATCTGTAGAACGGCCTGTCCTTGGAGCGGAATGTCCCGGCTGGACCATGCTGACCACTCCTGCTCGAGAGCCCCTAGAGGACT
The DNA here is from genome assembly GCA_046758445.1 of Candidatus Thorarchaeota archaeon. GTDB lineage: Archaea > Asgardarchaeota > Thorarchaeia > Thorarchaeales > Thorarchaeaceae > SMTZ1-83. Next base: position 4,851 of record JBHIAE010000078.1, on the reverse strand, counting down.
TTGACTTCGACGAGGAAGAGGTTGCCGAGGCGAAGCCAGAAGAGTAGTACTTGAATGGTCTACACTGTTGAAGCGAAGACAGGGCCTATTGGCCCTCTCACTTCATTTTGGTTGTCAGAAGATGACACAGTAGAAGGTCAGTTCTTCTACACCATAGCTGTCCCTTCGATCACTTCAATGGGTATCTCTTCATCCATAGTCGTGAAGGTCTTGTAGATGAAGAATAGGCAGATGCTCAACATGATGATGATGACAATGATGTTAGCAATGACTCCCGGTCCCGTGGGCCGGTCCAGTACGAAGAAGGGACCGTGGGTTCGCTGCCACTCTCTCAGTCCTGTAATCTCACTGACAAACTCGATGGCCATACCCAATACCGCGATTGACATGAACGCACCTGTGGCATAGACAGCTCTTCTAACGTAGGTGTGATTCCAATATGACCTATTCCGTCTGTATGCTTTTCTTTCGGCCTCGTACCAGACTATTCCCACGACGAACGTCAGCACCAGACTGACAACGTAGAACCAGATATGGAAAAGATAGTTCGAACCGAAGCCCACATTCGCCCAGTTTGGATTGGAGAAGTACCAAATGGAGTAGTAGAATATCTGAACGAGAAGGATATGGTAGCTGGCTCTACCTACTCTTTGGATGATTTTCTGCAGTCTAGTCGATGGTGTTGAGGGCAAGTACTTCATCGCCAGGAGGAATATGAGAGCGGAGTACGGAATCACCAAGAAGGTGTAGTCGCCCCAAATGAGCTTGTACTTGTAGATTCCATCGATGATCTCAGCGCGGAAGCCAAGGACTTGGTAGGCGAACATGTAGACGATGCTAGCAGGCACGGCGACTGCCATGAGTCGATTTCGCTTCGCGGTGATTTCGGGGCCATCTGCGAACCATAGTCCAAGGCCAACAGCAGGCAGAAGAAACAGCACGTTTGTTCTTATGAGGGTGCTCAGGAATGCGGCCTCATAACTCTGGAATTGCCAGAAGCCATCTACAGGGACCAAGGGGACATTGTAGAACATGAACAGCTGTAGAAGAATCTCACTCATGAAGCAGAGGAATACTGTCAGCTTTGGATATGATATGTATCCTCTATAGATCAGAGGGAGGACAAGTATTGAACTGAAGAGAACAGGAACAAACCAATTCCCTGGACCCCAGAATGGAAGCCACCCTATCAAAGAATACTCATTGAATGTGATTGAGTTGAAGTATACTCCCAAAAGGAGTGAACCCAGATATAGAAGGAGGAATGGGAGAACATACCTCTCAATCTTGCTCTTCCAATATGACCAAGAATAGAGCTCCCGAAGTGTAGTGAAACCTCTATGTTTGAAGGAGAGCCCTATATTGAAGCCCATTATGATCATGAAGATGGGGATGGCAGTCCGTTCCCAGAAGACTCCTCCCACGAGGCTCTTTAGTTCCCAAGTCAGACTATGATCCAACACTACGAGAGCGATTGCAAAAGCCTTCAGCGCGTCAACTTGCCAGTATTTCACGCGGTCCTTGGGCTTAGTAACCTCTATCGGAGCTTCTTCCACGGCTTGCGACATAGGAAAACCGCGAATCTATCCAGTTTAATACCATTCGGATTGAGCAATCCTTGAAACCGACCCTGATACACTGCTCCGCCTATGCGAAATGCCGCGTAGAGCACCAGATTGATATCCTCCTCCTTTCGTGGGCCACGAGGGGTCTTTGTCTGTTGCAGTCTCCCGACGTCGAGCTCATCACAAACGTTCGCATTCTTCTATTCTTCATGCTACTCCTCCTAATCTACTTGAGCACAAAACAGAGCAGCAAATCAATTGACAAAGCATGGCGCCTTCCGATTGTCTATCCATATGAGAATGATGAGTCAGCTAGAATTGCCAAAGAACGCGAGTCACTGCTCCGGAAGCTGTCGATGAGATGGAATCTGTTCACGCTGATTGACTATTCTCTGGGTGTCCTCCTCATCTACGAATTGGCGCTTGGATTCTCTGCTGCAGAAGCAGGCGTTGCGTACTACTTCGGAGTACATATGATGACAGCACTCCTACTTTCGGTTGGAATCGGAACCGCTTTGGCATTGGTTGTAATCGGCTTCAGAAGCCCTTTTCGGCTTGGAAAGATAGAACCTCTGAAGCACTTGTTGAACAATCTGGAATCACTTGTGAATGCTGCTCAGTCGGGAGATGTTACGGTCGTAGAAGACACTCAGGACATCTTGTTGAGGATTGTTGGCAAAGAGATTGAGAGATTCATAGGCTTTCGAGAGATGAGCGATGCGGAGAGCGGCCGTCTTCTAGAGTATCTATCGAACCTAGAGGGCGCTGTGAGTCAGGCTGCTTCTGCATTACTCTGGCCACGATAGCTCGTACCCCGATCACAGCTTTGCTATTGCTTCTCTAATGAGTGACTCCCCTTGTTCTGCCAGTCTGTCTGCTCCTGCTTGCGTCGAAGACTCTGAGAAACATCGCCAAAGAGGCTCTGTTCCTGATGGTCTTATCAAGACCCAGCCCTCATCATATAGCAACTTGACACCATCAATTGTGATTCTCTGATGTCCCTCCGATAGTTTGAGTAGAACATCCAAGACAGCGGCCTTTTTCTCATGTGGAACAGGAACTTTCTTCTTTGTGCTGAAGTAGCGGGGCAGCTCAGAGACTAGCTCGGAGAGTTTCTTCTTCTTGTCTGCCATAATCTCTACAACTTGTACAGCTGTCATTGCACCGTCGCGAACAGGCTGATGTGGTGGATAGAAGACTCCGCCGTTCTCCTCTCCTCCCAGCTGAGCTCCGATTTCCTCAAGACGATGTGATACCACAACACTACCTACGACCGTCCAGTCAATCTTCGCTCCAGCATTTTTGGCAACGTCTTCAATCAGTCTTCCACTACTCACGGGTGTGACAAGGACAGAACCTTTCATCATAGAAAGGACATACGATGCCACAATCGCGAATGACTGGTCGCCCCATAGAACCCGGCCGTTCTCGTCAACGAAAGTGGCTCTGTCTGCATCGCCATCATGGGCGATACCGATGTCTGCACCTACCGACTTGACGACCTGTGACAAGTATGACAAGTTCGAAGGAGTCGGTTCTGGATCCCGTCCAGGAAACTTCCCATCCAGTCGCGCATTCAGAGAGAAGACCGTGCATCCAAGTTCTCTCAAGAGCTGAGGAGTTGCCAGTGATCCCACACTGTTGGCGCAATCCACAACGACTCTGAAGTTCTGACTTTCAATCTTCTCTGCATTGACATGAGATTTGATAGCATCTAGGTAGACCCTGTTTGCTCCGTCATAATTGCGTACAACTCCGATGTTCCTCCATTCGGCGGCTCTGAAATCCTTCCTTGAGTATGAGGCTTCGATCCTAGATTCGACCTCACGAGTCACTTCGATTCCGTTATTTCCCATCACCTTGATTCCGTTGAACTCAGGTGGATTGTGAGAAGCAGTGATCATGACGCCACCAACACAATCCAGCCGCGGAATCATGAACTGCAGAGTTGGTGTGGGCGCTGGTCCGATGTCAATCACAGAACAGCCTGTTGAGAGTAATCCTGAAATGACCGCACTAACGAACATCCCACCACCCATCCTGGAGTCTTTAGAGAGAGCAACAATTCCTGGTCCAAGTATGGTTCCAACCGCCCTACCTAGGTCAAGCGCCATCTCTACGGTCAAACTCTCGTTGATGACTCCTCGGACTCCGTTCGTCCCAAACAGACGGTCCACTTACTTCACCGTAGCGTGTTGGTTCCAGGCAACGACTTAAGAGTGTTGATGAGGGGGACCGAAGAGGTTGTTAGAATGCCAATCTTCGGACGCAAGAGAAACAAGGAGTACCAAGAGGCGGCAAGGCTGCTCGCGGATGGTAAGACAGAAGCGGCTGTGGGTGCATTGAGAACCTTCTTGGAGAAGCATCCAAAACACACCGATGCGAAGGTTTCCCTTGCAGTTGCATTGATTCATGCTCAGGAGAATCCCTCCAAAGACTCAGGGTTGACTATTGAGGCCCTACAGTTGCTAGACGAAGCGGCTGACTCGAACCCAAAGGACCCAGTACCATTGTTCAACAAAGGAGTCTGTCTTCGGGATCTCGGACAGCTGGATGACGCATTGGAGTCGTTCGAAGCTGCAGTGGATGTGGAAGAGAGGCTTCCGCTGGCAATCCTCCACATGGCCGAGATCAACTATGAGTTGGAAAGGTATGAGAAGGCTGTAGAGCTTGCAAGATTGGCATTGATAAGAGACCCTGGCATAGAGGGCGCGCTCAATTGGGTTCCTGAGGCCATGAAGAAGGCAGGCTACATGGATGAGGAAGGAAATGTGACCAATACTCCATGGGAAGAGGAGACTCCACATGGATAACCTTAAATTCGCTCCTCATGGACAGAGCCCCGTTCTGAGTGGTCATGTCCCACTCGGTATGCCATCTTTGGTGATCTAATGTCGAGCAAAGGCGAACCAATGTATCGCGGTCACAAGCTTTCCGAGCTAGCCAAGATGAACATGGACTCGCTCATTGAGCTGCTCCCTACACGTCGGAGAAGGACTCTCAAGAGAAGCCTCCCACCAAGACAGAGAAAGCTCCTCATGAAGCTCAGAGCAGCTAGGAAACAGCTCCGAAAAGGCAAAGATGTCATTGTAAAGACCCATTGTCGCGACATGGTCATTCTCCCTGAAATGGTCGACCTCACAGTCGGGGTGCACAACGGCAAGGAATTCGTCAAGGTGAAGATACTCCCTCAGATGATTGGACATGTTCTTGGAGAGTTCAGTGCCACCAACAAACAGGTTAGACATGGCAGCCCAGGTATAGGTGCTACCAAGAGCAGTGCATA
>JBHIAE010000077.1:0-11315 GCA_046758445.1 Candidatus Thorarchaeota archaeon | reverse complement strand
AGTTCCGGCCTATTGACTAGCCAATTTCCGGCACTCTCGACCATAGCGCGAAACTGTTTGAAGTAATACTTCGCAACCTTGTCAGCTACGAATAGAGGCTTCAGGTGTCCAAACAGATCAGGTATGCTCATGCTAGTCATCGCGCCAAACATTTGCATGACAAACTCCTGGATCGGATTCTGATGCCCACTGTAGAGAACAACGTCGACTGGTTCATGGTCCATGCTTCCTCCTGAATAGTCGTGTCTGAGGGTTGCTACTTGCCCCTCATCAGTGTCAAACTCGGGATAGACCAGACGGTCGTACAGTAGCACGTTGCTTCGGAGCTTGGAGTCTGAACCTGCCTCACATAGTTGGAAGTATGCCTTGACAAATGTCTTCTCAAGAGAGATCTGGTTTCTCCTGGCCCCGGAGACAAGGCCCGGCTTTCGGTCAAAGTGTGGCACAATAGTCTTGAACGCAGTATCATACTCCAAGGTGGCCCATGGAGTCTTCAGATTCTCTCGTTCATGAAGGGATGTCCACAGCAGAATCATCTGATCAGTGTCTGGAGTGTCGCCCTCCTTCCCGGAGAATCCTCCTTTGAATAGGCCGGTATGGTTCAATACAGGTATCAGCTGTTTCTTGAAGTCACGCGCGGACGTATCTTTCGCGACTCCCAGAAGAAGCGTCCTATTTGCCCAGCAACTCTCAACAGTAAGATATAGACATGCTAAAGCGAGGAAAGACAAATCGTTCGTGGTTAACCAACGGTCGCCAATCTTGAACCTATGCTCGAAGAGAACCGACGAGTCCTCTGAGAATAGACGCCCACAAGTCTGTTCTACTAGGGTGCGAAGCCTTGTCTTGAGGTCTCTATACTCAGGACGAATTGAGAAGTGTGCTCCCTTCCTCACCACAACTCCTTTGCCGCCTCTCTTCCCTTTCATAACAGCTTCCAATTCTCTGTCCAGTTTCTCCATTCTGTCGTTTGTCTTCAACCCCAAACGGCTTGCCAGCTCCTCTCTGCTGAGGCCGGAACTAGAAACCATCAGTTCAGTGATTATCCTTGGCGAGAAGTACTCTCCACGAGCGGCTGGTGTCCCAAGCTCGAGATTGCCAAATAGCCGACGAGAGAGTATTCAATCTGTAGCTGTAAATGGGCGACCGGATACTTTTGCGCCAATGAGTCCGCACTCCTTCTCGACGTCTATTCTGAAATCCGACGTCTCAGCATAGGATGAAGAAATCTCCGATGAACAGACTCTGTCAAGTAGAAGGATATCAACTGGGTCTTCTTGCGAAACTAGCGTATATGCTAGGTAGAACTCTGAGAGAGTCATCAGGTAGTCTGCAAATGCTGAGTTGTCAACTATCCAAGAATCAGAATGCGCAACTGTTTCATCAACTGAGCCGTCTTCAGACCTTGTTAGGATAGTCTGGTCAACGAGAGGAACCTCATTGATGTATATGGGCAGCACACTAGAAACCCCAACTCCTCTCTCCAAGAAATCCTCTTCATACTCAACTGAAAGGGTACCTTCTTCACTCACATGGACATGACCGTGTGACGAGTAGGCGCCTGCAAAGAAGACCAACAAATCAAACACATCGTATTTGCAGACAGTCCCATCAATGCCCGCAAATGAAAGAACGCGCTTCCCGAAGAAAGAGTCAACGAAGTCTGATCTGACTGCAGGTGATGTGTAGTCTTCTATCAGTTGAGATAGGAATGAGTCATAGGTTCCAACAAGATTGTTGAACCGACTTCGATAGCTGTTGACTTGAGACCTGGCACCACCTAGCAGGAGGTCGCCTATCTGCTTCAGTCTTCGAGTTATCTTGGAGCCTTCATCTTCCACTTGATAGCCTCACTACACCCCGATATCACTACATAGACGCGACCTGAGATAAGAAGGTTCCTCGGAAATGCCGAGCTAATAGTCTACTTCGCGCGATTTCTCCGTTACCATCGACCTAAGAGCTACCGCCAGAACTACAGCTGCCATCAGACCCCCAATCCCTGAGAAGATCCAAACTGATCTAAGACTGCCTGTGGCTGTCCAGAGAAATGCGCCGAATGGTGCTGCAACCAGGTTCGTCGAAGTCATCATAAACTGATATGTGCCGAGAGCCCTTCCCTTGTCCTGCTCTTCCACATCAGCTACAACGAGTGTTCTCTCTGCTCCTATCCACAGTACGACTGGGAGTGCCCATACAATATTGAAGACAATGAGTGCCAAGAGTCCACCTGAGAATGAAAATCCAAGAATCATGAAAGCGTTCCATACTATAGCTACAGTCAGAGCTTTCTTGACATTTCTGTCTGCAAGTCCGCTGACGGTGTGCATGAGCAGTACAGTGGCTATGGAGAAGGCGCTCCATGCATAACCGAAAGTGGTCTCGTCAATTCCCCACTCACCAACCACAAGATTCCCCCAGTAGGGTAATGCGGCATTGAAGCAGAAGACGAAGCCAATCATGCCTCCTCCCAGCCTCCAGAAATTGGTTCCAAGCCTTCTGAATGAAATCAAAGGTCCAGTCCTTGCCTTCTCAATGATCGTTCCATGCAGCGATTCTCTCACGAAGAGGATTGTTGCGACGAAAGCGACGATTGACCCTGCTGCCGCCAACATGTGAAGGTCACTAGGTGCATATCCCACGCGTAACAGTGTCGCACCCAGTATTGGACTGAGTCCGTCAACGAGGAACGCGGGCATGAGAACCATGGTGAATCTTCGTGCAGCATTGTGTCCACCTGTCGCCTCAATCTCATCAGCAGGGATTGCTATGGCCATTATGAGGATGAAACTGAATCCGAATTGCACAAGGGCATATTCAAGCGGGATAATGGGCCATATTGGGTACCTTGAGATTGTAGTCAGACCAATGGTTATCGGAATGAATGCGAAGGCCATCGTTTTCTTTCGACCTATGAAGTCTGCAATCGTCCCGGACAGAATATACCCTATCAGGCTAGCAGAGGTGCTCACTGCAAAGGTCAGTCCCATCTGCCAAGGCTCTAGAAAGGTTTCAAGGAAGATGCTGAACTCCCAGTTCCAAAGGCTCATTGTGAACTGGGCAATACCTGTGACAACGGCGAGACGCCACAGGGTGCCGCTGAGACCGAGGAACTCTCTGTATGTGTCGGCAGCAACAGCTAACTCAATAGCTTCTGATGACGACCCATTCTCGACCTCAGACATCTCCTAGCCTCTTCAGTTTCTAAGTTCTAAGCAAATCGAGGGTCCTTATGACCGTAACTATCATGGTGTTCGATGGCCGTATCACACAAGCCTTAAAGACCTCAAACTGAACGAGAATCGTAGGAATCAGGAACCACTGTGGAGTCCCCACTCTTGATAAGACTTGACGATGCTGACCTGAAGCTCAATAGAGCTGTCACATTCGAATGGCTCTATACAAATGGCCTTGGAGGTTATGCATCTTCCACAATTGTCGGTCTTAACACTAGAGGGTATCACGGACTGCTAGTGTCTTCACTAAGTCCTCCGGTGGACAGATGGCTCCACCTTTCTCGACTTGACGAAGTCGTCGCGACTTCAGAGGGCGAGGTCAATCTGGCAACAGAGCAAACAGTGGATGGAGTAGTGAATCGCGGGTATCGGTTGCTTAAGCGATTCGAGCTGAACCCCCTCCCTCAGATGACCTATGAAACCGACGGTGTAACAATGGAGAAGGCCGTCTTCATGGCTTACCGGCGCAATCTCACCGTCGTGAACTACGAACTCAAGAACTCTGATGAAACAGTCCTAACAGTGACCCCGGTTCAGACATGCCGTACCTTCCATGCAAGGCCCCCCAAGCTCGATTTCACTCCTGAAGTCGAGGCTATCGACGACAACTCCTACTTCTCCTATGATGACAGATCGAATAGTCCTTGGATGCTTACATACACCCCTGATGCTGAGTTCACACATTCTGAGGTTCGAGTCAGTGAGCCTCAAATCTATCGCAGAGAGAAGGACATGGGATTGCCGCATCAGGAGCAGCTATACGTTCCAGGCGTCTTTCATACAGTATTAGAACCTGGTGAACACTTCCTTTCCTTTCTTTTCGCAGTAGCTCCGACACGAAAGGAGTTGCTAGCCGAACTAGGTAATCTGGCAAAGGCTGAGAGAAGAGACTTCGCAAGGCTGAGATTCGAGGAACTGCGACGAAGAAAGGTTCTGAATGATAGGGCATATTCAATGTCCTCAAAAGAGAGGGACGAGGACATAGAATGGCTTGTTCTGAATGCGGATTCATTCATTGTAGACAGAGCATCTACTGGAATGAGGTCTGTGATAGCAGGATATCATCAGCTCGCAGACATCGGACTCGACGCACTCATTTCGCTCCCTGGTCTTACTATGTCAATTGGCAGGTTCCAAGATGCCCGTGCCATCCTCACCACTTATGCTCGACACTCAAGATATGGCCTTGTGGCAAACGACTTTCCAGACAAGGGGATTCAACCTGAATATGACTCTGTAGATGCCTCTCTCTGGTACATCATGGGGGTCTACAAGTACATCCAAGCAACAAACGATTCAGAGTTCCTTAGAGGCATCATTTGGGATACAATGGAGTCGGTCATTACTTCATTCCGAATCGGAACGAGGTACAACATCCATGAGGACCACGACGGTCTAATCTGGTCAGGGATTGAAGGTGTCGAAACATCTTGGATGAACGAGAGAGTAGGGGACTGGATAGCCACTCCAAGGGTCGGCAAGTGTGTCGAAACCAACGCATTGTGGTACAACTCCTTGATGGCAATGGCAGACATGGCCGAATTGATGGGGCGAGACCCATACGAATTCAGAGCGGTTGCTTCATGGATCAAAGAGGCCTTCTATCAGACATTCTTTGATACCAAGTATGGGTACCTTTACGATGTCGTTACTGATTCAGAGAAGGATGCATCTCTCCGGCCAAATCAGATCTTCGCACTGAGTCTGCCATTTCCGCTGCTTGAAGGGCGGAACGCCAAGGCACTCTTGAAAGTTGTCACTAACGAGCTACTAACGCCATTTGGACTAAGAACGATTACAAAGCACGATGCGCGCTACGCGCGTTCTCATACAGGTGGTCCTCGGAGTAGGGCTGATGCCACACATAATGGCACTGTCCACCCATGGCTGATTGGCCCTTTCATATCTGCGTACCTCTCTGTGATGGGTCGAACCCCAAAGAATCAGAAATACGCCGAGAAGGAGTTCTTCAGACCTGTATTGGGTGCAGTGAGAAGAGGTGCACTTGGAACAGTGTCCGGAATGTTTGATGGGTCAAAACCTCATCGTGATAGAGGTTGTGTATCAAGAGCAAGAAGTGTGGCGGAGCTTCTCAGGGTCTACTTTGAGGAGTTGTGAACCGAGAACAGGGCGTGTTAGAGCCATGGACGCATTATCAAGAATCCACACGATCAAGGTTCCGACTCCGTTCCCAGTAGGTCCTGTGAATTGCTACCTGGTAGAAGGAGAGCCTCTCACACTCATAGATACTGGGCCAAAGTCTGACGAATCGCTGAGCGCCTTGGACACAGGTGTGCGAGAGGCTGGTTATTCTTTAGGTGACATCGAACAGATTGTACTTACTCATGGACATGTGGACCACACTGGACTCACGGCCACGATCATCAGATCAAGAGTTGCTCTTGGGAGAGAGCCGCCTTCAGTGCACGTCCACAAGGCTGACGGAGATCGTGTCCGAACATATGAGGATTTCACCATTAACAGAGTTGGATCATACTTCAACATAATCGATTTGGCTGGAACTCCGGCCAATGAACGCCCACGAGCCCCTAGAAGAATCATGACAGACTACTTCCTCGGATTCGGCGAATCTGCCTCAGGTATTCAGTTGCTTGAAGACGGCAGCACTATCTCAACAGGCTTGGGTGAACTTGAAACGCTTTGGGTTCCCGGTCATTCACCTGGATCAACCTGTTTTGCATGCGAAGAGGCCAGTATCATATTCAGCGGAGACCACATCCTCGCTACGATCAGCTCTAATCCGAGCATCGATTTTGAGAACGAGGTGGAGATCTCGATGCTCAGATACTTTGACTCCTTGTCCAGAATCATGAAGTATGATGGGCTGATAGCGCTGCCCGGGCATCGCAATCCTGTGATGGATATCACGAGTAGAGTTGAGAGTCTAAGGGAGGAATATACTGAGAAGTTTGAGAAGATGAAGACCTTTCTCGGAGAAGAGCCCCAAACACTTTACCACCTTTCAAGGAAACTCTATGGTGACTACGCTGAGTCGTCAATGGTACTCGCTCTAGCAGAAACATACGACGTACTCAGGGTTCTATCCAAAGAGGGTCAAGCTCAAATCGAAACCCGAGATGGAGTTGTCAGGGCTAGTCTGCAGTAGTCGCTATCTGACGATGGATGACTCATCCAATATACCTTAATATGCATACAAAACGATGAAAGAGTGCAGTTTGTCGATTTTTCCGTCAGGGGTAACTAGGTTGGTACCCATGATGAACGCGCCACTCGAGCTATTGCTTGACCCTCAACTGACTACAACCACCAACACACATTGGACATCGAGGCAGGAGTCTATGTGCACGCTGAGTGTTTGGGGTTGCACGCTTGAGTCATGGCGAGGAGATGAATAATATGAAACAAGGAAAGTCAATTCTTGTCGCTGCCGTACTGCTTCTGAGTTTCGCTTGGGCGTTTTCCTCAGCTAGTATTGCGACAGCACAAGTGACACCCGATCCGATCCTGGCTGTAGGTTGGCAGGTGGTCAACCAAACAGAGGACATCAGCCATCACGAGGAGCATTCTGAATGGTTGTTCGGGCCTCAACCGGTCGTATGGATTGGCTATGCCACAGGCTGGGTTTGGAACGGGACAAAGATTAGTGAAAACAACTACAGAGTTGACCCTGGAGATCAGATTCTCGTTAATATCACTGTGCCCTGGGAGTTCATTGAGGCAGGCTTCGTCTTGGACTCTGTCGCCTTCTGGGGAGAACTGAGGGGTGTTCGCTATGCTGCTTTTGGAATGGAATACAACATCACTGCCGACGCATGGAACCACCTGAGTGTTACATACCAGGAGGGCGTGGATGCCACAGCGGTTTCGGGCTTCATGACGTTGCATACCGCCTACTGCAGCTACTTCAATGACACGAGTGACAGATCTTACAAGCTTGAATTTGCTATTACGTTCAGCAACGTTTGGACAGGCGTCTTCAAGACTGGAATGCATGCGAAAGATACGGAAGGAAGACCTGTTTCTCCGTCGTGGTTGGCTAGAGTTGAGTCGGGGGCGTTTGAAACACCACCCATTGGAATCGGTGTGGAGGTGCCACCAGAAGTCTTCAGACTTCCAAGGTACTACTATGCTGAGATCATTGATGGTGCAGGTGACATCCTACACTATGTCGACATAGATGATCCTTTCACCTTCAGAATGGTGTCCAACTACCCGTTCGGAGAGGTTATTGTTCCGTTCAGTGTCCTCACCTGGGACAGGGACTACATCTACAACTACAACTGGACCATCAAGACGAATCTATGGAATCGGAACTCTATCAACTTGACCATCATAGGCATGCCTCTGTTCCTATTCTTCCAGTACAATAGTACTGGACAATATGCTGTCGCAGGACACTTGGACAATGTGACCTGGAGTTGGATACCCATAGTCGGAGTATGGACGGTGTCATTTGACATCCTCTTGGTCTATGATGCAGACCTTGCTAGGTTCTACAATCTCCTAGATAGGAGCAAGTCTATGGGTGGGTCTGAAGTATATTGGACAGGAAGCTACACCCAGTTCGTGGACATGAATATGGAGGAGTATGTCGAGGGAGACATTGTCAAACCGGTACCCTACTTCTGGACAGTCCGTGACACCAGTGGCCGCGATCTTACTCCCAGGAGAGAGATTGAGAACAAGAACACAGTTCAGATGGCCTTCCGCGATACTTTCATTGAGGCATTCATCAAGAATCCTAGCGGAGACATTGTTGAGAGAGCCATGCCGAACCAGATTCTGAACATCACCCTTGATGTCCATGTTCAGGGGAGTCTTGTCAATGATACCACTGCCATTTTGGTGAACGAAACCAATGTCTACAATCCCGAAACCGGTCAGTTCTACGATATCGACTCATACTACGTGACGCGCACTTTGCAGAACTTCACAATGTCATTCGTGGGCTATGGGTCGGGACACAACGACACCCATACTTGGGAGTATATTGTTGTCCATATCGTTCGTATCGACTTCATCGCACAGAACATGACTGACCTATCTGTCGTATACACTGAGTATATGCCAGCAACAGAGGTTGCAGCTGCTTCGCCACTAAACTCCAAAGTAAACTCTACCACTATGGTTGAGAGCTTGGATTGGAACATTACCATAGGGCCGGACCTCACGACACTTCAGCTTAGCGTAAACGTGACAGCTGAGGCAGACCCGGCCGTCTATAACCAAGTCTACACTCAAGCGGGCTTCTGGGAGGACTTTGCAGTGAACGCATCGCTCGCTGGAGCAAATAACTATATGCTCACTCCGCTCCCCGGAGAAAGCAGATCCGTTGTCGATGAAACTAAGGAAGAGATCATTTGGAGTCCTGCCAGGTTGGTGTTCGGCGATATTCCTATCTGGGAGGAACCGCTATGGACAGTGACGGAGGAAGGTGCTCTAGATCTCGATGGCAACATGTTCACGACAGAGGATCAGTACTACGTGAAGCGTACCGGTACTTGGGACCACTGGGGCAACAATACAATCGAAGGGATGGGCGTAAAAGTCATCTTCGATCCAACGCCGAATAGAAACGGTGACGAGTTCTGGTCTGAATCTTGGATGGGTGTCGTTCGAACACTCATTGAGTATCAGGCGACAGAGAACTTCTTCTGGCACCGCGCGTCTGACTGGTCACGAGTGAACCAGACCGACATGAATGATATCTTGGATACATTGTGGGCAGATGTGGGCGAGGAGATTCCGGCCCCAGGCTATGAATGGATTGCCTGGATAAGCCTGAATCGAACGAACATTCATACCACAATACCTGAGCTTGAGTCTGGAGTCTGGAGAAACACATGGTTCGCTTGGGGGACTCAGCAGACGTTCAGAGTATCTGCAACCGAGAATCGACGCGAGTTCGCTCGGTTCCGCGCTAGGTATGCAGGACTCCTACTCTTCAACGACATCCAGGAGGGTGGTGCTGTTGATGCACCAGACTTTAGAATTGTTGAGGGGCAGGTCGTCACTGATGAGGTTACCCACTTCGTCTTGATTGACACAGTGGACTCTGTTGAGTTGAGAAGGCCATTTGGTGCGACGAATGATTCAGGGTTAGTCGCTGTACCCGTCGACACTCCAGTAACATTTGGAGTAACAATCTACGGCGTCAACGTCACTCTCTATCCGCTACAGATCCGTGACGCTGATGGCATCAGGGGTGCTTGGGACTATAGGGAGTCATACGAAGCACAATCCAGTCTGACCGCCTCAGAATTCGACTATTATATCTCGAAGGCTACGGTCACTGAGATGGCATTCGACATATCCTTCAATGTGGATATGGTTGAATACGATGCTCTCGACCCAGCCAAGTGGAACCATGCAGTTGCTTTCAAGGTGGACCAGAAGTTCGGTGACTGGACACTCCATACCTTCGACAACAGTGTTCTAACGAACCGCAGCCTAGCTGTCAACTTCTTTGGCATCCTCGGCACCGGAACAAAGATGCAGTACAACGCTGCAGAGGCTCCAGTTGCGGACACCAATGGTGCAACTGTCGAGGCTTCATACTACGAGTACGGAGCTGATGACACTCCATTTGCCAATGTGACGATGGGTGGACTACCCTATACAACGGGCAAGGATGGCTTTGCGGGTACTTACACCTCTGGGTCATCTACTGTGCCGATTGGTGCATTCAGCGTAATGTATCAGTCTGCATCTGGCGAAACAGTCACTGACTGGCAGGTTGAGGCATCGATGTTGTTCATGACAGCGGGATACACAGAGTGGGATGGCCACGAGATTCGATGCGATCCAGTATTCGTGTCTTTCTCAAGTGCTTTCCAGTCACAACAGACTACGACGACAACTACGACAACAACTACGACCATTACTCCCCCCGAAGGAGATGGACAGATGGCCCTCTACATCATGGTAGGAGCGGCTGTTGTCCTCGTCGTGCTGGTCTTGGTACTGATGCGCCGCCGATAGGATATTTGGTCAATCTCGGGTCAAGACCTCTTCTTGGCCCGAGTACACCTCTTTTTCTGGCGATCAAAGCTTTCAGTCTTGCTTAAGAGCATCAATCACATCAGCGGGCAGCGTATCCTTTACGATGGTTGCCTCAGTCAAGAAACTGTTGTCCGGGGGCATCACAAGACTCCAACCACCTTTTGCGTATTCATATGCTGCACAAGATGCATACCCCATTTCCAGCCAATCTTTGCTGCTCGGGTTTCCGCCTTTCACAAGCGTATGAAAGAGTGTGGCCAAGATTGTATGAGTGACTATGGCAATGCTCTCTCCCCTGTGTCTTCCGGCAAACTCGCTCACACATTCCGCCAGGCGATGACGTGCTTCCATTAGTGACTCGCCGTTCTTAGGTCGATGGTCAACGTTTCTCCACATCTCCGGCAAGACTTGGACCATCTCTTCATCATTCAGAGTGCCCTTTCCAGTCCTGACTTCTTCGAGGCAGTCCTTTGTCTTGACCTTCGCTCCGAATTCCTTGCCCAGAATCTTCGCTGTGGCTTCCGTATCTTTCGCCGGTGACGAATAGACCGAAGTGACGCCAGTTGCGACTCGCGACCGAGCAAGCTCGATGATTTGATTCTCGCCAGCATCAGAAAGCCCGCCAGTTGCAGATGTCACGCCGTGAGTAACTACATAGACCATGGTGTGAGGTGACAGTCTCTCCCCCACGTTCCGTTCTTGGACAAGGTCGAACATCAGAACACCACACTCCTACATTATCTAATGGACCTGCTAATATCAGTCACTATTTCACACTGGTGAGTCTTCTAGCTTCGCATTTCAATGACAGCGGTGCAGAACGCCTCTTAACCATGCTTATTCCGAAGGGCTTAAAGAAAAGAAGAGCCAGTCCAATTCGAGGCAATGACCATTGAGAGTACCAGTTGAGAAGATATCCAAGTATGATGGAGTGACTTGCTTCATTTGCGGTCGATACGTGCTAAACAACAACAGCAAGGACCTTGCGTACCTCCAATTGCCCACCGGAAAAGAACAGCGAGCCAAGCCCGACAAGTTCTTTCTGTTTGCATGTCCGAATTGCGGGAAGATTGCTCACAAGAGATGCTGGTATGA
>JBHIAE010000076.1:0-11452 GCA_046758445.1 Candidatus Thorarchaeota archaeon | reverse complement strand
TTGGGTTCCGGTTAGCAATGGTTTCATCCCATACGGAATCGGCGGATATATGAACTAGTGCTGGCGGCAAAGATTCACACTCAGTGTCACAGGTCGCCTGAATCATGAAACATAATCGACTGTTCGATGCCCTCCAAGGGGTGTCTGTAACTACAACCACGCCGTTCACGAAAGATCTCTCTTCCGTTGACACCTCGGCCGTGTCGACCAATCTGGAATACCTGGTTCGGGAAGGCATAAAGATGGTCGTACCGTGCGGTAATACAGGTGAGTTCTACTCCCTGTCTGAAACAGAATGGAGGCAGGTGCTGGAGGCAACTGTTGAAACAGCGGACGGCAAAATGGTTGTCATGCCCGGAGTTGGTCATTCGACGACAACCGCTACAACCATGATCCGTCAAGCCGAGGAGCTTGGTGCAGAAGGTGTGATGGTGATGTATCCCCAACACGTTTTCAGCTCTGAAGAGGGTCTGCTCAACTATCTCCGGACGATACTCGATTCAAGCGGCGAAATGGGTGTAGTTCTATACAAGAAAGGCCCCTTGCTGAGTGACAATGTCTTGGAGAGTATCATTGGTCACGAGAGTCTGGTTGGTGTAAAGTATGCATTTGGACGCATCGTTGACTTCGCGCGGACAGTGCAGAGGATGGACAAGTCAATCGTCTGGTCGTGCGGCACAGCAGAGAGATTCGCCCCGTTCTTCTGGCTGGCCGGAGCATCCGGCTTTACGTCTGGACTTGGTAACTTCGCACCTAAAGTATCACTTTCGATGCTTGGTGCACTTAGACGAGAGGACTACGCAGAGGCCATGAAGCTCCAGGAATTGATCAGTCCTCTCGAATACTTGAGAGAAGGGAGAGGAACGGCGAATAATGTGCCAGTTATCAAGGTGATGCTGGACTATATTGGGCTGTCAGGGGGAAACTGTCGGCCTCCGATTCACCCGCTGAGCAGAGTCGAGAAGGAGCTTGCCATCCAAGCTACTACAGACTGGGGCCTATCTCCTGTGTGACTAGATCTCTTCAGAGAGAGTTACATCTACTGAGTTGAGGCACTCTTGGCACACAAGCGTCTGTGGGCCACTCCAATGTACTCTGTCCAGTTCAATGCCTGACTGACAATGAGGGCAATAGACCGGAATGGAGAAGGTCGCACCTGGCCTGTAGACTCTTGTGTAATCGCCAGCTGCGAACATCTGTGCTTCGTAACCTGCACGGACTGCTCTGTCCAAATCGACTCCCTTCTGTCTTTCAGCTCTGGCCGCAAATGCGAAGACGAGTCCGATCAAACAGAAGGTTGCACCAAGTCCTATAATGATAGGTACTAGGATCGGAAACACATACTCTCCTATGCCCAGAGCTTGCAGGAATATCACTACCAGGATAATAGGAAACGCAAACACCAGGCACATGATGCCAGCTATCTTCAGTCCAACATTCTGGCTCAACACAGCTCACTGTGTTCAAGTTTCCGAATCACCCTATAAAGAATCTGAGGGGATAGTAGAGCCGATGGAAGGGGTGCATCTTTCTGGCCTTGGCCATTTACATTATAAAGACAATAGGAAACTGAATAACCATGAACGAACGGTTTCCAATTGAAGGTGCAAGCAAGAAGGACCTTCCAGGAATCGTTGTATTTCTACAGGACACGGACCTTCCACCAGATGGAATTGAGCCACACGTAGATGACTTTCTTATCATTCGAAGTCCTCATGTTGTGGCAGGGCCGGAGATCCTGATTGGATGTGTGGGCTTGGAAATCTACGACAAATACGCCCTTCTCCGATCACTCGCTGTACATCCGGATTTTCAAGGGAGAGGAATTGGAAAACAACTGGTGAGCAGTATCATAGAAAGAGCGAGAGTCAAAGGGATAGGTCAATTATACCTGCTCACAGACACAGCCGAAGAGTTCTTTCGGAAGATTGGGTTTGAATCTGTTGACCGGGAAGATGTCCCTGCATCCGTTAGACAGTCAATCGAGTTCACCACTCTTTGCCCAACAGCTGCAAGCTTGACCAAGAGAATCTAGTCCTGGCCTCTATTGCAACTCAAGAATGTGCGCCGCCCAACCGGCTGAACGTGCGATGGCAAATAGGTCGGTATTCAGCAGATAGCTGATTCCAAATGATTCATACACTGCAGCGTTGTATAGGTCCACATTTGGATGAACAGCCTTGCCTTTCTTCTCCAGAATCAATCCGCTACCCACCTCGGCAATCTCGTCAATGTCGGAGAGTCGCTTGGCCCAACGAGTATCTTCTTCTCCTCTCCTCTTCAGAATCTCTCTAAGAACCTTTGCTCGAGGATCCATACTTCGATAGATTCTATGCCCGAGTCCGAAGATCTTCTCCCCACGTCCGAGTCTGTATTCCAGAAGATTCGATACTTGGGGATGTCCGCCAATCTCCTTGATCATTCTCATAGCCTCTGTTCCAGCCCCGTGGTGAAGTGTACTGACATGCTTGTCTAGAGCTGCGAGAGTCGCTTTGGAAACCGAGTCGGTTGAACGATAGGTACTCTCCAGGGCAGAGAGAGAAGGATTGTCTGGATCATCCATGTGAAGTATCATACTGGTTTCAAGTTCTCGAGCTGCCAAATCGTCCAGAGTGGTTTCGTTGAGCATCCAAAGGAAATTCGTTGAATGACCGAGTGTATTCCTTGATGTGATTGGAATCTTCCCATGGATCTTGCGCCATTCGGCAGCAACAACTACAGGAGCCATTGACACGAAGAGCAACGCCGTGTCCATCGCGCTTAGTCCGTGGTCGTCTTTGTAGAAGTCTAGTTTCTCAATGAAACGTTTGAGCCCGATTGAAACTAGCACCTCTGGAGAATCAAGCGTGAACGAACCCTGAATGCTTCCGAACTCAGATAGGATCGAGTCGATATCCTGCTCTCCAATGTTGCGGAGTTCAATCATTCTCTTCATGAACTGCTTGCTCTCATCTGGAGTTGGAAGGTGCCCATGGACAAGGAGATGCGTGACATCTTCATAGCTATGAAACCTGGCTATTTGGGTGGCATCATGTCCCCTGAAGTAGAGTTTACCCTGCTCGGTATCAATCCTGCTGATTGGTTCCACGGACTCTCGCCTCAGTAGGGGGCTTCTCCAGTCGTTGGACCCTACATGCTGGTTGCGACTATACCGGCTAGGTCGGCTAACCGGTGACTGTAGCCCATCTCGTTGTCATAGAATCCTAGTGCCTTCACCATGTTCCCGATTACCGTAGTCGTTAGTGAGTCGTAGCTACACGAATGCGGGTCTCCAATGAAGTCGGATGACACAAGGGGCACGTCTAGGTAAGCCAAGTAGTCTGCCAAAGGCCCGGTTTCTGAGGCTTTCTTGAAAGCTGCGTTGACTCCGTCAACATCAGTTTTGTTCTCAACGACCACATTCAGATCGACAATTGACACATCCATGACCGGCACCCTTAACGCCATGCCATCAAGCTTACCAGCAGCCTTTGGATACACCAGTCCAATTGCTTTTGCTGCTCCGGTGGTTGTTGGGATTATGTTCCAACACGCTGCGCGTGCTCTTCGGAGATCCTTGTGCGGGCCATCAAGCATGACTTGATCATTTGTAACAGCGTGAACTGTCGTCATTAGGCCTCTCTCTATGCCAAAGCTCTCGTCAATGACCTTCACCATTGGTGCAAGGCAGTTTGTGGTGCAGGATGCATTTGAGATGATGTCATGCTTTGTCGGGTCATAGTCACCATCATTCACACCAGGCACAACAGTGAGCATCTCTCCTCCTTTCCCTGGTGCGCTCAAGACAACCTTCTTGGCTCCCGCGGTGAAGTGCTTAGCTGCATCGTCACGCTTTCTGAACAGACCTGTGCACTCAACAGCTATGTCCACACCAAGGTCCTTCCATGGAAGGTTTGCAGGATCTCGTTCCGATACCACCTTGAGATCCTCGCCATTGACCTTCATGTAGTCCTTGCCTGCCTCGACGCTTCCTTCGAATCTGCCCATCACGGTGTCGTACTTCATCAAATGAGCAATGGTCTTGACATCCATAAGGTCGTTCAGTCCAACAACCTCGAACTCCTTCTTTGACATTGCCGCCCTCAGAAAGCCGCGGCCAATTCTTCCGAAACCGTTGATACCAACACGAACAGTCATGACAATACACCTGCTATGGTTGTCCTTCGGCGAGGACGGCTCGATGCTCCGCTATATTTGTTGCGTATGCCACAAGTGATGAGAGTATATATCATTGGGATGAGCTAGCCCCAATAAGTTGATTCGGATGATTGAGGAAGTCACGAGTTATCTCGACAAGAATGCTGAACGCGCCCTAGATGACTTGAAGAGAATCGCAAGCATCCCCTCCATTGCGGCTAAGAACGAGGGGATAGAGGAGTGCTCAGGGATGCTTCTAGAAATGCTTGAAGCGATTGGCATCGAAACTGAGCTTCATAATACATCAGGCGCGCCAGTCGTGACTGGACACCTTGACGTAGGAGCTTCCAAGACTCTCATGTTCTATAATCACTACGATGTGCAGCCCGCTGAGCCTTTGGAGTTGTGGGACAGCCTTCCTTTTGAGCCAGAGTCACGCGATGGACGCCTCTACGGAAGGGGGGTATCTGATAACAAGGGGGATCTTGTTTCTCGAATTTCGGCAGTCAGAGCTTTCTTAGAAACCGGAACCGAGATTCCAGTGAACATCAAGTTCGTAGTTGAAGGCGAGGAGGAGATTGGAAGCGTTCACCTACCAGAATTCACCAGCAATCACAAGGAGTTTATGAGTGCAGAAGGTGGGATATGGGAGTTCGGCGGGGAAGGCTACGATGGCGTCCAACAGGCATGGCTCGGGCTGAAGGGAATACTCTATGTCCAGCTGGAGGTGGAGAGTCTCACTCGCAATGTCCATTCGAGTGCTGGTGGATATCTCCCGTCAGCACCCCTCAAGCTTGTCGCAGCATTGAACTCATTGAAGGACTCAAACCATCGGATTCTCATCGATGGGTTCTATGATGGGGTAAAACCGCTATCAGACACAGAGTGGAAAGCGATTGACAAGATAGACCTACATGAGGAAGACATGAAGAGAGAATACGGAATATCGGAGTTTCTCAATGGTCTTTCCGGACGAGACCTTAAGGAGATCGTCTATGGAGCTCCTAGCAACTCCATCTGTGGTCTTACGAGTGGCTATCAGGGAGAGGGGTCAATGACAGTTCTCCCAGGAAAAGCATCAGCTAAGATAGAGTTCAGGCTCGTAGAGAATATGGATCCTGAAGACATCTTGCAGAAGCTGCGCAAGCACTTTAACAGCCAGGGCTTTGCTGATGTCAAGATTGCTTGGTACGAAGGCTACCCTGCGGCTAAGACTCCGGTGGATCATCCGTTCGTGGATGTCGTGAAGAGAGCAAACGCGAGGGTGTTCGGAGATCTTCGCATACACCCAACTACTGCAGGCTCTGGGCCTCTGTACCTGTTCAAAGACCATGTGCCAATGGTGTCGATAGGAGTAGGTGATGTGAAATCAAGAGGCCACTCTCCTAATGAAAGTATAAAGCTGGACAACTTCCAGAAAGGCACGAAGCGGATCGCACTGGTTATGCATGAGATGGGTCACTGGTAGCTTCTCTTTACACGTTGTTGGGCCCCGACTTGCGTAAGTCATTGGGACTCAAGGAAGGGGTGGTTGGATATGGACATCCTTTTCCCATTCAACCTCGAATGCATACCCGATTTCAAGCTCCTGCTCCGCGTCAACCGTTATCTCCCACTCCAGCACACCTAGCTCACTCTTCTTAGGAGCAATACGCATAGGTTTGAGCTCAACCTGTATCTTCTCGGAGTTGCTATGTGGGATTCGGTCGACTATTCGCATCTCTATGGGCTTCTTGGAAAAACTCTTGATCTCAAGTCGATATTCGTAGCCCCTTCTTCGTCTTCCTCGAGTGAAGCCTGCCTTCTCGATGTCTTTTACGGCTAGCTTTTTCTCTGCCTTAACGTCATAGGCCGTCCTTGTCCCGAGTCTGAAGGTTTCTCTGGGGGCTATGAAACCGACTCTTGTTTCTCCCAGAAAATCGCCCTCAGCGTACACCCTGACGTTGCCAGGAAGCATCACTGAGTCGGCGTTGGTAATCTCGTCCTGTGCGACAACCTCCGGCATAGCGTAAGCATTCCAGTAATAGAGTCGTTTGGAGTCGAATGCTTCTTCGGTCAACGTTATGGGCTGCGGTTCATCGCCTGTCGGAATTGAAACTCTTCCAGGAACCTCGTAGGTCATCGTGCCGCTCAAGGTTTCCGTTGCAGTGGCAAGAGTTTCTTCAATCTCTGGTTCGAGCTCGTAAACAATCTCTTCTTCTTTCAGGTAGTCCACGGTCTCGTCCTCGGCATAGTACTCTCCTGTTTCTGAGACTGTCGCTTCGATATCATCAATGCGCCCTCCGTAGCCAGCCATGGGCGATAGAGCATCTACATAGAAGGGTGTCGCTTCGACGGCTGCCGCTCTCCTGGAAGATGCGGTTGATACAGTCAATCCTACGTCATTCCAGTTTTCCAGAGTTCGGTTGTATACCATTGCTGTCCTTTTGACTCCGGACTTGTCATCCCCGATGTCCACATCGTAGGTGGGAGACCAACCTGCACCCCCAAGCTGGTACGTGACCTCGAGATCAATGAGTGAGTTCTCTTTCACGTCAAGTGTAACTCGGACTTCCTTGCTGGTCACAGTTCTCCGCTGACCTTGAACCCTGTTGATATTCGCTTGAACTACCTGGATCTTGACATCAATCTCATCCAGCTCCTCTCTCAAGACCCTCAGCTTCTTCCTAACGTCATTGAGTTGCTTGATTGACGCTTTGTCCATTTTGTCCAGATTCTCTAGAGTTGACTCCCCGGCAGCGTACCATTTGCCAAACTCTGCTGAGAATTGCTCAGTTATGGAGGTGAAATATCGAAACCGTGACTCTTGATGTTCGATGCTATCAGAGATTCGCTTGCGTTCTCTCTCAAATCCGAGCAGCTTCTCCCTAAGCGAGGCGATGTCACCCTCGGGCTCGAAGGTTTCAGTCTTGCTTTTGACGTCAATCCCCTTCAGAACAGCTGCTCCTCTTCCTTTCACCCTGAAGCTGTCACTCTGGGCAAGGTTGGAGATGCCCCCGACTTCGAGGACGTGTTCGCCAGGGACAAGTTGCTTCTTCCCAGAACGGACTACTCTTGCACCATCACGGAATACCGTCACATCAGTTATCTCTGTTTCAATCTTCTTTCCCATCTCAGCACCTCCTCAGGGGAGCGGGGGATTGATCACAATGTCTCGGTCCCACTCCACTACATAGTCGTAGTCTATCTCCTTCTTCTGCTTGGGCTCAATGTTGAGTAGCCATTCTATCACGCCAAGCTCATGCTTCTTCGCATTCAGCTTCTCCCAGTCAGTCTTTACCTCTATCGACGTCGTGAGGCTATGGGGGATCCTGTCAAATACCTGCATTTTCACAGGTTGCTTGGAAAAGCTCTCAATCTTGAGTTGGTACTTGTATTCTCTCCTCAGTTTGGCTCTCGTAATGCCGGCCTTCTCTACTTCACGTTCGATCAACTTCTTGGAGGCCTTGACATCGTAAGCAACACGAGTACCAAGCTTGAACTTCTCCCTTGGGCTGATGAAGGCAATGCTTGATTCTCCGATGTAGTCGCCCTCGGCGTAGACCTTCGCTTTGCCCGGGAGCAGGACAGTGTCCCCATTGGTGATCTCGTCCTGTGCCACGACCTCTGCCATCCCATCTGCGTACCAATAGTGGATGGTATCCGAGTCGAACTCTTCTTCCATTAAAGTGACTGGGTGTCGGTCGCCATCGAAAGGAATCGTAACAGTCTTTGGCAATTCGTAGACGGATATCCCTGATGCTGCCTCTGTGGCTTCCGCAAACTCTTCCACAATCTCAGGCGGAGGTGCCGGAGGAGGTGGAGCCGCAAGGGCGGCCACAGATTTGGAGGCTGGCCGTTTGTCCATCTTCGCCCTGCGCATACTCGCCGCCCTTTCCGTTCTCTTCCTCTTCATCATCTCTGGATCATAAGCGCTGATGATGAAGGGAGTGCCTTCCACTGCCTCCACTGGTCTGGCCGTTGCCGTAGACACCGTTAGATTGACTTCATGCCAACTCTCACTTGTGTGGTTGCCTATCATTGCGATTTTTCGTACCTTCGCCTTTGCGGGATGCAAGTCAAGGTCATATGATGGGTTCCAACCTGCCCCGTCCGCCTGATAGGTGACTTCGAGCTCGACCTTGCTCTCCTTCTGGGTCTCAATGCTAATCTCTAGGTCATAGAAGGTTTCTATCCTCCTCTTGGAGGCTAAGGCGCCGATTCTGCTGCGCACGATCTGAATCTCGTCATCAATCTTCTGCAGTTTCTCTTCGAGGGCTCGCAGCTTCTTCTTCGTATCTTCTCGAAGTTTCCCACTCTTTTCATCCATCTCACTAAGCCGCTCTATGTCTGCCTCATCTGCCGCATAAAGCATACCAAATGTCCCTGAAAAGTCCACAATCATGCCTTCGAGATTGCCAAGCCTTTGAGAGTATGTTTCTATCTCGTCTGAGATCCTCTTTCTCTCACGTTCGAGGTTCTTGAGTTCATCATGCAATGGCTTCGAGTCTTCTTCCGGCTCGAATACTTCTTGTCTTCTTCTTACATCTATGGCTGACAGAGTCGCTTTGCCCTTCCCTTTCACTCTGAAGCTGTCTTCCTGAGCAGAGTCTGTGATTCCGGTTATGAAGACCTTGTGAGGTCCAGGAGAAAGCGTTACCCTTCCCTTTCGGGTCACTCGGGCGCCATCCCTGAAGACTGTGACGTCTTCTATCCTAGTATCCATGACTGTCAAGATGTTCTCCCGGCCACCAGATGGCGTTACACCATTTATTCTTTGAGTAGATGGTCCAAGCATGATGATGTGGGGGCAAAGGGAATTGCCACGGAATCCCCGCTAGGCTGTCCGAAAAATGCTTTAACCTCGTTTGGATGGTTGGAGTCATCTTTGTAGTTCACACTTTTGCCTCCTAAGGGCTGGAGTCGAGGTCCGATTGAGTCTAGAGATTGCCGGCATGGGCTTTCGGAATGCGTTCCGCCGAAGGCGCGTGGCGCTGTTCACAATCATCTCAATCGCAATCTCAGTCAGCCTACTCTATACCGCCATGTCAGCTAGTGCAAGCCTTCAGAACAACGCGAAAATCTTCCTCCAGGACACATTATCTCCTATCGATATTGTCGTTTCAAATGGCGGAAAGTGGGGAGTTCGCATAACTACTGACATGCAATCTGATGTGGAATCAATTCCCAGTGTTTCGAACACGATCCCCCGCATCGAAGAATATGTCTGGGTAGAGAATGGAATAGATAGAATCTACCTCTTCATTGTTGGGCTCGATCTTGAACTGGAGGATCACGTAGGTCATCTCGATGTCTCAGAAGGTTTACTGGATCTGTCGGAAAATGGCTGCTTTCTCACACGAGAGGCAAAGTTTCTGCTCAATGTAAGTGTTGGTGATGAAATAGAACTCTACACAACAGCCGGACTTCAATTCCTGAACGTCACTGGTGTTGGGCTGGCTGTAGATAAAGGTCTCGCGGGCCCGGTAATCTTTGTATCAATAGAGAAGGCTTGGGAGATCTATCACCTTAGATACCCGTCCAATTCTGTAGGCAAGCTCCTAGTTGAAGTCGATGATGTCTTTTCAACACCAATGGTTGCTGACCGAATCCAGTACATGTTCGGTGATGACTACGTGCTCACGAACCTGAAGATATACCCCCTGGACCGAGCCACACTCTTCCTTTCACAGGCACGGACGATTCTCTTGGCTCTGGTCTTCGCCACATGCTTCATAGCGACATTCAGAGTGTTCTCTGCCTTTGCAGTGGTCTTTGGAGAGCGCAGACATGAAACCGGCGTTGTTTTGGCCTTTGGAGCGTCTAGGCAGACTGTTCTCTCTCTCCTATTGGCTGAGGTAGGAGCGATAGGAATCATTGGCGCTGTCATCGGAGGGATAATTGGGATTGTCCTGGGTGCTGTCGTCCTTGACTTCATCTTACTCGTTCTCAATATATCTGCAATCTCGCCGTCATCTCGGTTCTTGGACACACTCTACGTTACCGACCTATGGAGCCTCATCGGTGCAGGTTTGATTGGAATTGCACTCACAATCGTCGCAGGATACATACCAGCTTGGAGGGCTACTCGTGAATCAGTTGCGACTAGCCTGGGTTCTGGTTCAATGCCTGTTTCAGGCGCAAGGCAGTCAATGTCAGTCATGACCAGAAAGCGGATACACATTGTGATTAGCATCGTAGCCGGAGTACTGGCAGCACTCGTGGTCGTCCAGACTCTTTCTGACTTATTCAGTTTCCACATTGTATCTGAGGACTTCTTGAGAATAGCTTCCATTCCTGCCTTCCTTTTGGTCATCGTTGTCCTGTCTCCAAGACTTGCTCATTCTACAAGAATCGTGAAGCCGATAGTTGCAAGGTCCTCCAAGATTGTGCGATTCTTGTCCCGTAGGAACATTCGGCGGAACACCCTCAGTGGTCTGGTTGTCTTCAATCTCTTCGCAGCGGTGACGGTGCTGTTCTTTGCATCCACGAACGTGGGAGTAGCCATTACGGAGTCTTGGAAGGCTAACATCGGTGGCGAAGCAACTGCGGCCAATATCGTGATGTATATGGATCCTCCTGCCCCGATCGACATAGTGCAGGACATTGAGAGCATAGAGAATGTGACCATGGTCGTACCTATGAATCAGGGTCTAGACGATATGAGTAGTCCATCAGGCGCAGAGTTCGGACTGATCATGGGCGTAGATTCGGACGGGTTTGAGAGACTGGCATCACTTGGCCTAATTGAGCTCGAGAACAGAACACTTGGCGTGTCGTCCATTGAGGAACCAAATACTTGCATCATCTCGGAGCAAGCCGCGCGTACGTTGAACGCGCATGTGGGCGACTTCATCGACATCGGTTTCGCTGTAGACGTTCGCGTCGTGGGAGTATGCAGCTCTTCGGTTCCTGTCTTTGTTGTCACCGTTGTGAATCCCATCTTCTCAATTGTGGGAATCGAAACGTGGGAAGTTGTGCGAGGCGAGACCTTCATCGTGGGCGGCATGCTGATTGAGTCGACAGATGCAGAATCTTCGATCGTGGAGCTGGAGTCCTTCTCTGGTGCTCATCCTGTCCTTGTGTCAGCCGTGGAGGCAGATTACCTAGCTGCCCTCAATTCGATTCAACTGGTTGTCGATGCATCTCTGGTGGCATTGTTCATCGCCACCATGGCCAGTGCATTTCTCAGTAGCTGGTCGATTGCATCAACACGAAGAAGAGAGATTGGGATGCTCTCGGCCTTCGGAATGACCAGAGCGGAGATTGCCAAGACCCTTACTGCTGAGAGTGCAAGTGGCATGGCGTCAGGCGTGATTGTAGGGTCGGTAGGAGG
>JBHIAE010000075.1:0-11855 GCA_046758445.1 Candidatus Thorarchaeota archaeon | reverse complement strand
CGGCGTTAAGTGATGAAAATGTCGACAGTCTTCTCGTGCTACTGACTCCTCAAGCTATGACGAAGGAAGACGAGACTGCACAGATACTGGTAGAATCACACAAAAAGTACCCCCACAAACCACTTCTTGCAGTGTTCATGGGAGGTCACTCCATGACCAATCCCCGAAAGGTGCTCAACGAGGGTGGAATCCCTGTATTCGACTTCCCTGGACGTGCAGTGAATGCCATCGCAGAGCTATATCGATACATGGTGTTGAGGGACTCCCTGAAGGATGAGAAACCACCTAGATTCAAGGTCGACCGTAAGAGGATTGAGAAAATCATCCAAGGAGTGAGAAGCGACGAACGTCGTGTTCTCCTGGGGAGTGAGGCTCACCAGATCGCGGAGGCATACGGTATTCCTGTCGCCCGTATAGGTCTGGCTACGAGTACCGAGGAAGCGAAGAAGATCGCAGACGAGCTTGGCTATCCTGTAGTACTCAAGATCTCGAGTCCGGCCATCGTGCACAAGACCGACATTGGTGGTATTCACTTGGGTCTGAAGAATTCAGAAGAAGTAGAAGATGCGTTTCTCCAGATTCTTGATAGTGTACGTACACATGTGCCTAGGGCTGTGATCTACGGCGTCGATGTACAAGAGATGGTTGAGAAAGGCAAGGAGCTCATAATCGGATGCTCTCGTGACATTCAATTTGGACCGCTGGTAATGTTCGGTGCCGGCGGAATATTCGTCAACTACGTGAAAGACGTGGCTTTCCGCCTTGCACCGATGACTCGAAGAAACGCATCAGAGCTGATTGGAGAAACAAAGATGGGGACCATCCTCGGAGGCGTAAGAGGAGAGGAGCCAAGTGACATTGCGGCTATAGAGGAAACCATATTGAGGATCTCTCAACTAGTCACTGACTTCGAGGAGATTGTTGAGTTGGATATCAACCCGGCATTCGCTTATGTTAGGGGAAAAGGCGTGTCTGCGGTGGATGTTAAGATTACAATTGGAGGAGAGTAGGATGACTAAGAATATCGTGATCAGCGGAGGAACTCTCTCAGGCAAGACCATGGCAGCATTGGCAATTGCAGCCAAGTTGCAGAAGAAGGGGCACAAAGTTGGCTACTTCAAACCAGTTGGCTTCAAGAGCTTTGAGCATAGCAGGGAGTCGCTTGACGTGGATGAAGACGCGGCGGTCATGAAGGAGGTGCTTGGCCTAGATGCCGAGGTATCCTGCATATGTCCCATTGTCAGAACCAAATCAAGCTATGACGAGTTAATACGCGTCGGACGCGACGCTTTGATTGGGAGGATACAACAATGCTATGCCAAGGTGGCAGAAGGCAATGACTACGTTGTAATAGAAGGTGCGAGAGCACCTTGGCATCTTCTTCATGTCGAACTCTCGACTCCTCAGATTGCCAAGATGCTTGACGCTTCGGTCATCTGTCTAGTCAACTTTCCTGATATCACTGCTATAGATGAGGTGTTCCTACAGAGAGATTTCTTCATGCAACACGGCATCGAGGAGATAGGTCTGATATTGAACATGGTTCCCCCTATGCTAAAGACTACCGTGGAGAAGCATATTAGACCATTCTTTGAAGACAGTGGACTCAAGTTCCTAGGCGTAGTCTATCAGAGAAGAGAACTCTTTAGTCCGACCGTCAAGGACATTCTCAAGGCTCTCAATGGAGAGATGATTAGTGGAGAGGATCAAATGGATCTTCTCGTTGATAGATTCATGGTCGGCAGCATGGCTCCCGAGAATGCCTTGAAGTGGTTCAGACGTGCAAAGGACAAGGCAGTAATAACGAGCGGTGATCGGTCTGACATTTGCGTAGCTGCCCTCGAAACAGACACGAATCTACTGATCCTGACCGGTGGAATGGGTCCTGATATTCGCACGCTCTCTAGGGCAAAAGACCTGGGGGTCCCAATCATGATGACTGCCCACGATACCTACACAACAGCACAAAAGGTGGATAGTCTGGTAGGCACCGTGACACCTGAGAACAAGAAGAGAGTGGCAACAGTCCAGAACATTGTGGGAAAGGCAATCGACCTTACCGGCTTCGATCCGTGAAGAACGCTTTCATCCGATGAAAATGGGATTGAGAAGGAGCATTCTTGCTCCAACTCAAGAAAGAACGGAGCACATCATCCACCGGGAGATTGCGATGCACTCCAATCTGTGTTTCGGGCAGGCAGGAATAAGTCAGCTTGTGTATTCATGCCAATATTGGGCTAGTATTGAGGATGTTCTCTAGACAAGATGCGGTGGTATATAGTCCATCACTCTGCCGGAACCTCTGGCCTCCCAGAGATACAATGTTTCATTCTAACAGCTTAGACGAAGTGCCGACTCTCTATGCGAAAGCGAATACATTTATGGCTCGTGTTGTTTGCGACTCCCGCGTTAAACAACAACCATGAGGTGAATTAATGGCAACAGATGCTAATGGCAAGTCGAAGGCTGCTGAGGAAACCGAGGATGTCGCCAAGACTACGGAGGAGTTACAGTCTCTGCAGCTCATCCGAGATAGGCGGTCCATCCGCGAATTCACTGGCGAGAAGCTGCCTGACGATCACATTGAGATGATTCTGGAGGCGGCTCGACATGCACCGAGCCCGGAGAACATGCTCATGATACGTTTCATTGTAATCAGGGATGATGAGGACATGAAAGTGTTCCTGGCCGACATTGCACAGGAGATGGCCCAGACTGCGTTTGGCGGGGCTCCGTTTGAGCTCACAAGCGGCAGGAACTGGTTCATCAGCGACCCATATCGAGCTGCTGTGTACGCGAGGCTGAGGGATGGAGAGCTCTTCCGATACCCCGAAAAGAGCGATGCCGTGATTATCGTCTGTGCAAGCGAAATGTGGCACGATGCGGGTTACCAGTATCCGAACGAACTGTTCGGGTCAGTAGTGGCCGGTATGGCCGTTCAGAACATGTGGCTTACTGCCACAGAACTAGGATATGGCTGCGGATATGAGGCTCTAGTCTGTTCGGACCCGCGACATGCAATGTTGATTCGTGACAGATTGGGAATCCCGCCAACTTGGACGCCCTTGACTGCGTTCTGTATTGGAAAGAGAATATCGCCACGTGTTCTCGGACCTAGCAGACCACCTTTGGAGGGTCTGATGTACGAGGAACGATGGGGGAAGCCATACAAGCGCTTGGCCTTCAGGAAGGGGTGATGATCTTGGAAGTAGATTTCAACAAAGAAACCCTTGAGAAGATCAAGGAATTGGCTGACGAAGCGAACCTGAAGCCTGAAGGTTTTGTCGAGTGTGTGATCATGCAGTTTGTGCACAACACGGGTGCAAGAGTCTACACTGGACGATGGTCAGGCGGTGAAAAAGACGGGGTCAAAGGATTCCGCTATGTGTGTCAATGGCCGTTCAGACCAGGCTTCTTCGAGGCAACGGGGGACATCGTCAAGAAATGGAGGTTGAGTTAGTTGGCAAAATTCAGAAAGCATCCGACCGGTGAGTGGCCCTTCTACCCTCGACTGAAAGAAGGCGACATCGAACATGAGTATTGGACGTCCAAGAAGATGTATCATCAGGCGTTCATTGATGACCGAAAAGGTCGAATTGTTGTCCTGATGGGGGGAGACCGGTATGACGAATTCCTTGACAAAGTCAAGGAGAGGAAAGGCAACATTTGGACAGTTTCCATCGAATCAGCAATGCAGGAGGCCATCGATGACTGGATGGCGAAGGAGGAGTGAATGGTATGTCTACACAACTTGATGAGTTCTTCAAGTTCCTGATAGCTAAGGTGAGGGAGAAGGAAGACATCAGAAAGATGCTGGAGGACTGGGTCGGACCTTATGACGGTAAGGTTCTGCAGGTCTATACTGAGGCAGGTCCCCAATACATGGTAATCACGAAGGACGACATGACCATTCATGATGGTATCTACCCAAGTCCAGACTGTATCTATAAGGCCAGTTCAGAAACGCTTCTGGGAATCTTCACTGGAGAGGTGCCTTTCAAGGACACGATGAAAGACGGCCGTCTCGAGGTCATAGGTAACGCCCACGAGAGCGATCCTCTGGCGAATCTCATTCTTGCAGCACTTATGGGTGCGATGTAGGAGGGTCTGAAATGGGCATCAATAAGATCGCAGTAATTGGTTCTGGTTTGATGGGTTCGGGCATCGCCTACGTTTCTGCGTGGAATGGATACGAAGTCACCATGGTAGACATCAATCAAGAGTTAGTGGACAAGGGCATTGAGAGAATCCGAAATGATGTAATGACTGGCATTGACAAGGGGAAGATGTCTATCACGGATGCAGAAGGCCTAATGGGCAGAGTCAACGGCACTGTTGACACCGAGGAAGCAGTCAAGGACGCCGATCTTGTGATTGAGGCCATATTCGAGAACATGGAGGTCAAGAAGGAGGTGTTCGCCAAGATCGATGCTGCCGCACCGGCGCACGCAATACTGGCTTCCAACACTTCATCGCTAAGCATAGATGAACTTGCAACAGCCACCAACCGGCCTGACAAGTTCATTGGTATGCACTATTTCTCTCCAGTTCCGGCCATGAAGCTCCTTGAGATTGTAATCGGCGATAAGACCAGTGATGATACGATTGCAGTTGCCAAGGCAGTTGGTGAGAAGCAGGGCAAGCTCACTGTGTTGGCCAAGAACAGCCCCGGCTTTATTGTCAATCGTCTTCTCATGCCAGGCATGCGAGAGTCGCTCCTAATGTACGAACGTGGAGAGGCCACCAAGGAGGAGATTGACACAGCAATGGTTGGCATTGGGAAGGCCGCCATGGGTCCATTCGCTTTGGGTGACTTTGTGGGTCTTGACATAGCCTTCAACGCCATGTCTACTCTCTACCGAGAGATTGGTGATTGCTTCAAACCCCCTGAAACGCTGAAGAATCTCGTTGATTCTGGTGCCATCGGAATGAAATCAAAGAAGGGTTTCTATGAGTATGGGCCCGACAAAGCAGAACCTGAGGAACCAAAGGGTGCCGATCCGAATTGGATCGCAGAGAGGATTCAGATTGCTGGAATTCGGGAGGCTATGATTCTCGTCGATGACGGAATTGCAAACAAAGAGGACATTGACATGGCCATGAAACTGGGCGCGGCTTGGCCTGCCGGGCCGTTCGAAATGGCAGACAAGTATGGGATGAACAAGATCCGCGAACACATCTCAAAGCTCGAAGAGGAGTTTGGCGAGTGTTACAGCGTTCCAAAGATGCTGAAGTAATCAAATATGACAAGAAGCAGGGCGTCAGGCCCTGCTTACCTCTTTCATTTTGTTCCTTCCGATGTTTTGTGGACTTGGTACTCCCAGATTCCCAATTCGTTCAGGAGCGGATTTTTAAGCAGCACATATTCCATTCTGAAGCATAGTATAACAAAAGGTGCATGGAATGCCAGAGTACGAAACGATGCTATACAGTAAGGAAGGGTCTTTTCTTTCACCTGTGAAGAACACGGCCCTAATTAAGTTCAATCGACTTGATGCTCTGAACGCAATCAGCGCTCAGTTTCTTCAAGACCTCAGTGATGCCCTGGACGAGGCCGAGAAAGATAAAGAAGTCCGATCGGTGGTGCTTGCGTCAGCACATGATAAGGTATACAGTTCAGGTGCAGATCTGAAGATGGCTCAGTCACTCCTCGATGACATCGATCAAGTTGAAGGTATTATTCAGGAAGGCCAGGGAATAATCAACAAGCTGGCAGATTTCCCAAAGCCGACTATTGCAGCGATCAATGGTCTATGTCTTGCTGGAGGTCTAGAGATTGCACTTGCCTGTGACATAAGAATAGCTGAAGATGAAGCAAAGATTGGGGTTCCAGAGGTAAGTCTTGGACTCATTCCAGGCTGGGGTGGCTGTGTCAGACTTCCAAGAATCGTGGGTCTTGGGAAAGCTATGGAACTCATACTCACCGGGGGCCAGGTCACTGCCCAAGAAGCATTCGACATGGGACTTGTCAGTAAAGTCGTCAAAAAGGATGAACTTCTGAGTCAAGCGATGTGGTATGGTGCAAAGCTTGGTGGCAATGCTCCTGTTGCAGTGAGGTTGGCGAAGAAAGCGACTCACATGGCGTTCGAGGAAGAGTACAAAGATAACCTCAAGTATCAGGTGAAAGCCTTAGTCGAGTGCTTCAAAACAAAGGACCTTGCTGAAGGGATATCTGCAGTCCTTGAGAAACGCCGTGGCAAGTTCACTGGCGAGTAGTTTGAATCCTGCTCTGACCCCGGCTCACCGGGGTCTTTCTCTTCTTTTTCGCTTCAGTCTAGATTGCCACAATCAATAAGATAATGCCTCAAGAATCGATTGCTCCACTAATCGTCAACCTTAAGACCACGTTACCGGTGATTCCGCTAGTATAGTAACGTGAATGTCAGAACCTGCTTGAAACACATCGAGTGGGTTCCGTCCACGGAGGAAATGAAATTGGGAAGAAAAGTAGCTGTCGTAGCTGGCGGCCATAGCAAGTTCGGAAAACGATACGATGCGACCATGAGAGAGCTGTGTGCTGAGGCATACAAGCCCATCTATGATGAGGGTATTACTCAGGACAAGATTGATGCATCCGTTCTCTCGTATGCTGCATCACAGTTCTCTGGCCAAGGCGCAGGATCCGCGCTCATAGCTGACTACCTCGGCCTCCAGGACAAGCCTCACATGCGTGTAGAGTCGGCATGCACAACAGGAACTGCCTCTCTAAGGGCTGCATGGGGTCTCGTTTCCGCTGGTCTCTATGATGTAATGCTTGTACTCGGTGTCGAGCAGATGAACAGGGTTTCTTCAGCCACCGCAACTGAGTACATGTCTCAAGCAGGCGACATGCGTTGGGAGTATCCGTTTGGAATTAGCTTCCCCGCTTTCTATGCGTTGATGGCATCGCGTTACATGGCTGACTACAATATGGAACATGAAGTGCTATCTAAGATCTCGGTGAAATCCCACCACTACGGTGCACAGAATCCGAAAGCCCACCTGCCAAAGGAGGTATCACTTGAGGAGGCTAACAATGCTGTGCCAATCGCACGGCCGCTCAATCTATACGATTGCAGCCTGATCACTGATGGCGCTGCAGCTGTTGTAATTGCGGCTGAAGACCGAGTGAAGGAGTTCACCGACAGGCCGATGTGGATCAAAGGCATCGGTGCCGGGGCCTCTGAGATGATGATTCAGGACCGTACAAGCCTTACCTCGATACATGGGGCAAGGAGAGCGGGCAAGGCTGCCTACGAGATGGCTGGCATAGGACCAGATGACGTCAACATGGCCCAGGTACACGACTGTTTCAGCATTGCTGAGTTGGTCGCCTACGAGGACCTAGGCTTTGCCGAACCAGGCAAGGGCCCTGAGATTGTTGAAAACAAGGACAACTACCATGACGGACGAATCCCCGTAAATTGTGATGGCGGTCTGAAGAGCAAGGGTCATCCCCTTGGCGCAACCGGAATTTCCATGACATATGAGATACTCAAACAGATGCGAGGCGAGGCTGAGAACTCATCTCGTCAAATCAAGGACGTTCAATATGGCTTAGCCCACAATGTCGGTCAGAGTGGCCAGTTCGTCAACGTCTTCATCTTCGAGAGGGGATTCTAGTGACGGAGAAGAAAGAACTCTATCTCGGATACGCAACGGACAAGGCCATAACACCTTGGTATTCCGAGTGGCTCGGCTACCTCGATCAGGAGAAAGTAATGAAGAGTGTCTGCACATCGTGCAGTGCTGAGTTCCTTCCTCCAAGACAGCACTGTCAGAAATGCCTTAGTCTGACCGAGTTCAAAGAGTTTACAGAAACTGAAGCCAAGTTAGTTTCGTTTGTAGTCGTGGACTTTGCGCCTGAGAGCCTATCCTCAAAGGCCCCATATGTGGTGGCCATCGGGGAGTTCCCATCGGGCTTGAGGCTCACGGCACACATTACAAACCTAATGGGCATGCCTGAGGTTGGAATGACTCTCAAGCTGGGATTCGACCACATAGATGAGAAGAAGATTACTTACAGGTGGCTTGTATAGCCGAATAGACGGCACAACGCCCTCCTCCACTTTCTTTTCTAGGAGCTGAACCAAGAAGCAGATGTTTCGAGAACCCTTGCCCACTTGGAGAATAGTGCTACAGTCTTCAACGTATCAAGGTAGAGCTGGGACGCTGTCGAAGTGTCACAGCTATCAATCCTCTCAAGAGCTGTGTCAATCACTTCCATGACGTCTCTAAGCCTTCTCCTACCATCATTACGTCTATAATCAGAGAAAACCATGTACTCCAGGTCCTGCTCTTGCCAAGCATTCAGGAATCTCCTCTGTTCATCAACCGCCGTACTCATATCATAGGAGGTGGCCAGTGAGGTCTTCATTGCTCTGAGCGAGTCTTTCCAAACCTCACGTCTGGTTCTAAGGTCCAATCTGCTCTCCTCTGACAGTTCGTTATCAAAGACGAGTCTGAACAGCTAAATAAACGTGAGGTACTAAGCGCGCTCTCTGAAGAGAAGAGCGCCATCTTGAGGCCAAGAATCACCAATAGGCTCGGATAGTCTAGAGCAATTGTTCGAGAACCTGGTTTGAATCGACTAGAGTTGCCGTCTGGATATCTCTCATGTGGTTGAGTGCAAACTTGTGGTTGCCCTTCCCTGTACTTGCCGTGGCATCTGTCACCACAAATACGTTGTACCCTCTTGATGCGGCATCAGCAGATGTGTACATCACACAGATGTCTGTTAGGACTCCCATTAGGACGACATTCTCAATCCCTGATTCCCTCAGTGTAAGATCAAGATCCGTCCCGAAGAACCCTGAGTATCTCCTCTTCGGAATGACCTTTTCTCCCTCTCGTGGCGATAGGTCGTCAATTACCTGTGCACCACGAGTCCCAGCCACCGAGTGCTTAGGCCACACTCTAAACTCCTCATCGTCTGGCATATGATTGTCTGCAAGATACACCACAGCTACGTTTCTCTCTCTGGCCAAATCAAGCACCTTCTTCTGGATTGGAACCAACGTCTTTGCGTCTGATACGACTAGTGCTCCATCATCCTCGACAAAGTCCACAAGCATGTCTATCACTAGGATGGCTGTCTTATCTACCTCAAGTCTGTCTAACTTCAATTCTCTATCCTCGCAATCTGTTCTAACACCTTGTCCCTGATTCCTTTTGGAGCCAATGGTTGGTGCACTTGTGTTCCTTTCTCAATCAGCTGAATGGTGGCCTTTTCCATCTTGCTGCCACAGCTGCATTTTGGACTCTTTCTTCCGATAGGGGTGACTCGAATCTCATTACAGTCAGTACATCTCCAGACCGTCTTCCTTCCGGAGAACTTCCCCCGCTTTGCAGATGAAGTCCATGTCTTGTCAACTTGCATGGATACGATGTCCATGGCGAAATCTATCGCAGGTGAGTTGCTGATGGCACCACCCACACCGAATCCGTCAACACCCGCTCTTCGAAGTTCTCGAATCGATTCTGGATTCAATCCCCCACTTGCGTAGATTCTCACATCATGGTATCCTTGGAGGTCTAACTCCCATCTTACCTCTTGGACAATCTTGACGAAATCGCCTCGCCTGCTGCTCGTGGTATCCAGTCTTACGCCTTGGAGGTTGTCTATGTTCTGAGCGGCGAGAACTGATTCCACGACCTCGTCCAAGTAAGTGTCCGTCAGAGCAATTCTGGGGACATCTTTTGGAACATGCTTGTCATAAGCTTGCCACGCTCTTACGTGGTCTCCAGCCACGATGATCAGAGCATGAGGCATTGTTCCAGAAGGCTCCATCCCCAGCATCTCGGCTGCCAGGATAGATGATATTCCATCACATCCGCCAATATATGCCGCATACCCAACTTGTGGCGCTATGGCTGGATGAGTACGACGCACTCCGAATGATAAGAGGGTCTTGTCACCGGCGGCTAACCGAACACATGCGGTCTTGGTCACCATGCCTGACGTGTGACAAAGAAACCCTAATAATGGAGTTTCCAATGTTGCAAACTCTGTGTACGGGCCTTCTACTGCTAGGACAGGAGTTTTTACCCCAAGCGGGTCTCGTGGTCTGAAGACGGTGCCCTCTCTCAGTCCAAAGACGTCGACTTTCTTATCTTCGAAGAGTTTCAATGCATCATTGACTCCAGCCAAGATGGCCCAATCCATGCCCTCAGGCATTCCGGAGACCGTGACCTCTGCGTGGACGATGGGGTCGATGCCCTCTGCTTTGAGCACGTCTACAGCTCTCTTGAAGTAGATGTCAGTGGTTCTGCCCGAGAGTATTTCCTCTTCAGAAGCAATGCGCCATATTCGATTCATATCGGACAACCTTGTAGTCAACATTACACTCGAGGATGAAAAAGAATCCGATTCGCTCCGAGTCCTGCCCAGACCCTATTGTTCCAGGCAGATGTGGCCGCTTGAAACGACGAACCGCAAGTTGCGAATGCTTATTACTAAGTCCATGGCCTCACGAGTCGTTATCAAGGAGGACTATCAGTGTCTGAACAAGATGTGCTATATTCTGCTGTTGATGGCATTGCCACAATAACAATCAATCGTCCAGAGAAGTACAATGCTCTCAACACGTCAGTCGTTTCGAAACTGAGAGAACTGTTCAAGCAAGCTGAGGACGACGAGAGTGTGAGAGTAGTGGTCTTGACTGGTAAGGGAGAGAAGGCTTTTGCGGCGGGAGCAGACATCAATGAGTTCAAGGGCAAGAACTCGAAGACAATTAGACAACGGGTTGAGAACGGGCAGGCGCTCTGCAAGTTCATTGAAGCAATGTCCAAACCTTCTGTAGCCGCGATAAACGGGTTCGCACTTGGAGGCGGCTGTGAGATTGCTATGGCTTGTGATATCCGCTACGCATCTGCAAACGCCAAGATCGGACAGCCAGAGATTAATCTGGGAGTCATTCCCGGGTACGGTGGGACCGTGCGTCTACCCCGACTTGTAGGTCTTGGGATGGCCAAGGAGCTGGTCTTCACTGGGGATCACATGACGGCAGAAGAAGCGATGCGAATTGGTCTTGTCAACAAGGTGTTCGAATCCATTGATGCCCTCATGGAAGGAACGATGGAACTTGCGAAGAAGCTAGTCCTGAAGCCGGGTGTTGCAATCAAGCTTGCAAAGCAGTCGCTAAACAATACCTGGGAGAAGGGTCTTGATGAGAACCTCACATATGAAATGGACGTCTTCAGTCAGACCTTTGACACAGAGGATATGGTCGAAGGTGTCGATGCATTCCTATCCAAACGCAAGCCAGAATTCAGACACAAATAGAAGACACAGCAAGAATCTTCTGCTTCGCTATTGTCTAGCGACCACCAAGTGTTCTCCATCAAGATGGACGACATCTCTTTCGAGCATAAGCTCAATGTGCTTCCTTAGCATGGTTTCCTCAAAGAAGTAGATTGCGTCATATGGGACACGAGGATAGATGGTTGGAAGCGCAGCAAGCTTCTCGATTGTGTTATGACCTTCTGAAATCTTCACTAAGATGTCTGTTTCCCTCTCATCGAAGACCTTGTGGAACATCTCTAGACGGATTAGAAGATCGTCAGTAACTGGATCCAGTAAGTGACTGCTAATTCCTATCTTTGGAGAGAGCTCAATGACTCTCTCGATTGACTGCTTGAAATCATGGATATCGCTGACCATGTTTCCATACCATGGCCCGAATCTTGTGAGGTCGATGTCGACAAGGAAGATGGTTTCGAATCCATTGATGCCGAAACATGTATGGTCCAAGGAGTGTCCTGGAAGATGAAGCGGAAACAGCTCAACCTCTCCACAGGCAATGGGCTGCATGTCCTGATAATGTCCTGTGACTACGTAGTCAGATGTCACATAAGGCAGCCAACCCTGGAGCCAC
>JBHIAE010000074.1:0-12206 GCA_046758445.1 Candidatus Thorarchaeota archaeon | reverse complement strand
TGCACGAGTTGTCGATTGTTTATTGACCATCCGTTTTTAATGTGTCCCTCTGGCAAGAACAGTCCAACCAAGCCGGAGGATTCCTAGGTTCGACTGCGATGCCAAAGAGGGTTAGACGGCGTATGTTCCCTAGAGTTAAAAGGAACCATCATCCCAACTGACACGGTCAGGTCAGAGTGTAGAAACTGGGCAATTGGACAAGAGGTAATTCTCATGATAGGTCTGAGGATGAACGAAGACCAGTTGAAACGCACAGTCGAGCGATGTAGAGAAAGGGGTATCGTAATTCCGACAATCGAACAACTAAAGGATCCAGGAAAGACTCCGAAGAGAATCGTCAAGGAGCTCAAAGGAATAGGACTCTGGGATGTTGTCCCGCAGAACCTTTTCAGAATCACATGGAAGAACCAACCCATGGAGAAGGGCGGTCTTTTTCAGCCGCTTGCGAACTACATGGAGATTCCCCCAGAGCTCACAGGGGTCGAGGCACGCATCATTGCATTAGTCGGCAAATGGTTTCCGACGGGGGCCCATAAGGTAGGTGCGGCCTTTGGTTGTCTTGTACCTCCCCTGGTAACTGGTCAATTTGATCCAACGACGCATAAAGCTGTCTGGCCATCGACTGGGAATTACTGCCGGGGTGGAGCATACGATTCTTCCTTGCTTGCATGTGACAGCATAGCCATTCTCCCCGAGGAGATGTCCCAAGAACGGTTTGACTGGTTGGCCAGTGTTGCTGGGGAGGTCATCAAGACTCCAGGATCGGAGAGCAACGTAAAGGAGATCTATGACAAGGTTTGGGAATTGAAACGCACTAGGGATGACGTGTTTGTCTTCAACCAGTTTAGCGAGTTCGGAAACTATCTATGGCACTACGAGGTCACTGGCAATGCTCTGGCAGAAGTTCTGGATAGGGAACTCGGCAATGGCAAGTATAGTGGTCTCTGCCTGACCACTGGTTCTGCAGGCACGATTGCCAGCGGCGATTTCATGAAGCAGCGCTACCCCACATCAAGAGTGTCAGCGGGTGAGGCTGTTCAATGCCCGACCCTCTGGATCAATGGATACGGTGCACATAGGATTGAGGGGATTGGCGACAAGCACGTCCCGTGGATTCACAACGTCCGCAATACGGACACAATCATTGCCATAGACGACAATGACCCCATGAACTTGATTCGCCTATTCAATGAACCCGCTGGTCGCAAGTACTTGGTCAATGATGTCGGGGTTTCAGAGGGGTTGGTGAACCGGCTAGACTTACTCGGTATCTCAAGTGTTGCAAACATGCTGATGGCCATCAAGTATGCCAGGTACTATGAGCTGACCCGAAGGGATGTCGTGCTCACGGTCTTCACAGATTCCATGGACATGTACCAGTCAAGGTTGAAGGAAGCTCGGGCGGCGCATGGCTCCTACAAGCGTGATGACAGCATAAAGGACTACCATGGTCACCTTATGGCGCACAAGACTGACGCCATGATTGAGCTTGACCATTATGATCGTAAGCGTGTTCACCATCTCAAGTACTTCACTTGGATTGAGCAGCAGATGTTCGACTTGGACGAGTTGAATGCTCAATGGTACGACTATCCAGAGTATTGGGAGCGGGTCCAACAGCTCACACCCAAGATCGACAGGCTAATAGTCGAGTTCAATGAGAGAGTTAGTCTAATCTGACAAAAGCATCTGGTAAAACTCTCCACCTGTCGCTTCTCAATTCAGACCACAATTGCTGAAATATCGATGGAACAATCTACTCTCGGTCAAAAGTCGTGCCGTTGCTGTTTGGGTGTAGCTCGTTGGGGAGTCCAATGACTTTTCCTAGATAGTAAGCGGCCTCATTCCAGTCCCTTTGGAGGCTAAAGATTGCCTCGAAACCGAGCAGTCATGATACCGTTAATGGCATTGATGATAGTCTGCTTGCCATTGGCGGTTCCTATTGTGGATGGTCCCCCTCTTATAGAATCTCACAGTGATAGTGCGGATGCGGTTACACATTATCGAGATTACTTGATGGCTGATACTGAAACAGGAAGTCTGAATCCTGTGGTCATAGAGCATACCGGGGAACCATCTGGGACCGTGCAGTACTTGAAGGGAAGAACAGACATAGATTCTTCACCAAGTTCTGAAGTATGGCTGCCGGCAGGAAGCCCGGCCAACACAAGGTCGGCAGACTGCACTGGGGGCTACTTTCTTGTGGGAGCGAGCGGCGCTGCAGATTTCAGTTCTCCTGAAGGCACAATCTCAATGTGGATAAAATGGGATGTGACTGCTCCTCACGGTCGGTTCTGGGGTCAAGACTACGACTTCGAAACTCGTTGGTCCAGCGGAAGGATTGTCCTCGATTGGGGCAGTGACACGACATTTCAAGGCATCAAGAGTGACTGGGAATCAGACCACTGGTACTTCATAGCAATCACATGGGACGAGAGCGCAAACAGCATAGAGATCTTCTGGGGGGACGAGGACACGTCACCTGTAGAGGATGTGAGCACGAATTCCTGGACTGACTCCCTTGCAGGCCTTCATCGTGAGAATGATATAATGAACTCAGCGGCGAGAACGGCTCAGGTTGATGGACACATAGATGAATTCCGGTACTACGATGTCCGTAGAGGTCGAGACGACCTTGTGGGAGACTACCGAGAACAGCTTACTGGAACAGAGCCCAACCTAGTCCACTACTACGAGTTCGAAGATGACCTGACAGACTCTTCAGGCACCACACATTTGGTTGCCTCTGGTAGCTACTCATTCAGCAGAGACGTCCCGTGTGCCGAGAATGGGTGGCGGGCAGAGCAGATTGAAGTGAGTGTCAGAGATTTGAAGCGTCTTGTTGTGTTGAATGGCACGTTCGAGAATGGATATCCAGGCGTGAATGTAGACTGGTTTGGTGATGGCATATACAACGCCTCAGGTTGGGGCGCGAGACGTGAGGTATTGTTTTTCAATGGAAGACAACGCGCTGCCTTTGTTGACACTAGTCGTAAGTACGTAGTGCTAGAGAATGAAGGATATGCAGTGACCAGTCCCATCGGATACCGTCACTACAATGGCACGAGGATCTACTGGTATCAAAACGTGACCAATAGCCAATTGATTGACGAGTTTGTTTTCAGCATGAACTACTACTATCAGAGGGGGCCCGTTGGAACTAACTTCAGCGGCGTTTTCGATTTCATGTTTGAGATATTCGATGGATCATCAGTCCTGTGGACCTGGTCCATAGACCCAGTGAGCATTTCGCAGAGGGGAGTCTGGAACAGCATAGGGCCTTTGGTTGTCAGTATTCCAGGAGCGCCAGCAACATTCGAGGCCCGAGTGAGTCTAAACGTACACACTAACTCAAGCTATGTTGAGATAACAGAAACAGATCCTGATCTGGACGGTGATAGCGCAAACGGGCAATTTGTAACATTCTTGGTGGATGATGTTTCTCTAACTGCGGTGGATGTTCCGACTTTCGAAAGCGTAGACTTCTGGATCACCTCCTCCGAAACTGGGCCTGTCAAGGCAATCGAAGATTCAGGAACCGGTCAGGTCCTTCTCAACTACTCGTTTTGGAATCGTGCTTCGATTCCGGTTTCTTTCGCAGCCAACACCTCGATTTCTTTTGAGTACTCGACCAAAGTCAGCAGGATGTACAGAATCTACAACTCTTCATCAACGATGAGCCTCGATGATATTGGCGTTGCATATGACGTAGGTTTTGATAGGAGTTCAAACCTCTCATTGTTCACTTTCATTCATTCGTATCCCGAGGCCGAGAATGTCGGCTTCGTGGTGCATCATCCTAGCGACTGGGAGAATGCATCGGTTGAGAACTCCTTTGGCATTGATGTGACAAGTCAGGCTATTGTCGGTCCGGGTAGATTGGAGATGCCAAAGGGTGCCGTTGATTCTGTAGGCTGGTGGTCTGTGAAGCTCAATGGACCGAATTATGCCGGGGCTATGTCAACACAGGTCTACGATGACATAGGTTTCTCATGGGAGAATGAATCCGTCTTCAGAAGCGGCAGTAAGATACGGTGTCAGGTAGACATCGGGACATCACTCGAGTCCCCCTCCTTTGTGCAGAACTTAGAGGTGACTTGGTATCGCCCAATCGACAATGTGTGGTCAAGTGAGGTAGTTAGTAACATGTCAGGATCACTTGTCGTGAGCTCAGGGCGGACTTTAGGTCCCTTGAACGCAACACCAGGGGATTGGATGGTTGACATCTTTTGGACGAATGGAACCGAAGTAGCGCATAGATACCAGCTCTTTGAAGTCCGTCACCAGCTAACTGTCTTTCCATACACTCCCCACATTGAGGCTGAGCTTGGTGAGAACTTCACTGCAGCTGTATACATCCGTGACCAAGACAACGGAGAACCAATCTTGGGTGGAGCCTCAATAGTTGGCAACTGGTCAGGGACCGAGATTCAATTCAGCCCAAACCTGGCAAAGGGGTGGTGGGAGGCAGACTTCAATACCTCAATCACTGGAGCCGGAAGCTTTGTCATCGTTGTCAACGTCACAATGCCATACCGCTACGAATCGAACTGCACCATCACAGTAAATGTACTGAC
Organism: Candidatus Thorarchaeota archaeon; assembly: GCA_046758445.1. Taxonomy (GTDB): domain Archaea; phylum Asgardarchaeota; class Thorarchaeia; order Thorarchaeales; family Thorarchaeaceae; genus SMTZ1-83. The sequence continues at coordinate 7,629 of JBHIAE010000074.1, read as the reverse complement.
CTTCACTGTCATGACTGTGCTTGGAAATCAGTTTGTGGAAATTGGGCCCTCAAGAACGTACGCAGCCAAGTTCAGGTATATGTTTCTAGATGGAACAGGCATAAGTGATGCGAACGTTTCTGTGTTTTCGTGGTCTGGACCAGCAGGGGGCCTTCGGTACAATAATACGATATCGGTTCCCGGGGAACCGGGCAATTACTCTATAGAATTCTCTGGCGACTTCGGCGGAGTCTATGTAATAACGGTGACTGGTGCAAAGCAGGACCTCGCCACTGCAGCGACAACACTCTATCTAGTTGTCGGGCCTGTGTCAACGGATCTCGGTGTTGCTGGAGAAGGACTTCCAGATTCCCTATTCTTTAATCAGACATACACCTTCTCGCTGCTGTATCGTACCTCCGAGTTCGTTGGAATCCAAGGCGCCACCGTCAACGTGACCTACAATCCCGTGACTGTTGTCGATTGGATAGATTCTGGTGAAGGATACTACAACGTTTCAGTCAGGGTTCCTGCTGTTGGCTCGTTTTCAGTGTTCTTGAGATTCTACAAGCAGGGCTTCGCCTTCGCCGATATCTCGTTTGGGTTTGATGCAATAGAGATCCCAACAGTAGCCACGGCCCTGGGATTTACAGGCCCATACTACGAGAGTAGAACATACGAGTTTGCACTCTTCTACAATTCGACTTTGGCGAATGGTGTCGTTGGTGCAGATCTTACTCCCTCTACAGCTATACGTGACTTCTTCAGATACACAGATTCTGGAGATGGATGGTACAACTTCACACTTACTCCCAGCACAGGGAACTGGAACGCAACGTTCTGGCTTGCCAAGGTGGGCTACGAGGAATCCACTTTCAGCATCGAATTTGATGCCGAGAAGATACCTATCATTCTGGCTCCTGAACACCCCCTCAATCAAACGTATACCAGATTTGAGGAAACAGTTCTTAGCCTCCATCTGGTGCCAATTGCCGCAGATACGGGGGCCGTCATAACAGGTGCAACCGTGGAGTACTTCTTGGTCGACACAACTAGTGACGAAGATACCATACTGTTCCATGGAACGTTTGTCGAAGAATCAGGGGTCTATTATGTCAACATAACTGTCCCTGCTCCTGGCCTCTACTTGCTTAGAGTGGAAATCAGTAAGAATCACCATGAGGTCATGACTCAAGAAGTATTCCTGAGTTCGGAACCAGACCCAGGGGCACTTTTGGTCCGAACCTTCAATGCGGGACTCCTTGGCGCTCTGGCAATACTCTCTGTTTCATTTGTCTTTTTGATGGGTCGACGTTTCTACGCAGCCACAGCGACACGAAGGAACTTGGAACTTCTGGCACTGGAAGGTCGGCTCAACGATGCTAAGAACCTGATTGGCATTCTTGTAATCCATAGAAGCATAGGGCTCCCAGTTTACTCGAGGATTATAAAAGGTGGTTTTGAGGAGTCAGTGCTTAGCTCCTTCATCGCAGCCATATCGCAATTCAGGGCAGAGTTCTCCTGGGACGAACCGATTTGGGCTGCGATTCCCATAACTGAGGTCATAACAGCTGTTCAGACTGAAGTTCTCATCTGTGCCATGATAACTGTTGAAACGGCATCTGTGCGGCAGAAGAGCCAACTAGAAGCCTTTGGCAGAGAGGTGGGCGGACTGTATGATCATGAGGATCACACACTAAGACAGATGTTTCACACCCCCGAGCTTTCTGAGGCATTCTCTCGGTCCTTCGATCCGATCTTCGATAGCTATTTCGATGGATCTCTAATGACGAGGTACGTAGGTGTCAAGAAGGACCTTCCAAGTCACCTCTCTCCAGTATCAGAGGCCATGAATACCCTGAAGATTGACTACGGCGTGACACCCGGAGCGATAATCAGAGCGGTGATCCTACTTGGTCACAGTGAAAGGAAGGCACACCAAATTGCTTTCGAAGCCATAGACAACGGCTACTTGATTGCTGGTGAACGAAAGCTCCCTCCTCCCATTTCCCCACCAGAGTGAGATACTGTGGATCAAGCGATGACGCCACTTGCCGCCTTTTGAGGAATCAACCTCAAGGGTTGTCATCAACTGAGCAATACTCTTTTGGAATCGTACAAGTGAGGAGGACTAGTCTATGAAAGAGTTCGCGATTAAATACACTAGCCCTCATGGTCGGCAAGAGGAGCGGCCCTTTGAAGTCACCACAACAAGGATTGAGCTTCGAACGCGCGCTGCTCTATCCATTGATATCACCTCTTTGGACCAATGCCGAGAGCTTGAGACACTCGATCTTTCGAACAATCTCCTAGACTCACTCGACCTGGCACCACTGAGTAATCATTCAAAGTTGAGATTGCTCTTTCTGCAGGACAATCGACTCAGTGAACTGAATCTATGGCCGCTTGCGAAATGCAATGGTCTGGAGGAGATTAACCTTCTCAATAACCGACTTAGAACACTCGACATAACACCTGTCTTCGATCTCCGGGAACTCCGAATTAACTCTTCGGTAGTGTTGGCCGCAGACTACATGTTGAAACACATCTTGCCACCACGAGTCATTCAGAATCGATTCCGCTCGGTAAGGTCCGAGCATCCGTTTCGTTTGGCGATGCCCATCGTCATCTGGAACAGTTACTCTGAACTGTTGAGAAGACATGGCTGGAAATCGGTCTACATCCGCATACGACAGACCTTGGATAGAGTCCCTCCGGAACTATGGTTTCATGCTCAGAAGGGCATGCTAGAAGGCCTTGGGATGAGTGAGCTTGCCGGGTATGATGGCGATCCAAGGCGGCTGATTGAAGGTGTGAATGAGCACCAAGATGTGGAGCCCGCTCTAGACATGATCTATGACACAGCATTAGAACTCCTATCTGAGCAATTTCAGCAGGGTGGCCCAACCCTCTTTCTGGACACCGGAGCTATGAGGAATACAAGGGCTTCTAGATTGATTCCCACTATCCTTGATAGACGGAAGAGGGAGATGGAGGACATCACAGTCCCGATACTGGATGGACGTGCTCACCTACAGTCTCTCTGGCTGTCTTCCTATGGATTCGACGTCTTGACCGCCCTGAAGACAGGCCTCACAACGGACACGTGGGGGCTGGATAGAGTAAAGGTGGCAATGGAGGAAATGGGATGCAATTTGAGGGCTGAGCGTGTAGACACTCTCGACATTGGATACTCGAAGATTGTATCTGAGAGCTTCAGGAGATTCGTCTTCAGCTGTGCCGGGGAATAGTCCACAAGAAACGAAGCTCCAAGCCAAGTGCACTACTTCTCTTTTCTTCTCTTCAGTGTTTCATAGTAGTCGCAGACTCTTGCGAGCGCCCCAACTGCTTCGTGGATGTTTCTGAATACGGGAAGCATTGCCCTAACGAATACCTCTCGCGCCTTGGCCGTGGCTTCTGGATACGCGACTTCAGGCACCACTATCAAGACAGGCTTCCCTAGATTCTCAACAATGTTTCTACAAGCTTCAGCCATTGTCATCCAGAACTGTCCAACCATGTCCGTAAGTCCCATGACCGCGCCGACCTGGTGGAGATGATGAGCATCAGCCTCCAGGATTATTGAGTCGAAACTACTGTCGTGTCCGACTGTTTGGATCACTTGCCCTATCTCCCCAAAATCATAATAGTTCGCTGCTAGGTCGATCGGATTGCCAAGTGAGGTACCAACATCGTTAATCACAGGATCGAGCTTCTCTATAGTCTTGCTCGATGTTTCCGGTATCTGCAACCCGTTCTCGATGCACAAATCGGTGTATACGACACTTGCGCCGCCACTTATCGCAATGATTCCAACGTTACGCGATCTTGGCGATGGGCTCTGTGAGAACAGACTCAACGTGGAGATTAGGTCTTCCAGTGTCTTCGTCGTGGGAACATTCGCCTGCCGAAAGGCCGCGTCCCAGATTTCCTTGCTTCCTGCTAGAGCGCCAGTATGAGATGACACGACCCTAGAACCTTCTTCGGACCGGCCTCCCTTCAGCACAACAACTGGCTTCTTCTCGGCAACTCTTCTCAGTGACTTCAATAGCTCTTTGCCGTCTCTCGTTCCCTCTATGTACGCTCCGACTACCAAGGTTTCATCATCATTCTCGAAGTACTGGAGTATCTCTGTTGGAGTGATATCGGCGGCGTTTCCAAAGCTGAAGACTTTACTGAATCCTATGCCACAGTCGACGCCCGCTGTGTAGGTACTGATTGCAACTCCACCTGACTGTGACAGAAAACCAACATTACCGACACGCTGCTCGACACTCGGCATAAAGGCAAACCCGATCTTTGGATAAGTGATACCCATACAGTTTGGGCCAAGGACTCTGGTTGGCAGCGACAAAGCGAGTTGTTTTAGTTCTTCCTCTCGCTGTCTGCCCTTCTCGGTGCCCAGCTCTGAGAACCCACTAGTGAAGATTGTGGCTCCCTTGGCACCTTTTTCAGATGCTTGCTTCAGAGCCTCCGGTACAGCTTGGTAGGGCACTCTTATGATTGCAAAGTCTATGTCTTCAGGAATCTCTGAGATACTCTGATAGAGCTTGTGCCCTAGGACTTCTCCCTCTCTCCTTGAAACAAACCACATTCTCAAATCATGGGGCCACTGCATCATTGAGTGTGGCCAATAGTAACCATATGATGAAGAAACTCCTACAATGGCCACCGATTTTATCTTGAGCATTTCAGAGATCGTGGGTCGATGAATGTCTGTCATGGAAATGTCTCCGGGCTTCCGATGTGGGTTTCGACACTGATTTAAGAATAGCGAAGACGCCACAATCAAGCGCGTACGACAATAGAAGGAGAGAAGCATTCAGGATGTCTGAGAGCCTTGGTCTCAGGGACGTTGCCTATCGCTACAGGAAGCCAGTAGTCGTTTCTCTCCTTGTCTTCTTCCTCTTGGTCCCTGTCTTTGAGAGTGCCGTGATTCAGAGAGACAGGAATCGAAACATGGTCTATGGCGAGCTCTTCTGGCATGAGGGCCTTGGTGTCTACGACCTGAATGATCAAGATCTCTTTTACGGCTACGGTGTTCCGGAGGACCACCTTCTTACAGGCGTGTTGAATGTCACCTATGAATATCCTATTGTGACATTGGTATTCTATGCAGTACTTGCCATCATTGAGCCCGGAGTGTTCGGACCGTTCCACTATTTCGTGAATTGGATCCTTGTTGTCTTAGTGCATCTCAATCTGCTTATGTTTCTCTACCTTGGTCGGGCTTACCTCGAAGAGAGGTGGTTCCGACAACTTGCCTGGTTATACTACTCCTTTGGGTTCGCATTCTCAGTTGTCTTTCCCAAGGTTGAACCGTTTGTCGACTTCCTTCTACTCACTTCCTTGGTGCTGTTTCACAAAGACCATCCGCGGCTCGGATTCGGTATTCTAGCTCTTGCGTTCCAGGCAAAAGTCTACCCAGTACTCATGTTTCCGATTCTGGTCACAATGGCGCCGTTAGCTTCACTTGCGTTCTTTGGAACGGTTGCAGTGACACTGCTGCCACTTGTTGCATCAGGCATGGTGTATGAGAGTCTTATCGCACACATACTCAACAGTCCCGGCTACGCGACCATGACTACAAATCCGTTCTTTGTGGGATTCGCATCGGCTCAACCTCTCGCCCTGATTGCTCCTTCTGTGCTAGTTCTTGCATTCTTTCTGGTGGTTCTTAAGACGAAGAAGTATGGCCCAATAGTTCTCCCACGACTGTCATTCAGGACGCGAGATTGGCGCGCAATATTCGTGAGTGCTCTTCCTCTCGTACTGATACTCTTCTCCTGGACTCAGATTTGGTACTACTCTTGGTTCGTCATCCCCGTTTTGCTCATTCGACAACCTGAAGACATGGCAAGGTATCGTTGGATGTTCGTTGCCATCTGGACTGCTCACTTTGTAGGCATCCTACTTAACCTAGAGTACTTCCTGTCTGGACCCATTGCGGCACTACTAGATCATCTTAGGCCATAATGTTTGGTTCCCCCGCGGCCAGACATACTCTCAACGTGTGGTAAGCGTCGACAGATTACAGATGTCTGGGATCTGCGCGTGTGGTGTCAAGATGCCCTAAGGGCAGGAGAATCGAAGTATCTTTGGTCGACGTTCTTGGTTACAGTGTTATACCATGATATATATGATTCTCTCATATATTATATTACGACCTATCCAAGAATCGAGGGTTGATATGCTGTCGGATTGGAATCTTCCTCGGAATGGCACGGAATTGTGAATTACTGGCAAGAACTACATGTCACGCCTCTCGGAAAATCGGCACAACGCTCGTTTTACGGAACGAGGTTCTACACAGATTCTATTTATAGAAGAAGGCTGACGTGAACCAGTAGAGTGTACACTCTGCCGTCGTCTGAATGACTCCTTGTGTTTGAGTCAGAGGACTCTTGGACCCAGTCAGGAGACCCGCCCCATGAGGAAAAAAAGGATGTATAGGTTGCTACTTGTTCTTCTGCCCTTGGTCGTCGGAGCGATGCTTGTCTACCCGTATGCTCCAGGATTTGTGCAAAGAGAGTCGAGTGGTGAGTTGGTCGACTTAGGTAACGGGGGAACAGTTGACGTGGGTCCTGATGAAGCACTGTATTCATATTCACTTTCGGATGTGCCTTCAAGTTTTGAAGGCGTGGGTTCTCCCTTGAATGTATCTGAGTATGGACAGCGAACAGACAGGTTCGAAGATCTTGAACTCGAATATCAGACGACAAACACAACAACAGATCAGACTGTATCAGTCCCTCTAGGCCCTTTGTGGGAAGGCACGGAAATGTCGGTTGAAGTCGATGATCTACAGGAAAATAGGACTTGGTTGGTCAATCCTGACTTTTCTTCAGGGGCGAGCTGGACTTTGGGCACAGATGACGTGGGGACATACACAAATACAATCACTTCAACCATCACGGGCGGCTATGTCAGTTTCACAATGTCCGGATTTGACACTGGATTTTGGTTCCGCCACGATCTTGGGGACCGGGCTTACGCTGAGCAGGCTATTAGCCCCGGACGCGGGGAAGTAACATGGGTAGGAGTTTCGCTCGATTATTGGGTTGACGATGCCTGGGGAGGTGCGCCGGTTGGTTTCTGGGAGCTCTATGTCCAAGTTGGCAGTGCGGACGTTCCTACGAATCATCTATGGGATCTGCAATTCAGTGATGTCCTTGCTCAAACAACGTGGTATTCCACAGGTTTGATCGAGGCTGATCCTACTCTCGTGAACGCTACGGGCACAACAATTCAGTTAGGAATGAGAACTACGAGGAGCTTTGGATGTCGACCCCAGCTCAATCCAGAAGTACGATTGGACAACATCAGGGTGTTCATCAAGGCCCGAGTTGTGCCTACGCAGGTTAACCTGAACATGAATGGACTCAGCGTGTCCAATGTCAGCGACGCGGGGTGGTTGTGGAGTATTGGAACCGTCACAGAGTCGGCGTTGACTCCATGGCAGGGTAGCGCAGTAAATGCCACATTCTCATGGATTCCGGAACCTGTAAATCCTGACCCTAACATAGTAATCCGTGTCACTTTCTCAGTGAATGTCACCGTCTACGCGAGGAAGTTGAACAGGTCGACTCTCTACCAAGCTGAGGTTCAGAGTTTTGGAGACCAGTTTTCAGTATCTAATGCCTCTCAGGT
>JBHIAE010000073.1:0-12494 GCA_046758445.1 Candidatus Thorarchaeota archaeon | reverse complement strand
CCAATGGGACTCAACGAAGAATGTAGCTTTCTTGACAGAATTCGAATACAACTCAAAGTCGCCCATGGCGAGGAGATTGCCCGTCGATACTTCGCAATGAATGCGTTCGATGGTGTGCTTCCAGTCATTGGTATTCTCATGGGTGGTGTGATTGCTCTTGCGTATCAGAACCCGGTTTTTGTCTATCAAACAACTCTACTGGCCATTCTTGGAACAAGCTTTGCAATGCTCATATCTGGAATAACATCTTCATATCTCACTGAAACAGCGGAGAGAGAGCGTGAGATCAAGGAGCTTGAACACTCGATGCTTACTGACCTCAAGAAAAGCGGAATCTCTCGGGCTGCAAGAACGACTACCATGGTAGTTTCCTTGATCAACGGACTTTCCCCATCTATGGCTGCTCTTGCAACTGTCGTACCCCTATTTCTCCCACTATTCACAACTCTTCCGATTGAGTTCTCTTTCTACCTCTCGATTTCAGTTGGTCTTTTCGTTCTATTTGCCCTCGGAGTATTCCTTGGGAGAGTTTCAAGGACCAATGTCATCATCTACGGGCTGAAGACTGTAACAGCAGGTGCTCTCGTGATTCTCATGATGTGGATTGTGTCCAACATCCAGATTTTCTGAGTACTAATGCGTCATCCTAATCATGACACTTTGTGGAGATTGAGAATTAAGCGTCATGAAGACCTTCCTTAGCAGAAGAAGAGGAAGAGAAGACAGACGAATGGAAGTACTGACAGATAGATACTTGAGTGAGGGTACGCGTGCCATCTATGGCGAGCATGCGGGCTAGTTTTTCGTTACATGCCCTCAATTACGAAACTCCCCCCTCCTACCACGATTTCCCGTGTGCTCGCCACCTATGGTCGATAGTCCAAGGTATACGAAGACCACAGCACACATTCTCTGTCGACCATCATTTCTTGGGCCTGTTCATCATCGTCAGAGCGAAGAACGATATGAACAAGGCAAGTCACACGAGCATCAATATGTAGTCTGTGCGCGAGCCTCACCATGTCAGGAACGCGCTGAACGCCATAAGACAGACGGAGGCATTGTAGACAGTCCTGTTACTCTTTTTTGGCTCCTCAACATCGCTCATATCAAATCCCATCCTCACGTACCTTCAAGCCCACACCGGTTCCTCGAATCATTCTAGTGTATCTACCTATCGCTAGATACGAAACGTGCGGACACAGATCTTTCCTCTTCTATGTGGCGGCTTTCCTTCTCGGAATATCCTAAACTTAGGAAGTGCTGTGTCTTCTCTTTCCTATGACTATGTACGCCCCCACCACGGCTACTACTCCAATACCGGCAATGCCAATGGCAAGAACTGGAATCTGACGGTCCCCGGGAGGTGGGATTGTGATTGGGATTGGTGTAAGATCTTCTACTTTGTAGATTGAGAGCCCAAGTCCCATGACTGAGTCTTCCTCCTCCTGGTTGTAGTTGGTCCCAGCGACGTAGACTACACCTGTCGATGACACTTCCATCTGCTTAATGCCCAATTGCGGAAATGGATATGAGATGGACCTGTTCCATGCCTGGAGACCACTGGGGTCATACCTGGCCAGAACCAGGTCGGGCCAAACCTCGATAAGTGAGAATAGAATATACGTGGCATCGTCAGGGACTGCATCAAGGGCTCCAACCATGTGAAGTGGATACATGCTGTTGTGCCAATCAACGTGCATAGTCCTGCTCCAGTCTTGCGCGCTCGTTGAGTTCCAACGTGCAAGAATGAATGGATCTGCGTTGGACCCTGTCGTAGCCGTATACAGTGCTCCCGTCGGGCTTCCGTCAACAAAGATGCAAGTAGTGGTGAAGTTATGAACTCTATCCCCTGATGGTGTCCATTTGACGACCTCTCTCTGGAAGTAAGTGTAGACCTCACTTGTGCCAGTAACTGTAACAAGGCCCATTCGAAGTGAAACATCTCCAAGCTCCCTATACCACAGCATACTGCCTGAAGAACTGTACCTAAGCAGGTAAGCGGTATCGAGACCTGGGTCATGGAAGTCGCCAGCCCCCACAACAAAGACAGAACCGTCAGGCGCGACTGCCACATCACTCAACAAGTAGCCCTTCTCGTCGTCAAACCCATAATGGGTCCAAACTAGGCTACCGTCCGCACCCCACTTCATGAGTAACATCCTCGCGCTGGATTCATCGAAGTATCTCCCAGCTACATAAACAAAGTCGCCACTTGTTGCCAAGGCGAAACCCTCTGCACCAAAGCCATTGTCCCATACTTTTGTCCAGACCAATTCCGCATTAGAGTTCCACTTAGTAAGAACGACATCCGGAGCATATCCTCCACCAACATAGGGATCAGTCGTACCTAGGATGTAAGCAGAGCCGTCTTCTGCAATAGCCATGTCTTTGCACTGGACATCCTGGTCAGTTATGGATGTGCCATTGTGCAAAGGCTCCACCAACTCCCCAACAACGTAGTCGTATGAGCTTACGACAGCACTAATGGATTTGGCGGGACCGACCAGAGCTACCACCAGAATCAACATCAATCCTGAAACAAGGATCCTTCCAGATGACATCAGAATCTTCCTCAAATCACGCTGTAAGCAATCCGGGTCATATGCAATCCAGAAGACCCTCTGTCAAGAAGTGGGGCAAGAAAAGGCCGAAGTGAAGGAGCCATTGGCAAACACAACCCTCGGATGAGATTCGAACTAGGCTCCTTATCAATCTTGAGGGCGACCCAGACCGTGCATTCATTTATACGGCTGCTTAAGTTCCCAGCCAATAGCTACGTGAGTCAGAGCATGAAAGTACATCCTGGCGAGTATGTGGATATGTTTTCCGTCACATGCCCTCAGTTACGAGATTTCCCTCCTACCGCGACTTCCTGCGTGCTCGCCGCCCATGCCACGTGTCAATATTCCTCATCATTCTTCGCACTCAATCTCAATGCTGTCATCTGAGTAAGCATCTCTGGAAACGACGGTCGCATCCCCTCCGAACCAGTAATCGATAGAAGGTAATATTGCCATTATGAGCTTTAGTGTTTCATCCGGCATGATATGAGTCGTGCCAACTCCCTTAACTGTCGAATGTCAAAGTCCGCATTCACTCTTCTTTCAGCTCTTCTAACAAACGCAGTTCTCATTCCTACGCCCCGAGCTCCTTCAATGTCAGCAATATAATCATCACCCACATGCAGGGCGTGGTCCGGTCTTACTTCCAACTGGTTGAGTGTCGTGGTGAAGATTGATGGATGCGGTTTGGCAAACCCATGTTCACAAGACAAGATTACCACATCAACAGACCGTTCAAACTCTCTCCTAACTTTCGGTAGCCACCCCCAGTGCGTATTCGATATTACTCCTAGCTTGAACCCTCTCTCTCGAAGAGTGGCAAGTGTTGGCTTAGCATCAGAAAACCATTTGGTCCTCCTCGTTTCAAGTCCACACTCGACAGCATTTCTCACAATGCCACTCATCCCTTCTCGGTTGTGACCACAGGCCACCAATGTGCTGAGAACAACCTCATCAAGAGTAGACTCCCGCAGAGTCTGCTTCAGCCGTTCCCGGTATTGGCTGTCTAACTCGAAGTACTGATCCAGAAATCCTTCATCATCGATATCAAGATTCTGCTGCTTCAATGAACGCAGAATTGGAAAGATGATATCCTCTTCCTCACCAGTCGAATACCGCAGCGTAAGGAAATCGTCAAATGTTATGGCCTCAAGTCTTCGAATCATCTGTGAAATCTCTCACTCGCAATATTCATCGCAAGAAGTCAATAGTGCGCCACCGTTGTCATCCTGTATCCCTGTCAGGACGCCTCCACTGAGGCGTGGACACCTCAGTTGTGAAGTGAGGAGTCTACGTTGTACTTGGTCTGTGAGCTTATCACCTATTGGATGGACAAGAAGAACCCAGGGCCTCTTTCTGACACTTGGTTTCTTCCGGAAACGAAACTCGTGGTCAGAGGTGGACGTCTATTCGGTTGACTGAGGCGCGACACAGCTTCTTGAGGCCATGCATTCCAGGCTCATAGCGACACTCCAGAAGACCCGAGTCAAGGAGTATCTTGACCTGAGCGCTGGCGTTGGCGTCTGTCATTCTGAGTGCCCGGGCGACAGCCGTCACATTAAGCTCCTCCTTGAGAAGCAGCTGTAGGATCTTCAACCGAGTGGGGCTTGAGAGTGCCTTCCCAATCTGAGATATGATAGCGTCATCGCTGACTTCGAGTGTGTCTGTCATCTAGTGCACCCCTTCTAAGCGTTAGTCCGCCCTTCTGCGTTCCCTCCTCTTAAGGTCTTGCGTGCACAGGTGGTAGTCCGAGGAAGAGGAACACTAGACCCTCATATGAAGGGCCAGGGTCGACACGCGTCGGCTGTTGTGAGGACTACTTGGGGTGGATTGGTGCGACCTCCATACCAACATCGAGAGGCTGCAGGCGATGGGTCTGTCCAACAGGGTTTGCTTATTGGGAATGGGCAGGACTTTGCATACTCGGACTCAGAGCTATACTCCATGGCAACACATAGCCATGTTGGACAGTACGCGACTTGAGCACTGACCGGACTGTTGTGTCTGTTCCTTCGCCCTCTGAGTGTTGGTCAGCTCTCCAGAAAGGCGCCACATTCTGAACAGAAGCGATCAGATGGCTCGTCCGGATGGTGTCTTACTGGAGAACCAAGCGATGGCTTGTGCTTGTACGCGCATGCTGCTGTTCCACCAAACACAAGTATGACCACCAGAAGAACGACAGCCACCATTCCGAGGGATAGCCACTGCGGGATAAGGCCCACATACCCTTCGACACGTGTGCTCAGTAGGAGGTTAGTATTAGAGAAGACCAGATGCCATGTTCCAGAGTAAGGCACGGCGAAAGCGCCCGACGCGCTGCCTACGTTGGTGGCTCCCATGTTGCCCTGCCCGGAGCCCCCTGAGGACCATGTGTTCCAAGTTGCCTGGTCACAGAAGAAGAAGTCTATTGATCCTCCTTCTGTGACTTTAAAATCAAAGTAGATTGTGTCATCTCGGTCGAGGTCAGTCCACCAGAAGTGATGCCAACCACTTGGGCTTACCCAAATGTCGATGTTATCAAGTGGCTGAAGTTGACTTGGTTCTGGAGGCTCAGCTGCGGAAACGAAACTGAATGGAATGACCACTAGCACGGCTAGTCCTATGAACAGTGACCTCTTCATGTCTGCTTCCCATCACGCTTTCTCTACTCACGACCTTCGATATGAACCTTGCCCGATTTCTGTATTGAACGGAGATGCAGACGGTGCATGAAACTCAATACTTTCGGAACACATACAGGCTGAAGGCCGAATCGATCCTGACGAGAGAACCTATTGGCACAGAATACCTCTTGTCTACTTTTCTATTTCATGAATATCTGAATAGAGTCGCCACTCAGCGACTAGTCTGTCACGAATCTCAGCGGTCCATAGGATTGTTTCTCTGTTTTCGGCTTCTCTGCTCACGTGGGAACCGGTAGTCCTTCCGAACAATGCAACACCGTTGCCGCTCGTGATCACGTGCCTAACATGGATCATGTAGTTGGGGCACTCGCTAAAGTAGTCGTACCAACCATCTCGGCCTCGGAACACTCCACCGTCATAGTCCATTAGTGTAAAGTCCTCAGTCTGGAGTGCCATGAGACCCTCAGAGTCACCTCTATTGATACAATCTATGAAGTCGGATGCAGTGGACTTGACAGCAGCGATTTTCTCTCTATACTCTTTGGGAGCCTTTTCCAGCCTTAGGTTCTCTCTAACCTCGTGTACATCGGAGTAGATTCTCCATTTGGCCACTGATTCATCGCGTGCCTCAGCAGTCCACAGTATTGTCCACTTCTTCTCAACATCAGGCCCGACATGACAGCCCGTAGTGTCACCGATGATGGCCACTCCATTTCCACTGGTGATTAGGTGTCTGACGTGAATCTTATAGTCAGGGTAATCCCGAAAGTAGCTGTGCCAACTATCGCGACCATGATGAGCATCTCCATCGTAGTCGATGAATGTGAAATCCTCTGTTTGGAGTGCCATGAGTCCTATGGAGTCCCCCGCATTGATACAATCTACGAACTTGAGAGCGACGGACTTGACTCCATTAGAGGTTGCAGACTCCTCATTTCCTACCTGATTTGACTTGGGCAAATGCTCACCCCTTATGACACTATTGCCACTATGAGATAAAATGAACGGGTTGAGTCTTCATGTGGAACAGTTCATGCTTCTGCAAATCGCTTTCCTTTCTCAGTCACATAGTAGGCTTTTCCGAGAGCGTCGTCCGTGTGGCATCCGGCCGAACTAGGACAGCTTGAACAGTGGTCAGCCTCAATCACATCACAGTCAGCAAGTCGCAGGTAGCCTCTCTCCAACAAGATTCGAAACATGTCGTTAAGTGTTGCCGTCTGAACTCCAACCTCCTTAGCGAGCTCACTCTTGTGAACGGTCCCACGCGACAGGATGGTCTGGAGTATCTTCTTGAACATGACATTACACTCCCGGGGGCAGAAGACTCCACATCCCCTCTGTCTTTCCTGTCACACGAAGTACACCAAGGACTCCGATGGTTATCAAGAACAGCCACACTGGAGGTACCAATGAGCTGGACAGTTGCCATTCAGTCCAGCCATCTAGGTGCAGAATCCAGCCTAGCAGGTTTGTACTGATGATTATGACCTCGAGAAGGAACAGAATGCCCGCAAGAAACAGGCCAACAATTAGGAAGGCATATCCTTCCTTCTCATTCCTGCGCAAAGGTCTGGTCCCTGCGAGGAGTGTCACTGACACGATCATCATCACCAGTGCCGCAATCGGATCAGGTGTGCCCATATCCAGAATGGCAACTCCAATGCTTGAGAGGAGCCAGATGAGGCCGACTGTAAGATAGAGCAGTCCCTCTCCAAGCGCCAACAACACTGGCCAGCTAGGAGTATTGTTCTCTTTAGCCAATGAACAGACCTCCCGCAAGCACCACGAGCAGTGAAACAAGATACGCGAGGACAAGCTGATACGCAACTGACACACCCGCCCATTTCCAAGATCCGGTTTCAGTTCTAATAGTACCCACAGTGGCAATACACGGAGTATAGAGCAAGACGAATACCATCAGAGCAAAGGCAGACAATGGAGTCAGACTAGCTGCAAGAGCTGTGGCGACAGCGGCCTCGCCCTGTGCTGAGAAGATGATTCCGAGTGACTCAACAACTACCTCCTTTGCAAGAAGGCCAAAGATCAACGCAGCGACAATCTGCCAGGGGAAGCCTTGTGGTGAAAAGAGAGGAGCACCAAGATTCCCAATGGCTGCGATGAATGAGTCGTCAACAGGGACACCGAAACCTCCCGGTCCCATCGACGACAAGAACCACAGAACGATGGCACCGGCCAGAAGATAGGTGCCAGCCTTTCTGAGGAACAAGTAGCCTCGATCCCAAGCATGTCTGAGGGAGCCATGAATTGTTGGAGTCTGATATGTGGGAAGCTCCATGATGAGTGGTGTTGCTTCTTCTCTGAACAGGGTCTTCTTGAATAGGAGGGCCATAGTCACAGCCATCACTATGCCCAGAATATACATCACGAAGACCATGGTTCCTGCAAACGCCGGAAAGAAGACTCCGGCAATTACGACGTAGACCGGGAGCCTTGCTGCACAGGACATGAGGGGTGTCACCATGATTGTTGTCAGCCGATTCTCCTGCCCATCGACTGTTCTCGCAGCCATTATCGCGGGCACACTACATCCGAAGCCCAACAACAGCGGAATGAAAGATCTCCCATGAAGTCCAATTCTCATCATGATACGATCCATGACATACGCAGCTCTCGCTAAGTATCCACTATCCTCAAGAATAGAGATTGTCAGATACATGAACATGATTGGAGGTACGAAGACAAGGATGAATCCTAAACCACCAATCACGCCGTCAGTGAGGAGGGACGCCAACCAGGGAACGGGAATCTGGGAGGTCAGAGATCCGAGCCATATGAATGCCTCTTCGATCATGGCCATGAAGACCTCTGAAGCTGCAAAGGTGAAGTGAAACATTGCCCAGACAATGACGAGGAAGATGGGCAGTCCAAGGTAGCGGTGAAGAAAGACACTGTCAAGAAGGTCGCTGAGAATCCATTTCTCTTGTCCAGGCTCGTAGACTTCACAGAGGATGTCCCCAATGATCTTGTACCTCTCATCTGCCAAGAGGATTTGCGCATCAATGTCGTCTGGAATCGGCGCTTCCACCTCTTCCTCGCTCAGCTGGCGGGGGGTGTTCACAATGAGACCTCCAAGACTCTGTTTCGAATGATAGGGTTCTGTATCATCAGGAGTATCTCGTTATCTCGTTCCAATACTCTCAACGCAAGCCAACGAGGCGGGAATCTATCGAGGAGCACTTTCTCCTCGCTCATTATTGCGACAATCTGGTCTAGTTTGTCCTCGACTCTCTTGCTATACTTGATGGCGGGCGGTTCCAAGGTTTCATACTCACCGTGGTGATGATGCCTCGGGTGGTAGTGTAGAAGGTCTTCTCCGTCCGGTTCTCCAACTACATGGTCAGCCTTGTCAACATCCTCCTTCGAGTCCCTAAGGACATGATCGGGAGTTCCCTTCAGAATGGCGTCCTTCAGGTCATCCATGCCCTCTTTCCTCGTAGCAGTGGTAACGACGACCGGTGTTCTGATTCTGTTCGATAAGGCGTCAACATCTATGGTGTCACCTCTCGCTTTCACAACATCATGCATGTTCAAGACCACAACGAGGTTCAATTGCATCTCGAGGAGCAGAAGTGTGAGATACAGGTTCCTCTCAAGTTGAGACGCATTGAGAATGTCGACTACAACATCTGGTCGATCGTCAATCAGATACTGTCTGGCGACTTCCTCATCCTCTGACAGAGTACTGAGACTGTAGACGCCAGGCAGATCAACTACTTCGAACTCATAGCCCTCGTGCACAAAGTATCCTTCCTTTCGTTCTACAGTCTTGCCTGGCCAATTGCCTGTATGCTGTCTGGAGCCTGTGAGATTGTTGAAGACCACAGACTTGCCTACGTTGGGATTACCAATTAGAGCAATCTTGATCTTCACCTGACTACGAAACCTCCTCGACAAGTATTCGGCTGGCCATTCCGTGGCCAAGTGCGATTCTTGTTCCCCTCACCTCAACAAGTACGGGACCGTGGCCTCTCCCTTGAACGACTGTGAAGACGCATCCTTTCGTAATGCCGAGGTCCATCAGTCTTCTCATCAACCCTCTGCCTTCCGGTCTGTGAGAATCACGGAAGCGGCAGTCTTCATCAGGAGAAGAGTGACGACCTCTGCGTTTTCTGTGACGACCTTCCCGGGGTGAGTGTCTGCTTGGACGTAGCCCTTCGATTCCAACGAGTACACATTTGGTGCCTGGACTTACATCTGTAAGCCTCTTCAGCTGTTGTGAATCCAGTGTGGGCGTCACTTCGTCCGACATGACACACGCTCTCTGTAATTGTCTATCCAACTAAATCGTTTGAAAGTTAGAGGACTCTAACATTCCATGAGGACACATCATGCAGATATAAGAGTTTTCTAAACGGCTTTGCGACGTTCTACTTGCGCTTCGTACCGTAATCGTTACATGCGGATGGAAACGTGTCTACGGAGGAGGATAAAATGTCCTACTACAAGACTCCTATCAAGTATGGTGCCTCTTTTGTAGATGAGTTCATTCCGACAACATTGGAGGATGTCACTGTCCTCCAGGTTGAGGAGTACAAGCCTGACTTTGATGACTTCGAAGCTAAGCTCAAGCAGGTGCTGGAAGACCCAATCGGATCGAATTCCTTCAACGAGCTCGTGAAGGAAGTCTACGAACATGGCCGGACAATAATGTTCATCGTGGACGACAATACTCGTCCCAACATACACACGAGAGTCTTGTTACCACGTCTTACCACGAGATTGCTGGACATCGGCGTTCGAAAAGAGGACATCAAGATAATAGTGGCCAGTGGTTCACACAAGAAGCCAAGTGCTGAAGCAATAGAGAAGAGAATACTTGGGTCTCAGATACACCAAGAATGGAAGGACCACGTCTTGCTTCATGATTGTGATGCAGGAAACCGAGAGCTTGGCAAAACATCAAGGGGCACACCGATATTCATAGACGAGCAGGTGATGGACGCAGCATTGCTCATCCCTCTTTCTGATTCTGAGTACCACTACTTCGCTGGACAGGCAGGCACTGTGAAGCTTTTCTGTCCGGGAGTTGCAGGACGAGAAACGATCCGTGTGAATCATCCACGAATGTTTGACTTAGAGCGAGGATTTGTACCTGGGTGCAGGCTTGGCAATGTTGAGGGCAATCCGGTCATCGAGGACATGATTGAGATCGCATCAAACGTCAAAGAGAAGCTCCCTATGTTCTGTGTCGATACAATCGTGAACCACGGAGAGATTGTCTATCTCCAAGCCGGTGACCTCATTGAATGTCACAAGGCAGCGGCTGGACCACTGAAGAAACTGAGGGTCGTAGAGGTGGAGGAACCGGGAGACATTGTGTTCGTGTCGGTTGGTGAGTTAGGACTGAACCTCTACCAGGCAGGAAAGGGCATCCATGCCGCCTGGAATGCTGTGCGGCACGACTTGAAGGGCTGGATTGTCTTGCTGGCTCCATGTCAGGAAGGTATTGGGAGCGAAGGATATGAAGAGGCTATGATGGCGTCCAAAGACATGATGGTGAAGGACGCTCTCAAGTTCACAATACAAACGTACGGCACCGAAGAGACCTTCAAGATCGGCAATCAAAAGCCTCCGGACCTGTTTAGGATATTCCTGGATGTTGCTGAGCACAACATCAAGGTCGTAACGCAACTAGATCCGAAAGAGCTCTGGGATGTTTACAGGATGGAGGGGATCAACCCTGAAAATCCCGGTGACGCTCAGAGGATTATGCGCGAGCTAGTTGATAGGTTCATCCGCGATAACCCAGACATTCCCAGTCCGAGGGTGTATGTGCTTCCTGACGCAGGACTGCTGGTGGATGTCAAGAATCGTCCCAAATAGCTTGACTCTCAGGCTTGGTACTAGGTCTATATGGCGAGAGGGCATAAGGGCCCGCAAACGCACCATAGATCAACCATAACCAGGTCTTGAATACGTATAGATAGATGAACGAATCAACCTCATTCGCTGGAACTAGCATCATCAATGGACCTGGCATGGTTGGAAAGGGAAATAGAGATCCAGCGGGCGCACTGGTCCACATCACCACGCTGCCCCAGTCACCCATCATAGCAAGGGTGTAAGGAAACATCCATAGCAAATAGAGGAAGAGAGAGCCGACTAGGATCCTCAACACAAGGGACCTACTAGACAACTTCCTTCTGACCCACGTGAGCCGCACCGCTATGCACCTTACCTAGGCATCAGTTCGTTGTAGCGTTATTAAGCCCTAGTACCTCAGCAAGTGGCTCGAGCCTGTGGCTAGGACCTCAGGAGCAGGTTCTGGTTCTGAAAATAGTGTGGGTCCTGCCTAGCCTATCTTCCAGGTTGGACCATCCTTCGTATCGGTAACGATGATTCCTATCTCACCTAGTCTATCCCGGATTCTGTCCGACGTGGCGAAGTCTTTGGCCTTCCTCGCCTCTTCACGGAGTTCCAGCAGAAACTCCACGACACCTTTCAGCGCTTCGGCAGCCACACCAGAATCTTCCAACTCCTTCGCAGCAAGATCTATTCCCAATATGCCCATCAACTCCACAAGAGTGGCCAGAGCCTCTCTTAGTACGGCTGCTCCTCCCACATCGTTCGTCAGAGTGTTCATTTCTCTAACAAATGTGAAGACCTCGGCAAGAGCTCCGGGTGTGTTGAAATCGTCGTCCATCTCCTTCTCGAAACCGGCTCTGACTTTCTGGGTTGCCTTTGACAGCTTCTTGTCGGCTTCCGATTCTCTACTACCGGTCTTCTCAAGAATTGAGATTCTTCCCCGAACGTTGTCAGCCGCGTTCTTGATTCTCTCAACTGATTGAGTAGCCTGTTTGAGAGCATCATCATTGTAGTCTAATGGCTGACGGTACTGCCCGGACACGAGGTACAGCCGAACGGCCTGATAGTCGTACTTGTCAAGCACCTCTCGGGCAGTGAACATATTCCCTTCAGACTTGGACATCTTCTCAGCGTCGAGGGTAAGGAAACCATTATGCAACCAGTACTTGACAGGTGTGTCAATGCCATATGCGGCCGCTGACTGAGCTATCTCGTTCTCGTGATGTGGGAATATCAGGTCTTGCCCACCACCATGGATGTCGAACGGGATGCCGAGATAGTGCTTCCCCATAACTGAGCACTCAGCATGCCAGCCAGGTCTCCCCTTGCCCCACGGACTTTCCCAAGATGGTTCTCCTGGCTTTTCGGCTTTCCAGAGTGCAAAGTCACGCGGATCTTGCTTCTTCTCATCAACCTCTACGCGGGCTCCCGCAGACAGCTCATCTTTGGAAATCCTGGAGAGAACACCATACTTCTTCCA
>JBHIAE010000072.1:0-12754 GCA_046758445.1 Candidatus Thorarchaeota archaeon | reverse complement strand
CCCCAACATTGAGGGCAAATCACAGAATCTCCATCATTTGTCAGAGATTTCGCAAGTACAAAATTGCGCATTAGGGGGATTGCAGTTGCGCAATCAGTGCAAACAAGCTCCTTGTAGTAGAAGTAGTAGATGCCCTCTGCCGAATCTCCGCACTCGGGACACTTCGTTCGATAATATCGTCTAATCTCAACGCCAAGTTTGTCTTCCAGCTGTTCAAGGGCCTCTGTAAGCAGTTGAGGATTGATATCCTCCAGTTCTTTCTTGACAATGTACCACGCTACCGGGTTAAGGTCCCCAGCAATCACATTACACCCGAACCTTAGTGCCTCAACAACTGTGGTTCCTCCTCCCATCATTGGATCTAGAACCACTTTACCGGATAGATCCACCTCATGTGGATATAGACTCCAGAGCGTTGAAGCGTCCTGGTCCCAACTAGTCAGAGTTTTGTCAGCCAAACTATACAGTATAATGGACCGGAATACTGACCCAAGTCTACGAGCCCACCACTTATGCATGACATATACCGGCCTGTAGTGACATCTGCCAAAACCAGTCGATTCCTTCTCTGCAATCTTATTGATCTCTGAGATTGGAAACGTATTCTCTATTGGCCGTCTTGACAGGGCGGGTCCTCCTCAGATTGAGATACTCTCACTGTTGGCATCGAGCCCTTTCAATATTCCGTGAAAGCCCTGACTACTGAGTAATCCTCCCAATTCCAATCCCCACTCTTCGGACTTCACACTACTCTCTCAAATCAATCTCATCAAACAGAGTCTGAAGGCCCTCAAGAAACCCTGATGAATTCGCAATGTTGAATTTGGACAGCTCGCCATCACCCAGCTGAAAGTAGAAGTCATCCATAATGGTTTCTTTGTGTAGACTCTTATCAACTGTAAATGAATCCTTACTGAGAATGACGTTTCGTCCTCCACCAACTTGTGTTAGTGTGATAGTGACTATCTCACCTTCACGTGAAGCAGCAAGACGACACTCTGGGCTTCTCTCCATAGCCATGACTTGAGAGCAGATTGTGAATCTTCTCCTTGCAATCGTCCAAATCTAGGATATCATCAGGTGGACTCTCTGCTCTTTCCCAGGGTCACAGAACCTGTAGAAAGGTGGCGACACTTGGCAGAGAAAGGGTGAAACACAGGAGTTTCTTATGGTTGAAGTTCACTCATCTAAAGAAACAGGTCAGGCCGGTTCAAACCCGTTCATAGGATTACTTTCTAGGGCGAAGACAGAAGGAATGAAATGGTCGGGACGGCCGGAGATTCAGCCATCATGGAGAACATGATGGCCTTTGAACCAGCAACCAATGGATAACTATGAACGCCATCCAAATTGGCAGCTCTCTACAGTCCATTGCTTTTGGCTTGATACACATGTGAGCATCAAACTACCAGATTTCTCAGAGGCCGTCGAAACGACGCTCTTTTGAGCTACGTCCCGAAACCGGCTTGGTGTCACCTTCGTTTCGTTAAAAGGATTGCTGATGGACCACCTGAAACTAACTGAATCTAAGAATGTCAGGCAGCCGTCCCGACCACTCTTTCTCAACAGGCTCCGAACGAAAGCATGGCCGTTCTTCAGGATCTCAGGGAATGAACGGAGTTATCTGTGTCAGAGTACCAAGACACACCGAAGACACAATGAGAATGACATTGAAGGCTCATGCTCCCTTCTCCCTCTATTCTACCGTGAGATTACATGGCTGGTGGCAGCTGGCTCCCTTCTCATTCGAAGAAAATCCTCCAATTCTCAGCTACACTCTACAGCTGGTTTCAGGCAGGGTTGTGCGATTGAGTATCAGTGAAACGACCGACGGCGCTTGTGTTGAAACGGAAGATAGTATGACCCCAGAACAGAAGAGAGGAGTGAAGGAAACGGTCATCTGGATGCTTGGACTGGACCTAGACTTCTCATCCTTCTACACGTTGGCACGCAACGAGCCGAAACTGGCACACATGGAGGAGAAGGCCCAAGGTCGAGTGCTTCGGTCGTCCACACTCTTGGAAGACACCATCAAGACAATACTGACGACAAACACCCTGTGGATATGTTGATGCATATTGGAAGAAGCATCGTGCGAGCCAGATTGTCGCAGATGTTGGCGGAGTACTAGAGATTAAGAATGCGCTCAAGATAGTGCCGACAAAGAGTGTTGTGGATGAAGCAATAGCAAAGGACATTGTTTCTGCAATGAAACAGACACACGGGATTGAGCCTAGTGACATCGACATTCGAGTTAAGGATGGAGAGGTGACACTGGCTAGAACAGTTGCAAGTCCTGTGGTCTATCGGGCAGCACTCGATTGTGTGGAGAACACGTTCGGAGTCGTTGATATTATCGACAATATTGTTGTCAAATAGTAGCAAGCAAGGTCATGGGGAAACCCTCAGTTTCCCCATCCTAGCATCCGTAGCTCACAATGCACCCCAATTCGGTTCCTCATTCATTAGATGAAACCCTACATTGAATTGGCAGTTTTGGAGCTGCTCTCTTCTCTCCCCTTAGAAGGAACATTTCAGTTGTTTCCCGACTATTCCTGCGACCAGAATTTGCTGACCAAAGTGGTGATTGAGGCCAGAGGGACATTGACTTCTAGAAGTTGCAGTGGCCTGATGTTTATATGACCTCACAAGATAATAATGATGAAAGGGCTCAAGAAATGACTAGTGGTCCGAGAAATACGGAAGACACCTACACATAGTTTCGTTTTCTAGATCCCTTTTGCCCAGCATGTGACAGATGTATGAATCTCGAACCAGAACATCTAGGACCAGTTCTTGGAGCCAAGACCAGGCACAAAGGAGCGGCCGCATGCCCTAGTCCTGACTCTGGTCGAAAGCTGAAGCACCATACTGCCTTGCTTCTATTATAACGCGAATCGAGCTAGAAGTTGTGACAACACAATGCCATTTAGTAAAAGAAGAAGGAAGTACAAAGATTCGTTTAGTGATAGTTCATCATTCTCATGTCCTGAGTGTTCTGGAACTCAGATTGTTCAGAAGAGAAGTTCTGGTGATAGAGTGTGTGCTCAGTGTGGTCTTGTTGTGAGTGAGAAGAAGATTGACACAGGACCCGAGTGGAGAGCGTTCACTGCAGAGGAGCGGAGAGCAAGAGAGCGAACAGGAGCGCCCACAAGATATACAATGCACGACAAGGGATTATCAACAGCAATTGACTGGCGTGATCGTGATTCGTCAGGCAAGCGACTTTCTCCAAGAAGAAGGGCGGAAATCCATCGACTCAGAAAATGGCAGATTCGGAGTCGGATACATAGCTCAAACGAGAGAAACCTCATTCAGGCACTGACTGAACTGGACAGACTTGCATCGCAACTGGAACTGAAGAAGAGCGTCAAGGACCTTGCCGCCATGATTTACAGAAAGGCGCTCTCAAACAGACTAATGCGTAGCCGGTCAATTGATGCAACAGTTGCAGGAGCCGTCTATGCCGCCTGTCGATTGAGACAGATTCCTCGATCCCTAAAGGAGATTGCGAGGCACTCTAGAATCGATATGAAGAAGATAGGACGACACTATCGGCTCATAGCACGAAAGATGAACCTGAAGATGCCTGTTCCTGACCCCACAACCTATGTTCCCAAGATAATATCTAGATTGAGCGTTCCGGGAAACATGCAAGGAAAAGTTCTGGACATTCTTAGAAGGGTAAAGGAGAACTCGCATTTGATCACTGGGAAGGATCCCCGAGGTCTGGCTGCAGCAGCCGTCTATATCGCATCAATTCTAACAGAGAATCGTACGACACAACGAGAGATTGCCCAAGCTGCTGGAGTCACAGAAGTCACCGTTCGCAATCGCTACAAGGAGCTCGTACAAGAACTTGAGATAGCATTTTGATGACAGACTTGTGGAGCCAGTGACTCGTTATCATATGGAAACTTGATTCTAGTTTCCATAGCCCATACTGCGTTTCAGTTCAGGGTCTATCTTATCAAATACAATCCTATATGGAGTTGGCAGCTTAGGCGCTGCCCTCTTCAGGGCCTTTCTGGCGTGTTTGATATGTTGATTATTACACCTTATTGTTATCAGTGGCTGCCTAGGTTCAACACGCGCTGCAAGTCCGATGACCTTTCCAAACGCCAGACGCATCCCATCCTGTACACGGTCTGCACCTGCACCGGTGATCATCTTATTCTCACGAAGGTGATGGTAGGGCTTGACTCTTATTCTTAGGTGATAGTTCTGTCTACCAACGTTTCTTGTCATGTATCGGTTAGAGGCAATACGTGCCGCGTCAAGGGCTTGATGCCTGATCTGACATCTCTCTAGACCCAGCAGTGACATCTTCACTTTGAAGTCACCAGCTGGATTCCCCATGTCAAAGCTCGTGATCTTGCTAGTAGGTCTGCGATGTATGAAGCGTTTCCGTGTGTATGGAGGACGGTCACACTCTCTATAGCAGTGGCCTGGACGTTTCCCCATAGTTATCTTTATACCGCCTTTACTGTGAATCCCAAGACGACTGAAAGCAGAATCCTACTATCACAGATCATCCAACCAAGTCCTTTCTTTATCCAAAGGTCTTGTGAGTATCCTGCTTTCGTCACTGCAAAGCATCGTTTGATGATACTTGAAGAGGAACCTCTCGCAATTTCCTAAGAGTTTCAAAATCCCCAGTGGTTTGTGACATTATACACCGGAATCTCCTGCTGTGTCTATTGAAGAGCTTACGTTCTTAGGTGGGTTCTTGGCCGGTTCTGTTGACATCCTTGAAACAATCGCCATTCTCCGCTCGATATCATACCATTCACTGAGTGGGATATTTGCCACTAGTTTCTTTTTGTCATTTGTCGATTTGTCTTCAATATCCTCTGTCTTCTTGTCTTCTCTCATTCTATCGCCTCTTATGTGACAACCTTCGACATTACCTGGTCAAGTAGGACTTCGGTGTTGTCGATTCTGCTCATACGGACTCTCCCAACTGGTGTGGGAGGCTATTTTAGGACATCATTCTGACCAATCTACCAAGCAGATCTTCCCTACTCTGTCAGTCTATTACATACGGTATCGTGGAACCGCTTAAAAGCTCTCCGCCCTTATAAGGCTCATAGGGCTTCAATTAGAGCTCATAAATCCGTTTTCCCCTTTTTAAGCAATAAGAATGGATATGTGTATGTTGGTTTGTCAGTTTCATAAGAACGCATCTTGAGCAACCGACGTGATTCATATGAATTCTGAAGAACGAATTGCGGGATATCTTCGTATATATAATCCGACAACTCTCCCGTTCATCTCAGGTACCTTATCTCACCTTCTCGTTCATTTGGCGATTATCTAATGTGTCCTATCAATGAGAAATCACCCTGAACACCGAACCGCCTTAGTAATGATCAAGTTTCCAATCTTTCCAACTCGAGCCTGCCATTCTTCTCTAATCAGGGTAGTAGCTTCGTCTTCTTGGACTATTGCAGGCCCATCAACGGAGAATCCAATTGGCAAATCCTTTCGCCGATAAACTGGGTAGTCTACGAGCTTTCCCAATTGCAGTATGGTCTTTGTTTCATATGGTACGGGCTTTGGTGTTCCATAATCTTCCTTGATAGTTGGTGGAACTGGCCTAGGACAACATTTCGATGCCCGTAGTCTTAGATTCACAACCTGAATAGGTTCTTCAGAGCTCATGTGACCATATTTAGCTTCATGAATCTTGTTGAACTTCTTTCGAATTCTAGGTATATCTTTCTCCCATATACGGGAACTGTCAAGGAATACATTTAGTTCATAGTTTTGATGATAATATCGCAAATCTGCTGATAGAACCAATGACCGAAGTTCCGATGGTATATTTCGTTGTCTAAACCAAGTTTCAGATCTTTCCAACATGTGTTCCAGAGCCAGGTTGATTTGTTGTAGGTTCTGAGATTCCAACATTAGCATGACATTTTCCACATAGTCAATTGCCATATCTGCATATAACAAGCCCATTGCGGAAAAGTAGGCTGGTAAGGGCGGGACTACCACACAGTAGATGGATGCCGCTTCAGCCAAGTCTATACCGTGAAGAGGACCTGCGCCACCGAATACGAGTAACGTGAAATCTCTTGGATCATAACCTCGAGCCACAGACACGAGTCTAAGAATATTCAGCATTTTTGCATTTACTATTGATAGAATCCCCTGCGCACTCTTTTCTACTGTTAATCCCAGAGGATTTGCAATACAATTCTCTATTGTTTTTTCAGCAAGTTTCGCTTCAATCTTCATCTGACCACCTAGGAACCACTTAGGATCCAGATGACCTAAGACTACATGAGCGTCTGTAACTGTTGGATCTTGTCCACCTTTTCCATAGCATGCAGGACCAGGGTCTGCACCCGCACTTTGTGGACCGACTTTGAGATGACCTCCTGAGTCGACCCATGCTATGCATCCCGCCCCAGCCCCACACTCGTAAATATCAATCATCTGACCCCTAATTGGATAACCTCTTCCTATCAAAGCAGCGCCGTGATGTAATCCGCTGCCAACTTCATACTCGTTAGTGTACTGTGGTTTGCCATCCAAGACAAGACTCGCCTTTGCCGTAGTTCCTCCCATGTCGAATGAAATCACTCTTTGTAAAGCCATTGACCGTGCCATATGTACTGAAGCAAGAACACCTGCAGCAGGACCTGATTCAATGAGCGTATGAGGACGTATCTTTGCTTCTTGGTATGACAATGTCCCCCCTCCTGAGTGCATGATTGCCACCATATCAGTGGACCTGCCATGAGAATTGACACCCTGCTTTATTCTCCTGAGATACTCAACAACATTTGGTGCCACTGCTGCGGCAACAACAGTAGTACTAGCGCGCTCAAACTCACGGAATTCTGGCAACACCTTGCTTGAAAGGAAGACGAGCTTTTCTGGCATGATTTCTTTGGCCAACTCGGCTAGCCTTATTTCATGACTGTCATTACTGAAAGAGAATAGAAGATTGATAGCAAGCACATCGATTTCCTTCTCACTTAAACTCTGGAGCTTTTCGATTCCATCGTATTCATCCATAGGTGTCACAATCTCTCCATTAGATCCCACTCGCTCACGAACTTCCATTACCAATTCTCTAGATACTATCGGAGGTGTACGTTCTGCTGCCAAATCATATAGGTGTGGCCTAGTCTGTCTCCCAATCTCAAGGAGATCTCGGAACCCCTCTGTAACAAGAAGCCCTACTCTTGAAGTGTTACCTTGTAAGAGAGCATTTGTGACTACAGTAGTAGCATGGATTAGCTCATCCATATCTCCAAGACTATTTCCAGACTCTTTCAATACTCTTTGTAGTCCATGTAGAAAGAGTCTATCTTCGGACTTGTAGTCTGATGGAGTCTTAACTGACCACAGTATGTTGCGGCGTTCATCAAAAAGCAGAATATCGGTAAAAGTTCCTCCGATGTCAATTGCTGCACGCATTCTTCATTCTCACTGTCCTTTACGCTTCCTATTTCGAAGAGCTTGGGTTGCTCTCCAGTCTATTTCACCTTGAGGAGAAACCTCCACGCCATAGATTTCACGCAACTGTCTGTCACTTACTTTTGCCGACACACGATCAACCGCTGCATTTTGTGGATTACGAAGAGTTGGTTCTCCATATCCTCCTCCACCCGCAGTGAAGACTCTGAGTATCTGGTTTCTGTCAATCTTAATGCCTGATGTCTTCGAAGGAAGAATCCGTTCCGTAGGACTGTCAGGATCTAAAACAAACTTGCCGCAACTCCCAGATAGTCCACCCCGAACCCCCCAAGGCGGAATACGGTGCCGATCAGAGTGGGCTGAAAACAGAACGGGGCGAAGGAACTCTATGTCTTTACGAATTGCCAATCCTCCACGGAACTTTCCAGGACCTCCTGAATCTGGTACAAGACCATAGTGCAGAATTCGAATAGGATATTCAAGCTCTGCAGCCTCTATTGGCAGGTTGGAAGTATTTGTCATATGCACCTGTATTCCATCTATCCCATCTCTATTGAATTTGGCTCCCATACCGCCCCCCAAAGCTTCGACAAAGACAAAGTCTCTTCCTGTCATTGATTTTGTCCCAGCAATGATTATTGCAGTAGTGGCACCATTTGAGGCAGCCACAATCTTCTCTGGAACCACTTTGCCAAAAGCCCCCATTATAGTATCCACAACTCTCTGACAAGTATCCGCACGTCCACCAACTGCTGCTGGCTCTTGAGCATTGACAACACTCCCTTCTTGTGCCTTAATCTTGATAGGCCTTTGAAAGCCCGCATTCAATGGCACTTTTGGAACCAGTATAGCTTTCAACGCATAGAACACCGAGGCCAGAAGGGCGGACCATACCATGTTAATTCCTCCGCGCGCCTGAGTTTCCGTACCACTGAAATCAAAGCAAATCGAAGCTTCAGGCTCGTGGGAAATACTAACGAGAACTCTAATTGCTAAAGTATTGTCCGTGATGCCATCATCATCCAATGCATCTTCGAAGTCATAGTCGCCTTCAGGCACATTCAGAATTGCAGCCTTAAGTTGCCTTTCACTGTAGTCGAGGATTTCTTCGATACACGCATTGATTGTTTCAGTTCCATAACGCTTGAAGAGATCCATTACTTTTCTCTCACCTAAACGTAGTGAGGCGATTTGTGCATGGAAATCACCAAGGCGTTCAGTTCGATTTCGCATATTGATGAGGATAAAATCCAGATTGTCAGTGCGAATGACACCTTCAGATATTATCCGGGTTGGAGGAATGCGTAAACCTTCCTGCAGCAGTTCTGTTGAATCACCAGCCGTTCCTATTCCTGGCAATCGTCCTCCAACATCAGACCAATGAGCTATATTGGCGACAAATGCAACCATATTTCGTTCATAGAACACAGGTTGAACAAGTGTTATGTCAGGGAGGTGAGAACCACCACCTTTGTAGGGGTCATTTGCTATGATAACATCACCAGCTCTCAGACACCAGATTCCTGATTTTCTCGCGATTTCTGCTACTAACCCCTGCATGGAACTAAGATGAAGGGGTATGTGTTCAGCAAGGGCTACTAGTCTGCCTTTTGGACCGAATACTGCACTGGAACAGTCCTTTCGTTCCTTTATGTTGGTAGAGTATGCAGATCTTACCAGTACCATACCCATCTGCTCAGCTATTGACATTAATGCGTTACCAACAACCTCAGAAGTCACTGACTCCAATTGAGCACGTTTCATCGAAATCAAACCCTAATTAGCTCTAATGCAATTCCTCCAAGTCGGTTTCTATCAGAGATTTCAGTTCAGAAGCTCTGTACAATCTTCTTAGCTACAAGGATGTCCGTATCTCCGAGAGTTTCATATTCGACAGTTACTTTCTCTCCCCTCTCCAGACTCTCAAACGATGTGGATGAGTCAACCCTGAACCTTACATGTTCATGAGTTGGAGTTAGTATCACAATGTAGCCTTCTCTCACACCCGTGGTCCTTTGTTTGCTTATTCGTGATGCAACTATTTCTCCACTTGTTTTTGCCAATTCATGTTCACCCCCCCTTTCCTGCATGATGCTTTTCATGTTTCTTGAAGTCATACTTTCTACACCTATTTTTCATGAGTTTCAATAACGAGCGGAGATTGTATCTACTTTTCCAGTGAGTCATAACAATCAACCATCCTAACTGATTGATGCCCTTCGTATTCCTTTTGTACGCCCCATCCATGATAATCCATACAAAGTGCCGAAATGACCTTTGAAAATTCGATAATAGAGCAACTCTTCCTTTGTATTTAGAATCCAACCATTGGGCAGCTCTCTCTCTTTCAGAAACTCAGCATTAGTTATAGTGTTCTCAGCGATATCAGCTATCTTTTCTCCTATACCTCCTCCCTGCCAGAACTTCGATTTGGTCCTATTCACTATGCTCTCTGGAAGTCGATCTTTCATTGCTCTTCGAAGGATCCATTTCTCGATACCTTCAAAGACTTTCATTGTGGGTGGAATCCGAAGGGCGCATTGAACAACTTGTGGATCGAGGAATCCAACAAATGCAGTTGTACCGTATGCCGAAGCACATCGATCAACACGTTGTAGAGCAGTGTTATGCAGACGCCTAGTCATGTCCACGATTTCCATTGCAATGAACTCAGGTGTCATTGACTTGATATAGCGATATCCTGCAAACAGTTCGTCAGCACCCTCGCCAGAGAAAACTCTGTCAACCATTTTGGAAGATTCTCTCGAAGCAATGAAGTTTAGCAAACTTGAACGTACCAAGAGAGAGTCAAAAGACTCAAGGTGATAGATCACATCTGGCAATACCTCGACAATGTCATCTATTGTGACAATCACCTCGCGATGTTCAGATCCAATGAAATCTGCAACCTCTTCAGCAGCTGCAAGATCTTCTGCATCTCGGAAGCCCGCAGCAAAAGTGTACAACTCCTCTACATACTGTTTCGCAACCGCTGACATTATGCTTGAGTCTAGTCCACCTGACAACCAAGCACCCACTGTCTTCTTGGCTCTCAAACGTTCTTTTACTGATTCTGCAAGTCGCTGTTGAAGCCCACTTGTAATCTCTTCCACACCTACATTGATTGGCGATTTGCGTTCTACACTTCCATATCGCTCTTGATATACACCATCAAAATAAGTCGCTGGTGGAAGCTCATTCACAACTTTTGTCAATGGTAGTAGTGCCTTGACCTCGGATGCAAAACATAGCACTCCACTGTCTGTCCTTCCATAGTACAAGGGAACAACACCAATCCTGTCACGCATCAGAGTGAGCTTTCCATTTCTGACATCAGCTCGAGCAAAGTGACCCCTACCTGCAGTATCCCACACAGCATTTTGACACCTCATCTGTGGAATCCACTTCGTTTCACTTTCAGACCAAACAACTCCAAGAGTAGCTCCAACAGGTTCGATAATCTCCCGACCATGAGGTCCCCGGTGACTAATCATATCCAACATATGTTCAACGACTTCTTGTCTTCTGGTTTCTCCAATACCTACTATTCCAGTCAATGCCTTGTACTCCTTATACTGCTTGAGATTATACCTCTCACAAGTTTCTTGAGTCTCACAATCTCATCAATGGGTTCGTCTGTGTCTTGGTCTATGGCCAGACATACACCGTTAACCATTCGACTCTTGATTCCGCCTTTGGCAACTCGATTGTTTACACTAGTATCATATACCCCCCCTGCGATTAACTCGCTATTAGTAGGAATAGCCATTCTCCTTATCGAATCTTCCGAGTCTTTCTCATTGATTAGAGTGAGATAATACTCAGGCACACGAATTGGGTGAATCTTGCTCAACTGGTTGAGAGGCTCCTCCTCGGGCTCAGAAAGATCTATTACCTCTCCAAAATCGTCCATGCAGGTGATCAGGTCATCTGAGTTAGGACTCAAGAGCTCACGCCCTTGGAGCTCTTCCTTACTGATTCTGTTACTATCCTTGAAAGCATGGCCACTTTCCACTTGATATCATACCAATCACTGATTGGCATATTTGCTGCTAGTCTTTCCTTGTCAATTGTTGGTCTATTCTTGTTGTCCCCTGTCTTCTTGTCTTTTCTCATTTTGTCAGCTCTCGTGCCGCAACCTTTGACATTACCATGTCAAACAGGATTATCGGTGTTTCGATTCTGCTCATACGGGCTCTCCCAACTGCTATGGGAGCTTCTTTTGGGACATCATCTTGTCCAATCTGCCAAGCAGATCTTCCCTACTCTCCGTCAGTCTGTTACATCAGACGTCCTGAGGCTGCTTAAAAACTCTCTTCCCTTATAGGCTCTGTTGCAAAACTCATGGGTTGAACCATGAGAGGTAGTTTGCTCGCTCTGCATTGTATATCACCACCTTGAGCAGGGTCTCCACCGTCCTTCTGTTGTCACACCTTGACCTCAAGGTCCCTCCGAACTTCACCTTCACAGCTCCAAACACACTCTCCACCAGACTCCTCTTTCCGTACTCGTACTTCTTCCTCCAGCCATCGGGGTCTCTCAGATACTCCTTCACCAGCCTTGCGTACTCGATGTGTCCTCGAGCCTTCCCAGTCAGCCCCCTCTTCGGTTCAATCACAGTTCTTGCACCCAGACTGTGAATGTATGTGACATTGACCCGAGATAGGTATGCCTTGTCACCAAAGACCAGCTGCAGTGCATCAGTCCACATCGCCTCAAGCAGTGGAATCAACATCTTTGCATCACCACCAGGTCGATCTCTGACCATGACTGATGTCACCATCAGTGTGTCAATGTCCACAGCCGCGTGGAGGCCGTGGAAACGCCTTCTACGGGCCTCCTGGCAGCTCACAGAGAACCACTCACCTCCAGTTGAGTGACCCATCCCTGTGGAGTCCACTGCCACTCTTCGAGGAGGAGGTTGAGTGGATGCGATGAGTCTGACCACGCGTTGGAGAACATCTGGAGGTACTCTGTCCATGGCACGATTGAGAGTGGAGTAGTGAGGAGCTCGAGAGATGCCTAGTTGAGAGAGGAGGTCGGTGTCACGATCGATGAGGGCGCAGAAGCCTCGATATGTCATTCCAGAGTGGGCAAGGAGAGCAAGTAGGACAGTGAGTGAGGAGAGAGGGTAGGTCGGAGGACGGCCAGTGCGGCTCTCTGGAAGAGGGAGGATGTTACAAATCCTCATAAGGAGGGCGGGCACAAAGTCATAGTGGTGGATGACTGCCATATCATAGGCCTGGTCGTACGACAGGGTCATGGTTGATCAATGGCAGTCCCACCCCTCCCTCTCCTTGTATCCGAGTATTACACG
>JBHIAE010000071.1:0-12959 GCA_046758445.1 Candidatus Thorarchaeota archaeon | reverse complement strand
CACCCCTCCCACTCTTTCTGTCCGAGTGTTACATCAGTTTTGCAACAGAGCCGCTCTGCTGACAAAGTATAATAGGCTTCGTAGAGAAGAAGCCGGCTAATGAAACTCTCGAAGTTCACTGAGAAAGCCACTTACATGTACATGACTGGTAGAGCCGGTCAGTTTAGTGGCTACTATAGTTATAGCTATAGTCTGTGATTCGAGAGTCACTGACTTGTTTTGACCTGTTTACCCCAGGTCCTTGTTCTGGTGATTCTATGGTTCTAACTGATGACTCTGCAAATGCTGGGATTCCCGATGGGACCTCTCTAGTGGCTAGTGAATTCATGTCATGCAACAGAGAGCTGACTGTAATCATCTCAAAGGGGGTCGATGGTCTTTGACAGAGAGGGCACAGCTAGATGCCTTACGCAGTAAGATTGAGAGAATCACACTTGAGATCATAGATTGCGTTGGACGGCGCAACTCGCTTGTGGAAGATGTGGCCAAGGAGAAAACAGCCCTGGGAGCGCCAGTCATCAATCGTGAAGTCGAGATTCACCTAAGAGAGGCAGTAGTCAATCGATGCAGAGGGATTGGTGTTGATCCTGATTTCGGAGCAAGACTGCTCAACCAGCTCATCTCTGATTCCATTCGTATACAAAGGAAGGACGCGGAGCCGAATGTTGCATTCAATGCCCACGCCCACTTTGTAAGAGCGAAGGAGATGGAACGTTCTGGGAGGGAAGTAATCCATCTCGAAGTAGGTGAGCCAGACTTTGGCCCTCCTGAAGCAGCATTGAAGGCCATGGCAGAGGCGGTAGACTCAGGATGCACTCACTATACGCCGTCTGTTGGGATACCATCTCTCAGGGAGAAGATCGCCGATAAGCTCGGTTCCCGATATGATCGAGATGTCTCGCCGGAAGAAGTCATTGTGACTTTGAGCGGCAAGTATGCGCTCTTCCTAAGTATGGCCACAACTATTCAAGCGGGGGAGGAGGTCATTATCATCGACCCGTCCTTTCCGGCGTATTCTAGGTGTGTGAGAGCTGTAGGCGGACGTCCTATCCACTTTCCAACTGACCTAGATGACGGTTGGGATCTCGATGTAGATCTTCTGCAAAGGAATGTCAGCCCGTCAACAAGAATGATCATGCTGAACAGTCCATGCAATCCAACTGGCAAAGTACTCGACGAATCAACAATGAGAAAGCTGGTCGATCTTGCAGCAGAGAATGACATTCGCATCGTCAGCGACGAGGTCTATTCAAGATTCTCATATTCTCCCCACACAAGCATTCTACAGTTTCCGCATTGCAACCAGGTCACTGTCAAGTCTTTCTCTAAGCCGTATGGAATGACCGGGTTCAGATTGGGATATGCAGTTTCTGACAAAGACACAATCAAGAAGATGGCTGGCCTGCAGCATTTGCACGTCACCTGTGTTCCCGAGTTCATTCAGTATGCTGGTCTTGCTGCACTTGATTGTGAAGAGGAAGTGCAGGACAACGCAGCGACGATCAAGTCTAGGCTGGATATCACCAACAAACTACTGGGCAGACTTCCGGTTACATTCCGCCAAGCTGACGGTGGTTTCTACATTTTCGTTAAGTTAGCCGAGGGACTAATGCGAGGCCGGGAGTTTGCAGAGCGGCTTCTCTCGGAAACCGGCGTATGTGTAATGCCCGGGACTGTCTATGGTTCTCAATATGCTTTATTCTTCAGAGTAGCAGTCTGTCAGCCCAAGGAATTGCTTGTCAAAGCAATGGAGCAAATGGAGGAGGTGTTGAGATGAAAATTGCAGTCATCGGTGGAGCAGGACGGATGGGTAGGTGGCTTCTCGAACACTTCGATGAACACGGCCACACTCTCATAGCTTCAGATCCCCAAAGCAATGAATTGAGAGAGATAGCTGAGTTATTCGACCTGACTCTGGCAAGTAGCAATGCAGCAGCTGCGAAGAATGCTGATGTGGTTGTCATCTCAGTGCCAATAGAGATTACGGCCGAGGTCATTCAAGAAGTCGCTCCGCACATGAAACGAGATGCTGTTCTCTGCGAGATATCATCCGTAAAGGGAAAGATACCCGAGGTTCTTCATGAGATTGTGGCTCTCCAGTTACGACCTCTGTCCATCCATCCAATGTTTGGGCCGGGTGCGCGTTCATTGAATAAGAAGATGGTACTTGTTCCGATATCGGACCCAGAAGACGAGCAGCGACTCGTTGAAGCACTCTTCCCGAAGTATCAGATCATCACTGTAGACCGAGAAGAGCATGATAGAGCCATGGCTCTTACTGTTTCTCTCCCATACTTCGTGAACATGATCATAGCTTCAGTCCTGTCGGATGAAGACCTGACGTCGTTGAGGCGACTGGGTGGCACAACCTTTGCAGTCCAGCTGCTTCTCACTGGCAGTATCATGTCAAATTCCTGTGCCCTCCATGCAGCATTGCACAAGGAGAATCCGCATGTTGACAGTGTCTTGAGGAATTTCCAATCGAAACTTGAGAGTGGACTGGCCACACTCACTCAGGACACCAATGACTTTAGGGAGCTCTACACCAACGTAAAGTCGAATCTAGAACAGCACATGAACCTAGAGAACAAGTATGGTGAGATGTATCGCCTACTGGAAATCATGGGGAGAGGGACTGTGTCGGAGGGCGATTCATAATGTATGTGTCATTTGAAGTAAAGACGCAGACCAGACGTTATCCCGTCTGTGTCGGGCAAGACCTCCTTGGCGAGGTGGGTCATCACATAGGTGATACAGCGGACAGAGTCTTTGTGATAACTGATGGCGTGATCTCAGAGATTCATCTCGATCCACTTCTGAATGGTCTGAATGGTTCCGACATAGAGGCGATTACTAAGATTCTCCCTGCTGGAGAGTCTATCAAGACATTGGAAACGACTGGTGCACTCTATGACTTTCTAACGGAGAATCTAGCTTCAAGGTCTGATACTGTGCTCGCGCTCGGAGGTGGAGTCATTGGAGATATCGCCGGGTTCGTGGCCTCGACATACAAGAGAGGGACGCGACTGATTCAGGTGCCAACTACACTACTGGCACAGGTTGATTCAGCACTTGGAGGCAAGACTGCGGTCAATCTTCCTGATGGGAAGAATCTGGTCGGGACCTTCTATCAGCCACATGCTGTGATAGCGGACGTCTGTACTCTCACGACGCTTTCCGCAAATGAGTTCACAGCAGGACTGTCCGAGGTTATCAAGTATGGAATGATTATGGACTCAGAGTTGCTTGATATTCTTGTCAACAGCAAGGATGAGATACTCAACAGAGATCTGGACACGCTCGCTCTGATTGTGGAGAGATGCTTGAGGAACAAGGCACGAGTCGTTGAACAGGATGAGAGAGAGGAGGGGAGAAAGAGGGAGATACTAAACTTTGGCCACACAATTGGTCATGCCATAGAGATCTGCTCGGATCACACTGTGCAACATGGTCAAGCAGTCGCAATGGGAATGGTGGAGGAGGCTAAATTGGCTAAAAGGATGGGCCTTCTTGATAGTCAGTCCAGCGAACTACTGGTTTCTATCCTATCCATGTTTGGTCTGCCCACTGAGATTCCGTCATCCATGGACGTCAGAGGGTTGGATGAAATCATGCGACAGGACAAGAAAGTGCGGCATGGGCAGCTCATTCTTCCGGTACTTGTCGAGCTGGGCAGGACTGAGATAAGGGTGGTAGAATCGGTGTACAATTTGAGTTAGTGAAACGGAGGTAATTGAAAATGCTAGTAGTAATGTACAAGGATGCAACAAAGGAACAGATAGAGAGAGTCATAGAAGTCGTCGAGGAGCTAGGATACAAAGCACTACCCAATCCTGGGGCTCATCGAACCGTGATCAACATCACCGGCAGCGTCGACCTGATGGACTCAAGCAGGCTTGAAGTACTGCCTGGGGTCACGGAGGTCATCCATGTAACCAAACCGTATAAGCTGGCAGACATCGAAGTGAGGATAGAGGGCACTGTCATCGAGGTCGGGGACGTCGAGATTGGTGGAAAGCGTCCTGTGATCATTGCAGGGCCGTGCAGTGTGGAATCCAGGGAACAAATAATCGAGTCTGCAGAGCTCGTAAAGGACATCGGTGGCGACATTCTACGCGGAGGGGCTTTCAAGCCGCGGACGTCGCCCTATTCATTCCAGGGTCTTGGAGTTGAGGGTTTGAAGCTTCTTGCTGAGGCCCGAGAGCGCACTGGTCTTCCGGTAGTATCGGAGGCAGTGGATGTAGAGAGCCTTGCCGCGGTGGAAACCTATGTCGACATTCTACAGATTGGTGCTCGAAATATGCAGAACTATTCCCTGTTGAAACGTGCTGGCCGGTCGATGAAACCAGTTTTGCTGAAGAGAGGAATGTGGGCCACACTCACTGAACTCCTCTCCGCGGCAGAGTACATAATGTCTGAAGGCAACCACAACGTCATCCTATGTGAGCGAGGAATCAGAACACACAGTAACCACATCCGGTTCACATTGGACCTGAGCAGCATTCCAGTCTTGAGAAATCTGACCCATCTTCCTCTAGTGGTGGATCCAAGCCACGCAGCCGGCAAGAGAGACATAGTGATTCCCCTTGCTCGTGGTGGGCTTGCAGTAGGTGCGGATGGAATCATGATGGAAGTTCATCCGCGGCCTGAAGAAGCCCTGGTAGACGGAGCGCAGTCACTCACTCCTGAGATGTTCCGCCAATTCATGGAAAGCCTCGAGGTGGGAGGGCTCATGCCGGATCGAGCGAGGTATGTAGAATCAGAGAGGTTTGTGGGTGCTTCAGTCGCGTCTTCTGAAGAGCGAATAGACAACGAATAAACAGAATGAGGTGACGTGATGAAGAAGCTCTGTGTATCTCTGACGGAGAGAACTGCCAAGAAGTGCATGGAGTTCATGTCATCTACCGAGGCAGACATGGTTGAGCATAGATTGGACTTCATGGACCGAATCGAACGGCTGGAGGAGATCTATCGTGCAACAGAGAAACCAATCATTGTAACATGTAGATCTCGTGAGAACGGTGGACTCTTTGATGGGAATGAGGAGCAACGTATCAGGAATCTGCTAATGGCCATGGCCGGAGGCGCATCCTACGTGGATGTTGAGATTGAAACCGACTCGGCCCACCTGGAACTTGTAAGAGAACAGACATCTAGGATGGAATGCGGTCTCATCGTGTCAAAGCACTACCACGATTCGACACCCAATGAGGCTGATCTTCTGAGTATGGTGGTCAGCCTTGGCAGTGCGAAACCGGACATCATCAAACTAGTGACAACTCCTAAGACCAAGGACGACTGTCGTAGAATATTGCGGCTCTACGATCAGGAGAATCGGCCGAATCTGC
This sequence comes from Candidatus Thorarchaeota archaeon, assembly GCA_046758445.1. Taxonomy (GTDB): domain Archaea; phylum Asgardarchaeota; class Thorarchaeia; order Thorarchaeales; family Thorarchaeaceae; genus SMTZ1-83. Next base: position 7,611 of record JBHIAE010000071.1, on the reverse strand, counting down.
CTCTTATAGCCTTTGGAATGGGCCCTCTTGGGAGGTTCACAAGGGTCTGCGCACTCTTCTTGGGGGCGCCTTTCATGTACGTGTCCCAGGACCACGGCGAAGTGGCTGCCCCCGGCCAGATATCATTGTCAGAGATGAGGAAGATTCTGGAGGTTCTGCCATGAAATTGCTTGTCGTGGTTGGGCATCCATTGGGTCACTCTATGAGCCCTGTAATGCATAATGCATCTCTTGCCGCGATGGACCTAAAGCACGAGTACCGCTATGAGGCCAGACCATTGCTCAAAGACGAACTGCCTGCATTAGTGGAATCCATAAGGACCGGAGCACTTGAAGGAGCCAACATCACTATTCCGTACAAAACCGAAGTCATGACACACCTAACGACAATCTCTGAAGAAGGGTTGGCAGTTGGATCAGTGAACACGCTCTACCGTAACGACGACGGTGTCACAGGTTGTAACACCGACATCGAAGGCTTTGATGAGGCGCTGAGGGAACAGGACGTAGACCCACGTGGTCTCTCGGCAACGATTCTAGGTGCTGGGGGTGCCGCAAAGGCCGTTGCCTTTGCATTGGCTGAGGCAGGAGTTCGTAGACTGGACATCCTAAACCGTACTCAGGTCAAAGCGGAGGAGCTGGCGACTGCCATAGAACGTGGCAGAAACATAGAGATTCGAGTTGGAGCCCTCCCCACATCGAAGCACGAGCTTCAGGAATCGGATCTTCTAGTCAACTGCACACCAGTAGGCATGAGAGATCACTCAATAAACGGCACTCCGCTGAGAGGCTCTCTTCTCAGAAAGGAACTCGTAGTCATGGACCTTGTATACAATCCTCTGAGGACCCGGTTTCTGAAGGAAGCAGAGGAAGCAGGGTGCAAAACCATAGATGGTTCAGGAATGTTGGTCCACCAAGGGGCGGCGTCCCTTGAGCTATGGACCGGAAGAGAACCACCAATAGAGATCATGAGGGGTGCAGTACTTGAGGCGCTAGGGGGAAGACATGAATGACGATTGCCAAGAGGAGCGTCGCGTTGATTGGCTTCATGGGCACAGGCAAGACAACGATAGGACGTGCCCTCGCTAGTTCACTTAAACGAGAGTTTGTCGACACCGACTCTCTTATTGAGGAACGTGCGGGAAAACCAATCTCACGTATCTTCTCGGAGGATGGTGAGGGTATCTTCCGGAAGATAGAAGCTGAAGTTGTCAGAGAGGTGTACAGACTCAAATCATCAGTGATTAGCCTAGGCGGCGGTGCACTACTCAATCCTTCGAGCTCTGCCTTAGTGAAGGAGAATTCTGCAGTAGTTCTCCTAACGTCTTCCATTGAGACTATACTCTCCAGAACCTCCTCTAACGCAATTCGTCCGCTCTTGAACGAAAAGGCTGAAGACCTCGAGCAAAGAGTTGCAGCACTTCTCGCCGAAAGAGAAGCAACGTATTCAGACGCAATGGACATCGAGATAGACACAGACGCACTCACCGTCGATGAGGCTGTCAAGGAAATCATCAGGAGGTTGAATCTCTGAGAGCCGTAGTTCATCGGTCTGTCATCGATGGATCTGTGGCAGCACCTCCCTCGAAGAGCTACACGCACAGGGCTATTGTGTGCGGTCTCCTTTCAAGTGGAACCACGAGAATTCGAGACCCTCTCTTCAGCGACGATACCGAAATCACACTTCGAGTTTCCAGGATGATGGGTGCTGACGTGAATATGAAGGATGACATAGAGATTACCGGCCCATCCGAACTCAAGGCACCACCGTCAGAGATAGATTGTCACGGATCAGGCACAACTCTCAGGATCTTCACTGCATTATCATCTCTCACAAGTGGTACATGTCTGCTCACGGGTGATGACACCCTGCGTAGAAGACCGATGGGTGATCTATTGGAAGCTCTCTGCAAGCTCGGCGTAGATGCCAAATCTGTAAATGGGAATGATAGACCCCCCGTAGAGATACATGGTCGAGGTCTAACGGGTGGCAAGACTAGTATTCGCGGCGATGTGACATCACAGTACATAACTGGACTTCTATTCGCATGCTCAAGAGCCAAAGGTGACTCGAGGATTGAACTGACTACGCGACTAGAGTCTCGTCCTTACGTTGAGATGACTCTAGGAATTATGCAACAGTTTGGCGTTGCAGCTGTCCCATCAGGCGACTGGAGCTATTTCACGGTCCAAGGCAGTCAAGAATACCGGCCGCAGGAATACGTTATCGAAGGCGATTTCTCTTCTGCTGCTTTCTTGATGGCTGCAGGAGCTCTCGCAGGAGGAGTGAGCGTGACTGGACTTCGTACTGATTCTGTTCAGGGAGATGCTGCTATCGTAGATCTTCTCGAATCGATGGAATCATCAGTTAGATCCGGGGGCGAGGGTTTCGCAATCAAGAGCGATGAGCTTCAGGCCATTGACATTGATGCATCTGATATCCCTGACCTTGTGCCCGTGCTGACCGTTCTGGCAACACAGGCCAGAGGTACCACATCGATATACAATGCAGGACGACTAAGGCTCAAAGAGAGTGACAGAATAGCATCGACATCTCAAGAGTTGAGAAAGATGGGTGCAAGAATAAACGAATCAAAGGACGGTCTAGTTGTAGGTGGTCCAACTCCCCTCCATGGGGCTGTCCTTGACTCACATGATGATCATCGCATAGCTATGTCCTGTGTGATAGCAGGACTCGTGGCAGATGGTCCGACAATAGTTGAGAACATTGAGTGTGTGAAGAAGAGTTACCCCGGCTTCATGAGGGACTTACAGTCAATCGGAGCTCTGGTGAGGCTCCAAGAGAATGATTCTGGAGGAATTACATGACATTCACGTTTGGAAAGGACTTCAAGATACAGGTATTCGGAGAGAGCCATGGTGAAGGTATTGGAGTAGTCGTTGAGGGCTGCCCACCCGGACTTGAGATTGATATGGCTCAGATACAGACAGAACTCAATCGACGACGACCTGGAACTGGGACCCTTGTTTCTCCTCGGTCTGAATCTGATGTCTTTGAGATACGAAGTGGCGTCTTCAAAGGAAAGACGACAGGCGCTCCGTTGGTGATGACGATACACAATAGAAACGTAGACTCATCATCATATGAGGAGATGAAGGACACCCCTCGTCCAGGACATGCGGACTACACTGCTAGAGTCAAGTACAGGGGTTATAATGACTATCGTGGAGGCGGCTTTCTCTCAGGGAGACTGACTGCTGCAATGGTCATGGGCGGAAGCATCGCACGCCAACTGCTGAAGGAAAGAGGCATCGACGTGCTTGCTCATGTTCTACAAATCGGGAACGTGAGTGTTGAGAGAAACCTCACTGATGACGAGATAAGGTCCAACGTCTACTCTAATCCGGTTCGCAGTGGGGACATAGAGGCTGTAGAAAGGATGAAGGCCGTGATAGAGCGTGTGAATCAGGAAGGCGACTCTATTGGTGGCGTCATCGAGTGTCGCATCATTGGGACTCCAGCTGGAATTGGAGAGCCAATCTTTGATTCAGTGGAGAGCGTCGTCAGTCATGCCATGTTTAGTATTCCGGCAGTCAAAGGAATAGAGTTTGGGTCTGGCTTCAGAGGCGCAGCGCTACGCGGGTCAGAGAACAACGACCCTCTTGTCATTGAGGATGGAAAAGTCACTTGGACTCAAAACAATGCTGGAGGTGTTCTAGGCGGCATCACAAGTGGGGCCCCGGTGGTGTTTAGATTGGCCATCAAACCGACTCCTAGTATTTCAAGACCCCAACGTACAGTGGATGTGGTGAAGATGGAGGAAACAACTCTTGAGATAAGAGGTAGGCATGATCCATGCATAGTCCCTAGAGCCATGCCAGCCGTCGAAGGTCTGACCGCAGTTGTGATGGCGGACCTTGTTAAAAGAAGCACGGCTAAGATATAGCTACAAGTCATTGTGATTTCTGATTGTTTCCTAGTACCACACACTGGATCCAGAAGTCCGGCATCTGATGTCCACCAAGCTTATCTTGAATGAGGAGAACATCAATTGTCCTTCTAGGAGGCAAAGAGATGGAAGTCAAGAAACGAGATGGATCAACTGAGATATTCATGCCAGAGAAGGTAGTTGTTAGTGCTGTCAGGAGCGGTGCCCCTTATGACACGGCCCGCGAGATTGCAAGTTCTCTGTCTTCTCGCACTGAGGAAACCATAGAAAGTTCTGAGATTCGAGAGTATGTTCTTACAGAGCTCAGGTCAAGAGGTGCTTCCTCAGCGGCTGACAGCTGGGAATCCTACGATCGCGAGCGCAAGAAACGAAGTTAAAGCATCAATGGAATAGCTTCTGCATCTAGAGGTTGGCTCAATCCTGCAAGACAGACCGACCAGTGAGCGAATGACTCGTCCTGGATTTTCAGCCAAAGAACCCCACAGTCTCATCACACACTAGCTAGTGCAGTGCCAGTGGAGAATCCTGAATCTGCTATGAACCAAGGATGTAGAACGTCACATAGAAGAATGTCACAAAGAAGACTGGCACTATCCATAAGACGAACGCGATACGCATCAAGGTACTGTGACTAACAGTGGTTACGCAAATCCAACCAAGGCCTTGAAATGTCAGTCTGGCAGTTTCCCAACTAGTGGAGTCGTTTGAACGAGAAGACCATCGATTACGATACTGTGTCGAAGATCTACGATCAAATCCGCGAGGGTGAGCCCGAGATGGTCTACTACATTCTTCAAGTGAAGACTCCATCCTCGGACTCTAGGGTCCTGGATGTGGGATGCGGAACGGGAAACAACACACTTCTGTTTCAGCAAGCCACTGGGGCAAGAATGTATGGGCTGGATCCTTCCTTCGGAATGCTCGTAGAGGCTGTAAGAAAGGCCCCCGAGGTTGAGTTTGTGCAAGCATTTGCAGAGTCGATACCCTTCCCTGCAGGGCTGTTCGACATTCTGTTCATGACAGAGGTAGTTCATCACTTGTCGAGCTTGGAATTGGCACTACAGGAGATGCAGCGGGTACTAAAGCCTGGTGGCCATCTCTGTGTTGTCACTCAGTCCCATGAGCAAATTGAGCAGAGGATGACATCACGGTTCTTTCCTGCCACTGTTGAGGTTGACAAAGCCAGATACCCTGACATTCCGATGATTGAGCAAGGCATGTCAAACAGTGGATTCAATGAGGTCTGGTCAAACTCATTCAAATTCACGCCCATCATTCTTGGTGAGGACTATCTGAACACGGTTTCGAGAATGGGATATTCTATGCTTCACAAGATAGGTGAGGAAGACTATCAACGGGGGCTTCGAGAGCTAAGACTTGTCTACGAAAGAGGTGAACAGTTGGACTACTCAGCTGGCTACACCTTTGTCTGGGGCTCGAAGGGTGTCGATTTGTGTGAGTCCCATTGGGTTCGTGAAACTCCCTAGGAGAATCATCTTCCAAGGAATGGGTGTCGTCTACGACAACGCAATAGTGTTGGCAATGGAGATGGACCAAGAGAGGATTGCTATGGCTCCCAGTTCCGAAACCATGCACATGATCATGAACGCATATGACAATCTTGGGATAGACGCCAATAGGATTGCAGACTTCCTCAAATCAAATGGTTACGGTGTACAGGCTGGACACCCGCTGGGTGGGATACTTCTATATCCACCTCTCGCACAAATGGCTGGCATCGGATGGCTGGGTCGGAATGGTCTGATCATTACTCCTGAATTTGGGTCAAGGGCCAGGCTCGCAGCTGTCCTCACAAGCATCCAGAGATTGCCAATAGCTGAGAGGGACGAGCACTCCTGGGTCGCGGACTTTTGTGATGCATGCAGTTGGTGTGTCAGGGACTGTCCCGCTGGAGCAATACTTGAGAGGCCGGTCGAGCACGAGAATGGTCTCGTGACGCAGATTGTGAATGAGAAGTGTCTTCCATGCTTTATGGAGTACTATGGCTGCACAGTCTGTGTCAGGGTCTGCCCCTTCAGCTACAAGTCCTACAGTGAAATCAAGAATTCGTTTCTTGGCTAGAAGACGACGGTGACATCGATTCTGCACTCATCTTTCATTTCAAACCGATACATTGTTCGAACGGTGAGTGTGGCTTTGCCTGGCCTTAGTGCCTTGAAGAACCACTTGCAGAGCTCTGCATCCCTACCAGTCCGTCCAGGCTTCATCCTCTCTGGATGCAGATACTCGCTCTCTGTCCTCTCATGCATTATGACCGTATTGTCGCTGATCTCGAACTCTGAATCCTCTCCAGCGGAACCATGTCTATGAAACTCGTAGTAGAACTTCTCTCCCACTTGGACAGTCACACTAGTCCCACCAAAACCACATTCGACTCTTCTGGTTGCATCTATCTCTTTCTTCAAGAGTATCACCCTCCGGACTCTTGTGGGAGAGCTTTCCTCTTCTTGTATCTGCGATAGCCGAAGAGTGTTAACACAGTACCAACGACTCCCATAAGAGCAACTGCGATAATAGTTCCGAGCTGAATCTCTCCGGGTAGGATTAGGGGAATGCCTGGATACCACTTGGCAAACACGAGATCTATGATATCATTCCCAGCAAAGTTGACACGCATGCGCATGTTCTTCATAGTACCATTGGTCTTCTCGTAGAACATCTCCATGTAGACGCTCACAGGGAACAGTGCAAAGACGAAAGTCGTATCAATCACAGTACCCCACTCATCATCTGTTTCCACAATGGACGCGCCCTCAAAGAAGCTAAAGTTGCTCATCTCTGAAGTGAAATCCCAGTCGCCAACGGGCACCACGAGCATGAACATGTCCTCCATGATCACTTGTGAATCATTCATTCGTATGAGGGTGCAGTTGGAACGCGGCATTTGCGACGACTCATTGATCATAGCAGGGATGGGATCTAGATGAGTTACCAGTGCAATCAGACTCTGTCCTACGTCCAACCCGGCAATGAATGGTGCGTAGTCAGTTAGGTAGGACCCGAATGAAGGGTCCAATACCTTCCTTTGAAGAACGTACCTGGCCTCATAGCCAACCTCTACACCCCACTGAAGACTATGATTTGTCTGGGCACGTATAGGCACAGCGTTGATAGTCGAAGCCAAGATTGTGACTGACAGGAGAATGCTAAGCAGCCTGAACTTCATAGACAAGAATCTGCTCACCTAGAAACGCATTAGCATTGTGGTCATCAATACCTCACTACTTCAAGAGGTCGAGCAGTTCTCGAATGTGGTCAATTATCAACGTATCAGGAGGTGCATTGTCCTTCTCCTCCGGATTGCACCATGTAATCAGGATTGGTTTCATCTCGGCGCGAATCGCCGCCTCTACATCATATTGCACATAGTTGCCCACGTACACGCACCGTCGAGGATTGATACCAAGGTCGTCTGCCACCTTCAGAAGCATGAATGGAGAGGGTTTCTTGTAGCCCGGAACCGCCGTATATTCAACAGAATCCATGAGGGACAGTATTGAGTCGCTCTTGAGGAATGGACTGGGGTTTCCAAACCGGTTCGATGCGATGCCCAGCTTGATTTCTCTCCTATGAAGTTCTTCTAGGGTTTCCTTGCATTCATCCAAAAGCACGTATCTTGAATCGCTAAGATACCTGTCCCATTTCTGCTGGTACTCTTCAGCAAGGTCCTCAAGAGGTCC
>JBHIAE010000070.1:0-13373 GCA_046758445.1 Candidatus Thorarchaeota archaeon | reverse complement strand
ATCGATGTACGTAACTCCGATTTTGGATATGCTAGCGCTCGCATCATAGCGTATGCCCCCTTACCTGCAATCCGTGGTATCATAAAGCCAAAGCGTGGTGGGGACTTCAAAGTCCTAATATCACCAGTACGAAAGACAGTGGAATTCCTTCCACTGGAGCCCAAACCACTGCCCAGGTCGCTTCGTCCAAGATACTTCATTCTAGGAATCGATCCCGGGTCTACAGCGGCAATCTGTCTGTTGACTCTGGAAGGACGAATTCACCTTCTCAACAGTGGCAAGTCACTCACTCGGACCGACATGATAAGACAGGTATACAATCATGGAATTCCAGTATTGGTCGCTACAGATGTAAGTCCAGTACCTCACTTTGTCAAGAAGATAGCCAGTACAGTGAATGCTGAGTTATTTGTGCCAAAAAGAGAGATCTCTGTTGCTGACAAACAGGAGCTGGCTAGAGAGTTCTCAGAAGGAACTCGTATCCGAAACGCCCATGAACGGGATGCCTTAACAGCGGCAGTATACGCCTTCAGAAGCATAGAATCCAAGCTGAGGAAGATAGACAAGAAGATACGTGACGAACAGATTGCAATAGACAGAAATCAGCTCAAGGCAATGGTAATTAAAGGCATGTCATTGAATGAGGCTATAAATACCCTAGTTCATGAGAAGAAGAAGGAGGTTGAGATCACACCTGAGCCTGTTCCGGCTGAGGAGCCCCTGACACAGGAACGCTATGACTCCCTCCTTGCTAGGTTCAAGGATATTGAAGCTGAGAATGCAGTTCTCAGTGAGAAGATTGAAGATCTGACACACCTTGTTGGATTCCTTCGGTTTCGAGAAAGCGAAATGGTTGATAGTCTTGAGATTGTAAAGCGTAGGAACTACTGGAAGGTCAAGCGAGATCGTGAGGTGGTCAAGAAAGAGAAAGAACTGACCCACATACGCGGTGAAAGCCAGAAACTTCGCAAGGAACTACGGACTCTGAATAGTCGCCTAGAACTTCTGAGAGGAGTCAAACGGCTTGAGATCCGAGGCGATATGCTCGCAGTCAAGACAATTCCACACTTCACCAGAGAGAGCATCGATGAATGCACTCAGAAGGTAGGCCTCAAGACCGGTGACATAGTACTCTTCGAAGACGCAAGTGGAGGGGGTCCACAGACAGCTGGACTGCTGGTCGATAAGGGAATTCGTGCAGTGATCGTAGACACGCCCCTGTCACATCTCTCTGAAGAGGAGCTCACTAAGGCCACTATTCCTGTAATCAATGCTGAGAAGGTAGAGTTGCAGAGGATTGACGAGTTTGCTTTCATCAGCCGGAAGAAGTTCGAGCAACAGCTTCAGAAGTTCTTGACCGAAGTACGTGAACGGGCTCGACAGAAGGGTGAAGACGAGCTTGTTGAACTTGTAGAGCGTTACAGGCGAGAGATAGAACGTTGAGGGTTGTAAGATAGCCCAAAGACTTTGCCAGGCGCCTCATTCAGGAAGCTGGATCCATAGAATGTTATTCCCACGTAGTAGAATCTGGCCGTACTTAGCCTTGGTCTCTTGGTTCTCCAGCTCCTCTGCATCAGTCAGTGTCAAGTTCATGTATATGTCACATCTTGTCAAGCGACCACGGAAGGTCCTCTGGTCCTTGAGTTTGATTGAGATAACATTGTTGAGAACTGCTTCTAGGGCTTTGATGGGCATATTCTGTGACAAGGGCATTGCCTCAAATCAGAGCCAATTGTGCACATTATAAAGGCTTTGCTGGAAAATGGCCTCTGAAGCCGTAGGTTAGTGGAACTGGCCACTCGTCAATGTTAAGTGTGGAGCGATTCTGTAATAACAAGGAAACGAGTCATAATGTCTCTAATCTGCCTTGGACTTGAAGGGACTGCACACTCCTTTGGAGCTGGAATTGCATCCAGCGAGGGGTCCATACTATCCAATGTATGGGACATGCTCTCACCGGCTGAGGGTGGAATCCACCCACGCGAAGCCAGTCGACACCACTCCGATGTCGGACCTAGTGTGATTCGGACTGCTGTGGAGAGAGCAGGCATCAGCCCTGATGATATCGACCTAATCGCATTCTCACAAGGTCCCGGTCTTGGACCACCACTTAGGACTACTGCGACAATGGCCCGCACACTATCTCTCAAACTATCTGTCCCCTTGGTTGGAGTAAACCACTGTGTTGCCCACATAGAGATTGGTTGTCTTGAGTCTGGCTTTCGGGATCCCGTCACAGTGTATGTTTCAGGAGGCAATACTCAGATAATCGCTTATGCTGGAAGACGTTTTCGTACCTTTGGTGAAACACTAGATATCGCAATTGGGAACATGCTTGACACACTGGGGCGTTTCATGGGGATGCGTTTTCCTGCCGGTCCCGCAGTGGAACGCGAGGCTGAGAAGGGGTCCAGCTACCACCAACTTCCCTATTCTGTCAAAGGGATGGACTTGAGCTACTCAGGAATGCTGACCGCGGCGAAAAAACTCTACGACGAAGGGATTCCCCTTTCAGAGGTATGCTTCAGCGTACAGGAAACCGCCTTTGGAATGCTAGCCGAGATTGCAGAAAGAGCAATTGCCCACACTATGAAGAAGGAACTGCTTCTTACAGGGGGTGTTGCTCGTAACAACCGACTCACGCATATTCTTGAGGGAGTCGGCGAGAGACACAATACTAGATTTCACAGGGTTTCACCGCCGCTCGCAGGCGATCAAGGCGCTATGATTGCCTGGACCGGCATCCTGCAGCACAAGGCCGGGGACAGTCTGAAGGTTGCTGACTCATACATTCTGCCAAAGTGGCGCACTGATGAACAGGATATAATCTGGAGGGATACCATTGACTGAACAGTGGACCCTCGGGGCAGAATCCATAATCTTCAGGTTTGAGCAGTGGGGACACACATACCTGCTCAAACACCGTCCAGCAAAACCATACCTACTCAAGACAATTGATGACTTCTTGAGGTCGTCCAGAACCAATAGGGAATGCAAGATGTTGACAGTGGCACGGAGTCTGGGCGTTCCCACACCAAATGTGCATTGGATTGATGTAACGACTCATACAATCGTCATGGACCTCATTCAAGGGAAGCAGCTCAAACTGTTGGTGGAGGAGGTCCCTGAACGACGACTGCGTGAACTCTGCTCAGAGTTTGGGCGACTCATAGGTCTCCTCCATCGTGGAGGAGTAGTCCATGGAGATCCAACCACAAGCAACGTGATAGTTGATGAGCAATCAAGAATGTGGCTGATTGATTTCGGTCTGTCCGAGATGAACGCTACAGTGGAGATGAAGGGGGTGGACATCCACCTGATGCGGCGTGCCTTTGAAACGACACACTGGGATCTGGAAGAAACGATGATTGAATCAGCGCTCAAAGGCTACAAAGGATTGCTAGAGAACGAGGCAGAGGACGTCTTGTCACGCGCTGAAGAAATCAGAGAGCGTGGTCGCTATCACTGACTTAGCTTCTTGCTGGCAAAGGAACGGGACAGAAGACAATCTTTATATCCACAGCCATGGGCGAGGGGGCAGACCCGGTCTTTTGGGGTGATCAGACCTTAGAGGTATTTCCAATGGCAAGAATGCACACGAGGCGCAAGGGCCAGTCTGGAAGCAGGCGTCCCTCTACTCTTCGTGTCCCAGAATGGATGGACAAAGAGAAGAACGCAGAGTGGGTTGAAAACAAGGTAGTTGAGCTTGCTAAGGCAGGCAATACACCGTCAATGATAGGGATGATTCTCCGAGACCAATATGGCGTGCCTTTGGTGAAGGTTGTCACTGGAAAAAGGATTATGGACATCATTGTTGAGAACGGCCTTGAACGGCAGGTCCCTGAAGACCTGCGCAACATGATTGCCAAGGCCGTCAAGATGAGAAGACACCTTGAAGAGAACAAGAAAGACTTCGTTTCAAAACGCGGGCTTCAACTTGTCGAAAGCAAGATTCACAGACTGTCCAAGTATTACAGAAAGACCCGACTTCTACCACCAGACTGGAAATACATTCCCGACCAAGCTGCAGTTCTGCTGAGGTAGCTTTATCATCAGAAGGACGACTTAGACTCCTGAGATGAGTGGCAAGAAGAGAAAGACTCTCAGTCTCAAGGCTATCAAGAAGATACACGATGACAGATCCATTGACAAGAAGAAGCCCTTTCTCATCATCACTTCTCCACTCCCCGAAGCCACAGTATCATCTGCATTGATTTGTCGATCGATTCTGAAGTCTGGCGGACTCTTTCATTCGACATTCCTAGAACCTGTTGTACAAGTTGAGAGAGTCAATGCTCTTCGTCAGGCTCACTCCAAATCTACTTTGATCTTTGTTGGTATCGATGTGGTGGGCAAGAAGCGAGTGAAGAAGGGAACAAGCTATCCTATATTCATTGGTGGCATCCACGATTCTGACCAAGTTCAACAACTTAGAATCGGTGATGAGAGTTCCATTTCCGAAGCGGCCTATGTAATTGCAAGAGAGAGCATGACTGCCACTCCAAGAGAGCTACAGCTCGCTGCAGCAGGAGCACTGGTGAGAAGCTTTCCAGAGATAGAACTCAAGGGTGCAGCAAAAGAGGTGGTTTCATCAGCACAGAAAGATGGTCTTATCCAAGAACAGAAGGGTTTCAGAGTATTCGGAGCCAACTTCCTACCTCTCAATGAGGTGCTTGCATACAGCACAAGACCATATCTGGAAGGCCTAACTGGACAACAAGAGGCCTGTGAGAAGATCTGTGAGGAAGCTAACATTCCATTCTCGAAGTTTCGGATGCCAATGAGCTCTCTCACAAATGAGGAGGCACAAAGTCTGACGACTCTTCTCCTTCCGAAACTCGACTCCGCCACAATCCCGCTCGTCTTGGGGCAAGATTTCTCATTAGCTCAAGAGCGAGAAGACAGTCCCGCGCGACTAGTTTCTGGAATTAAGTCAATGGCCGAAGTAGCATGGAGCCTTCAAGAATCCGGCACTTCTTTGGCCATTCTGATGGGTGATCGTGCCCAGATGCTGCGAAGGTTTCTGGATTCTCATTTGGCCCACAGTAAAGACGTCATCATAGCCTTTGAAGCAATGCGCAGGTCTTTGGGAGAGATGGAAACCGAGATCACAGACTCGACGGCTGTGGTGCGAACCACTGGCACGAAGATGAGTACCCTTGCAGATGTAGGACGGCTCTCTCTGGAAACCAATCTTGTTTCAGTTGACAAGGTCATAGTGATTAGCAAGGATGAGGCTATGGCTGTGGCATGGAAACCAGGCAAGATCAGACTGCAGAGTCTACTCAGTGCCGTTGAGAAACAGGATGTTTCTTCGACTGCAGCCTCTCCGGCATCCATCATGATTGAGAACACAACTGAAGAAGTGCAGCAGGGCATTCAGAGAATCCTACAGAGTTTCTGATGGAGTGATAGCTAGTGCAAGTCCAGATAGAACTCTCTCTCGAATCGTCAAAGGATGCAGCAGAAGTGCTCCAAGCCATATCGCCTGACAATCTTCCGCTCCCTGAGGGTCTCTCTATTGATGCACACAACCATGGAAAAGAATTGATCATTAAGATCGACTGCATGCGGGATCTTAGAAGTCTAGGAGCAACAGTCGAAGACATGATGAACGCGATTGACCTCTCTCTGAGAACAATACAACTCATTGACGAAACGAGATAGGGGACGATACATCGACTTTAGTCCTGAGATGGAATCGAACTACTGCTCTGGAGCATCAATTCATCGTATACAGACTTGGCCCTCGTCCTTGCCTGATCTGCCATTCTCTTCGTGATGAAACCTCTCTGAACAGCCCGTTTCAACAGGTGTTGATCAATCATACGTATCTCTTCCCCATCACCCGAAGGCGTCTTTATCACATCAATCTCTAAGTCAATGTAGCGAATACGGCCCGGGCCACTGGCATTACCGGGATACAGCTCGACTCCAGTATTGACGTTGATATATGTGCCCTTCTCCGAGCCATTCCTCGAGTAATAACTCGTGGTCAGAGTCATGGATCCCGGAATCACCTCTGTCAGGGCATAGTCACCCTCATCTCTTGGAACCTCAACATCTTCAGGATAGTCCTGCACTATCTTGAGTTTGCGACTTGTATGGCGAAACTGTCTTCGGATCACGAGCCCCTTGGGATTGACCTCCACAACCCTTCCTCTGGTCAGAAGGATTGATCTCCCATCCAGCTTCACATGCTCAATATTGATTGTGTCGTCAACCCTGGGCATATCGAGGCCCACTACCTTCTCAAGCTTCGAGGTCATGTAGGCTCTCTCCTCGGGACGATCTTCAATCACCATCTCTGCCATATCTACCAAGGGAGCGTATCCTGCGCTCTTGAAGAAGTGATGGCGGTCAACTGTAGGCTTAATCTTGGCCCTAGTCTTATCCAGCACTTCCTTGACCTCAGCTGGAAACTCGATGTCCGCATTGCTAGTGCCTTCGAAGAGAAGCCCTGTTGTGTCCAGATCATCATACTTTGAATACACTCGTTGGGCCACATCCAGCAGGTCATCAACCTCGTTACGCAGTTCTTCATCTGTTAGCTTATTCGCCGCGGTTCGCCAGAGAATTCCCCAGTTCTCGGTGTGTTGACGGATCTTTCGACCAAGGTCCATAAGCTCGTTTCTCGTGTCAGGTTCCTTGATCTTCGTACTTAGACGTACAACTGGTTCTGGCAAGAGAACTGCAGCGCGACCAGGAACTGTTATGCTTGAAGATAGAACGGGTGCCTTGCGTCCGTAGTCATGAGCACGGATCTGAACCATGACATCATCTCCGCGCCTGAACCCCCTGTCTGGCAATAATCCCGAGATGACTCCTAGATCGACTCTAGTGTGTCCGGTTCTCTCATCCCTGCCAAGCACATGACCCTTGTATATTGAACTTTTTGCAACCCTGGGTGTACGTGTTATGACCCAACCAAGGCGCCTGCGTAACACCTCTGTTAGACGGTTCAGTATTGATTCATAGGCAATTGCAACAATGCCCTGCAAATCACTTCGGTCCCAGATGTCTACGTCAGGTATCTCGCTTCTGAAAGGGAGACCGAACCGCCTTGCCACCTCCGGACTAGGTTGTACCATCTCAAAGTGATTCTGCAGCATAATCTGCGTAAGCGACTGTGAGTAGATTCCTCGTATCCTTGCCTTCATCATGGGTAAGCACTGGCCCCGCCACAAGGTGTCAGCCCCAACCACAACTGGTCAAGACTGAACACATTTTGGAAGATGTTTTCATGCATCACGTATTGGCTCCAAGTAGCTCAACACGCGCCATATCCTTGTTCGAGCATAGTTTGGACAATTCGGATCCTGATTTGGTTCATCCAGAATCGCTATTGCATTCTGTGCTCTGGCAGCCGGTGAATCTGCCTCATTCTCCAGGGCTGCGATGGCTTCATTGGCGGCTCGCCTTATGTTACGGGGAACCGAGTTGTTCTCTGAAATCTGCTTAAGAAGTTGTTTGCTTAAGTCGATGCTCTGCTGTGTTTCGTGGTCCATCTGGACTCACCTCTGAATTGTCTCTACGCACAGATGGTGTGCGAACTACAGTACAGGAACCTGCCATTTGGCATATCAAGATTTTGGCATAGCGTTGGGCCCTCTGAGCCATCGGGATATCTTATATCAGGGCATTCCTCCCTTCCTGCAGTGACCATCATGGTTGAAAGGGATGATAGCTCTATCAAGAAGATGGCCGAGCTTCTTAGACGCGGAGCAACGATGTTGGCTGAGTCTTGTCCGCAGTGCGGTTCACCCTTACTTAAAGTGGGTGATGATATCTACTGCGCCACATGCGACAGACGGATAGTTATTGTGGGTCCAGATGAAGAGGTTGAAACTCAGGCTGTCAAGGTCTTGATTCCCCAGCTTAGGGAAACTCTAATTCGGAAGCTCTCATCATTGACCAGTGTGCTTGAGGACGAGACAGACCCCGAATCACTGACCAAGCTTGCCAATCTGATGGTCTTGCTCTTGCAAGCTCTACATAAGCTTGAGAATATGCCCAGTTGAGTTCGCTTGCGAACTCTATTCCTTCTTCGTGCCTCTCCGAAGTCTTGTTCTTCGTGCCTTTACTTCCTCTGGGCCTTTGAGAACCTTGCTCTTTCGAATCTCGCACTCTCGAACCGGGATGATCTTCTTGACTTCTTCATGAACCTCTGAAGCTAGGTCACCCAGAAGCACTTTCTGAACTAGTTCATCGAAGACGTGTTTCTTTGCATGAGCCCTGATGATTCGCTCAATCGTCTTTCGTACAGCGTGTTCCTGACTGGTCTTTGTTCGGGTTGTTGTGAAGACAATGACGGAGATGCGCATAAGGAAGTCATCTTTCGTCAGAATAGGACCAATCCAGTCGATTCTAGCCGTGCCTCTTCTTACAAGACCTCTAAGGTAGTCTGAGCTCCACTCGTGGCCATGAAAAACAGTCTGTGCCTGCTGACCACTGACTTCGAGTATCCTAAAGCGAATCTTGACGTGAATCTGGTCGAAGTCCCCAGTGAGGTCATAGAGTGTAGGCTGTACTGTACGACCTATCAGCATATCTGGACTACCAGCGGGCGTAGAACCTATCTCCTTGTTATCGAAGTAGTTTGGTGCGAGCACCTGATACCAAGTCTTCTCGCGCCACTTGTCCCTGGTCCTTGCCGCTGCCTGTCTGCTTCTTGAGGACATCTGACTATCACGCTCATGGTGTAACTAAGAGTGAATCCAAAGAATCACGAAGGCTGACGGACTGGGCCGTCGAACCGCGCCGACATTCAACGAGTCGAATAAAAACATTGCTCAAGAGGACCCAGTATGCCTGTCACAATGTTTTTCTGACCTGTTTCATGAATTGAGTGAATCTCAACTTCGAGAAACTCCTGTGTTCCACCCGTTCCCTGCCGGTGTCGCCACGTCCCAGATTTCTTAGAAATCTGAGATTAGCAAGGACTTTGTCTACAATCATCGGGATGAGATTCCTCCTGAAGACCTGGCTTCCTTCTCCTGTCTACTTGCTGGCATATCACGTCCAGCGACAGTGAAACTTTCCACAGAACTTGCCACGGCGGGGTCATTATCATCCATCCCGACTCTGTCGCCAAAGTCAGGAAGGCTCATCTGAGCTGAATGAACAGCCGCGGACTCTCCCAAGTGCGATACAACACTTGCCTTGGAGAGTAAGGACTTCCCTTGAGATTTCTTCCCTTGGGTCTTCGGTCGTTTACTTCGTGCAATCGCACTAGTCCACTTACCTAGTCCTCTCACAGAATGAAGTGAGTCTGTGAGCGTGATAAGGCGTCCAGCGATGTTGATGGCTCCATTCATGTCGGCATTGCATTTGTTGCCACAGGTAGGGCACACAAACAGATTCTGCTTTGGACGCATCCCCTTTTGGCCGCACTTCCAGCACATTATGGAGGTCCAGTTCTCGGGAACAACTCTGAACCTAGAGTCCTTTCCAGTGACTGACCAACCAAGTTGTGCCAGCTGATGTTTCAGACTTTTGGTGATTCTGGCAAATGACCAAGAATGAATCATGCCACGGAAACGTCGACCCTGATGGTTGCCCTTTCGTGCCAATTGGCGAATGTTTGCAAGTCTGCCAACTGCAACATAGAGTACATATTCCTGAGAGAGTCTGAGGATGTATTCACGCATCTGTTTCACCAAAAGCCGATCATATTCCTTAGCCACCCTCTCTCGTTTGCCTCTGATCTTTCTTAGTTTCAGAGCCAGCTTGTCATGGGGGAAACCACTGTTACGTCGTTTGTTCGTTTCCCTTTGGAGATGAGCAACTTGTTGGTCTAGCTTCCGAATGAGTTCCAGTTTCCTCGTCCGTCTGAAGTACTTGGTTTCTCTGACCTTCTCAGGCGTTACTAATGTTGAACAGGCTGCTTTGTCGATTCCAAGGTCAATTCCAAGAACCGCAAACGGTAGATTGCCATTCGGTGATTCTGGAGTTTCGACACGGACAGCAAACGTAGCCCACCACTTACCATCTCTGTCTGTGAACACCTGTGCAGCTTTCACTGGACCACGAATGAATTGATCATGATGAAATGGGGATACCTTGAGAGGAAACAGCAGTCTGTCATGATACTTCTTTCCCTTTCGTACTGAGTCCAGAGAGTCACGGAGATCCAGCCACAGGTTTGCCACTTTGGTCTTGTGATTGAGAAGCTTGAATCTTACAGAGAATGTCCATCTAGGAATCCTCCGGGTAGAGTTGACCTCACAAGGACGTGAGGTCTTTCGAGTTTTCTTCTCTCTAAGAGCGACATAGCTCTCGTAGAGTGCGACTGCAGTCTGCCTGCACTCTGAGAGCTCGTTTCTAGAAATCCTTGGAAAACGGGCCTTAAAGTCATGGGGCACAATCAGTCTCTGACTGAATCCGGCTTTGACTTTGACTGCAGTCAGGGTGAGTCTGTCGAGCTTTCCATCATGAATTCGTTGTTTATTGCGACCAGTGAGCAACTCGTCTTCATGCTGTTCAATAACACCTAAGAAGGCACGAATCACTCTCATGTCCCGGCCCAAAATCTGTCTGAGGCGCTGCTGTTTCTTCCTAGTTAGTGCATCCCAGTTAATTGGGACTTTGACAGAGATTGTGACACCCTTCGACCTAGTCATCGCTTCCCGCCTACGATATTTAAATTCCTGACCCATTTCAGGTCAGTTGAGTTCACTCCCCTTCTTGTCCAGAAGAGAGGTTTTGAACTCATACAATTGTGAGAATATCGATATTTAAATTCATTAAACAATTTAATCAAATAGACGTGTTATTACTTTGTAACTCCTCTTTTGTATAGCTAGAGCCCGAAAGGAACATCAAACAGTCGTCTAATATGCTCACAGTATTCCAAGATTGTTCTCATTGGATTCATCGACCTATTCGGGAGAGCAAGTAGTATTCGAACACATTAGTCACGCTAACTGATGATCACCATGACGATGCTCCTGAAGACTTGTATTAACAGCTTATGGCGAGAGATTTGATTCACCACATCATTACAGATGAGGTCAGATTTCTAGTAAGGTTTCAAGTTCTATTGGAGAAGTGGAAGTTGACCAGCAACACCGACTTCGCCTGAACAAACTAGATATTGGAATATACCTCTGCCCAAATGGAGATACTGACAATGAATGACGTTGTATGCCCCCGGTGTGGGTACAAAGAAATCGCCATGGTGAAGAAAGAGATGTCTGGGGGCGGTGGATACAAGAGACACTTTCGATGTCCGAGATGCAGCAATACTTGGCAGAAAAAGGACTAAGTCTTCTCACTTGGCATAGGCGCTCCACATAGATGCCAAAATCGTTATATCAAGACCGTAGTGTTCATCCGAGTCACGCGGAGGTTGCCAAGCCAGGTCAAAGGCGCAGGACTTAGGATCCTGTCTCGTAGGGGTTCGCGAGTTCAAATCTCGCCCTCCGCACCACTTCTCTATTACTCTGAGAAATGGGTATGCACATTTCTGCGACATTGAAGCACAACAGCTTTGGCCTGTATTATAGGCCTATACCGATGATCCGGAGCTAACCATTGTTTCATTGAGCTCCCGCCAGTTCCTCAAGGACCTCCCCTGCCACTAGGCTGGCCTTGCTCCCACGTTCAGCAATCAATTCGAACGCTTTTCTCTGGGTTTCATTACCATTATGGAGTCTCACGAGTTCCAATCTAAGAATCTCCTCACTGCGGTGTGAAAAGTAATTCCGAAGAACCCGCCTTGCCTCTAGCCGAGCCTTGCCATTTCCGAACTTCCAGAGTAGTCCGATGAAGATAAGCAGAGATCCAAGCAAGAGGCCAGATGCAAGAATCATGTTCTGAAGTGTTACCACATATTCGGATAGAAGCCACACACCTCCGCCACACATCAGTCCTATGGGGACTCCGACCGATATTGCCACCAAGACTTGTGCCTTGCCCTCAAGGTAGGCACTCCCTATGACACCGAGAGGGGTCTGAGCATCTCCTACTTCTCTCAACTCTCTACGATATCTTCCCATGGAAACTCCTACCAAGAGCGCGATCAGCACAGTACCTATGGTCCCCACTAGGAACATGACCAGGTATGCATCCACGAGGCTCATCCTTCAATATCCCTCCTCACATCTCTCTTCACATACTACATTGATGTATGTTTCCATCTTGACCATCTCAAATCTCGCTCTCCGCACCACTCTTTCTTTCTGTATGCTTTGAGAAGATGAATCAGAATGGCGCCGGACATGAAACTTGTCCAATTCCACAAATTGCCGAATCTATCCTCGAAAGAATGGTATATCCTGTTCTACAGAAACATCAATCATTTCAATAACTTGTTTCACACTCTGACCAGAAATAATGAATCTCGCGAACTTATTGATTGAACTTCGCAAGATCTCTTCAACTCTTTCTATGAGGCCACCAATAGAATAACCATTTTTCTTAGCTTCTTTCTCGATTTTATTCCATTTTTCTCCATGTACTATCTTGCTACGTGTAGAATAAGCAGTACTCATTAGATTGAATATTTCACCGTGTTCCTTTTCATTCTGTGCCATGAAAGTAGCTATCCTAAGAGAGAACCGAAGTTTTAGTTCATCTTCTAGCTGTAGGTAGAGTGATTCTAATGCAATCATATAATCAATCAATTTGTCAAGAGCATCTTCTCTTTCTATTCCATAAATGAATCTGCTAATCGGGATCTCCAATTCTTCCTTTTTTGCCAGAGAGTTGAGAAGCATAATCAACTCTTTGAGTTCATCAATATCATCGGTGGTGAGATGATATCCTCGACTCATAAAAGGAGACATGATGTTCGTACTTCGAAAACCCAAGCCGATAGAACGTCTTTGGAAAAGCCAATCAAGTGGTCTAACTCTCCAATCACTAAATGAACAGAATCCCTTTTTGAGCGTTCGTAATGCAGTCATAATAATCTCAGGTTCAATCGATTCAGTCGTTGCGGTCTGTCGCCTTTGTCTTTTCTTTCCTTTTCTTACAACTTCTTTCTTCTCTTTTGAAATCCGAACCAATGCAAATTCGATACGTTTCAAATCCGGGCTTCTTTCACCAAATCGATGCATTTCAGGTAGTAGTTCTCCCAATCGGTCTTCTGGCACTCTTTCTATCTTCCATCCGTCAACAAGTTCGATATACTCATCATCCATGGAGAATTGTTCGATTGGGATGAATGTTTCATATTCAACGAAATCCTCTCTTATGGATTTCAGCATAATCTTGAATGTTAATGAGAACTGCTCTTCATCGAAAAGCAAGTCAGTTTGCTCTTCAAGATACATTTCAAGAAAAGATCTCAGGATTAATTCCGGCGTGATGGTATTTGGAAAGTGGGGAATATACACAGTCGTATTCAGAGCCTCTCTGAAGATTGGACT
>JBHIAE010000069.1:0-13630 GCA_046758445.1 Candidatus Thorarchaeota archaeon | reverse complement strand
CCATTTCACCTCTTTTCTCACCAAACCTTATCTCATCTCATGACTGAGTCTTCCCATAAGCTGGGAACTACTGTGGAAGAGTTTCATAGCGATTTGGAATCAAGTTCTGAAGAAGAGTTCCGAGGATCTATCAAGAGAGGATTGCGCATTGGTGCAATAATGTGCGTTGCAGTCCCACTTCTGTTCTTCACGATAATCCTTACGCGATTCACATTGCCTGGGGATACTATGTTGATTGTGTTCATCGCACTTATCGCGATTGGAACTCTTGGCATCCTCGTCGTTGTATACTATGGTACGGGGAGTTCTATGTTGTTTCGTGGCATGGGTATTCTCCGTCAAATGTCCCCTCCTGAGCCATTCATCGAGGGAAAGGTTGCGGTCTTGAACAAGGACCCGGTGTACGCTATTGCTCAATGGGGGTCGAACGTACTCTTCTTTGTGGGTTTCTATGAGTCTGAGAGATCATTTGACAAGAGTGTTGTACTTCCAAGAGTGATATGGAAGTGGGAGTATATCCATCCAATTGGGAATCTCAAAGTCGCAAGAAGGGAGGGTGATTTCACAATTCCAGTTGATAGGGATACATACTACAAGGGAAGAGGAATTCTGTATTCACTTCTTTTGGAGCAGACTGGCATAGTGACCATTCAAAGGAGCTACACAGCAGAGCAATTGAATCAAATTGTGGACAGACTTGCACAAGAAGTAACTGCAAGTGGGTCTAGCAGTCGATTATTCGATGATGATCTTGAATGAGGTTTGAATCTGAAGGCATCTTTGAGTTCAAGTCTCGCCCGGTTCATCATATCCTCAATATGATCTATGCTTTCCGAAGCTCTCCAATATTACCCTCCCTGCCCTGATGCTGCAATCCCTGCACGTGGGGCCTTCTGTCGAAACAAGTCTATATCCAACTTCTACTGTTTCTCTTGATTCTAGGTTTGTTGACACCACACGTTCACATGAGGTGAGGAACAAGCCTGACTCAGACTCCTTCTTCCAAGTCCTGCCTGAGTGTATGGGCTCACCAGCCTTGGCAAGATAGGGCCTCATCTCTTTGAACGTTCTAAGAATAGTCACTCCACTGCAGGCTGATACGACTCCAAGAAATAAGAACAATTCATATATGCGGTAAACGGACGGACGGGCAGAACTGGGAAAAAGCGGCATTAAAATGGGAGATATGAGTATCACTGTCCCAGCGAATGCCAGTGCCTCACCAATCAAGCGAAAGTGATCCTCATTCACCTGGCTTGTTCTCCAATGTATACATTGGATAGATTGCAATTTCATGTTTTCGCCAAATGACATTCGTGGTTTCCCAAATCATTAAGAAACCACTTCTGAAAGAAGTTTAGTTCGGAGCTAGTTCGCGTTTCGCCCGATCCACCATTCTTTATGTTGTTCATTGGTTTCATTCTTTGGTAAGTTCCTCAACGGATTCCTTGATTATCTCTTTGAGTATCGAGATGTCTACATCTGCGAGTTTGTTTATGTAGAGACATGATTTTCCGACCCGGTGCTTGCCAAGTCTTCCTAAGAGATCGCTGTACTCATCGAAACCCGACATAATATACACCGATAGGCTCCTTTTTCGCGGGGAGAATCCCGTGACAGGCATGTCACCCTCACGACCACTCTCGTACCTATAGTGGTATGAACCAAAACCGACTATGCTCGGACCCCACATCACAGGTTCTTCCTTAGTGATTTCCCTCATAATTCGTAAGAGTTCAAATCCGTCCTCTTTTCTCCGAGGATGTTCAACCGCATTTAGGAAGTCCTCCACGTCCACATCCGTAGGTGTTGTCTTTGGTTCGCTCATAATTATTGTTAAGTAGCCAGCGGTTAAAGTTCTTGCTTTATCAACATGTGAGAGAGTCGCAAGTCGCCAGTTCAAATCTCGCCCGTCCACCATTCGTTCTGTGCTTCAAACTGATTCAAGCGTCAATCAACTGAATCGCAGATCTGTTCAGCCTCCTTTCTAAACGAGTTTCGCATTCTCTCCTTCCTTTCCTCTGGCAGGAACGATGCTTCAATTGCGTTGACAGACAGCTGAAACAGATCTGATATCGAGAAGCCCAGCTTCTGATTGAGCTGCAGGTATTCGTTGTTCAGATCTGTCTGGAAGAATGTTGGATCGTCGCTATTCACTGTCACTAAGAGTTCGCGGTCATAGAACTCTCTTATGGGATGGTCCTGCAGAGATTGTACAGCCCCAGTCCTTAGATTACTAGTTGGACATGACTCAATACCAATCCCTTGTGACTTCATTCGGTCAAGGAGTTTCTGGTCTCTTACTGCTGAAACCGCATGTCCAACACGCTCTACATTCAAGTGTTTGATAGCTTCCCACACAGATTTCGGACCAGCCGCCTCGCCCGCATGTGCAACTGTGTGAAGACCAAGTCTTCGGGCGCGACGGAATGCATTCGCGAAAGGTTTCGGTGGATAAAGATCCTCACTGCCCCCAATATCAACTGAGATGACATTGTCAGGTTTCGCCTCTATTAGGTCTAGGATTCTCATGGCACCACTCGGGCCTTCATTGCGAACAAAGTCAATTCTGATGCTGCAGTCAATTCCAAAACGACGCTTAGCCCTGCGTACCCCCCTGTTGATGGCGTCAAGCATCTTCTCATAACTCAATCCTCTCTGGATGTGGTCTATGGCGGAGAAACTTGCCTCAACATAGCGCGTGTTGCAGTTGGCACAATCCTCTAGCATCTCAAAAGCGATCTGCTCAAAATGCTTCTCTTGAGTCACATAGTCAACTACCTTGGTATAGGCCAGGATGAAATGTCTAAATGTTTGGAACTGAAATACAGGAGCGATGTCCTCTACTGTTCTATAGCTTGAGTCAGGCTCTGTTTCTAGGATTAGTGAGAGAAGCATACTTGGACGTATTGCTCCCAGAAGGTGGATGTGCAACTCGGCCTTTGGAAGTTCCTTGATTGCTTGACCGATGTTCATTGTGCGACCAATGCAGCATCCTGCAGTTAAGTTGTGTTATCTACCCACATTCCCGAACTGTGTTAGCATCTTGACATGTGAACTCGCCCGGCCTAGCACTTCTACTCACCCAGAAATCCTAGTCACCTATCCTCTCTCCGAGTCGATAGTAGTTGAAATCACCACCAATAGCCCAGATGAGCGGGTGGACCTTCCTCATGTCAAGCTTGCCGTCTTCAAGCACATGACTGTCAGCATATGATCCGATGACCTTCCCAATGATGCCCTCATTGGGATCGTAGTCTAGTATCTCTGTGACTTCACACTCCATGTTGATTGGACACTCACGAATCATTGGGGCCGTCTTCAGCTCACCATAGAATGCTTCAAAGAGCGATGACTTGTCATGGTCACGACCAGATTTGCTTCCGCATATTCTGGTCTTCTCCAGAAGCACCTCCGATGGTATGTTCACACTGAAAGTCATGTTCTCATGGATACCGATTCTTGTGTAGCGTTTCTTGTACAGGCTGAAGAAGATGTGCCTACCAAAATTGAACGGTGAAATGTAGCCAATAACCAAGTAGTTTGGGCGACCATTTACAAGGGCTCCAACCAATGCTACAGGCAAGGGGCTCAACACATTTCCTCTGATTTCTTGCTTCAAGGCCAGATGCCACCGTAGAAGTATCGGACGTCCAATATTATAAGTGTGCAGGCTCGAGCAAGACCGGGCGCCATGCCAAGTCTTCTGGCATAGCCCGGACCATCACTCTCTCAGTAACATTCCAGAGATTCTTGACTTCGACTTGCGTTAAATCTCTGAGAGAACAACGCTGGTGACTGTCCTCTCCACACCTTCGATGTTCCTCAAGGTGGATATCACAAAGTCATTCAATGCATCGACGTCTTTCAGTGCCACTTTCACAATCAGATCATTCTCCCCAGTCACAATTGACACTTCTTCTACCTCAGCAAGTTTGTCTATTTGCTGTGCCACAGAGTACTGGTCAATCTTCTGTCCTCTTGCGGAACGGTAGGAAACAGTACACAGAATATAGGCAACGAGAGCCCTTCCAATCTTCTTTCTATCAAGCTCTATTGTGAATCGTTTTATGATGCCGCTCTTTGTCAGCCTCTTGATTCGGTTGTGGACAGTCGTTTGAGGAATCTCGAGTTTCTCAGACATCTCCTTTGTCGTCATTCGGGAGTTCTCTTTGAGGAGTGTAAGAATCTGGTAGTCCTTACCATTCAACACGCTCATGATGGAAGATTATTCCATTCAGCATATAGTTCTATTGCTATTCTTGCTATATCTTCCACTTTTTCTGGCAAGACCTTTTCTTTGGTTCCTCTCCCGGGTAGGATAAACCCTGTATGTGATGAAGATGACCCAGTCACGAACCTTGAAACCGGTTGTGTCACATATACAAGATTGTGGAAGCATAGCCGAGATACTTAGGATACAGACCGAGGCACTGCTTGCGATTCATGAATTCCTCCATCAGGAACGGCTCCTTCAGCTTATGCCAGTGATCATGTCCCCGATCACTGACCCGTTGAGCCACCCTGTCTATGAGGCTTCTATTGAGTACCTGAATCAGAAACTCCAGCTAACAAAGAGCATGATTATGCATAAGCAGATTGCAGTTTCTGCTATGGATGTCAAGGGAATATACATAGTGTCCCCAAATGTTCGATTGGAGAAAGGAATCAAGAGTGATAGCCATCTTCTGGAGTTCTCGCAACTGGACATTGAGATCAGAGATGCAACAGCGGAGCAGTTCAGATCATTGATGGAAGACATGATGATTCATGTCTTCACAAGAGTAAAAGACACTTGCGACGAAGAGCTCAGGAAACTGGACTCGTACATTAAGATTCCAAGAAAACCATTTCGCACATACTCAAGCTGGGATCTTCGAGCCGAACTAGGGCCAGAGTTCGAGTCCCAGATCTCTCGTGTCGAGGAGGACCTGTTCTGGATAACGGACTTCGAGAGAGAGTTCTACGACAGAGAGGAAGAAGAGCGAAGAGGACACTACGTGAACTATGACATGTTCTACCCTGAAGGGTTCGGTGAGGCGCTCTCCGGCGGAGAACGGGACTATAAATATGAGATTCTAGTCAGGAAACTGAAGGAGAGAAAGCTGCAACTGCAGGCTTTCAGCCCCTATCTTGAACTTGCCAAGGCCAGCATGCTAGGTCCTAGTGCTGGCGGAGGTCTAGGTATTGAAAGACTTGTGCGCTTTCTTGCCAGACGGTCGCACATTCGGGAGATAACGTTGTTCCCGAAGGTTCCGGGAGAGCCAATTCACCTGTAAAATTCGCCCAGCCATCTAAGTCGCACTTTGATTCTATCCGGGAGCGAATGGTCTTCCACAGTTCTGACATTCCACAGTTCCATCCTCTCCCACCTTCTCCTTTGGGTACCTGTAAGATGCTCCACAGTAGGGACACTCTTCACCTGCAGGTTTCACTTTCGCCCTTTCGATTTTGTAGAGCCACTCCTTCTGTTCAGCCAGTCCAGAGATTGCTCTCACCATGTCAGAGATGAAATCCTCAGATCGACCGGTCCCTATGAGGGAAAGTGCTCCCCCAGAGTATCGAATCAACAAGTCACAGCTCCTTCTTGCCGGGTCATAGTCAAGCACCGTCATTATGGAGTAGACATTGCCAGCCAGCCAACCTATTGATTCATGCATAAACAAGCCGACAACTCGCTCGGAGAGTGACCAGATTCTCCGATAATCGTTTGCGTAACCATCCTTTATGAGGTCAATAAGATCTTCAATTGGAGTAACGTTATCTAGTAATATTCTAATCAACCAGCGCCTCCTCCATCCATACTTGCTTCCTATTTCGTAATCTACTGAGTTAAAGATTGTCAGCTGAGTAGAATCCTGCCGCTATCTCTGTACGATCACATTGCATCTTGTTTGCTTCAATAGGTGTTTCATTTATGCGGTGTCCGGCAGCTCACTTTTAGGACGAAGGCATGTTGTAGGGTAGACTCCAAGAGGAGGCCGCCTCGAACATGCACAAGCTCTTACCTGACCTACCCTCGAAACTGGAATCGCACAGAGTGGTTGTAAGAAAGTACGCCAAAGGGGATGGAAGACATCTGTATGGATTGTTGCAGAGGGACAACAACAGGGAGCTGCTCAAGGAACACGCAGAGGAAATCAAGGACATAGACTCCGAGAAAGATGCCGAAATCAAGGTCAGAAGACACGCTGCAGAATGGACAGCACGAGAGAGATTTGTGATGGGCATCTGGCTCAAGTCTGACAACGAGTACATAGGCGAGATCTGGATAGAGCCCAAGAAGTGGGAGGTGCCATCCTTTGAGTTAGGGTACTTCTTGGACCAAGGGCATCAAGGCAAAGGCTTGGCAACCGAGGCAGCTAGGCGGTCCATTGATTTCATCTTCGATGACTTGAATGCCCACAAGATGATAGTCATCACTCGCGATAATAACGAGAGAAGTTGGAGATTGGCAGAACGCTTGGGTCTTGTGAGAGAAGGCCACCATCGAGAGTGCGGCATAAGTGATGGAGAGCGTTGGGGCGTGTTCTACTACGGACTGTTAAGAAACGAATTCAGAGAGAGGATGGTTTCGAAAGAATCGTAGCATGATGTCAGAAGTCTAGAGTATACCCAGCACAGTTTCTTAAGTAACCTCTAACGTTAAGTTCTAAGTACGTGATACAAACCTACAAGACTGACAAGTCAGAAGGCGTACAAAAGAGTGATACCCACACGGATAATGTACCATGGGTGATTCCAATTGCAGTTCGCACAACCTGAGTATATGGACACATTCTTCCAATACATATTCGGCTTCTTTGATCAGCTCTTCTCGACCCCACTACAGCAATGGATTCCCTGGGGCCCAGGAGACTGGTTTTTCGTAATCTATACACTATTCTGGATAGTACTACTCGTAGTTGTCCGAAGACGTGGTGGCGGCAGCAGAACGTATCAAGTATAGGAGAATGTAGGATTCTATCTTCTTGAGTTCCTGAGAGGATTCTCAGTGAATTGAAGGAAACCTCATCAGATTCGTCCTTCTTTCCAGAGGCTGGTTTCCATTGCTTAGGGGTTTACAGGAGCAAAGAGTGGATAGGGTATCTCGGGGACAGGTACAGTTTCGGTCTTATACCTGCTCCGAGGAAGGACCTTCGATGTTTCCATCCAAAGTCGAAGTTTGTCCACATGGCCGCGCAACATGATATTGCTTTCTGAGCGGCCTAGAGAGAATGTCATGGGACCAATGTGCTTCTCCCGGATATGAGCAGTATAGAAACACGCCTCAAAATCCCTCGCTCTTATCTTTCGTGCCCTTCTGCCAACGTCCAAGATCAACTCTAGATCGTCTTCGTTCTCTACACTCATGTAGTAGGCACGTCGAAGCGGACGTGAACTGTCAGTGAACTTGACGATCCGAGTGCCCAGAGGGAAGCGTGTGTTGACACAGGACTGGCATCTCAGTTCACCTTCTTCCGATAATGAATCATAGACTATCTGGACATTGTTTACAGAACCGCATGCACCACATCTTGCACTCATCACGTGACCACCAAAACGGGTTTTCCTTTGGTATCGTTGGTGTAGAAGTGTGAAAACACAGAACTTGAGATGTTATGTTCTCCTCGTGATACACGCAAGTAAGCCATGGGGGAGGCATGATCACACTCATCACGGCCTCACAGGGCCACAGAGTTCAAATCGCACGAGGTCGAATTGAGTTCCGATGAATGAGCACCCCACGGTTTTCGAAACACCTCTGCAGGAAATAGACCTCAAGAGTATTGAATTCAAAGGGCTGGTAATTGACATCGGAGGCGGTGGTGAGGGACTTGTTTCAAGACTGGAAGGAGAGAGAGTCTGTGCAGTGGATGTTAGCCTGGACAGGATTCGGGAGGCAAGGATACATGGACCGTCTGCCCACTGGACAGTAGCTGATGGCTGCAGTCTTTGCTTTCGAAGGGACACGTTTAATGTCGCAACTCTATGGTTCTCTCTCGGGTATATGAGAGACTGGGAAACGAAGAAGGCTGTTCTTGAGGAGGCTCACAGAGTATTGAGACCCAACGGAATACTATCCATTCTGGCCGCCAATGTAGTTTCCCAACAGGACAGGTTCCTGTTCAATGCCCAATTCACATTTCCAGACGGATCAATTTCCCAGATCAGTTATGGTCTCGTCGGTAATCAAAACCAGAGCCTAGAAGCGGTTGCGAAGACACTGGAGAACTCAGGATTCGCATTGCTAGGTAGCAGCGACAATCGGCATTGGTTCCGGATTACTGCTAAGAGCGTTGAGTAATGGTCATCAAAGCCCAACTGCGTTCCAAAAGTTTAAAGTGGGGACCACATGTCTGGGCGGTCAACTCAGAGACCAGGTCGAGAAACATGAGCCTAGCAGTATGGTGGAGACGAGGGAGTAAACCCGGACTCATCCTGATATTCATTGGGATTGCAGGTCTGGTTCAGATTCCCATTCTGTGGCATGCACAGACATACATTCATGTCCTGAGTTCGGAGCTACAGCTGATTGTCGCCCTGGGAGCTTCTGCTGTCCTCGCTGGAGGCTACGTTCTGATGGCTGAGGCCATGTATCGTTGGGCCCACATCATTTCTAAGAAGAAGAGGAGGAGAAGGCAGAGAGCTGCTGGTGGATGGATAGCAAGACTCTCTGAGTTCGCTAGGTCTACCACCGATATGCCTGCCTTTGTTGGAGTTGGCCTGTTGTCCAGCATGTTTCTCATGTTCTACTTCCTTCCGTTCGCGATTGCGGATGGCTTCAACCTGCCCTCTCCACTGGCGACACTGGCCTTCCTCGACTCGTTATTCATCTACCCCCTCGCAGTGAACGCTGCAGCGATCCTTGCAGCCTTCGTGGCCAGCTTCATGAACCACAAGATAAGATGAGAGGCCCCACGAGTAGACATCTGTACCTGAAGCCTTAAGTGCCTCATAGACTTAACAATAGTGATTTTGAGGTGGCTACAATGATGAGTGTTGGAGATAGTGCACCAGACTTCGAACTTCTCGAAGCCCCCGGCAAGAGCATCAAACTCAGTGAAGAACTGAAGAAGGGGCCAGTTGTCCTCTTGTTCTATCCGGCGGATTTCACTTCAGTATGCAAGGAGGAGCTCTGTCGGTTCAGGGACGCTCTAAGCGACTACAACGAGCTGGGAGTGAATGTCCTCGGTATATCCGTTGATGGAATATTCAGTCATGCGGCGTTCAAGGATCAGAACCAGATTCAGTTCCCACTACTCTCTGATTGGGAGAAGACTGTCATTCATGCCTATGACATCGTGTATTCGAGTCTTGCAGGAATGAAGGATGTGGCCAAGCGGTCAGTATTTGTCGTTGATAGGAACGGGAAGATAGTGTACGGATGGGTGAGTGAAGACCCCGAAAAGCTTCCTCCTTTCGATGAGGTGAAGGAAGCAGCCCAAGCACTCAACTAGTCATGAGCCTCAAGCACAAGTCAGGAAAGACCCGAAGACTGCGAGCTTCACTGTTAGAAGGCCGTAGACAAGGACACCAAAGGGAATCGTGGGTGCTCCCATGACTTGACTCATCGCTTTTGCTACACATCGATTTCTGTTTCGGGATATCAAGAGATTCTGTGCTCTTGGTCGCTATCTTTATATCAGGAAGCCAGAAGGCATGGGAACGAAAGCGTGCCGCGGTAGATCAGCCAGGGAGATCGCACGGCTGAAGACCGTGTTGTCCGCGGAGACATGGGGGTTCGCCCCCTAGTCGCGGAGTTCAAATCCGCGCCGCGGCACCATTATCCCTGACTAGATAGCTCAAACCCCTCTAGCTCAAGCTGGCATCGAATCGGCGCTAAACCTTCAGCAGGTTGCTTGAATAGCCAGTCAATTGCGTCATCATACTTCACGTCGAAATTCGGGGCAATCAGGATGATGCTTCGAATCTTGGACTCATGTCCGCTCACACGGGCCTGCCATCGGACAGTAACGCGGTCCGATTTCTCAAAGAATGATATTCTAACTGGGTCGAGCTTAACCTTTATACGAAGACTCAAGCTCATCGTTCTTTCATCGTCAATCAGCCTATTTCGATACGCAAACACAACATTTCGAAGTTCATTGGCTATCCTTGAAAGATATTCATCGGATAGGCGACTTAGCTTCGTGAGTTGTCCCATGGGAATAGAACGCTCGGAAACCATTCCAGTATGCTTTCTCGTCAGTTTGGATTCAGCGAGGAACTCCCTAGTTTCGACGGATATTCTTGACCGAAATCCATACTTTGTAGCCTTTCGCCCATCATACAATGCATGAGATCGGGTCCAGTTAATCACACCATTCTTGTCCACGTTTCCCTCTTGAGCTAGCATTTCCTGCATATATCCGCGCATGGCTTTCTTTGACCAAGTCGGAACATCGCTTGGTAAACCATAGTTCAGAATGGTTCTGTCACCCGATGGTATCTCCCAGAAGTGAAGTGCGGCGGTTAGGGGGC
Source organism: Candidatus Thorarchaeota archaeon (assembly GCA_046758445.1). Classification (GTDB taxonomy): domain Archaea; phylum Asgardarchaeota; class Thorarchaeia; order Thorarchaeales; family Thorarchaeaceae; genus SMTZ1-83. The sequence goes on along the minus strand of JBHIAE010000069.1, from coordinate 3,166 downwards.
TTGCGACATACAGCTTGTAATGACCCTTCTCCTTGTAGAAACACTCCTTACCATGTGCCATGCCAAACTCGCTGAGCAGACATTTGAACCGGTCTATTCGGTCTAGGCTACCTTCAGAAAATTCCAAGGTGCCCGACTCAGGGATGTAACAATCACTGACGGCAACGCCTATGAAACGAGCTCTCAGAATCTCGAGGTTCATGTTCTCAGGGAATCTTGGGCTTCGTATCCCTCCATTGCCATTGGCTCCAGCAATCTTGACAATTCTTCCTTCAAGGTGACTCGGAGTCATTCCCAAGATATCGCTGAGGAGATGTAGGGAAGCCCCCTCAATGCGAGATTTCCTCTCCCTCAGGTACGATATATCCCTGTGAACTAGCTGTTGCATCAACCGATTCAAATGTGAAAGAGATTGAGAAGGGTGGTCTGATAGGATCATGTGTGCGGCAAGCTTCGTGAGTAGTGCAAGTTCGTCTTCGCTTCGAAAGTAGAAGAATTGGCGGTCATAGGCCTTAAGCAGATTGTTAGGTTTCGTGTCAGGATTCCAGAGATATAATCGTCCGTCTACATGCCCCACACGGATATGCTGACCAAACACCTCCTGTCCAAAGCATTCCCGAAGCTTGTTCTCTATTCCTTGAGGTGTTATCGTGTAATCGGACTGATAGGCTTGATTGACCTCCCAGAACACAAATCGTGCATTCTTCCCAATGGCCCTCTCATAGACGTCCTCAGCCACCTGTGCCAGATTCTCCATCCTTTGTATCGGTGGCTGCTCCTTGACTACCATGTCGTGCAATTCTGGCGTTAAGAGCTGTGAATTGAAATCACACATGAGTTGGTCGCACTCGTCAGGGTTGCGCCTGCCAATGGAGGATCTTCGGAGTGTGATTCTCGGAACGGTCATAATCATGCTTGTAGGCAGCCCCTAATGTACACATATCATACCCCCGACCTAGCAAGTCGGCGTCCCGGGGAACACTATCCGTCGTATCTAACCAATTCGCCTGTCCTCATTGAAGAGAGCAAGGATTCTTCCCTCGTTCTAGGTCATTGCAGACCACCACCAGTCGAGATATGGCTTCCTTCTAGTCAATTCAACCCTCGGAAATGCGGAGCCACAGTAGTGCAAATGTTGGGTTGTTCATAGGAGGAGTGACGTCTAAGACTGGCCCAACTGTTTATTGTGAATTTCGACCAGAATTCACATGGTGTATCCGCAGTTCGAAACTACACCGCCGCATCGGTTCTTTCATTTCTGAACCATCGTCATCAGCAGGGTTGTGGACTGAAGAAAACCATGAATGACTTGGCATGGGGATTGTTCCCTCTTGCAACAGATGAGAACGAGTGCATTATGATGCTTCTGTCGGTTTTCGTTCTTGCCGTCCTTGTAATCAGTATCTTCATGGTCTTCCCGTTCGAGGTTGCCTTGTTCGTGGATGCAGTGATTGTGCTCGGCTTTGTCATTTCGTTCTTCGAGGCGAAAAAGAGAGGGCAGAAGGTCAAACCTGAATAGTCGCAGAAGAAAAAGAAGGAGGAAGGGGGCTTGTGCCGCCTCTGATTGATGTCAGTTGCCCATGTATCCATCCTGGTATGTCTGAGAATCGTTGTTTCTATCTTCACGGTCGCGCTCCAGAGGATCATCATAGACCTTCTGGCGCCTCTTATCCCAGTCACCTTGTCGCCACTGGCCTCTACCACGTCCGAAACAACCACCAGGGCCCTTCTGACTCCTCTTGCCCCAGTCGCCTTGCCACCACAGGCCTCTACCACGTCCAAGATACATGGGGACTTTCATGGATGCCACAATCAGCCTCCAGGTGCTAAGCACCACGATTATGAAGATGATGAAGGTCCAGATCAGGTCAAACGAAATGAATGGTATCTCGTTCTCAACGAAGAACTCGGTTATGTTGAACAGGCCCCAGACTCCATTCTCGTTCACCCAGATATAGTCTAACGGAAACCCGACGTTGATCAAGAGCGTCGAGAAGAGGATCCACACTGCGCTAAGACCGGCCTCAAAGATGAGGTTGAGGTTGTTCTCACCACCAATCAGGAACATTGCACCCTTGAGTGCTCCTAGGAACACTAGTCCGGCCATCGTCGTCACAAAGGGCACGAATGCAGGAGAGTAGAGTACTCGGACCTCGGGGAGAAGAAGAATGAATCCGAAGATCATCCCGCCGACGAGATCTCCAACAGCATCAGATCGATATTTGGGTCTGAATCCCTCAGTGCCAATCCCAAGGAAGCTCTCCAGGGCGGTCTTCTCAGAAGGCATCTTCTCCTTGTCTGCAAGTGTTACGCCCCCAATGATCAAGGCTACGAAGATGACATTGACAAGTATCATCAAGGGAAGACTGAACGGCCAGTTATCGACTTCGCTGATGATTCCGAAATGCACCAGAAATGCACTACCAATGACATATGCGGCTATTACGAACGCAAGTCCAAGACCAACGAGAACCCCATGGATTCGGAGCACTGGCTGGGTGTATTCTGCCGGGACTAAGCCGACTCTCTTTCCAGTTCCAGCGTACTCACTGGCAACAGTCTTCGGATCGCCCATGCGCTCAATGGCCATCAGAGCTGTACCTACAGTGATTTCTCCAATTCCAATCGCCTCGGCCTCTTCAATCAGGTGAGTACGAATCTCGATTAGTGTGCTTTCACTGTCCAGTGGCAAGTAGACCTTGACTCTTTCGAGGTATTCATCAATTAGCGTCATTGGATCCTTGGTCATTGTGTTCCAACCTCCCTGGTTATCTGTTGCATCTCATGAGACAAGACCTTCCAGGTCATGGCCATCATTCGCAGGGCCTTTCGACCCTCTGAAGTCAGTCTATAGTACTTCTTTGGCTTAGTGGGGTCCTGGTAATCCCACTCGGATGAGAGGAGTCCACGTTTCTCCATTCTGCGAAGAATCGGATAGACAGTGCCCTGTTCAAGTTGAAGAAAGGATGCCCGATCCTCGAGATCCTTCACAACTTCGTAGCCATAGGCAGGCTTCTTGTTGAGAAGAGCTAGGACCGCTAGAGTAATGGCACCGCGCTTCACTTCTTTAGCCCACCTTTCCATCTCTTGTTCTGATTTCGACTTCTTCTTGTCTGCATTTGACACATTCCATCATCACACATCACTGGGTGTATCTAGGTACTGT
>JBHIAE010000068.1:0-13805 GCA_046758445.1 Candidatus Thorarchaeota archaeon | reverse complement strand
ACGGAGGAAAACGTGAATGATAAGCGAAAAAGCTGCGACAGCTTTCATAGATGTCGTGAATTCAGAAGAGGGACGAGAAGTCGATCCATTCGTGGACTCGCAACTCGTCAGACTCGTTGCAGTCAACTTGGAACTCGCAGTTAGGAACTTGATTGAATCAAACACTCCACCTGAATGTCTAACACTCTGTGCGGACATCGGCACCTGCAGACTTGTCGCTATGCCAACGAGAAGTGGCGACGTAAGAGTGCTTGTGTTCGAGTGAGGCTGAGTCAGAGCCAAGTGGTCTAGCTTACCTATTTGGGGAACACTTAGGTTTCCCAAGAGTCCCAGATGGGAACAACGAGTCTGATGGCTTAAGAGGGCACTAGACAATACATAGGCTCACTCCAAAGCCTTCACACTGGAGGAAGACCTCGTGGTGTTCAGTTCCCGTAGAGGTTCCGGTTTGGAAGAGCATGTGGACTCTAGGCCGTTGAGTAGTGGACGGGTGGAAGTCAGATGCATGAACAAGGCCAGGGAGCTGTCAGGCCGAGGTCCTGAAATCGGGGGAGAATAATACTTCTAGTTTTGATATAGGGGTGGCGAAACAACTTTGGAAGAAAGCCCCCCAAGAGAGTCCGGAGCAAGTGAAGAAACCGAAACAAGGGCTCAAGAATCGAAAGAGAGTAAGAGCGTCCGGCAATCTCTAAGAGTAGTCTTCTCTTGGCGGAACTACTCTGTTTATTTGTTCACTGTGTGGGTCTACAGCGGTTTCACTGTAATCTACGAATTCTTCAATCTCTATCTCAGAAAGTTGGGATGGGACTTTGTTCTAATCGGAGTCGTAGTGAGTGTTATACTGGCAATCAGTGCAATCGCCAGGTTTGTGGGAGGGTATATTGGAGATGTTACGGACAGAAAGAAGCTCTCTGTCGTGGCCATGTTCATGTTGGCGACCAATCACCTGATTCTTGGGATATTTACAGACTTCATATTCATTCTCGGCGCACTCATAATCTATGCCTCGATGGACCTAGCAAAAGGAGGTTCAACAGCATACATCATGGAGAACATTCCAAAGGAACATAGTGGTCTAGCACTGTCGCTCTTTCAGTCTGGTAGGTCGTGGGGAATCTTGACTCTGACAGCTTTTGGATTGATGATGCCCGTGGTAGGCTTTCCAGAAGGTCTACGACTCTTGTACCTAATCTCTGGACTGCTACTGCTTGCTAGCACGGTGGCAAGAGCCGCCCTTCTCAGTCCAAGTCCTCAGAAAGGGAGAGCAAAGGACAAACCACTCTGGCGTGACTTCATTTCTGAGAACAAGCAAGCGGTGAAACTGATACTCTCGTTCATGCCAGGTGTTCTGGCAATCGTAGTGTTGGATGGAATTAGTGATTCTATCTGGCGATATGGTGCTCTGATCTACACGAATGAGATTCTGAGGATTGACGTCGGCGGCATCAACATAATGGTGCTAATCCCACTCATTGTGTCTCTTCCACTCTTGCTCAAGGTAGGTCGCCTTTCGGATACAAGGGGAATCAAGAGAGCAACTCTTCTTGTATACTCAGTCATGCCGATCTGCGCAGGATTGCTCATTGTGGCGCCAGCCTTTCCTATCTGGGCTCCTCAGTCTGTCATCGTTGCGGCAGACTCGCTGATTGATGGATTGGGAGTTGTCTTTACCACGCCATTCTTGGCGATCGTTGCCAAACTCATCAATGATAGCCTTTGGGCCCTGGTTCTGATTACTTTGATTCAGAAGAGCATGCCTCGTACCGACACAGCCAAGGTACTAGGGGTCTTCTGGACGATTGTCTACATTGTCTCCTCGATCGGACCGTTCTTTGGAGGGCTGATCTACCAGTTCATGAACCCATCGACTATGTTCGCGGTGGTTATGGTTACCAACCTACTGATTCTCCTGGGAATCGCAAGATACCGTTTCGAACGCGAAAACCCAGATACCTTGACCGGAAGAATAGATGCACTGGAATCAAGGATTCAGAAGCTGAGGCGGGAGATTGAAGACTTCAGAACCCAGAGAAAACTCTGAACCATAAGGATTCTGGGAGTCAAGACTCTCAATGATTTGTTCTTGTAGGACCACCTATATACATAGGATGATGCATTCCTGAATGCGGATGTCGTCAACTAGACTCACACTGCTCAACGAGGAGGATAATTAGTGCAGGTGAAGAAGAGAATCCAAGAAGTAGTTAGACTCCTTGGTATCGCCTACCCTGATGCTCCTGCCACTTATCTTAACCATCGAGATCCCTTTGAGATGTTAATTGCAACTATCCTGTCAGCCCATACTGCTGATGCATGCGTGAATAGGATAACCCCTGAGCTCTTCAGGAGGTACCCAGACCCAGAATCGATGATGAGGGCGGAAATCAAAGCGCTGATTGAGATAATTCGCCCTTGTGGCACATACAACCGAAAGGCGGTCTATGTTCATGACACTGCATTGATGATTGTAGAACGATTCTCTGGTCAGGTTCCCAAGACTCTCAGAGAACTGATTGAGCTTCCCGGAGTCAGCAGAAAGACGGCGAATGTGGTCCTGTCGGTCATGTTTGGTATCAATGAAGGTGTCGTGGTAGACACGCATGTCATGAGAGTCACAAAGAGATTGGAGTTCACGAAGGAAGAGAAGAATCGGGATAAGACCGAGAAGGACTTGATGAAGTTGCTTCCCCGTGAGCGATGGTATGAATATGTACGACTCATTGGCGCCCATGGCAGACGAACATGCATCGCAAGAGAGCCCCGGTGTCGGAACTGTGCAATCAACCAGCTGTGTCCATCAGCCGAGTTGTGACTGTTTCAAGTATAACGAAGAGTCTAAAAAGCAGCCATAGTGGTTCCTGTGAACATCTGCTCACAAGCAGGTGAAACTCCCATGTTGCACATCAAGTTCATTCGTGAGAATCCGGAGCTGATTCGAAACGACCTAAGGAAGCGTAGAGATGACGCCAAGTTGAAGGCGTTTGACAAGCTCCTCTCACTGGACTCCAAGGTCAGAGAACTAAAGCGGAAGATACAGGAATTAAGAACAGACAGGAATCGGGTTTCAAGAGAGATTGGGAAGCTGAAGAAGGCCAGCAAGGATACTGCAGCTCTAACAAAGGAAGCCAACCGAGTGAACCGGGAGATCAAGTTGACAGAGGATGAAACTGGAAAACTTGAGGAAGAGCTCAGACTGATCCAGATGAGTATCCCGAACATCCTTCATGAGAGTGTACCTTACGGAGAGAGCGAAGAAGACAACCAGACAGTGAGAGAGTGGGGAGGAAAACCACAGTTTGGCTTTCAAATACAGAGTCATGTTGACCTTCTTGAAAGTCTCGATGTAGCTGACATCCCTCGAGCAGCGAAAATCGCAGGTTCTAGATTCTACTATCTCAAGAATGAGTTGGTGCTTCTGGATCTCGCCATGCAGCGAATGGCCCTAGACATGTTGTTGGCCAAAGGGTACACGCCCATCTATCCCCCATTCATGATGAGGCGGGCGCCCTATGAAGGTGTCACAGACCTCGCTGACTTTCAAGATGTGATGTATAAGATAGAGGAAGAGGACCTCTACTTGATTGCGACATCTGAACATCCAATTGCGGCAATGTATATGGGAGAGGTCTTTGAACCTGGCGACCTGCCCATCAAGTTCGCAGGTGTGAGTGCGTGTTTTCGGAAAGAGGCCGGCACCCATGGAAAGGACACAAAGGGCATCTTTAGGGTTCACCAGTTCAGCAAGGTAGAACAGTTCGTCTTCAGTCATCCTGATGATTCGTGGAACAGTCTTGAGGAGCTGATCCAGAACGAGGAGGAGTTCGTGCAGGCCCTAAAACTACCGTACCGGATAGTCAATGTGTGCACGGGAGACATGGGAACAGTGGCCGCCAAGCGGTACGACCTTGAGTTTTGGATGCCTGGGCAGAACAAGTATCGGGAGGGAGGCTCCTGTAGCAACTGCACTGCCTATCAGGCCACAGGTCTGAATATCAAGTACAGAATCAAGAAGGGAGGTACTGAAAAGGACTACCTCCATACACTCAATAGTACAATGATGGCTAACCCTCGGAACCTGGTGGCAATCTTGGAAACCTGCCAGAAGGAAGACGGTAGTGTCGTTATTCCGAAGGCATTACACAAGTATCTCCCATCAGACATGAGAGTGATTCTTCCCCGTAAGAAGTGAATTTGGGCAGAACCTCCATAGCTCGGAGGCTTTTGGGAAGGGCTGATTTTATTTCTTCGAATAGACGCCCATGGTCTGGGCTGAATCAATCATGTACTTCTCACACAGTTTCTTGAAGTTCTTCTTCTTTGCACCTTCAAGAGTGGGAACACTGAGAGCGTACAGTGTGAAGAAATATCGATGCGTTCCCGAGGGGGGTGCGGGTCCACCCCACCCAGGCTTCCCAAAGTCATTCTCCACCTCTGTGCCTGGAACGGGCGCACCTGATGCTATCTCTCGGACTTCGGATGGAATCCCGTGAACAAGCCAGTGAATCCAGTCCTTCCTAGGGGCATCAGGATCATTGCAGGTCAGGGCAAAGCTCAGAGTTCCATCTGGAACATCATCCCAAGCTAGGTGTGGACTGACATTCTCATTTCCGTAAGCACACTGATCAGGTATCGGCTGCCCTTCCGCGAAGTCGTTGCTCCATAGTCGCAATTTCGCTTCACCTCATTCGGAAGTCAGTGCTACATGGGAACGCTACCACTTCTGTCTTACGCCTAGAGTCATTTGACTCGGTACAATCATCATGCTTAAAACGAGCGCACATAACACCCAGCTTGGGGATAGCCAGTGACCAGTGTCCAAGACTCTTTCGAGAGACTGATTTCAATTGCAATCCAGAAGGAAGAAGAGGCATACGATTTCTATATGCAAGCGGCCGAGCATGCGGAGCTGCCTTCATCCGCACAACTGCTAAAGGAACTAGCGCAGCAGGAAGCTGGACATAAGAAGAAACTTGAAAGTGCCATCGGAGAGGGTGTGTGTGAAACCTTCACTTGTGCTACCATTGAAGAGTTTGAGGGTCATGATCTCTCTCGGTATCTCATCGACGTTCCGCTCGAGCCAGGCTCAAGCTCTCAGGACATTCTGATAGTGGCGATAAAGCGTGAGGAGGAAGCCCGTGACTTCTATACTTCCCTCTCAGAACTAACTACAAGCGCAGACCACCGAATTGTGTTTGAAACCCTTGCCAAGGAAGAACAGAGCCACAAGGACCGCCTAGAAAGCATATACGATGAACAGATTCGGCCTTGGATGTAGGAAGGGGTTTTCCCTTAGACCTCATTTGCTCCATTAGAGGTGTTCCCTACAACTTGTGTAGTTTCTGTGCTGCTATGAAGGAGAAGCCATTTTCTGTCAGTGCTCGAGCAGTCCTATTCACTGCGTCATGCTTGTCGAGATAGTTTCTCAATAGATGGGGCATGTCGCCTGCTTCGATGACCTCGGACTTCTGTCTGAAGTAATCTAGAATGTCGCTAGGATGTTCACGTTTCCCATCTATGTCCGGAGGTCCACCTTCATGTTTGGCACTGATGTTCTTGACGTGGTCAGCAAGCTCGACTAGTTCATCTAGACGATCATAGGGCTGGCGGACGATGCTCTTGTAGGTTTCAGTGATGTGGTGTTCAATCCTGACTACATCTTCGAAGCCAAAGTTCTCCCTGGCATATGCAGCAAGCTCTATGGTTTCGTTGTTTACACTGTTGGAAAGGTTGAACCCAATAAGAGGAGAAGTGCCGTCCTCTCTGCTGAACATCTTCGCAGTCATTAGAGTCCACAGACATGCATAGGGATTGTCGTTACCCATGAAGACGCTGATCTTGAACTCCATGTCAATGCCCAACTTGTGCATCATGTAGCCTACGAGCACACTACCCGGATTGATGTTAAGGACCTGCTTGACCCCATACTTTGTGAAGTAGTGTAGGTATTCATCTGCCCATTTCAATGCGAAGTCGTTTGGCATGCCGACTCCGCCAAAGTATCCAGTGATTGTATCTGGACCCCCAAGGTGGATGTTAGCCGGTGCACCATCGGGTCCTGGAAAGGTTCCCTTTGTATCAAGGGTTTCGACATAGGACGAGTCCACTATTTGCATAGCTGCTGCAAATGCAATGACGTCATCGTCATTACTCTGTTCCTGCATGTTTCGTACTCTTATGAAACGCCTAGGCATTAGCTCCTGATTTGTGATTGATTGTTTGGCCTCCTCAATCACCCAAGGGAAGTACTGACACGCACTGATCTCCAGCGTGACTGCGAAGCTCTCATCAAAGTCCATGCTGTCAGCTTTCTCTCCTAAGACCTTGCGGCGGTACTCGGGAATGCTGACGAAAGCATCGTTGTCACGCTGCTCCTGCAACCATTGCAGGTCGGCCACGTATGACGAGTTCTTCTTCTCCAGCATTGCCATAAGGTTCTCAAGCTTTCGGGCTTCGCTAGCCTCACTGTTGATCTCATCGACGCCCCCATATTTCTCAATCACCTCAATGATGCCGGTGACTAGTGGATTGTCTTCTCGGAGAAGGAAGTCATTGATCTCATTGAGCCGTTTCGTTTCTATCTTAAGCTTCTGCCTGTTAGTCATGTAACGAACACCCGCTAAGGTCTAGAAGGTATCTAGACCAGCTAGACAACCTATTAGAGCGGTCCACCCTAAATAACGATTCTGACTGTCAGGACGCGGAGGAGGAGATTTCATATCGGATGCGAGATCTAATGGTCAGCTGCTGCTTCAGTTTCCAATTCCCATGGTGACGTGGCAGGAGGCTCGTAAAGAACATCTCTAAGGTAGACTCTCAAGAGGGGTCCTATTAGAATTGTGACTATCGATCCCATTGTCACCTGGATAGAGTTGATGGTGACAAGCTCCAATGCCGCCACCTCAAATGTGTAGCCGAGCATGAACATCTCTCCAAGTAGGTAGCCCAACAGCATCGCTACTGAACCTAGGAGCAGTCCGAGTATGTCCCATCCACTGAGAGTCTTCTTTCGCATTGTCCGAAAGCTCAGGAAACCAACCACAAGGCCTTCCAGACCTTTCGCGATGAAAGTGATTGGGGCAAATCCCGGAAATCCAAGAATCAGATCGGCCATTGCGGAGCCCACTCCTCCTGCAAAAAACCCTCCAGCAGGACCGAGGAGGAATCCACTTATCATCACAAGAGAGTCTCCGAGATTGAAATAACCTTGTGTGGAGGGAAACGGCACTACGAGTACCGCCGTGGCAACAGTAGTCAATGCAGTCAGTATTGCTAGAAGAGCTACATAGAGTGAGGTGTCCGATGTCTTTGAAACGAAGTACTCCAGCCTTGCTCACCCAAGATGGAGAATGCAAAGGGAATATATAACTTTGAGCCTATATATAGGCCGAGTCCACGATGTCATTTCTCTCCAGACTCATTTGTACACATTGCGGTGAGGACTACAAGGCAGAGATGTACATGGCAATCTGTACTGAATGTGGAAACGCACTACAGATTGAATATGACCTTGAAAGTATCAGAAACAGGTTAAGTGCAAGGAAGCTCAGGAACCGCAGACCCAGCGTCTGGAAGTACTTCGAGCTTCTACCCATTGCGAAACAGGGCAACAGGGTTTCATTGGGGGAAGGAGGGACATATCTTCACAAGTCGGACCGACTTGCCAAGGAGGTCGAACTAGACGAGCTATATCTGAAGGACGAGACAACCAACCCGACAGGAGCGTTCATCGACAGAGGGACGGCAGTTGAGATTTCTGCGGCAAAGGAACGTGGGATCAAGTCTGTCTGCTGTGGTTCCACTGGCAACCTGGCCGCTTCTCTTGTGGCATATGCAGCTCGAGCAGGTTTCAAGAGCAAAGTCTTCATCGGGCAACAGAGCAGTGTGGACATTGGCAAGTTCTACCAGATCTTGGCATATGCTTCTGATGTTGAGGTGGTGAAGAATCATGATGAGGCAGTGGCAAGGGCACTGCGGGAAGGTGGTAGAAGCCATTACGTCACGGCTCAGAACCCTCATTTCTTGGAGGGGGAGAAGACAACCGTCTATGAGATTTGTGACCAGCTGGGATGGACCACACCTGACTGGATTGTAGCCCCTATGGGTAATGGCGGACACGTTTCGATGATTTGGAAGGGGCTCAGAGAGTTAGAGCAAATCGGTTTGATCTTGGACTCTGAAGTCCGGCTAGTGGGTACTCAGGCGACTGGCTGTTCACCCATCGCTGATGCATTTGAGAAAGGAAAGAAGACCATCGCTCCGGCTTCGATGGTTACAACAGTCGCATATGATATCGGAGTGAAGAACCCTCTCTGTGGACGCGCCGCACTGGCGGCCATTCGTGAATCCCGTGGCTTGGCCATGGCAGTATCAGACAGAGAAATATTGGAAGCAGTAAGGCTCCTCGCCAGACTTGAAGGAGTCTTCGCAGAACCGGCTTCTGCAACCACTGTGGCCGTTCTTCGTAAGTTAGTTGCCTCAGGCCGTATTGATCACGATGACAAAGTTGTCTGTGTCATTACAGGAATGGGACTGAAGTATCCAGAGATAGCGCGGACATTCGTGAGGGGCAAGGGCAATCTAGAGCATCTCCTAAGCAGAGTGGAACGGCGAAGAGCATCTACAAAGCTTGGTCAGACCAAGATCCAAATCCTCCGAATACTCTCTGGAGGAGAGTCATATGGCTATGGTATTTGGAAATCACTCAGGGACACGCACGGACTGAATCTCAAGATTCCGAGTGTGTATCAGCATCTCACCGAACTCACCAGTAGCGGACTTGTAATCAGCACTCGGACAGAGCAGACCCACGAGAACAGGCGGAGGAGTTACTATGCTCTGTCAGAGAGAGGCAAATGGACCCTTAGTCAACTGGAGAAGCTGGAACACTGATGGTTATCTTCGTACCTAAGCGAACTGTTTTATGTCGCTGAAACGAAATCCTGAGTATCCTATTGCTTTGAGGGAGGAAATTAGATGTCGAAGAAATGGATACAGACTGATGACTGGAAAACCGAGAAACATGTTCCTGTCATTGAGATTGTGAAGATAGAGGACGGAAAAGTCGAAATCAGGGTTTCAGTAGGGAAAGAGATTCCCCATCCGAATACGACGGCGCACCACATTAAATGACATATCACTTCGATACGTCCAATGCGATGGGCGGACGCGTTTTTCATCCCGGATGGAGAAAAGTTTCCGATTGAGATCGGGTACACAACTTTTGACCACCATGGTGAGTCGGCCCAAGGAGCTGACTCGAGCACGATATACAGTGAGCCAATCGCGGTATTTGTCTTTAAGACCGAGAAGTCAGGGACTCTGATGGCCACTTCATACTGCAACATTCATGGACTCTGGAAGAGTGAAGCAGAGCTGAAGCTCTAGTAGAAACTTGGCTGTTTATTATGGGATTTGGCCTGCTCTTACTGTGGGCCAAGGCCCAGCCCGTTTCCATTCAAGTGTCTTCCAGAACCAATTGGTCTAGCAAATTCTACCTCTACGGTAACTCACAGACAACTTCAATCTGCTTCAGGTTGTCCCGGGGTATCTGGGTCTAGAAAGATGGTAGCATTCTTAACCACAATGAATTCCACGCATCCGTATGTACTACGGTGAAAAGGTCAAGTTGCGCGCAATGGAGATGTCAGATCTTGATGACATAGTGAAAGGCTGGAACACGTTCGAGATGCGACGTTTTCTGGCAAGCGCAGTACCAATGTCCGAGAACAGGGAGAGGGAGTGGCTAGAGAAGGTCACGAAATCCGACCCATGGAAGGATGGAGAAATGACCCTGGCCATTGAAGACAAGAAGACTGGCGAATTCTTGGGAACGGTGAGTCTATTCGACATAAACAGGGCAAGTCAGAGGGCAGAATTTGGAATCGCAATTCACGATCCTGAGAACTTCGGAAAGGGGTACGGAACTGATGCCACCAGAGTAATGCTATGGATTGGGTTTCATGTCTTTGGCCTGAACAGCATCTATCTGTACACCACAGCGTTCAACGAGAGAGGACAACGTGCGTATGAGAAAGCTGGCTTCAAGAGATGTGGTTTCTTCAGGAAGGCAATCTACATGCAGGGCGAGTTCCATGATTTTCTAGCAATGGACATCCTGAGGCACGAGTTCTTGGAAATGTATCCACCTGGGACCTTCGTGGGCGAAGAGTGAGCGTTCTTAGTATTCCGAAGTTGAGTTCACTGTCTATCGGAGCGCCAGCATCAGGGTGTTCCTTGCCATTGTCAGACAACGACAAGAGTTGTATAGGGGTAGAGATGACGACAAGCGTAACAACCAAATCTTCCCTGTAAGGCTACTACCCTAGCCACTATCTCGAATCTGGAACGTTCCTGAGGAGGATTACCGACATGTCCCCCCAATCAGATCTTGAGGCACGAGCTATCAATACTATCAGATTCTTGTCTGCCGATGCTGTACAATCAGCTAACTCCGGTCATCCTGGGATGCCAATGGGCGCCGCCGCCATGGCTTACACCCTTTGGACAAGACACCTGCGCTTCAATCCACGCAATCCAGATTGGGCTGATCGTGACCGCTTTGTCCTTTCCGGGGGTCATGGGTCTATGTTACTCTATTCACTACTCTATCTTACTGGATATGACCTGCCGAAAGAAGAGATAGAGAACTTCCGGCAATGGGAAAGCCGTACTCCTGGTCATCCCGAGTGCTTCTGCACCCCAGGTGTCGAGGTTACCACCGGTCCGCTTGGACAAGGACTTGGAAACTCTGTCGGGATGGCGATAGCAGAGAAACACTTGGCTGCAGTATTCAACCGACCGAATCACGACATTGTCGACCACTACACCTATGCAATTGTCACCGATGGCGATCTCATGGAGGGGATATCCTACGAGGCGGCTTCATTGGCAGGGCATTTTCAATTAGGGAAGCTGGTGCTCCTTTACGACGACAACCGAGTTTCAATCGATGGAAGCACCGACATCACATTCACTGAAGATAGAGGAGCTCGCTTTGAAGCCCTAGGCTGGCACGTTCAGAGTGTATCTAATGGTAATGATGTAGATGCGATTGATGTGGCCATAAAGAAAGCAAAGGAGGACCCCCGCCCGTCGATAATCCTGTGTCGTACCCACATAGGCTATGGCTTGCCAACAAGACAGGACACGGCCAAGGCGCATGGAGAACCACCGGGTTGGGAAGAGCTGGAAGGGGCCAAGAAGAAGCTTGGTTGGCCCCTTGAGCCAATGTTCTATGTCCCAGATGACGTGCTAGAATACTTCCGCGAGGCCATTTCTAGAGGCGAGAAGCTCGAATCTGACTGGCAGAAGAAACTAGAAGCCTATCGGAAGGCACATCCAGAACTTGCCGATGAGCTGACCCGTCGCGTTCAGGGCGAACTTCCAGCAGACTGGGATGCAGACCTTCCTTCATATGATGAGGATGAATCAGGGGTCGCAACACGAAATCCGTCTGGAGATGTCATTAACGTGGTTGCCCCACTATTACCAGAACTAGTGGGCGGCTCAGCAGACCTCACTGGTTCGACGAAGACTTGGATTAAAGAGAGCATCGCGTTTCAGAAAGATACCCCTGAGGGACGCAACTTCTTCTTTGGAGTACGCGAACACATAATGGGCGGAATCGTCAATGGCCTGGCTGCTCATGGCGGAATCTTGCCTTTTGGAGCTTCATTCCTTATCTTCTCCGATTACATGAGACCTGCAATCCGCATCTCAGCCCTCTCGCGACATCGGAGCATATGGGTATTCACGCATGACAGTGTCGGCCTTGGAGAAGATGGACCGACCCATCAACCAGTGGAGCAGTTGGTTTCGCTACGCGCAATCCCTGACCTTGTCGTAATCCGACCATGTGATGCAAACGAGGTTGTTGAGGCATGGAGAATCGCCATTACTCGCACTGAGGGGCCAACGCTGATGGCCTTGAGTCGCCAGAAGATTCCCATCCTCAATCGCAAGGAATACGGTTCTGCAAAGGGACTAGCAAAGGGTGCCTATGTGTTGGCCGACCTAGGGAAAGGGGACCCTGACATCATCTTGATGGGGACCGGCTCAGAGGTCAATCTGATAGTCAAAGCCGGTCAGAAGCTTGCTAATGAGGGAGTTAATGTAAGACTGGTTTCCTTCCCCAGCTGGGAGCTCTTCCAAGCACAGGACAAGGACTACCGTGACTCAGTCCTCCGACCGACCACTACTGCACGTCTTGCAGTTGAGGCAGGCAGATCACAAGGATGGGAGCGGTGGGTGGGCGATTGCGGGGCGATAATGTCTATTGACAGATTCGGTTCGTCGGCACCATATGGAGTTCTCTTTGAGAAATATGGTTTCACGGTAGACAGTGTCATCGCACATGCTAAGAGGCTGATTGGCCGAGGATGAGATGAGCGTGACAGTGAATGACCATACATCAATTAGACGGGCGAAGTCCACTGATGCCGAGCAGATCTCAGGGCTCTACAAGGATGTTTGGGACGAGTACAGAGATGAATTCCCAGATGAATTGAGAATATCGAGGCAGCCTTCTCCTGAGGAGATGAAGACGTGGTTGGGACGTGAAACCTATTTTGTTGCTTTGGATGATGATGAGATTGTCGGTGTAGTGGGTTGTATTTTGGAGCATGGGGCTTGTCTTCTCACTCACATGGCAATTGAGAAGACCTATAGAAGACAGGGTATCGGTACTGCTCTAACCAAGAAGGTAATTCAATACGCCAAGAACAGCGGTGCGTTCAAGGTGTGGCTAGATACGGTTCCTATCCTCAAGGAGGCAATATCACTCTACAAGAAACTGGGCTTTGTGAAGTGTGGCCACCTGAAACGACATTTCTGGGGAGCAGATGTTGAGCTATACGAACTTGTCCTGACTTGACCTTCAATGCCTTGAATACTTCAAGAGAATCAAATTCTGAAACGTTCAAGTCAGAGCGTCTGCGAAGTCTGACAGGATTCTCATCTCAGCACGCCTTAGTCGCTCTTGCATTGCAACGCGTCTTATGCCCAACTTCTTACATAGCTCTCCAATGCGTGACTTGCGTGGCATCTCGTAATAGCCTGACCGATAGGCCAAGAGAAAGGCTTCCTGTTGTTTCTCTGTGAGCAGTACTGGAATTGATGCAGTTGGTTGGGACTTCAATTTCCTTATACTCACATGCGCGAAACGCGTTCTGAGCGTTCGAATAAGGTTACTCAGAGTACTTTGGGAGGGAGCCAGTACAATATGATATTGTAGTCCACGTTCGATCACTATTGGAAGGCGAGTCATGCATCCACTTTGCAGGATTGTTTCATGAATAGAGTCTTTGTCAAGTTGATGAACTACTCGCGTCCAATATGCATCAGAGGACTTGTGTATAATCTCCACCTTACGAATACTCGGCGAGCCTTCAAGTCCCTTGACATAGGCTTGGATTGATGCCTCGTCCCCATCCAAAGACTCAGTGATTCCAAACCCCGTGTCCTGATTGATGGTCACAAGTGTCACACGAACAGGAATCTGCCGGGTCAAATCACATGAGTAGTAGTCCTCAGCTCCAACCTCAATCGTGCACTGTATCACCATTATAAGCACCCGTCTTACGACGGCACTAGAATAATCTATGATTAATCATTCGGATGAAGCAGGTGAAGCATGTCAGATGACCTCGGAGTCTGATTTCGATATCAGGAACGCTGAAACAGAAACAGCTACCGGTCGGCACTACAGGGCAGTAGGTGAGGCCCTCTTTGTCACAGTGCTTTGGGCCTCCTCATGGGTCATCATAAAGTTCGGGTTGGAAGACATCCGCCCAATCACGTTTGCGGGA
>JBHIAE010000067.1:0-14227 GCA_046758445.1 Candidatus Thorarchaeota archaeon | reverse complement strand
CTTGACAACTCTAGGTACTGCGCGAGTCACTTCTCTTGACGTGGTTGTTCAAACACTCACAGCAAGAAGTAACTCAGTACTAAGGAGTTTATCTGCACATCTTCGCTACGACAATATGCTTAGTGAATCCTATTGCCAATGCAGAGGGTAGGGATGTAGACTGAAAGACACAGTGACACCTGTGCAGAAAGTAGAGAATTCGTTCATATTTAGAACTATCAGTGTCTTCGAGTACATAGATAGGTTGGAGAGTATCGTCGGTCCCAGAAGTAGCGTTCTCGTAACAGATAGAGGAACCCCTCGGGCAGAGGTCTTGATTTTTGCAATAGACGAACTGAGCGAGCGTAATGACCAAGACGCGTTTGAATACCTAAAACGAATACTAACCAGTGAATGGACTTTCAGTCTTAAGTGGCCCAGGCGTATTGATCTCCGGTGGGGTCGTTTTGATCCTCGGTGGAATAGTATTAAGCAGACAGAGATTACGTCTGAGATTCATGGTAGGTGCCTTGCAGCATTAGAAGGCATGGACAATCCTGCAGTTCCTGGCTTAGCTTTGGACTATCTCAATGGTCTAAGGTGGCATGCAACATGGGAAGAAGGCTGTAAGTCACAAGCCTACCTCGAAGGGTCTTCATTAGACACAGTTGAAATAGCAGAGAGAATAGTCCTGAAGAATAATCCTGAGTCTATGATCCCCATCTACAGGAGATTCCTTGAAACACTTGTGTGGGATGACCCGGTCTATCACAGAGGTACACTTGGAGAATGGGCCGCCAAGGGACTCGCAGGAGTTCTCCGTGGTGATGCTGTTGACGAGCTGCTGAAGCACTTTGACTGGTACCATGCCACGTTCCAATGTGTCTTTGAGAGGCCCTACTATGATTCGAGAATTATTGACGCAATTGTAAGCATTGGAGAAGACGCAGTCCCGAGTCTTCTCGAGCTTGTCCTAACAGAAGATGGGAATATAGTGTTGGACATGCTACGAAGAATAGGAGGAAATAGCGCAGACCTTCTTGTAGAATACCTCAGAGATGGTTTCAGGTGGGAGTACACTGGAGCGATTAAGGCAGTTGCTGACTATTTGGCTGAGGAGAATCATCCATCAGCACTTGATATGACTCTCATCGGCTCGCTATTTTGCGGGTCTGCCTCGGAACAGAGAGAGCTGCTTGAGAGCCTCAATCTCAAGGGAGAGGATGACGCTATAATTGAACGTCTGAAGACTGAGAACAGAAGAGTGCAGAACGGTGTCACTAGCTACTTCAGAATCTTTCCAAACATGAAGGCCCTAGGGCCACTTCTAGACCTTGCCGCGTCTCACGTGGAGCGAGGGTGGTTGCTTAGACACGAGTTCATTTCGGACAGAGAATGGCCTGAGGAGACCTACGTAGACACTGCAATCATGGTAGACGAACTGGGAGAGGATGCGGTCGCCTATGTGGGAGAGTCACTTCAAGATGAGAGAGCTAGCTATAGGGCTGCTGCTATGATGATACTGGGCACTGTTGCGACACATAAGAAAGGAGAAGATCTCCTGAAAGCTTCAGGCCTTCGTGGCTTTCTGGAAGGATTTTTCGATGATGAATTGAAATCCGATGGACCTCTCGAAAACTTGAGGGAAGAGATACATGGTTATGGCCCACCCTACTCGCGCGAATGGAAAGATAGAGTGGTGTATTTGTCAAAGCACAGACTATGAGATGAATTCTCATGTTATCAGTCAATGTGGAAATGAAGACACCATTGAGGTTGACCTGCATAGGATGGAAGCAATCACTTTACAACTACTCAAACCTTGACAACTCTAGGTACTGCGCGAATCACGTTTTCAAACTACACGCCTCGGACATTAGTAGCGGTGAGCTGAATACCTCGCCGAAGCTCGGTACTTACACACCCTACATGTTGCCACATCTTCTTTTTTCACAGAATTTCACTTGATGCCACCATATGTCATGAGAAAAGAATCCGCATCAGTATCCCAAGATACTGTTCACAGCGAATTGCGTCTTCAGAAGTGTGTATTCTAGCAGCATCGGAATCATAAGCCGCAGGTTTCATTTTGATTATCTGATTGCTCAACTGTTGCTCAAATGACGATGTCTTAAGCACCTTCAAATGCTCAAGCATTGCATGAAGTCGGCCAGCTGTTGTTCGTTTCTCCTCGAATTCATTATCCATGTCTATAGCTTCTGGATTACCCGGATGTCGGGTAGAATCAAGAGTCTTGAAACGCGCCTTTGTGACAAGCTTGGCTCATACGTGGTTCTCAGTCTTTTGACGGGAATATTAGGCCACTTGCAGACACGGATCCGATGATTTTGGAGGTCATGGAACCATCGGTAGCTGGTTGCTTTCGGTCTGTTAGACGACAAATACTTTAGACACCTGAAGCTTCTATTCCTATCGCCATGGGCGTATGGAGGCGGAACAAGGAACCATGCTTGACAGGTGCAAAAGAGTATGCTGTAGCAGATG
Organism: Candidatus Thorarchaeota archaeon; assembly: GCA_046758445.1. Taxonomy (GTDB): domain Archaea; phylum Asgardarchaeota; class Thorarchaeia; order Thorarchaeales; family Thorarchaeaceae; genus SMTZ1-83. The sequence goes on along the minus strand of JBHIAE010000067.1, from coordinate 11,743 downwards.
TCCAGAACTGGTGAAGACACGAAAAAGGATTGTTCCCGGATATGGAAAGCCAGATAGTGCCATCATGCTCGTTGGACTTGCTCCTGGCAGGAATGGTGCAGATAAAACAGGCATTCCCTTTACGGGAGACCCGTCAGGAAGGCTCTTGCAGGAAGCGATGATTCTGTCTGGACTATCGAGAGAATCAGAACCCACTCTTAAGCATCCACGCCTCATCGCCTTTGTTACAAATATCGTCAAATGTAATCCACAAGACTCCACTGGGAGAAACAGACCACCCACAAGAGAAGAGATCAAGAATTGCACTGAGTATCTGATGGAAGAACTCGACTTGATACGACCAGAACTAGTAGTGGCACTGGGGCGGACAGTCTGGGAACAGTTTGCGCGAGGAAACTTGAGTGCTCTGATACGCAGACTGCGTATGGAATGTGGCACACGCATAGTACATGCATATCATCCTGGGTATTCAGTTCGAGGTGGAGGTGGTCATCTTCCTAGAGAGAGATATCCTACTTACTTCAGAAACCTTATTCGAACTGCGAGAACACTTCAGAATGGATAGAGGGGAGTAGACATGGAGATTACACTGGAACTCACTAAGAAGTGCCCTCTTTGGTGCGGGTTCTGTTCATCAGATGCCAGTCCGAAATGCTCTCATTATGTCAGCCAAGCCGATTGGATTGATGTTGTTGATCAGACTGTTGATATCGGCGGGAAGAAGATTTGTTTGTCGGGTGGAGAGCCTCTAATGTACCCGGGATTTCTGAGAGTCTTGGAACATGTCAAAAGACGTGGATTGATGGCTATCGTTTACACCACTGGCATTGTTTCGGAGGTAACGTCCAGCAAGTTGGAGGTCGTGGGTAATCCACTCGCAGAATCCATTGCAGCGCTGGCTGATGAAGTAGTTTTCGGCATTCATGGACCTAGAACGATTCATGACCGCCTGACTGGGGTTCTTGGAAGCTTCGACCTTACCATGGATGCATTGAGAAAGATTAGGGACCTAGGTGCGAGATGTTCAATTCACACTGTTCCTTTACATCAGAACATTCCGCGCTTGGCCGAAACTGTGGATATCGCCCTAAATGAAAGAGTAAATCGACTGAGCCTTTTGAGATTCGTACCTCAAGGGCGAGGTTTGACAAATCGCACGTTTCTTGAACCTACTAAATATGACTTGGCTCTAATGCTTAGGAAGCTTCGGAGTTTCGACGACTCGAAACGCTCATTCCTAAGGTTGGGAGCGCCATTCTCATTCTTAGGTTTTCAAACCAAGGGGAAGGAGTGTACGCTTGGTTGTCGGATGACGATTCTTCCAGATGGGACACTGGCAATTTGCGAGGCGTTCAAGCAACTGGCAACGGTACAAGATGGGCCAAATGTCTTTGACGAGTCTCTGCAGAGTGCATGGAACTGTCAATGGACTAGAGCAAAGATAGACCAAGCAAGGCAAATGTATTCTGAGCTGTCGACACAGGGACTTGATGCCTGTCCAGCTCAAACATTGACCAATGCTGGAGCCGTCCATCAAGTCGTAACGGGAGAAGACTACGTGCAGTCCAAGATCGGAGGCGATGTCTTCTGACTTCGAGCACTACAATACTCCTCAAAGTTGAAGATGACAAGAAGCTAATTGACGAGTTTCAGCAGCAATACAAACGAAGCAAATTCATCGGATTCGCAGATAAGATTCGTAAGAAGACAACCAAGCAGAACAGAACATTCAAGGCCATTGGTAATCTGTCATCTGACACTCCACTCAGTGAACAGGTGGACAAAGTATTCCGATTATGGGAAACGTTGCTCCAAGATGCAATTGTGTACCTCAAGCACAAGGACTATCGAGAACGAGACTATCATGATGCTTTCGCATTTGGGGTGGAGAAACTGGCTAGAGTGTTCGATGGGATCGGAAGTTTCGAAAAGTCAGTTTCTCCCATTCTTGAGAGAACGAGAGACCACATTGTGCATGTCATTAGAACGTTTCTTCTAGGCTGGCGGATATTCTCGGACAGTTCAATAGGTTTCGCAAGAATCGAGTGTGGTGACTCTGAATTCAGTGATGTGGAAATAGAAATCGGTGACAAGCAGTTCGCTTTCGAGATTTCTGAGGAAGAAAAGGAGGCGATGTGGTGCTTCATAGCCCTTTGTCATGATCTTGGCCTTGCGCTTGAGAACATCTATGACCTTAATAGGGCAGTGCGTAGCACCTTTGAGCAAATAGGCAAGCTATCAGTCAAGGAACTTGAGTATGTTGTATCTCCAATGTTCCAGAACATTTGCGATCAAGTTCTCAAGGTGACCTCTTCATCAATCAAGAGAGTTGACGACAGTAGTGACGAGTTCGCTGTACATGTCCAGCCGAAATACTACCACAAGTTCATGGTTGCATTAGACTCCTATGACCACGGCGTCCTGAGTTGTGTCATACTGATGAGAAGTCTGGTGTATTTTTTGGAAACCGATTTTCAGCTAGATCGTGTCAAGAACTTGAAACCTGAAGACGCACTTCAGTTCATCATTCGAAACAACATCCTGAGGTCAATAGCATCGCATAATTGCGACTCTATCTACCACATCTCCGTCATGAATTTCCCATTTCTACTTGTATTGATGGACGAGATGCAAGAGTGGGATAGACGAGTAGTCATTGTCTCTTGGGTCGTGGAAAATCAGTGCCAAGAGAGGCACTCGCTCACTTCGCGGGAGCGAGTCATTGGACATTGATCTCCTCACAGTCAAGGTGCTTGTGAATCGATACAATTGATGATTCCAAGTTTCACACAAGCCCTGTGATGGTGGACTCGACGGAAAGTCTTGTAGCAGCTGGCTAATGGACCCCAGTATGTCTTAACATTTGCCAATTCTAACTACCTCTTTCATTCTTCTCTTGGAGGAATGGACAGAAGTCTTGCCACCCTACCCCGAAGCACGCTACTGTGACCTTGCACTCAACTAGCTTTATGAGTTCTGCGATTTTGGGTGTGAATACAGGAACGAAATCCTTCCCTCTCAGCATTTCACTACATTTCTTGTCGATAATAGTCTTGAAATTCATCACAGCCATTGGGGTCAATCTCGAGTGGACATGCATGGGAACACGCCTCAAGGTCCCCGGTAGTAATGAACTTACCCACTTCCCACCTTGCAACCATTCCTTTCCTGCCACAGACAAAGGAATATTCTGTTGGTCTTGCCTGTAGCCTATCAATTAGGTTCGATGCCTCTTCCTTTGTGAGGTCTGCAATTGACTCTCCACCCAATTGTGTTAAATAACCTTCAACTATCTTTGCATCAGTTGGAACAGAATATTCGCCATTGACCAAGAATCCGATATACCGTATCTGCTTTTCAGTGGCTCTGGCATCATCTGTCATGATTCCTTCAACGGGACTTCTAATGATAATGATTTAGTATCATTCTAGAATAGTGACGGGGGATGAAAAGTCGATGCAAATCCCTCTCGTTTGGTCTTATCAGACTCATCCGGTAGACCGGTCAGGGTCCTGTCGCAGATCGCCGCCTCCATCTTCAGTGAGTGAAGAACTGACTCGACTTGACTATTCCTTGGATGACATCAATGACTAAATTCACGGTAGCGAACTGCACATCTTCTGAAAGAACCTTGATATGAGAACTAGGCTATTCCCTGAACTATTGGGATATCGATGAATGATGCTGATGCAATGAATAGGCTCCAAGACTCGTTTAAACGACTATTGGAGATTACTATTGAGAGGCTTGAATCACGTAAATATGGACCCACTGCCATCTTTGCTATTGAGAGCATCCTCCAAGACTCAAGTGAGATGAAGCAAACAATTGAACTTATCCGAGAAGCGGCAGCTAAAACTCGGCAGCTTGAAGTCATGAGTAGTGAAGGGCTAGATGCAGCGTTATCAAAAGTCATCAGTCGCCTTGTTTCCGAGTGTTTCCTACCTGATGGACCTCCAGAGGTCAATCCGAAGAATCTGGAACATGCACTTGAGGACCTGAATAGTTGCTCGTTAGTCAAGATACCTCTGGGAAGGTTCTGGTGCTATGTCCAGCAACTCGAGATGGATGATGAGATCGTTGACATTGATGGCCCCTTACGCCTGAGAAAGGCCACTCCTATTGAGAGGGCATACTTCATCAGTCAGGGTCTTGCTATTGGAGGGAGAACTGGGGCGGAGGTCATTGCGGAAACGATGCCTACCACAAAGACCTCAAGGAAGAGCACTGGGGCCAAGGGACCAAGACAGATGATTCGAGGTGATATTCTGCCAGAGTTTGACCTCTTGGTGAGTTCTCTCCGACTCTTATCACCTAGCTCCGTTGGTGTGAACCAGGTGACTAACGACGAGAGCCCACGAAAGGGTACGGTTGTAATAAGCCTACATCATAACACTAGACCTGATGTGCATCCAGCTGCCTTCAGCAGAAGATGGGACTCCAAATTCATCTTGAACCACGCACAAAGGAAGCTCCTGATAAAGTTGCATAGAAGACTGAGAAAGGCAGTCAGAATGCACCATGAAGAAGTCCCACGGCTGCTTAGGTCTCTGCGGAGGTACAATCGTGCAATCTGCAACGACTTCATTGAGGATGAGGTAGTAGACCTCTCCATTATTCTAGAAACAATTGTTCGAACTGGGGGCAAAGACATGGCGTCAAGAATTGCTAGTATTACTAGCACTTCGGAGAGTCAGCGTGCTGAAGTTGAGAAGAAACTGAAGAAGATCCACAGATCAGTCAGAGGCCCTCTGGTTCATGGAGCCTCATTCGAATCAAAGAACACATCCTTGGTCAATGAACTGTTTTGGATTACATCTAATGCCCTTAGAGCTTATCTAATCCTCTTCAACATTAGAGGAGGGCTTATTGATTATACTCTCAAAGTCGACTCTAACCGGCAGGAGAGGAACAAGCTGAATGCTAGATTGTCCAACTGGCTAGACTCAGACCAAAGACACCCTTGAAAGGACGTTGAGAGTTGATAACTCAGTGGACGCAGTGGTCACAGAATACAATTGCAGACTTGCTCCCTGAAATCAAGACCCAATGTTCGAATCATCCTGAGCGTTTCCTTACATAGGCCCACATGCTTGAGGGACATATGAGGTTCCAATAGAGAAAACATCCATTGGTACATCTTTTCTCTTAGATCATCATTAGTCTTCTTTCCCCAACCTGAGTTGTCACCATCTAGATACTTGATCCATGAATGGTCTTTCACGTTATTCAGCGTTGATTGCAGTCCACGAAGAGTGCCAAGCGTGACTCTGTTGGGGGTCAGACTTGTGAACAAGAGGTCGACAAGATTGGCATATGCTTCCCTCCAATCAGGAAGTGGGACCATCGGATCAATCCTCACTCTGACCTCCCACCCTTCTTCTGATAGTCTGGAAGCAGCTTCTATGCGCTTCCTTACGGATGGGGCTCGTTCCCACTTCCTCGACACCTTCTCCGCGTTGATGCTGAAACTAATGACAGCCTGCCTATGCTTCTCTACTTTGAGGAGTCGCTTTACGTATGACGACTTCGTGAGGAACAAGACCTTGTGCGTATTCTGAGACTCAAAGATATCAATTATCCACTTTGAGAATGGCACAGCTCCTCTCTCGTCCATCAATGAGTCGCAGAGTTCACCGGTATTGAACATCTCTGGATGTGATTTGTACTTGATAGCTGACAGCACATGCTTCTTGACCTTATCCCTCGGTTTAGTCTTCGGTGCAGTCTTCTCAGGCAACATTCTAAGAGTGCCCTTCAAGAAACACCAGGAACAGTCGTATGGGCATCCGTATCCCCATTTCAGCTCCAGAAAGTGTGGACAGACGACATCAGCTTCCTTACGAGGATAGGGCGTCATTTCGAATCTCTTGATGATTGACCCGCTTCCTATCTTTCTGAGCCTTCGCTGTAAAGTCCCGTCAAGCATCTTATAATTAGCAAATGTCCCCTTAATCGCTCGGATACACCCTCCCTTGGATGTGGCTTCTTGGAGAAAGAGTTCGCTCGATGATGCAATTGTCAGTCACAACACACTCCATCAAATAATCATCATCTCACACATTGAAAAACTCGTAAGTTCAGCCCCCTATTATTTCTACAGTGAATGAACCTATGGTTCTTCATCTTCGTACAGTGATAATTCCCTGTACCAGAAGGGATGATCTTTCTTTGTGTCCTCAATTCGGAAGTAGAGCCCAGTATACATTGAATGGACCCAATGTAGAGAATACTCTTCCTCACAATCTCTGTTCTGGCACCATAATGTTTCCCAATCTTCCCGTATTGACTTAGCATCAGAATCAGCAGCAAAATATGGTGGGAGAATCGTAATCGCTCCATCCGAAACAACCAGATCATTACATTTCGGGCAACGGAACCTTACATCAATCTCAAGACCATCGATTCTTGGGCTTAGGAACTCAGTATCTTGTTCCCCTTTTTGGAAGGCCAATGCGTCTGCTGTCAAAGGTCGCATTGGAAGAGGAAGCGATATTCCAAGCACTTCGTTTAGACGGTTGTAGTTCGCGCGAAATCTTGGAAACTGAGGATGCTTTGCCCATGCCCATGGAATCTTGGTTTCTCTAGTGAGGAATCCTTCAGACTCAGACCATTCTAGACACCGCTCAACTTCTGCAGAGCTTCCTGCAATATCGATTAGACTCTTGCAGTTCTGATCACAGGTTCCGTCAGCGAACTCTCTCGCAACCTTCCACAGGACCCTCCATTCCGAGGGTCGTTTTTGCCCCTTCTTTCTTGAGAGCATTATCCCTGGATATTCAGCAGAGAATCGCGGAAAAACATCCTTGGCCAGGTCAATTACTCCAGAGCGGACTCTCTCACCTTTGTGTATCCCGACAAGGTGTTCCCACTCGGAACGAATTAGATTTATCCCCACCTCGTAGTTTGAGCAGCACAGAATGTGGTAAGTCTGGCCTTTCTTGGGCTGAAATGGTATTGGTAATACTAGCCTGAACCATTTCCTTAGTTTCATCTCATAGGCTAATAGGAGCGAGTCTTGAAGTACATCAGATGAACCATTCATCTCCATTACTCTGAGCCATGCCCGATTTCCAAACGCGACATCGGCTATCTGTGCGCTCCCTGTTTCTCCTTTTTTCCATTTGCTTTCATCAGCATCTCTTGGTAGTGGCGAGAAGCCCTTCCTTCCATTTACCCAGTCTGAGGTGAAGAAGAAGAGAATGAACTCAGTTCCTCTCTGAAAGGGAATGCTTATTCTACTTTTAGCTACCCTTTCGATGACTGCATATTCTGGAGCTAGAAGTGGGTCGAACAAGAATAGACCTCTATCAATCATTGAACCAGATTCAGTGAACTCTAGGAAGTCTTTTACTGACTCAAAAAGCCAGACAGCCCCATTTGTCCAGACAGGATAGCTAATGCCCTTCTGTTGTTGGAGCTTGACATCCCATTCCTCCTCTATATTTTCAAGCAGGTACTCCCTGCACTTATCGTGTTCTTCTACAAGAAAGACGCTAAGATTCTTTGTCCCGATGTCTATTGACTTATACTTCAGTTCTAATGCATGTCCTGCTGACCCATAAATAATCTCACGCTCCTCATTGATATAGAGAAGGCCTGTGCCAGCATTTAGATCTATTATTGAGGTGGGATAACGGTAGCTTCCTCGTTTACCCCCTGATTGAACTGAGTGCCAGAAGCGATAGTACCTTCCTAGGACTTTAGTCTTGAGTCTGGTACCTGCCACTCCACTCAGAACTATTGCTTTATGCTTGAACTCAAGACCCATTTATCGTCCCCACTCTATGTTGCGCTTCTATCCAACAGTCCCTTGTCTCTAAAGGCTTTTGAAAGATTCGACCTGATTCTAATAGACTTGGTGGTCCTTATCTGAGCCGCCACCGGACGTCAGCTAGATCACCATGGGCCGCACCATTCCCACCTTCAGAAAGGCAATCCGGATTGAGGAGGCCAAGTGGAAGAACTTCCGCAGGCAGTTGACCGCAGAGGAGAAGGCCAGACTCGACAAGGTCTTCGAGTATGCAAGGAAGTTCGGTGATGCCGGGACAATGTTCGCTCGACCACATACTCCAGATGCGGTCTACATGTGTGCCCTCCTTGGTCTGATGGAGAGGATTGAGGAGATGGAAGATTAGACCCGTGCTAGAAGCCCATGAAGATCATTCCAGTAGGGGATTGTCTTCACGATGACAGGGTTTCTCTTCAGAGAGGCTATCTCCGCTCAATAGAGACGTCTTCGCAGATTGCTGCGATGGTAGGGTGGTCCAAAAGACCCTCGACGGCACGCAGCAACACCAACATCCTCATCTTATCAAGGGTATATGGCAATCTTTCTATCAATGAGGCAACGACGTCAGGGTGCTTCCTCACGACTGTCCTGCCCTCCTCTCCAATCAGGGCAAGAGAGGTGACTGCCTGTCTGGCACGCACAAATTCCATGATTCTTTCCCTATACCATCGATGGTCGTTGGTGACAGAGACGCGGTTCCATAGTGCACGTACTACTTCCTCAGAACGGCTGTCAAAAGTCATCCAGAGGCGGGTGGCCACTATGGATTGCTGACGCCAAGTAACCTCTGCCAAGACCTTGAGCAGATGCTCAGTGCTCTTGGGACTGCGAATCAGAGGCATCTGCGCCAAGGCCTCCCTTCCTGCGACAGTATTCTTCTTTGCCAGCGGCAGGATGTAGTCGAAGGAACTGGGATGTCCAACACATCCGATGGCCTCCAGGAGCATTTGCAGTCTGTCACTTCGAACGGGTATCAGCTCCAAGAGCCGATGGAGTGTGGGCAGGGCCCTAGAGTCGCCGAGGACTCCCATGACTCTCAGCCCTTCAGGGATTCCCCTCTTCCTACCACCAATTGACACCAGCATGATGGCCTTCAGCAGGGTCTGTGTAAGGTCATCGTAGCCCTCCCAGGCTTTGAGCCATGAGGAAGTATCCCTGCGCCAAGACTTGAACCTCGTGTGACTAAGCCTTGTCTGTTTCCCCAAGGCTTGAATCATCTCATCGAGTGCCTCCAGGGCAGAGCTTGCGAATCCTACGGGACGAGTATTCTGTATGGAGCCCTCTGTCAAGACTTTGAAGCCGTAGTAGGTCCCCACGACCTCGTTTGTCTGCGACTCCTCGCTTAGAGCCCGGACCTCTCTCTTCCTCGCCTCGACTATGTCTGAAACGGCAGCCGCGAACGGGGAAACCGACATCGCATCCACGTCCAAGAAGAATGTCCTGTGATCGGCAGCCTGCGACCTCAGAAAATCGATGGCCACTGGAATGGCGCTCTGACGGAGCTCGTCAAGGCTCGATGCCTGTATCCCCTCGAAGGGCTTGAGGCTGTCAAGGTCAATCCCAAGAACTGTCTGCAGACCGAGGATGTGGACGATGCCATCTCGGAGCGTTCCGCGCCTCACTCCCCAACCAACGTCCTCGTTGGAGAGATACCATGGTCGATCGACAAGGACTTGCTCCGTTATGTAATGTGGTGGTTCTCCTGGCATATCAAAGTGGGTGGGACTGAGTATATCCAACGGCCCCGCGCTTTGAGCATGCGGAGTGGGGATGTTCTCAAGTTGTGATGCGACCTGCGGCCAACCAGACTCTTGGAGAAGCTGATCTACAACGTTGTCAAGCTCTTCGTACCTGCGGAGTCGGATGAGTCTTGCCAGGGGCTCCTCTTCGATCATGCCCATCACCTGTTAGACAAACTCCTCGACACAAGACTGTTTCGACTTCCTCACCCTGGGAACCAGACATTGAACCGTACACTCACGGCAGCCCACCCAGCAGGCATCCTCATCATACAACACACCAGCAGTCCAGTTGTGGTTGTGAGCACTGAACCTGTGTCGCTTGGTCGTGGGAGCCTTGAAGTACGCCCACTCGGCCAAAATCCTCCAGTTCGGGTTGTACTCCTTCTTGCCCCTCATCACACGGGCAGGGTTCTCCAAGACCCAGGGTGACCTCTCAGACGTCGCACCAAGCTCCCCGTTCATCAGTTGACCCTGTCTGCTCCACAGACGCAGACCCTCGGAGGTCGTGTCATCGAAGTGGAAGGACACTGGACGCCATGCGAAATGACCACCGAACTGAAGGTAAGACTTACACACATTGGCTCTGGGACTGAGAAAGTCGTCACTGTCAAAGGCTGAGACTGTGGCATGAATCATCGCGCCGTTGTCGACAAGTTCTCTCATCTGTGCCTTAGTGGGCCTCTTCCACAGCCTTGAGAACACCACAGGAGTCACGCCATACTTATGGGATAGATCACAGACCTGAACCACCTTGTCCCATGCAAGACCTGGCTCACTCATCACGCCGATTCGGACCCAGCCTATCCTCTCAGCCACCCTCTTGAGTTGAGGTCGGAGAACATCAGGGTTGAACATCATCTCGACAGGGGTTGTGAAGTCAGCACTGAGCTTCTTGCACCCGAACCCCGCATAGCATCCCCAAGGACAGTTCTTGAAGGAGTAGTAGGGACACCCGTACACGACGTCTGTGGTGTTCCTCGGGTTCTTGGAGTTGCCACGGACCTCGATGTCCCTTGGGATGAAGTGTCCAGTCTCAGGGTCAATCCACTTGGACGTCCGTCGCTTGGCCTCTGAGAGATGGACTGTGCCATCCAGACACATCTGGACCACTTGTTGTAGGTCTGCCTCAGCAGTCACTCCCACACCCCCCAGACTCTAGGATGGCTCATGCACTTGTTGAGGCACTCGTAGCACATGCTGTAGCAGCCGCGTGTACCATACCCCACATCATGGGCACTCCTCCAACGGTTGCTGATTCGCCCGTCAGTGTTGGAGATGGTCGGGCCGTAATGGGACAAGTCTAGGTGTCTGTTAGCGGGGCTGGTCCCACGGATTCTCAGGGGCTGTTGGAACGAGTAGTCCGGTGCCATGAGGTCATCTTGAACCTCCCAAAGCTTCGACTCCTCATCACCGAACCATGCAGTGATGACACGCCCGACGATGCGTCCGCCAAGCTCCTCGTACCTCTCAAGGTTCCTCAGAATCCTGTCAATGTGCTGGGATGGATCTAGAGCGCTCACCGAGCCATGTACGATAGCCTCTGCCCTGACCAGCCTTTCCAAAATGAGCAAATGCGGCTCGATGGCAAACCTAGTGAGGAGAACGGTGGTCTTATCGAAGAGGTCGCAGAACTCGGCTGTGTCCGCAGCCAGTGACCAGTCGCAGGACGGTTCACCGTTCACGCCATTCCTCACAATGTCCGAGTTGATGCGCTCTAGATCCCTGCTTAGTGCCTGCTCGTTCAGACGGTTGCTCACTGGTATCCAGTACATCATATGGTAACGGGCCATGCTCTCTGAGAGGTAGCAGTGGCCGTAGCAACCGTGCCCCTGATACACAGCAGCGAATGGACATCCTCGAACTGTGTCCAGAAGAAAACCTATGTCAGTGATGTTCCGCCTTCCGTAGTCCTTGCCCTTGGGAGTGACGTTGGTCTTGTTGTTGCCAAAGAAACGGATGTCGTGGGACTGGAAGGGCATCCACGGCCTGCTCTCTCGAACGGTGATGGTCTTCGGGTATGCCAGTGTGGACTGTTGATAACCACACTGCAAGAGGCTGGCCGTGGACATGTCCCTGTGTGTTGACAGCTGACGATATGAAAAACCTCTAGCAGGGATGTGACAGAAGACCACAGATGTGTCGGCTGGCCGGTTTTAAGCTTGACCCGTATGAGGTCGTACAGCTGACTGGACCAGACAGAGCGGCTATC
>JBHIAE010000066.1:0-14511 GCA_046758445.1 Candidatus Thorarchaeota archaeon | reverse complement strand
TCTGAGTCAACAATCGAACGATATGACTTCCAATGAACCCGGTACCTCCGGTGACAAAGGAATTGACCACTGAAACACCAACCAAGGAGAGCATCTCGGTGACTTCAAGCTTTCGAGAGATATTCTCCTCATTTTCGTCATATGCCGGTACTAGGCTTATCCTGGTTTCCACAATATCATTTCAAACTACCAGAGGGTTTCAATGATGTCGAAAGAGCTTGAACAGATCAAGAAGACTGTGAACGCATACATCAGCGGCGTCACAACAAGAGCAATCGAGAGGTTTCTGGAGTCGTGGTATCCTGATTCGCGAATGAGTTCTCTGCGGGATGGGACTGTGTCTATCGTTCCACGGTCATTTTGGGAAGAGTGGTGTCAGAAGCCTAGCGAGGACAGAGTTGTCAGTAGTGAGATCAAGTCAATAGACTTCACCGGGACAGTCGCAATGGCCAAGGTTGAAGTTGTCAGAGAGAGTGCAGAGGAATCTCGCGTTCTGACAGACTACCTTACTCTCTTGAGGGTGAACGGAAACAAGTGGGAGATCATCAACAAGTCGTTCCACGCTGAATCTATGCCAAAATGACCAACTGAAACGTTTCGAGTATCACAGTCTTTATTCAACTCTCTGAGTCTGGTTGCCACTTCTAAAGTGGAGCCATGCATGAATGTGAGGAGCCAGAGAACCAACTATCTTGTTCTCGGCCTTCTTCAGATGTTCCTGGAGTGTTGTTCGTGCTATCTTGGTCTTCGCGGCTATTGTCTGAAGATCTGTATCCCTTGGGAGCTTATAGTACCCGTGCCTGTATGCTGTCAGTATTGCATCCATCTGTTTTTCAGTCAGCTCTGAGAACACAGAATCGGCCGTAAAGGTCATCGAACCCCCAGAGAATCCATTGAATGGAATCTTTCTCAGAATGACTGGAAAGAACGACCTCTCCTTCAGCTTCTCCATTAGCATATTGATACCCTCTTGTCTGAGTGCAATCACTCTATGATACTCCCACCCCTTCCTGAAGACAGTCGGTGAGATTGACAATAGACCAGTTTCTCCCACCCCCTTCTCCATAATCTCCTCAATTATGCATGAACAGGCTGCTGTAATGAGATGTGTCTTCTGACTATCTGACATCTTCTCCATAATCTCGGTTGCTTCAGAGATCAGTCCGACAATTCTGGCATGGTCAGTACTAGCAACCCCAGCTAGCTCTATGACCTCCCGTCCATTATTGGACCACTTTAGGATGCGAATGGACGGAAAGTCCGATGAAATGTTTCCGAGTGTGCATGCGTGCCTTATCTTGAAGTCCAGCTCGAACATTGACATACGTCAATCACATCGCAAGTAGACTTCAGTCATGAACCGGCATATGACGGTTGTGGCATATGGAGATGTGTCCATTAGTCTGCATCTGTAGGAGCGATAGTCGATGAAACGGGTATCATCCAGAACGAATATGAGTCACGCACACTAGGTCTGCTTGAGGCTTAGACAATGCCAGAGAAACTTGAAGTTGGAAACGTGACTGCCAAGAGAGGCGAACTCAAGAAGGGAATAATCAAGGGCGTAGAGCTCAACACAACTACAAGCATTGACATCCCCACTCTTGTGATGAACGGCGCCAGGGACGGACCTACACTCCTTGTCGTCAGCACCCAGCACGGAATTGAGCTGCAAGGCGCTGAGGTCATTATCAAGATAATGAGGGAGAAGATAGATCCGAAGGAGCTCAGAGGTGCGATCATTGGGATTCCTGTAGAGAACCCTCTGGCATACATGCACCACCAGTATCTATCCTGGATTGACAATCAGGACTTGGGGGGCGGCGGAAGTGCTAGTCCCTTGACGGCAGATCAGCCAGATGGCACTGCGACTGAGAGGCTAGCGTATGCTTTATGGCAGGAGGTATGGAGCAAGGCTGACATGGTAATCAATATTCATTGTAACACGAGACCTGACTCGTTGTTCTTCACGGAAATCAATGTCACGAACCCCCAGACAAAAGAGAGGCTTGAGAGGATGGCTGAGGCATTCGGTGTGATCACGGTCATCGATCGCACGCCGTTCAAGAAAGACGCACCTCCTACCTTGGCGAATCTCGCGGCCCAGAAGGGTGTTCCGGACATCCTTGTAGAGCTAATAGACGGCAGATGGATCTCCGAACCATCGACGACTGTTGGCGTAAGGGGCATTCTCAATATCATGAAAGCATTTGACATGATTGATGGTGAGGCAGAACCACAAGAGGGAATCACAATCATACCAGGGCCATGCAAGTGGGAAGGAATTGTCCGGGCGAATAGAGGCGGTCTAATTCGATTCTTGAAGCCGCCAGGGGAATTCCTGAAGAAGGGAGATGTGTTCGCTGAGATTTACGACCTATATGGTGATGTGCTGGAGGAGGTAAAGATGCCCTTGGATGGCTACATCTGGGCCTATCCATGTGGCGACATTCTAGGTACCGCTGGCAGCATGCAGACTGTCCAGACTGGCGCCAACGTTGCCTATGTGTTCACTCAGGAGTAAGGATGACACGTTTCTAGTAAAACTATCCGCGGATTCATAGGGTGAAGCGATTGAGAATAGCAAGAGTAACCATAGACCATGAAAGCGAATTCGAGATTCCATTGGTAATCAAGGGTGGAGAGTCAGTTGAGGGTGAGGAGCGAGAGACCGAGTGGGAAGGATGGCTCTTCTGTAGAAATGACGCAGGGGTCCACGGATGGGTTCCAAAAGCGTACCTGAATCCAGAATCAGACTCAAACCGCTTCCAATCCATTCAAGACTACACTTCACGAGAGCTGACAGTTCGTCTAGGGGACGAGATAATCGTCATGAGTGAAGAGAGTGGGTGGGCATGGGCAAGGACCTCCCTCGGAGATGAAGGGTGGGTCCCTCTGAACAAGATAGAGGATTTGACCAAACAACCAGACTCAGTTCCTGACCTGATGAGATAGTCACTCTCAGATTGATACTCATCGTTTTCACAATACATAAAGCCCGGCATAGGACGCGAACTCCTCATGACTCAAAGAGTTCTGGTATGCTATGGTTCACGTTACGGATCCACAGCTGAAGTAGCCCAAGAAATGGAGAACGTGATCCAAGAACATGGGCGTCATGTGGACCTGGTTGATCTCAGAAAAGGCAAGATACCTCAAGACCTGCAGAGCTACGAACTAGTGGTCATAGGGAGCGGAATCCAGGCAGGAAGATGGACGAAGGAGCCGTTGGAACTCATCAAGAAGAACCTTGAGAGCCTTTCGAAGACTAGAGTGGCACTCTTCGTTCTTTCAGGATACGCTACTGATTCAAAGAACCACGATATGGTTCAGAGCGAATATCTGGACAAAGTGGTAGAGGAAATCCCAGGTCTGATACCAGTTGCGACCACGTTCTTCGCCGGAGTCTTTGACCTCAAGAAATACAACTTTGCCGTTCGAAGGCTTGTCGAGAGCCTTCTGAAGCAGCAAATGGGCTTCGATGAAGAGGTCCCAGAGAGAATTGATTCAAGGGACTGGGACAAGATTCGGGGATGGACAGTTAGCTTGCTCGGATAGCTGGTAGCTCAGAAGACCGAATCACGGTCATTCTAGTAAAACTATCCGCGAATCTACCCCACGAGTTCGTGGCGCCGTAACAAGCTCAGTAACAAAGGCTCAACAGTGAGTCAAACCACTCATCATGATTCATCCTCACATCCTGAACCAATATCGTCTGTAGAGGACATAGGCAAGCATACATGTACTGACAAGAAGCGATTACAACTAGTCCAAGAAAACACTCAGATGGGCTAACAAGACTTAATGAAACATTCTGAACTCCCATAAAGCTTAGAATTCGAAACCAGGATGTATGGACGCCCCACCAAGCTTCACTTCACAAAAGTGCATAATGGTCGATATATATACTCAATCGAAGGGCATCCTGGTGAACTAGATGAGAAAGCGTCACCTTATTGAAAAAGCACTGCTATTCATGGTATTGTTTCTGTTCGTGTCGTCAGTAGCTTCTGTGAATGCACAGAATACTGACGAAACAGAAACTACGACTGAAACAGAACAGTTCGATGACGTAGATGATGATGGAGTAAGTGATGATGATGAAGCTCGCAACAGACGTCAAGTGGAGGTCATTACGAATGCGACGTATGCAGAGATTGAGTCGGAGCTTGAGTCTGGCGGGGTTGAAGACTCATTCAAGATTGAGGTTAGTACAAGTCTTGATGGTGTTGAGTTCGAGATCGGATTCGAAACCGAAAACTCAACCTCAGAAACTGAGCGCGAGTTTGAGGTGGAGTTCGAGGAAATTGTAGAGTACATTGACGACAATGGAAATGGACTCTATGATAAGGAGAGCGACACTGAGGTCCAGACTCTGGAACTCGCAAGCTTCAATCCAATAGTCTACAGCGTCGAAAACGCTCCTGATGGGGATATTCACATCTTCGAGGTCACAACGAATGATAGCATCTTCAGCGCGCTTGTCTATGCAACCGGTGAGTTTGCAGACATCAACGGGACCGTCATCGCGCCTACACAGGTGAAGATTGACGTCATCATTCAGGGCTTTGACTACCTAGAGAACGACTCACAGCTCGCACTTCAGGTAAAGCTCGAGGCATCCATGGAAACATCCTATGAAGACATCACGGAGGATGAGGAGGATGGGAGAGCCACCGAGGAGGCGGCGGTTGACGTAATCATGGACGAGGTCACAGGGTTCTTCTCATGGAAGGAGTCTGTTGAGATTGATGGAATCACATACCCGGTCAATGCAAGCATTGTCGAGGTCAGTCCTACTCAGCAGAAGATCTATCTGAACTACGTTCGAGGCGATGTGATTATCCATGACCCCAAGGTCGGATTTGAGAACCTCCTGCTGGGCATTGGCAGTACTCCGGGAATAGGCGATCTACTCGCCAACGGATTTGTACCCATTGTTGCTATCATGGCTATTGCAGTTGTCGCTGTAGTCGTAGCGAAGCGCACGTCATAGAATACCAGAATACTCCCTGGAAGGAGAGCTATTATTCTCATCCAGGGAGCCTTTTTCTCCCTTTTGCAACAATTGCTTGGATCGAGCCAAAAGCAATTACAAATGTGTTTTCGGGTGGTCGACTGAAATCGAATCTATTTCGTGGTCAAATGAGAGTGTCGAAACCATCCTAAGAATAACGCCATCATGGAGCATAGGGACAAGGCGGTCTTCCCTTCCAAGCCCACACAGTGAACAAGAGTATCATCACTGAGGAAACGAAGACATATGATAGAAGACCCTCACTGAAGTATTGGCCGATTGCCAGCCAGATGAGATAGGCCACCATTACGATTCGAGTATGCCATTTCCACTCACTGTCTGTATTTGACTGTCCCCCTTCGGGTTCCGTGCAAGTCCTCCTCCATAGTTCCCCACCATTACGATTCGAGAATGCTCAGAGCTCGATAAGATTGAATATACGGTCATTGACAAGGATGGTGCCGACTGGTACTCAACCCCCTACGTTGACCAGACCGTGTACCACTTCAACGATACGATTCGAGTCCGTCAGCCCACTCAAGAGCTGTCCACATGGGATGACGAAGGCAGGGAGTTGGCTGAAAAGCTCGGGCGGGGTGAAAGCCTCTTCGACCACCCACTTATCAGGTACCCAATGATTCAAGCCAATTACATCGAGTTTGACATAAATCAGACAGACTTGGTCGGTCAAACATTCCCGTTGTATATGAAGACGGAGCTCGTCCTGAATGGGTGGACCATTCAAAAGACGCTACCAGTGTATCAAACTACTACCAAAGTCCGATTCGACCTGGAACAGCTCGCTCCAAAGCAGATTGGAATCCAAAGCGGCACTGGATTCATCGACAGAGGCAAGTACGTAGGGATGTCTGCAGGTGATCCTCACGCCCACTACAAGGACCGGTTACTCTTTGATGGATCCAAGTCGCAGCTACAAGTGATATCTCCATTGGTAGTCACAACAATCTACAACGAAGACCCTGAAACTGTTCCTGAGGGCGATATAGTCGCAACCTTATCGAATCTTGTCTACTACGGCTATGAATATCAGAGATTTGCTCTTGATGAAGACTATGCTCATGACTATGACACGAAATGGGAGCAGATTGAGGCAAATCATGAGGCCATGAAACCAGTAATGATTGCGATAGGCGTCCTAATGATAGCCGCGGGTATTGCACTAGGTGCTACAGGAGTAGGCGTCGGTCCCGGGCTGACCTCTGCATTGTTTGGCCTTGACATGATCACTAGCAACATCGGTGGTAAGGGCATCATTGACATCTTCCTGACTGGTGTGCTCAAGACGGTATTCGAGCTGCATGGCAAAGACACCACCTTCATGGAGGCGGAGCATTTCAGCTTCTTCCAGTTCACGAGCAGCTCAATACAGAACCTAATCTTCACACAACTAACTTTCATGGCAATTGGAGGGGTGCTTGGGTTAGGAGGAAAGATACGTAGTCTACCCCAGGCAGCTCAGACTATAGAGAAAGCGAGTACTGCGGTTGCATATACCGTGACTGGGCAGATAGCAGAGAGAATCGGACTGGTTGACATTGTCCTGAAGAACCTCATTCACCAGATTATGCACTTTGCTTCTGGCACAATCTTTCTCTTGGTTTTGCATTGGGCAAGTTCGCAAAGCGACATCATGCCTGCAATGCTTCTTCAAGGCCTGATTGCGGCAAGTGTCATCGTGAGTACAGTAGCAAACGTGATACGATTCAAAACCCACGGGGCCCCAGTACGTGATTGGGAGGAGAGTATCAAGCATTACATGCGCGAACGCCAGTTATGGTATGGGTTTAACTGGGTAGCTAAGGCGAGAGCAACACTGTCTCAGGGCGCCCTAGGCAAAGCGCTTCTGGGGCTGGAAGTAATGACCTTCACCTTTAAGATGGCCACGATAGTAGGGCGAGGCCTGTCATATGGGCTATGACCAGTACAAACTCAAATAGGCTAGTGCGTAACAGACATGGGATGGAGAATGAAAGGAGAAGACCAACCGACTCTGTTGAGCATAGAAGAGTCTCTCGAGAGAATAGAACAGATAGTCAAGGAGGGATACAGTGAGGAGAAGTGGAAGGCCTTGGAGGAGGCGTTACTGTCATTTGTGAGGCCACCAGGCCACTATCCTCCACACGATAGCCGTCCAACCGACGAACAATTCTCAAGATTCATCGACGTTGGAGTGGCATTGTTTGAGCAGGGCTACCCTCAACTTATAGATGGAATTCCCACAATCAGCTTCTTTGGGGGCGGTCTGGAGATGAATGAGTTTGACACTGACAACAGTCTTCCACAATCCCTTCATGTCACTCGAAGGTTCATAGAACGCCACCTCAGGCCAAGTGAAGAGATAGTTCTCATGGAGTATGGGGGGTGCGAGATGGGCAGTTTCAACCGTCTCAAGTCCGGACACATAGCCATCACCAACGACCGGATTCTAGCTATAGGACACGAGGTCATTGGTAGCACGAAAGTGGCAGATAGGCATTATCTGATCTATCCTGACTTGAAGGAGAAGGCCTATTATCAGAGCCTTGACTTCCTGCCGTTGGACAAAGTGAAGAAAGTGAAGGTCAATTGGGGGTTGACCAAGAAGAACGTTTCCGTGACTCTAAGGGACATAGAGTACGTGAAGATCAGTCCTCGACACTTCTATGGACCACTCTTCTTCAAGATGCAGCTTTCTGACAAGGTCAAATCAAAAGTGGGGGACTTCACGATTAGAATCAGACTTGCGAGGTGGCCGGAGAGTCAGAGCTCTCAGCACCATAAACAACGCCACAAGAGGCTTTCGTCCACTATAGAGGACCTTACATGGAGATCAAGAACTGGTAAATCGCCTCCCACCCCCAAATGAATCATCTTGTCCAAGCACACCAAGATAGACTCAAGATGCCACAGTGGCTCAGGGAGGTAGAAGCAGAGAGTGTCGCCTATGTGGTATGCAGCTTTTTTGGATGCCAACCGCTTCCTCACCCTACCTGGCCCACATGGGAGCCACCCGAAAGGACATCATGGCTCACGTTACGTTTGTCCTTGATGCGGCCTCAAGCATCATATACTATCTCATCCAAGAGGCAGGGTGGGTAATTGGAAGCTGATGGCTATTCCTTGGTCAAGTGAGCTTGTCGAAACGATTAAAAGTGTCCCCAAAGGTGGCAACAAAAGTCCGTCCAGCGTTCAATGGATGGGCAAGTCAAAAACGTGGTGATTCAGAAATGAGTAAACAATTAGAGCACCTGAACCTGGTCGTCATAGGGCACGTAGACCACGGAAAAAGCACTATGACGGGCAGGCTGTTGTATGAAACAGGTGCGGTTGACGAAAGAACATTCCAACAACATAAAGCCGAGGCTGAGAAACTCGGACGTCCAAGCTGGGCTTGGGCGTTCGCGTTAGATAGGTTGAAGGAAGAAAGAGAACGTGGCCTAACAATCGACATTGCCTTTTTCAAGTTTATCACATCGAAATTCTATTACACCATTATCGATGCACCTGGGCACAAGGACTTCATCAAGAACATGATCACAGGCGCATCTCAGGCTGATGTTGGTCTGCTTGTTGTGTCAGCCAAGCGTGGTGAGTTTGAGGCTGGCGTTGGTCCAGGCGGCCAGACAAAGGAGCACGCATATCTTGCCATGACCCTTGGTGTACCATCTCTGATCGTCTGTGTGAACAAGATGGACGACGACACTGTCAAGTACAAAGAAGACAGGTACAAAGAGGTGAAGGAAGAGGTTGGAGGCTTCCTGAAGAGCATCGGATTCAAGCTTGATGGCATCCCATTCATTCCGACCGCCGCTATCGGCGATGCCTGCAACCTGAAGGAGGTCAGTAAGGATCTCACGCCATGGTACAAGGGCCCCTCTCTGCTTGAGGCCCTGGATCAGGTGAAACTCCCACCGAAGCCGATCAAGAAGCCCTTGCGCTTGCCAATCAACGACGTGTACTCAATCAAGGGTGTCGGCACAGTCCCAGTAGGCCGTGTCGAGACCGGTGTCATGAAGCCCGGTGATACAATAACCTTCATGCCTCCGAACAAGACCGGTGAGGTCAAGACAATTGAGATGCATCATGAGCAGCTCAAGGAGGCCGTCCCTGGCGACAACATCGGCTTCAACATTCGAGGCATCGAGAGGAAAGATCTCGGTCGTGGCGATGTTGCTGGTCCAGAGGACAAGCCGCCAACAGTCGCGGCAGAGTACACTGGTCAGATAATGGTCATCCAGCACCCTACTGCTATCACTGTGGGTTACACCCCAGTCATTCACGCACATACCGCTCAGGTCGCTTGCAGGTTCGAAAAGATCCTCCAGAAGATCGACCAACGCAGCGGACAGGTCATCGAGGAGAACCCCGACTTCATCAAGAAGGGCGAGTCAATGGTTGCTACTCTTGTACCTCTCAAGCCGATGTGCATTGAGACCTACAAGCAGTTCCCACAGCTCGGCAGGTTCGCTGTCCGAGACATGGGCATGACCGTCGCAGTCGGTGTCGTGACCAAGGTCAAGGCCAAGAAGGTTGAGAAGAAGGCAGCCAAGAAGGCGGCTAAGCAAGAGTAGATCTGTTCAGTAGTACAAGAACCGGGCCGCAAGGCCCGTGTTCGTTTCTCTTTTTGTTTCACCTTTAGCAATACACTACGAAGAGTTTATCCACCGTCAAGGGAACCACAGACAGGTCCTACAATGATTGAAGACGACACTTACGATTACTATGGCGAGCAGGAGGAACCTAGGACAAGCCCTGCACGCTGGGCATTCTTCGTACTACTTCTGATTCTAGGCTCGGTCACGGTCTTTGGTTCCATACTCACAGCACCTCCAGATGTCTATCTGACCTACATAGTCTTTCTAGTGCCGATGGTTGTGTTTCTGCTCTATGCAGCTTACAGGTGGGCTCAGGGGCGTCCAATTGCTCCCACAGATGTGAATGAAGATGATAAGATCCTCGCCACAATGCGTGCTCATGCACTTCCTGCTGAACACGTCGGCGGAATAGAGATGTATCGTTGTCCTGACTGTGGGCTGTCCTTTGAACTCTCCAATGCCACTCCCGTTGATGACAAGGTGGTGCTCTGTCCCTTCTGCAAGACCCGTCTCTACATAGAGTGAGCCTGAGATGATCTAGTAAAACTGTCCGCGAATCAGTGACTAAGCGGCATGAGGCGTATGGGTTGTTAGCCAGTCTCCAGCTTTCTGCTTTGCTTCGACGAGATAGTCCTCTTTCACGGCACCAAACTCTTCCTGAGCCAATTGAATGGGTTCACGGTTAGTTTTCTCATCCTGTAAGATGAGTTGATCAGTGATGCTGAGGAGGATTGCATCAAGCTCCACGAGGTTGCTTCCAAACGCCACGAATCCCTTTCCTCCCAGAATGTTGTATCTCATAGGTGGTACTTGCAGAGAGAAATCGCCCTCATCGTGAGGAACAGACAATGAGCTAAACGCCTCACAAATCCCATAGAGGTTGAAGATGGAACGGTATACCTTCTTGATAGCAATGATGCTCTCTAGGTATCTAGACTCATCCTTTCCATGCCACCATGGTCTTGCTGGATCAGGCAGCATTCCGAATAGGTTCTTTATGGTAAAAGTGGCGTACAGCTTCGCTCGTGCGAGGCTGATGAATGTCGATCCACGAAGGTCGAAGAGCTTCTTTGGCACTATGCTGTAAATCTCTTCTAGCTGGACTGGTTTAAACTGCATCTCCACCAATCTCTTAACTTCAGATGGGTCTGCCACTTTCCCGTTCCACACCTCATCGGTCACATTGACGTATGTGGCATCAAACTCGTTCAGAAGGTCTGTGAAGCCATTCTCGTCCAGAAAGGCCTTGTCCTCCTTCTTGATTTGATCCCAGTGGCCCTCTCTCTTGAACCAATCCATGTCTGGGTTCTCTATGAGCCACTTCCAACCCTCGCCCTTTAACAGCCACTTCCAAGTGACCTCCTTCCCTTCAGCCTCGAATCTCATACCCCCATCGCGAAAGAAGGCTGGTGCCCGGGCTATCATATGCGACTCTGTGATAACAATGCGGGAATCAAGAGTTTCCAAAATGGTTCTGAGGCTATCTGCGTCAGTAAAGGCTGCAGACTCACTTGATACCCAATTCGGTTTGATGATGACAGTTTCAGACCCCAGCATGGGATCAATCATTATCTGTTTCAGCTCGTCTGAACCGTTCACCCTTGCGATGGTAGTCTGTCCAAATCTGTGATGAGGAATAGGCAATGTTTACACCGGAAGCTAGTCACAAATTGTGACTCCATTCTGTGACCCTCTTTTGTGGCTCCGCTATATATACTGATTCTGAGCGGTGACTGTTGTGAAACATCATGGCTCTAGCAACTAAATCTCGAGTTTCATCCGTGAAGAAGAACAAGAAGACCGTCGAGGTCTTCAGAACAATGCAGGTCAACCACGCCTTTGTGACTTCAGTAAGGTAATCACTTGGCCAAGTCCCAAGAGGCCCTTATGACTGCGTTTCGAGGTAGTGAAGTTGACCACTGTTACTGAATTGTCTGAGGTCCAGAACGAGAGTAGTACCTTCAGGAGCATCCTGAGGAATCGGGATTTCTCCCGACTCTGGTTTGGGCAACTTATTTCTAACGTCGGCTATGCCATCAGCTCATTGGCATTGTTGTTCTATGCCTACGACCTGACAGGATCAGCTCTGGCGATGGCCATCCTAGCAATGGCACAGACCGCTCCAGTTGTGATATTCGCTGGTTTCATTGGAGTCTACATAGATCGATGGAACAGAAAGACGATAATGATTGCATCAGACCTCGCACGCGCTGTACTGATCCTACTTATTCCCCTTGCACCACTGCTACCCTCAGTACTAGCACCGATTGAATGGGTCTACCTCCTTACATTTCTATATGCAGTTGCCAACGCCTGGTTCTTTCCAACCAGAAACGCCTCAATCCCCAATGTTGTCGAGACCGACGAGCTCGTTACAGCCAACTCGCTCTCACAGATGACATTCCAGATTGTACAGCTGACCATTCCTCCTCTCGGGGGCGTGCTCGTTGCTCTGCTCGCCCCCGACTACTTTCTTGCTTTCGCAATCAACTCCATCACTTTCATTCTCTCAGCCATCGCACTTAGAGGCATCAAGACATCACTGATACCCAAAGACGCAGTGGAGAACAAGGAGTCCGTTAGATCACAGGTTGTCCAAGGCGCCAGATATGTTGCCGGTAATGTGATCCTCCTCTACCTGTTTATCTTTGCAATATTATTGGCATCATCATCAGGCATTCTAAACGCTCTCCTGATTCCACACTTGGAGGGTCATCTTGGAATCACCGAGATACAGTTTGGCATAGTCCTGAGTGCAGGTGCTGCAACTGGGACAATCGTGGCTCTGGTGATGGGCAAGAGGAAGCGCCTGCCCAAACCTCTCTACATAGTAGCATTGGCAGGCATTGTTGCAGGAGTTGCAGTCCTGGGCCTGGCGGCTGCTGACGGGTTCATAAGCGTCCTAGTGTGGTGGGCTCTAATCGGATCAGTAGATGTGTTGCTGAACATTCCCCTGGGAGTCCTGATGCAGGAGCTTGTGGTAGACAACTTCAGAGGCAGAGTCTTTGCTCTCCTCAATGTGGTCTTCACGGCTGTTCAGGTAATCGGGATGGCGATAGGAGGCATCTGGGCAGAAACAGCGGGCTCGACGGTTCCACCAGTACTCGGCGCAGCAATCGGCCTCTTTGTAGTGTCTGTACTAGGTATCGCTGTTGTTGCCAGAAAGAAACTTCATGCTCAACTGGACATCATGCTGAATGAATCGGTACAAGAAGAAGTTGCTAGAGAAGAGACCGACTTCACAGACGTTCTACTCGAAGTGCCAACCTAGAGTAGGACACGGGCGAGAGACACCTCAAGACCGGGCTCTCTCGTCCACCTTCTTCTTTATACAGCCATGAATAGTATGGGGATATTCAGTCCTAATGGAATGATAAGAAGCAGGTAAGGGCACCCAATGTTAGGGAGGGTGAACAGACGGCCAAATCAGTTCAGCTCCTCCAACATTCAGATGTGGAGCTTTGTTTCGTAGCCACTGAGCCTCGTTCTTTAGCTGACTGAGGGATAGAATCTCTGTCCTCCTATGAGAACATCCACGCGATCATACTGGCAATGGCAGTCTTGATTGATTTCACTGACTCCTAGTAGATGGTAATAGTCCAAGAGATATCTTCACTATTGCTAACACTGACAACGTATTCGATGACGTTGGATAGAAGATGAAAGGACGATGCTTCCGATAGAAGGAATAAGATTCCCAGACCGACTCCAGCAATCTCTAAGGTGAGTGGAATGCAATACCAGAGTCTGATGTCAGCTGCCGATGGCCACACTGCACGTTTCCATGCGACGCGAAATGTATAGGAATCTCAGCGTTCTTTCCAGTAGGAGGATCTGTCTTCTATTTGACTTCTGACTTTTGACAGAAAGTTTAAGTTGGGCTATACATCGTGGTGACGCTCAATAGCGACAAGAAACTGTGAGGTCATGACGTGAAGCGTGCCCATAAAGTGAGAGTTGCAATAATCGTTTCACTTGTTGCAATCTTGACAGCTGGAGCCCTTACTGCCCTAGCATCACCAGATCAAACAACTGAGTGCAACGTATGCCATGCCACTAATGCAGGGGTTTCTATCTCATCCAACGCTACTGGGGTTGTTAATGCACTTGTGGACGTTCCATTTGTCTTGGTTGTGGATGCAAGCAACTCGTTTGGATTCGCCGGCAGGTTTGCCGTGAGCTGCCAATCCGGTTGGGTAGACAACAGCCAATTTCTTATTGACGCTTCCGGGACTTCGTTTCTGTATGTGAAGGACGACCAGGCAGGCGACACCAATGCTGCACAAGACGCGATTACCGCAACGTACACATACACACCTCAGTCAGCTGGGTCCTACACCATCCGAATTTATGCAGCAGGAAGGACAGGTGGAACCAGAAGATCCAACGTTCTCGACGTGACTGTGTCAGTCACGGCTCCTGACACCACCCCTCCGACTGTGGACTCCCCAGGAGATATTGCCTATGGCGAGGGGCAGACTGGGAATACCATTGTCTGGAATCCGTCGGATGCCAACCCATCCACCTATGTTGTTTACAGAAACAGTACACCTGTGAAGTCAGGTCCATGGAACTCAAGCTCAGAAGCAATCTCAGTGTCTGTCGACGGACTTGCCCTGGGTGTCTACAATTATACAGTTGAAGTCACTGACATAGGCTCCAACTCAGCCACCGACACTGTGTGGGTCACTGTTTACGATGGTACGGCACCAACAATTGACAGCCCGGTAGACTTCTCTATCTTGGAAGGTACAATCGGCAACACGATAAATTGGAATCCATATGATCTACATCCGTCAAACTATGAAATCTATAGGGAGGGCGTTCTTGTCAAGTCTGGTAGCTGGAACTCAAGCTCAGAAGCAATCTCAGTGTCTGTCGACGGACTTGCTTTGGGTG
>JBHIAE010000065.1:0-14538 GCA_046758445.1 Candidatus Thorarchaeota archaeon | reverse complement strand
AAGCGTTTCCGCTCATATGAGCCCCGCGGGATAGGCCTGGCTTCCCCAACCCGCTGTAAGTTGTAGCTGAAACGATGCGGGTTTTAAGGGTTTTCATAGAACTCGTGTGAGTGTGCATCAGCGAACGAGGTTGCATAGTGCCAAAGTGACGGGAATGTGTTTCAGAAACGCGGAATAATCTCGCTTGTCAACCTGTTCAGAATTTCACTCGTACTTTTGCTTACACTGGTACGAAAACAAGCAGTGAGGAAACAGACTGAACTAGATTTCCGGTGAGCGCTACTGCTCACCCCTAAGGAAGACTGATGGTGACTGTGAGAAGACATACACCAATGCTAGAAGACGCGCCCTTCTATAACCCTAGCGGCCCTTGTAACCTCCTCGAAGACTCCAATCCATGATACAATCAAGTCTTTCGCTTGAGGTCGATCCGACGGGTTCTTTTCGAGCATCTTTGAAATAAGATTGGCAATTCCCGGTCCAGCATAGGATGGGATTCGACGTACACTCTCTGGCCCCAATGCGACTTGTAGAGCCATGTCAAGATCTGGTTCACCTCGACCATCTCTTGGCAATTTGGGTTGATGATTCCACCCTGTAAACAGATGAGCAAGCACCAGTCCCAATTGATACACATCCGAGGCCGGAGTTATGTCTTCTATTCCCGCATAATCGAGCACCTTGTCAGGACTCCAATAATGTCCGGTCACGGTTATGCCGCTGTTCTCAACCTCCTTGGCGTCAATCATGCCATATTCAGTAAGCGGTATCTGATAGACTTCAGTTCCATCGAGGTACGTGTCAGCAACAGCCATCGCTTCTATGATGTCTTCATCATCCGATGTCGTTTCAATCCTCTTCATCATCCCAAAATCCCCTAGCATGCAGCTCTTCCCCTTGACAAATATGTTGGATGGCTTGATGTCCCTGTGCACTACTTTCTGTTGCTCTAAGAACACCAAGGCCGAAAGCAATTGCATTGCAAAGCTAGTCTTCTCAACAATGGAAGATTTCTTTTTCCGAATTACATCATGCAGAGTCAGAGGAAGATACTCAGTGACTATCATTGGACGTTCATAGTAGGTGTGAAGGCCATACACGTTCACAATGGACGGGTGCGTACAATCACTTAGGAAACTGAACGCTTCTAAGAATTTGTTCAGCCTTTCAGGTACTGAATACTTTCTGAAGAACTGAATCGCGACTAATCGACCGATGTATTCCTTCGGTGATATGCAGACTGCTAGGAAGCTCGCAGCAGTGCCCCCAATACCAAGGAAATCGACTATGCGATATCGGCGATATGGTTCTCTTGTCCTAACTTCTTTCCAGAAATCAAGCTTGAAGTAATCTGTTTTCGACATTCCTAACCACGATCCGATTCTTGGACATATCATGCTGGCATAAATCTTGTGTGCATTTGATGAGAAATGCTGAACCTGTGATGCGTTCCAGCTGTTCTTGGGCAACCTAAGACAAAACAGCAAAGCAGGTTCTGGGCCCTGATTCTGAATCCCGTCCTCCTAGCTCGCTCTGCCAGACTATCGACTATTCGTTTTAGTGTAAGACCGCGCTTTCCTTATCCAGCCAGTCCATACATCTGCCTTCATTCTCGTAAATGAGGACATTCTGGACGGAATTACACCCTTACATTGACCACCGTGGCCAGCTAATGAGTAGATGCCAGACTCCCTGTCCGCTATTGCTGAACGGGGTTGCACAGAGCGGAGTTCTAAGGGTTTTCATAGAACTCGTATGAATGAGGTCCGGACAGATTCAACAACTTCACAAGAGAAGGACAACTATGAGGACGGATTTGTTCGGTGCTGGATTCATTTGGAGCGGGCATCAGAAATCAGAAACCCAGAGAAGCTAGGCAGGGGGCATGAGGCTCTCCTACATTGGTGGTAGCCACGCTATCAGATTCGCTACAATCACGAAGCATGTGATGAGTATAAGCAGATATGCAAGTGATCTTACAAATGCATGCGCTCCTACCAACTCATCGGCTGCGTCGGAGTAAACAAACATGAAACCCGATGCAAAGACAAACAGAGTTGTGAACGCAAAGGATTCTGTAACTAGGAGAATCGAAATCGTAACAGCAACTAACCCAAACCCGAGAATGAACCAGAAACCAGACGGGTCTTCCAGTTCAGCATATTTCTTGTAGGTACGAATTCCCAATCTGTACTTCTCAATTACCACCCTACGTTTCTTCATTGCTGCGACGCCAATGGTCGCACCAATCAGAAAGGCCTTGACACTGAAAACCAGAAGTGTATCCAATCCAATGTTTGGCAAGACAAGGTAGCCTGACACGAGTGCACCTACTATAGTAATGAGCGTCAATATGCCCTTGTAGAAACTTGAATGGTTACTGTTCATGGAATCCCCCCAACCAAGAAGTAGAGGAGGTTTATGGCAGTGCTGGCCAAAAGAACCCACATCAACAAATCGTCAATTCCTCTGTCACCTTGAAGAACTCTGTATAGCCCAAGGCCCAGCCCTCCTATGGCGAGAGCACACGGAAACAGAACAATCAAGGGATATCCATAGGGAGATGCAGTGTGATACGCAAAAAGCACGGCAGTGAACCAGAACCCCCCATAGACAATGACAGTGAGCGCACTGTTCTCACGATATGCCCTTGCTATTAGAATGCCTGCGACAAGACTTAGTACGAACAGCGATGAAACTATAACATTTATCGGAAGACTCACACCAAGAACAACGATTTGATTCGAGCCGAAGTTGATTACCAAGAAGTCGGTCAAAACCAAGGATATCGCTACCAACACTCCCGAAATAAACACGACAGACTTTGTCCGATTGTCAATCATCACCGGTTCCAGTACTTTCTTGTCATTATCTTCTGATGACATCCCGCTACACTCCACCTTGTCCTGACCAATCGTGAGATATCTCGCATCTCCGTTGTTTGGTACAGCAAGTGCATATTGGCAAATCCTTGCTAATTCCACAGTCCCACCTGAATTCAAGTGAAACATATTCAGTAGTGCATTTAAATGAGCAGCCTCTGTTGAGGTAGATTTCTCAGCGTCTAGGAGAAAGGTCTTGATGCACGTGTACGCACGAAACTCTCGGAGCATGACCTCCAGGAAGCTATATCTGCAACTGTCCCGACTGTTTACCGGGGATGGGTAGGCGCAATGACTAGCGCACCTGAAATGACAGTGGAGGAACTAACGAGGAAGATTCAGACTATCAAGAACTTGGGCTGGGTAAGAACGGCACGAAAGGGGCCAACCGGAGTCGGGCATACTTTGGAGGCACTACTCGGATATGCTGAGAACAATATTGCCATTCCAGACTGGGGTGTCTTCGAGATTAAGGCCACAAGAAAGAGCCAAAGAAACCTTGTTACGCTTTTCTCAAAGGTTCCGAAACGTGTAGAGGGGATAGATCCAAGGACTCTTGTTACTGAGCATGGTTATTGGGATTCTAAGAAAGGCCGTCAGTCCCTATATTGCACCGTTTCAGCCACAGAAACCAACAGTTTGGGCTGGCGGATTCTCATTTATGATCAACGGGGAAGAATAGAATTCGTACATAACGGGGAGATAGTCGCCTATGAGGAGTTAGCGTCCTTACAGGATGTATTGACTAGGAAGGTTGAGAACCTCGTATTGGTGCTTGCTGAACGGAAAGTGGATGGAAAGATTGAGTTCTTTCACTACAATGAGGCGTATCTTCTTGCAAGGGCAGACGCGGGACGATTGTTGAACCTTCTCAGGAGGGGCAAGATCGTGTTTGACTGGCGAATGCATATCAAGCCGGACGGTAGAGTTAGAGACCACGGCCCGGGTTATCGGATGTTCGAAACAGACATACCTCAACTCTATGCGCATACAGAGAGATTGGTCTAGCCTCTTCTGAGGATGATTATGTTCTCAGTGTGCATGGTATCTGCCTTGCTGCCTTCCACATTCTCGGGCGCGTTTTGCCACGGCATACGTTTTATGGGAATACTCCGTGGAATCGTACACTCATGCTCCAATCCCATTTGTGAACCGAGCTCAACGATGATTGCATTGGTGGGTATCCTTACACGGCTCATAAGACGATTCCCAACAACTATGCAGGCTCTTGCATCATGCCTTAGTTTCTCATGTATGGATTGAAATGACTCATTCAACTCATACATGAAGTTGTACAGTTGACGTGCCCTCTTCGGACTGTTCTTGTGAACCTTCTCATAAGTCTTGACTAGGGTTTCACTAGGAAGTTCAGATGAAGAATATTCGCGAGTGTTCCTTCCCCCAAGTCCACGACGATCTACGGTCCTAACATCATCAGAGTCCAGGTCAATCCAGAGTGCAGGATACCTTGAGAACTGCCCATATGCCACAGTCGTGCCATGGTCTCCATAGGGAGGGGATGTGACGACCAAGTCCACCGACTTCGGATTGATAGGGGCTGCTCTGTTATCAACTTCCAGTACTTCGGCCATCTCCACGTTCTCCGGTAGGCCGGTAGTGAATGATTTCATAAGAGGAACGCATCTTCGCACCTGATTCACAAAAGACTGAAACACGTCAGGACGAAACTCCTCAAGCTTGGGTTTTCTCATTCGAACAATCTTGAACTCCCGCTTCTTCAGGTTTGAAACTTCCCGTACCGTCAATGCGAAACACAGTCTTAGGAAGTCCTTTGTAGTCGAATCCTCAAGAGAGTTGATCTCCTCTCTGATTATTGCCAGTTTTCGTTGGACATACGGTTTGAACCAGTAATCGATATTGGGAATGTCCGGGATATCCACCTTCTTTCTCTTTGATTGTTGAAGTGATTTTACCCTATGAATGATTGACTCGGTGGTTTCTCGGAGAAGTGTTTGTTCAATAGGCCTAGTTTTCACCTTGGAAAGGAAGACTGCGTAGGGATTAAGGTCGGTTCCAATACATCTTCTTCCTAGAAGCATCGACTCCACAAGCACAGAACCAGAGCCACAAAATGGATCCCAGACGAGCTCACCCCCCTGTGAGTAATTTAGAACTAGCCTTCTTGCTATCTGTGGAATCATGCGGGCGGGATAGGTATGTAGACCATGTGTCATGTATCTGGTATCTGCTCCAGCATAGGTCCAATCTTCCTCTGCGTCTTCTTCGCGGATGTCGAAGTCAGTCACTCGACTCTGTTCCATATCGACCACGACACAATCAAAGCCTGCACATAAGAACGTAGCGTCGAATCTATAAAACCTCCACCAAGGCTCTGGCATTGTGTCGCTATTAGGGAGAGGACGACATGAGTCTGATACGAGGCTGAAAGAAGTGAGGCTTCTAACAGCTTTCTATGATCAAGAAATTCGGGTATCTGAGCCATAGTCGTTCTCCGAAAGAATATTGTGCAACTTCAATGCCATACTTAATGGTGATGCGATGACAAACGCTGCAGAGGATGTCGTGAGGGTCTGGCTTCAGTTTTGTAGAAAACAGTTTGTGATGATGAACATACCCTACCCGTACATGAGCAAAGAGAACAAGAGGATGACACGCGAGATAGACATTCTGGCAACTGATGGAGGAGAGAAATTCGCCGACTATGAGATTAAGTGGCGTACTACAGACTGGATAGGTGCCACAGAATCAGAGAAGATACCCGCCTTGGTTGAACAACTGAAAAACAAGCATCGTGAGAAGGAAATTCGTACTATCATCAAAGAATCTTTCGGAGTTGTCAGTGCCCCCGCTGTGAGAAAGGTGCTAGTTACCCCGCGAAAGCATTTCGGCAAGACTGCATTTGCAGAGCGGATTGAAGCTCTGACATCAGCCGGGATTGAACTAGTCTGGTTTGAGGACATACTTGAGGATTTGTTCAAATATCTTGAAGAACCCCAAGATAAAGGACAGTACGATCCCTCCACACTTGCCATTCTGAGAATGGCTAGACATCTAAGTAAGTAGGCGCGTGGCCTCGCAACACGCAAAACACATCGCTCACACTATTCGAGGAAACGGATCCTCGACAGCTGCCACAACCAGTCCAATAAGAGAACGCTCAATCATCTCGAATCAATCCCCTTCATTCCAGACTAAGAGCCTTCACTGCGCCTCAGAATCTGGCCTCTCAAGCAGTCCATAGATAGAGTCGACTATCGACTCAACAACAGTGTCCTCCTTTGTCACCAGCCCAGCCTCCCACGATGATTCTCCGGTGGAAAGCCCGGTGAGGTTCATGGAAGAAACAACCGCCACAGCCTTTTCAACGACAATCAACTTCGCATGACCCCTCTGGTCGTAAGCGACTCTCGCACCCCGCTCTCTCAGGACCTTGTGCTGTTTCTCGTTACGAGTTCGATGCTTCTGGTCCTTCTCTTCCTCGGGTGACCTCGCAATGAGGATAACATCCTTTCCTTCCTCCACTGTCTTCCACAGGGAGTCGCTCAGTTCACATTGGTCTACGAAGGGGTTCACGACCAGGACCTCCTTCTTGGACCGAAGAATGAGCTGCTCAGAGAAGTTCGTCAGACTCCCGCCCTTCAAGAAGAAGTGCTCCAGATGGGGCAGGATATCCAGGTTCTGACTGTCTTTCCACTGACCTATCCAGCCAACTAGGTCCTTCTGCTCAGCCTCAGTGATGCGGACGAGTTTGGGCTACGACTCCACCTTTTCACTCTCGAAGAACTCTCTGTACTCCTTGTACAACTCATAGGAGACTCGATACTCGGCCTTACTTCCTTCTCCTCTCTTCTCGATGTCTTCAAACTGAAACAGCTCGCCAGAACACTTCCGACCGTGTAACTCTGCAGCCTATTGCTCTCTGACCAGTCGTCGTGATAGTCGTAGTCACCGTAGTTGTAGTATCTACGGCCTTTGCGTCTACGGTAAGCCGCTATCCATACAGCTTCAGATAGTGACTGGCTTCCACCTCTCTCCCATCTTTGAGATAGACTGTGATGAAGATTCTGAACACTCCCCACCCAGAGGATTTGAGAGCGAACTTGGTGCTCGAGTCATATATGGTCCGAATTGGATTGGGAAATGTTTCGTGAAGTCGATACTCAACTGATTCCACTAGCTTTAGCTTCTCTTCAGGCTCTTCCATGAAGACCTCCCAGTTGAACCACTTGTATTCTTCTCCTCGGATTTTGCGGGACTCGACTTGCTCAGACGTGTTATTGAACTTGAATTCAAGCTTCTCAAGGCTCATCGTCTATGCACCTCCACCCTCTACAACCAGATTCATCTCTCTTGTAATTGAGCGAGGGATGAATGGTGTTGTCCTCCACTTTCGTGCTTGAGTGTCATTGACAGTTATTCTGATTTGATCGTCGGAGCCCACATGATGAGGTAGTGTATGGAACCAACTGCCCTCTTCGTTACATGATGGCGTGAAGACAGTCCTTGTGCCCAAGCCACGTTTGGGCCTAACAACCATTTCACCACTGTCATCGTCGAAGTCAATCTGATAGCCATCTGGGAATCTCATGGTGACATGCCTCTCAGGTTGTGGGGCACCCACTAATTCAGGCCTGACCCACGCTAACACAACTACACAGACTATGAGCAACGTCATGATGGCAAAGGGCATCCACATAGGAATCTGTTGTGTTGCCGCCGATGCGGCCACAAGGAAACTCTCTAGAACGAGTATAACTAGCGTG
The DNA here is from genome assembly GCA_046758445.1 of Candidatus Thorarchaeota archaeon. Taxonomy (GTDB): domain Archaea; phylum Asgardarchaeota; class Thorarchaeia; order Thorarchaeales; family Thorarchaeaceae; genus SMTZ1-83. Next base: position 6,911 of record JBHIAE010000065.1, on the reverse strand, counting down.
AAGAACCCCAGTGGACTCTTCACAGCATTGATAATTGACACGCGGGCTTCTGCCCCATCGTCATCTCCACTCATACTTCACCCTCCTATTTCACACTAGAGGTACGGTTAGGTATCTGATCCGAACATTCACGTGTACCTGTGTCTTCGCTGAGAATGTAGACCAGTGAGGTCCTTCTCTCCGACACGATGTCCTTGCTCTACATGCACTTTGAGTTTCGAAACCGCCCCCTAGGTTGTTTCACATGAAAAGTTCTTCTAATATAAGAATCATTTCATCCAAGCTCGGACTCGCAGATGGCTTGCTTGCTGAGGTCTGCTAGATTATCACCAGAGGTTTTGGTCGATCAGTGTTCACATATGTTGTTGCGAAAACAAGGGGACCAATGACGGGAACTACTTGCAGTGTCAACTGTGCTGCAGGCAGCAATTGAGCTGGAAAGAACTGTGACAGAATGACTAACCCAGCCACATTGACTGCCGTGGTTACGCAATGAGTAGTGGCCTCCCCAGCCCGCTATTGCTGAAGGGGTCTGCGTACTTGCGGTTTTCAAGGGTTTTCATAGAACTCGATTAAGTAAGTGCCGATGAGGAAGTTTGTACATGTTTCCTACCCTTGTCTTCTTCTCAACATTACCACTACGAGCGCCACAATGACAACCCCGCCCAGGCCCAACGGTAGAAGCAAGGAACCCAGTACATCACCGGGTCCTGTGACTCCCGAAGTGGTCGTCGTAGGCGCACTTGTCACGCTCATAGTGAGTGCCTCTGTGTACCCGGTCGCAAGACTCGCTCCTATTGAATGGTCGTCGCTAGAAATTGTGATCTCGGGGAATGTCCCCAAGAACACAGAGAAGTCGGAAACGAAGTAGTTCATGGTGTCTGTGAAGTCGAAGTCTATGCCCCAGTCAGTGGCGAACAATACATGGTACTGCACGTTGGACAACGAGATGCCTGTGGAAGTATGCCCACCGACCACCGTCATCTGGACTGTCTGTCTGGTGTTGCCCTCCTGAAAGGTCAGGGTGTCAGTGTCTAGAACAATCGCTGAGTTCATGGCTTCAATCCCTGTTGTGACACTGCCGCTGACCTCAGGTGACACAACGAGGTTCACACTGTCTAGGAATACCTCAATCAGACCAACTAGCCACCCAACGCTTGTTGGTCCCATTATGGTGCTCAGTACTTCAAGCAAGTGTACCTCCACAGTCGCGTCAAGCAGTGTTCCCAGCAGGTCAGTGCTTGTAGAGAAGCCAGTGACTGTGAACCAGTTGTTAAACTGCGCTCCAACTACACTCTCTGGACCGAATCCGAGTGACTGGAGAGTGTCCGCGAAATCGCTCAATGCCAGCTTGAACTTGTAATCCCCCGAGTACGTAGAGTCTTCCTCGACCCCTATGAACCACCAATGCAGGACGTAACCCAGCATCACATCATAGCTGAATGCCACAGTAATGTCGTTGGGATCAAGCTGAAGATCGATTGTCACATCGTAGGTCTGACCCACATACACAGTCGTCGGTATTTCAAACGTCACAGTGGCTGGAACTCTAAACTCAAGTAGGAGGTCTATATCGTAGTAGAAACCATTCTCCTTGTAGTCTTGTGCGCTCTCGGTGTAGTGTACCACCTCCTCGTAGCAGTCCACCACATAGGGGAACAGGAACGGATTGCGCAGCATGTCAAAAGTCAATGACATGTTCTCTGGTACCTTGTAGTCGCCACCATTCCAGAGAGTCACACCCTCGTAGACATTGACTGGACTGGCAAATGCCTCGTCCAGCAGGTTGTAGCCCCATTCTATCACAGAGTCAGACATGGGCTGAAGAGCCATCCAGTTGAGTCCAGAGTCTACCGTCACTGTGAGCGGGACTCCTAGCTCCATCTGGTGATAGGTGTTTGTCACAGTGAGAATTGGCACATTCATGAATGGACTGAGCCCGGTTTCGGACTTGTGCTGGAAACTAGATGTCGACCAATAGTTGTCTTTGACCTCGTAGTCCACCATGGCATGGTCACCTAGAAGCGGGCATAGTTCAGTTGTGACCGACACATTGGTCGAACCAGATACTGTAGGTGCGTAGTAGTCTTGGATGATTAGCTTTGGGGGTAGAGTGTGCGTTCCTACATTTCTAAACACAATCCGATAAGGCACGGAGCCCAAAGACTGGACGTAGAGAAGTAGTGGTTCGAAGTCATAGTAGTGACCGAAGTTTAGACCGAAGTTGTCTCTCTCCTGTTCATAGTATAACATGTAGTAGATCAGGTATGCATCAGCTCCTATGGCTGGGTCATAACCTCGAAATACCTGTTGGAAAATCACACTGATTCCAGGATTGTTGCCACCATCTGTCACATCATAGTGAATCTTGGGTTGATAGATTGCTGAGATAAGATAAGACCCATCTCCACTTGGTGACATGAAGTCGTCTGGATATGTCAGACTATCGACCATCGTGAAGTCAAGGTCGAGATACACCTCTATCTGCTCAGCATTGTTTCCTCCGACTGGTGGATAGTCGTTCAACACGTACCAGCCCTCATATCCTACAGATGTAAGCCCACTCAGGTCGACCGAAAAGTACTCGCCCCCCATGTAGTCATCTATCTGGTCTGCGTCTGCATCATCCTCCCAACCGATTATCTCCACTATGAACCACCCGTCGATGGAATACTGTTCAGAAGACACAGAGATGGATGTTGTCACATAGTCCCCATCGTTGACAACGTAGTAGCTCCCGCCGTTGTCAAAGATGTCATGCTCATAATCATTGAATATGACCTCAAGATAGACCTCACCAGCACCAAAATCCCTATCCTCAATAACATGAATCTGTGAGATTGATAGAGTAACATAGGTGTAGTAGATGTCGACTGTAGTCACTCTTTGCAGACCACTCGGCAGGAAGCTTCCTATACTGCCAGTGACGTCCGCGGCGGACCGGTCGGCCAAATCTGGCTTATCAACGTAGTTTGAGGCCTGAAAGCCCTTTCCGAGAGTGAACTCCAAGTCGCGGGTCACCTGAGAAGAAGTGGCTGCCCCGTGGGTTTCATCAACTACGTAGGCAGTCGATTGCATTGTTCCAGTAGCTAGAGTTAGAACTAGAATGCCCAGGAGAGCTAGGCACATAGAGAGATTACGAACCCCCATTCCAATTCGCCCAAAACGACCAGGAGAAGCTTCCTAAAATCTGTTCTTGGGGGCTGTATAACTTGATTATAATACCTCCTAGATTGAAATCTTCGCTAACAAATATGAGTCCGGAGAAGGTATAGTCACAAGGGATTGTATTTGAGCCTTGGAAGAAGAATAGCAGAAGAATGGCGACTCAAATGGGTTCGGCTGGCGCTATTCAACGATTACAAGTTTATTTCTAGAATAGAGAAAGGCTGCTGACACTATGCCCAGAGATATCTCGACCGCAACAATATACCTGAAGACGGTTGGGTCTACTCCCATTGCAATCTGAGTGAAGCGAATTGAGAGGGTAAGAGTCACTTCAAACTCGCTGCTGGTGCTAGTTTCAGGTATGAACGTCAAGGTTGAGTTCCAGATCATTCGAAGGGTGTATGTTGTGGGAACACTGGAATTGACAGGGCGTGTTCTGTTGAGAGTATAGAAGAACATGTAGGGGCTGGAATGCTCGTAGAACGACTGGTTCCAGCCCACAACTGAGTCTTCTGAAATCAGCATGACTAGTTTTGTTTCGTTGACAGAGTAGTGAGAGTTGGGCGTGAAATAGAAGGACTCCATCTCAAAGGAGAGCTCTGCATCCCTTAGAGTCGCTCTTATCTCTCCATCTATGATCGCCATTACTTGCGTGTCGTTTGTCGATGGGTCCCGTTCAGCCTCGAGTGTGAGATTGGAAACCCAGGGCAGACTGACCTCGGTTCCAGTGTCAGAAAACAGTATTGAGCCCTCCTTCTCCCAGGAGTGAAGAACGGGCGGACCAGTCAGCCAGTAAGATGACAATGCTGTGACGAACACTATCACTGCTGTCAAAGCAAGCAATCTACTTGCCCTGCGCATTCGGATGTCCATGGAATCAGCTTCTCATAGTGATTAGGACAAGACTCTCACTATGCAATCGACTCGACTCCACTTCTCTCTTTCGTCCAATCGTAAGAGGAGCTTCAGAAATAAACAGCAAGTTCATCCACTGGACAAGTTGGCAGCTTGTCTAAGATGCATGAGTAAGGGCTTGGGGAGGAGAGGCTACAATACGATACACAGTCACTTCGTTCTTCTGCGTGTTTCGTACGAGAGTCCACACATTTGCCCTTGTACTCATGCCGCAATCTCTTGATAGACCTTCAGTGCATCCGGTGCAACCACAACAGTGACAGTGGTCCACAACTTGTAGTATCTACCATTTGTAAGATTGCGAATTCATGAACAGTATCGATTTGGAAATGTATATTGCGTAAATTGACAACTAAGGAATTGGTGAAGTTATGCGGGCAAATGCCTAGGACCCGCTCACGCTTGTACTGCTGACTCTGGGTTTCACAATCATTGTGATAGCAGTCTTGTACTTCAAGGGACTCCTATGGTTTCAGCAGGCGCGCACAGGTGCAGCTGGCAAATTGCTTGCTTCAATTCATAAGAGAGACTTGGCGAGTGGAGGTTGGTATCGTCGATTTGGAAGGCCAGTGCTTGTCTTGGAGCTTGTAGTCATCTTCTCCTACCCGGTCGTAACGTATCTGTTTGCGCTTTCGCCGTTCCAGTTCGTTGTCTATGTCTTTGTGTTCTTCATCCCCGCTCAACTAATCCTACTAATCATCTCATTCGTGATAATCTTGAGGATCATTAGACAGCCTGAGCCTAAGGAGGATGAGATTTGAAAGGTAGTCATGATGGTCAGGCCGATAATTAACCCTGGACGACCAAAGGACAATGACCGACAGGACAACGCCAAACAGTGCCCAGAGAACCACCAGATTCAGAAGACCCAGAGATGGGTAGTAGTTCGTTGCACCTAACCAGTAAATCCCTATACGGTTTCTCTGTAGACTGTAAGTGCCCTAAACGAAGTACAACTCATGGTCACTCAAAATGAACATATCCTTCCATTGTACCTCTGCAATCGGAGTGACAACTGTGGAAAATAGCACGGCGAGCGCCGCGAACGGATATCGTTTCTGCAGCGAAAGACCTCCCCACGGAAGAGTTTGTCAGTAGTGTTCAAAAACACATGCATTCTTTTATTGTTCAGCAGGTTCAGGAACTGGTTGCGGTGAGGATGGAAAGACAGTACTCCAAGGCACTTCTGCTCATCGGCTTGGTACTGGTTCTTCTGGCGGGGTATACCCCCACGATGAGTACTGACTACTACGTTTGGAACTTCATTGTCGGTGGAATCGGAATCTTCCTCATCATAGTGATGGCAGGCGACCTTTTCGTAAATGACCAGATGGACAGCAAGGCCACCAACCTGAACTTCTTGGGTTCTGTGCTAGTCGGTGTTGGATCTGTTCTTTTGATGTACACACAGTTGGCTCTGAACGTCCAACTGATAGAGTGGTGGGTCTTTCCACTCGTAGGAGTGGCGTTTCTCCTCTGTGGTGTCATGTTGATTCTCTTGGCGATGCTCAGAAGAAGATCTATCGTAACACGCCTCTCCGTTAATCAACGTGCTTAGTCGGTAAGTAGTGGCTAGACTCCCAACCTGCTAATGCTGGACGGGGTTCACCACTAGCGCCTGTAGTAGTAGATTCCCGAGAGATACAGAACGCCCAAGGATGCAAACCACACGAGAAACACGAGACCGGCTGTTGTCAATGCAGATATCTGTAGAAACAGAGTCGATGTCCAAACGAGAGGTAATGCAAGAAGCACGAACAAGTAGCCATTGCGCGCTGAGATATTGCGAATATGCGCAAGTCGCTCGTCTTCATATTCCTCCATGAACTGGAGGATCAAGAATGTTCCAACTAATGACAGTGGAACTGCAAAGAGAATTGTGTCCCATGGCCCTACAATCCAGGGGTCGAAGACCCAACCCAAAGCAAGAATCAGAGCTCCAGCGACTACGAGTACAGCTTGATTACGTTTCATTCTCATCATCTCGGTAGTTGAAGATCTCCTCTATACTCATCTCAAATGTGCGGGCCAGTTTGAACGCCAGTAGAAGCGAGGGGTTGTAAGTGCCCTTCTCCATTGAGATCACGGTCTGACGGGTGACACCCAACCGAAGTGCCAGACCTTCCTGAGTCCACAACTCAGAATGGGCGGATTCCGCCATTCGTCGTTCTCGAATCTCCTTTATTCTATTGACAATCATGTGGACCACGCTTAGTGAGATGTAAAGTCTACTTTACGTAAGGTGAACTTTACATTTAAGGCTTTACATCCTCCACCACTTCTTGTCCCGCCTCCGTTGACCAAGCTATCACCTCCTCGTCTTGACAACAAATCACCATTCTCTTCGATGTGGAGTCCCCTCGCTTCGATATGTGCCCGTAGAAGAAGTCGGGCAATGATACTAGGACCAGCACATTAATCGGTCAAAAGGTGCATTGGTCCCATACAGAGGGGCCCATGTGAATCTATCAATAGGTCGCAGGACCAAATTCGCACTCGGCATTCTTGCAGCCATAGTGATAGCATTCCTCTTCATCAGAGTGGTGGTCAAGTGGGAGGTTATCGGGCAGGTCGCCCCTCCTTTGACACCCCCTTCAAGAACTGTCGATCCTGTGGTGGTCAGCAACCTGACGTTTGAGGCCTCGGCCTACTTCTCACAGGACTTCATGCCAATCATCGGGCCCGGGGGGCCACCATTCGGGTTCTCAGTGCGTGTGACCGTGACCAACACAGGTCCTGAGATTGCATCTGGATTCAACATCACAAAGGCAACTGTATACTTCGGCGGGACTATCTTTGCTCTGCAGAGTTTTGACCTTCATCTTGTC
>JBHIAE010000064.1:0-14601 GCA_046758445.1 Candidatus Thorarchaeota archaeon | reverse complement strand
ACTTCGACCTCACTCATCATCCTAAGAAGCTCTTGGAACGTGTCCTCAATGTTCTCCCCTGTCTTTGCGCTGGTTTCTCGAAAGATGGCGGGGACACCAAGTTTGTCAATGAAGTATTCCACGAACTCATTGCCCTCCTCGGTGCTGACCAGTTGACCTTCAGGTGTGGTGGGACGTAGGTCAATCTTGTTTGCAACAATCACAGTTGGAGGGAGCTTCTCCATATTCTTGTAGGCCTCCACAAGCCATTTTGAGGCGTTGTCAAATGATTCCCGGTCCGTGACAGAGTACACGAGAATGATTCCGTCAGAGCCTTGATAGTAATGCTTACGGACTTGTTTGAAGCTAGGTTGGCCCGACAAATCCCAACACACGAACCTGACAGTCGCGCCTTCATAGCTCACCCATTTCTGAGCGAAGTCTACTCCGATGGTAGCGAGATGCCCTTCTATGAACTCGTCACCTAGGTATCTGCGACGGATACTGGTCTTTCCTACAGCCCCGTCCCCGATCAACACCGACTTGAATATTGTACCACGATGGAACTTGGATGACAATGCTCTGAAACTCCTCACTGAATTGTAGCTTTCGGCCAGCTTTCCAATTTGAGTACTTCCATATGCACAATTCTGATGGGCACCAGTACTCCCCGAACGAATCTGGCCCAAGACTCGGACTTTGCCAGTGAATGTTCCCTAGTTCACTGAGGTCAGTTTCTAATGAATATTAGGTGTGCGGGCAAGAAAGGAGTATGTCCTCTCCCAAGACACTCGATCAGTGATGCTCCCGAATGCCTTAAGACCAATTGGACCCGAGGCGATGACAGTTGGAGGAGCCTACTTTGGGACAGGGGATACCCGTAGAATGCAAAGGAATCGTGTGTATTGTGATAAGGAAGTCCAAGGACACCTCTCAAACACTACTACTTCGGAGAAAGGTTTCCTATGAGGGAGAGTGGTGCTATGTTTCGGGGAGAATTGAAGAGGGCGAAAAGGCATGGGAAGCCGCCCTTAGGGAAACGAGAGAGGAGACTGGATTAGTCCCAGAGAGGCTCTATTCTGCTGATACCTCCGAACAATTCTATCTGGCGAACAAAGATGACTACTGGATTGCCCCAGTCTTTGTGGCCTTCGTGGGACCTGACCAAGAAGTGCAGTTGAACTTCGAGCACAGCGAATACATTTGGACGTCCTTTGAGGACGCAATCTCCAAAGTCCCTTTCCCACCACAGAAGATCATCCTTGAGTATGTCGATAAGTGGTTTGTACAGAATGAGCCTTCAGAGTGGCTTCTGATTGATCCGAGTGGAACCTCCTGAATGAGATACTCTCCGCTTGCATTCGCTTGCCGGTGGGGATTGGGAGAGTAATGAGTGGTTCTGGGGTAGCTCTTAGATAGACACTATAGAGGAAATCTGGGTAGCGTTTCAGTCTTCCCAACACCTGGAACGGCTCGAATCTCATCAATCACTTTGTCCTTTAGTTCTTCAAAGGACGAAGCTTCAACAATCGCTGCTAGATCCCAGGGGCCAAAGATGCCCCACGCTTCTTTCACTCCAGGAATATCCTCAAGGTCCTTTTTGGCTGACTTCATGACGTTCAGATGTTCGTGTGGTATGACTTCAATTAGAACAATGGCACTGACAGAGTCCTTGTGCGGTTTCTCAAGCCTTTTCGATTTCTTCTGCATGTCAATCAACAAATCGTGGTAGTCCATTGATATTAGTGTTCTCCATGATTAGGCCAGCCAGTCCATCCACACACTATCATGATGTCAATGGGTGTTGAAGGATATCGTCAAAGAAGAGCTCGGTTACTCCCTCTCTGATTCTCCCAAGCACCTGTACAGTCATCTCATCGGAAGGTCTGTAGAAGATGGCGATGCCTACTCCCCGTTTGACTCAAACCTCGAAATCTTGAACATTCTCCATCCTGCACCCAGCCATATGAATCTCAGAAGCCCGATCAATAGGAGAACTATAGGATCAAACTCCCCGGTTTCATACATTACCTCGTATCTTACCTCGCATATGTAGATGTCACTCCTGTTGTTGTATCAGGTGTTGTCCGCCATGATTTATAATCACCTTCGGAAGTTGCTAGACCAGAAATGAGGATTAGACACACGATCACGAAGTCTTTCGTCATGAGATTTGGCATACCTAGAGTCAGAAGAATGGTGGCTAAGCAGAGATCGCTGAATGACATGCCTGGGATCCTTCAACCAATATCACAATCTCCGACAAGGTTTGAGATACCACTGGAGATGTTGAACTTACTTCATGAGCGAGATGATATTCAGATGAGGCACTTGCTGCCCATTAGACGTCTTCTCTCAATCATAAAGAACATCCACCTTTCAGTTGATTCAATCCAAGAGAATCCATCAGATCCGATTTCGGAGGCCACTGAGGAGTTTTTGGAACAACTCAAGGATTACTCCCTGAGCCTTGGAGTTGGCCCATTCGAATTCGTGAAGCTGCCTCTGGACCTCATCTTCCAAGAATATGGAGTGCTCTACGATAACGCAATCATTCTTGGAATGGAGATGAGTAAAGAGAAGATCGACAGGGCTCCAAGCCAGGCAACGTTGAGCATGGTGTTTGGGACCTATGATGATCTAGGAAAAGCAGCAAACAAGATTGCTGACTTCCTCAGAGAGCACGGCTATGCAGCTCAGGCTGATCATCCTCTCGGTGGTCTGGTTCTGTTTCCTCCTCTAGCTCAGAAAGCCGGCATTGGTTGGGTTGGGAAGCACGGTCTCCTAATCACCCCTGAGTTTGGACCCAGACTTCGTCTGGCAGTTGTCTATACAAACATTCGGAACTTGCCCTTTGCCGATTCAAATGTTCATGAATGGATTGACGAATACTGCAAGATCTGCGGACTGTGTATCAAGCAGTGTCCACCCCAAGCCATACTTGAAGATGCAGTGATCCATGACACGGGACGAATCACAAACATCACTCAGCAGACTTGTTTCGAGTACTTCGCGCAATACTATGGCTGTTCAGTGTGTATCAAAGCATGTCCATTCTCGAGTGGTCCTGATGCATATGAAAGACTGAGGCGAGTAGTTGAGGAGAGAAGTTGATTCCCACTACAGATGAATGACTCTGAGAACAGAATCTCATTGGTTCAGTTTCGTAAGCTCTTCTTCCCTGAGCTTCTTCTTGAAGAGCTTCATTACAATCGTCAAGGGCAACTCATCCCTGAATTCAACCCACTTTGGTATCGCGTAGGGTTTCACCTTGTCTTTCAGGAATTCGATTATCTCTTCCTCGGATACCTTTCCTCTGTACTCGGGCTTCAACTGAATGAAGGCCTTGACTCTCTCACTTCCAGGTCTCTCCGGGTCGGGAATGCCTATCATTCCCGCAAGGTCGACCGCCTCGTGCTCGTGAAGAATGTCATCAACGACCCTGCTGTAGACCTTGTTGCCGGAAACATTGATCATGTCCTTGATTCGGTCCACGACTTTGAAGTAGCCATCGCTGTCCATTTCCACGATGTCTTCCATGGGCAGCCAACCGCCTTCCCTCAGACCACTCCCTGGCGTCGGCCAATATCCCCTCATGATCTGCGGACCACGAACCCACAATTCGCCTCGCCTGCCAAGTGGAAGCTCCTTGCCCGTGTCAGGATCTACAATCTTGATCTCAGTGTCTGGGATAGGAATCCCAACGCCCCTCTTCACCTCGGCCATGAAGCCCGTTACCTTTGACAAGGCCGATATGTTGATTGAAACGATACCAGATGTTTCCGTAGCACCGTAGCCCTCGCCCATGGGCACTCCCGACTTCTCTTCGAACTCCTCTGCAAGGTCTGCTGGAAGGGCTGCCGCACCAGAGTAGTAGAATATCTGCCCCTTGATGAGGTCCATCCTCCTGAACATGGTATAATGGGCTGGCACCGCAAACACCGCGAAGGGACGATGTTCGTTTATCACATCCACGATCTTCTGGATATCGCGAGAGTCCATCAAGTACATCTTCAACCCCCACGAGATGCACGCGTGGACAGCCCAATGGCCGTAAGTGTGGAAGATGGGCACGCATATCACGCCAGCGCCCTTGCCTATGATTCCCTCTTTCAGTGGGTCCATCATCCACTGGATAGACTGGATTACGACAGTAGTTAGATTGTGATGCGTCAACATAGTCCCCTTTGGAACACCCGTGGTACCTCCAGTGAATGGCAACAATGCAATGTCTTCTTTCGGATTGATGTCGACAGTTTCCGTGTGCGGTTCATATCTGTCAATCAGGTCGTCCATGAGGAGGTAGTTCTCATCCTCAATCTTCTCCATCTCAGGGTACTCGTAGTCCGGAAATAGCTTCGTTGGTGCATAGATGACGGACTTCACGCTCGTTTCATGTTTCACTTGGTTGACCCGTTCGACTCGTCTATAGGAGCAAATGACAATCTCGGCGCGACTCTCCCTTAGCTCATAGAGCAGGTCATCTGCCTTATGCAGAATGCTCAGGGGCACATGTATAGCCCCAACCTTCATGGCTGCATAGTCCGCGATGATGAACTCAGGGCATGACGGAAGAACCGTCGCGACAGTGTCACCCTTCTTTACTCCGAGTGCCACCAAGGCTGATGCCAACTTGTCTACCTTTAGCTTCAGTTCCGGGTAGGTCATTTCCTCATCAGCGTACTGGCACGCTACGTTGTCAGGCAATTCTCCTGCAGTATCCTCTAGGAACTTGTAGACGTTCATCTCAGGATATGGAGCCATGGAGTGCTCAAGCTTGAAGGGACCTATCTGGTAGCTATTGAGCCAAGGCTTGCCCTCGATCACTTCTTGGGATGCCGCGGTTGTCGATACCCTGCCGATGATTACTGGGCTGTCCTGGGTTTCAATCTTGGCTGCCTCTTTGCTTACCTCTGCATCAGCAGGTATCATTTCGGTCAGCCATTCCAAGCCGAGCTCTTGGAGCTTCTCTGGCGTCGGCCTGCCTTGACTGTCCCAGCCGCGGTACTCGTAGTAGGCATCCAGCAAGACGTCCAGGTTCACCACATGGCCCTGAGCGGGACCTTCTGGCAATGGGTCTTCCAGCAGTCGGGGTGGCAGTGTGTCGTCTGCCCCAGTGAATCCTTCCCTCAGAATGTAGGCACGTTCGAGATTGTATATTGTTTCGCCCGTCTTACGAAAGTCCTCAGCAGTGAAGTCGTAACCCATTAGTGTGGAGATCAACTTGGCCCAATCCTCGGCGGTGAGTACCATGCCCATGAACTTGCAGCCGCCGATAGAATCAAAGAAGCCAAGAGCGTCTTCGAAGTTCTTGACGATCAGCGACGTCTCAGGGATCTCCTTCAAGGGGTCCCCAATGTCCGCATCTTCAACAATCATGAATGGCATGGCTAGGAAAGCAGGTCCTTCGATGTATGCAGTTATGTGGTCTCCACCACGGTTGGCGACAGCATAGGCTAGCCCTGTCACCTTCGCCGCGCGGCTATCATAACCAGGAAGCTCTAGCCCTTTGACATGCATTGCGAATCTCTCAGAACCCCCACCGAGTCTTTCGGCCATCCTCATTGTACCCTCGGCCAGCATGTCGCCGATGCCTTCGCGTCTTCCGATCTTGTGGACAATGTCGACTATAAGTTGTGCATTTCCCCAAGAGAAGTCCATTCCGTGGACGTCCTCATCCTTCAAGATGCCTCTCTGGAAACACTCCATTGCAAACGCTACGGTGCTACCTGCAGAGATTGTGTCTATTCCATATTCATTACATAGGAAGTGAGCCAGCGTAATCGCTTCTAGGTTGTCCACGCCGCACATTGTCCCAAACGAGCTTATGGTTTCGTACTCAGGTCCTTCTCCCTTGCTCTTGAACGGACCAGACTTGATCTCAGCAATCCTACCACAGTGGATGGGACACGCAAAGCAAGGCTTTCGTCTCACGAGGATGTTCTCATTTATGGCAGTTCCATTGATCATATCTGTATTCTCGAAGACCCCGGTTTGCCAATTCCTCGTCGGGATGCCACCCTTCACATTGACAAGGTCGACCATTGTGGCTGTACCGTAGACCTCGAGGGTCATCTTCAAGATGCTTTGGTTTACCCAGTCAAACCTCTGCTTTGCTTCTTTCCTATACGCCTCGATATCAGCAACCGGAATTGTCATGGTCCCCTTCGATGCTATGGCCTTCAGGTTCTTTGACCCCATGACTGCGCCAACGCCGCACCGACCCGCCGCTCGACCCCAGTTTTCTTCATCGCAATCATTCATGATAGCAGCGTACTTTACTAGATTCTCTCCACCAATGCCAATGCATGCGACATTGAATTTCGGTCCATGCTTCTCCTTCAAGATCCGTGTGGTCTCAGATGTGTTCCTTCCCCATATCTCCGCTGCATCCCTCAGTTCTGCCTTTCCATCTTCAGTGAGCAGGTAGACAGGTTTTGGTGCTTTCCCCTCGAATATCACACCATCAAAACCTGAGCGCTTGAAATCCCTTCCCCAGAAGCCCGCTGAGTTCGCCTGACCCCAGCCATTTGTGAGCGGGGACTTCGTGACCACGCTGTATCGTCCAGTGCTGGGTGAGTGTGTTCCAGTTAAAGGACCAGTCATGAAGATGAGTCTGTTCTCAGGTCCTAGGGGGTCAATTCCTTTCTCGGTTTCATCAAGAAGGATTTTGGTCCCTAATCCCGCGCCTCCGATGTACTTCCTCAATGTTTCCTCATCCGGAAACTCCTCGGTTATGGTGGAAGTTGTCAGACTGACTCGCAGGATCTTGCCCATGTAACCAAACATAGTGAGAGAGACCTCGATTGCTCAGTAAGCGGTTCTATACGCTTTTATAAGCCTGATGTTCGCCCAAACACGGGAGGAGCTCGTATGAAGGTAAGGGTGAGGTTCTACGCGCATCTGCGTGACCTCGTCGGCAAGAAGGGCACAATGGAGCTGGACCTAGAAGAAGGCGCCACCATCTCCGAGCTTCTCAAAAAGCTACTCCTGGATTCGAAGATTCGAGAAGCCCTCCTTGACAAGAACCAAGAGACCAAGTCCGACATTACTATCCTCAAGAACGGCAGGGAGATAAGGTTCCTCTCAGGGATAGAAACTGGTCTGTCATCGGGGGATGAGATATCGTTCTTTCCGGTGGTTGCCGGTGGTTGAAGGGTTCAGCAATGAAGGCCCTCTAATGACACTCACTTCTCACGACGCTCTATTTATCACACAGTCTCTCTTGTTGCAGCAACAAGAACCGAACGGTTTAAAGTGGGCGACATTTGAGGAGCTGACTACAATGCCGAAGTTCATGTCAGAAGAATGGTTAGATGTCTATAAGGAAGCACTCAACGCAAACGAGGCCTATGCCAAGGCCGCATCTTGGTGGACCGGAGATTTCGTCTTCATTGTCAAGGCCGCCGGCAATTTGGATGGCGATGCTATGGCCTTTGTCGGCCTAAGCCACGGAAAGTGCACAGGTGTCAAGCCTGTTTCATCGGCGAATGAATACGAGGTTGTGAGGCCTGGAGAGAGCGCAAGCAGCGAGGACAAGCTCGCAGTGGAATACACCTATGAAGCAGGCTACGACACATGGGTGCAGATCTTAAATGGTGAATTGGACCCGATTCGTGCTCTCCTCAGCGGCCAAGCAAAGATAGAGGGGGACATGGCAAAGGTGCTGAAGGCCACTGATGCCGCCAAAGAGTTGGTACGAACTGCCACACTGATTGATACCGAACTCTACTAAGCATGACTGGGTGGAACGCAATGGATGAAGCAGCACAAGAAACACTGTTCCTGACATTCAGGGCTGTGGTCAAAGATGTCATTGCCGATAAACGAAAGAATCCCAGGAACACGAAGACTCTCAACGAATTCCAAGCCAGAATCAACATAGGCCTCCACGCAGAAGAGGAATTCGTCCTATGGGTGAACCTTGTTTCTGGCGGCGGCGAATACAAACTCAACAAGGGAAAGCTGGATGCATACGACTTGGAGCTCATCGCTGATCCAGAGGACTTGATGTACTTCACAAACGGGAAATACTCTACCCTCAAGATGATGACGACAAGAAACAGGTACGGGAAGAGAAGGCTCCGCTACAGAGGAGGTACCTCTGGCAGAAACTTGGGGAAACTCTTGAAGCTGCCTAGGATACTTGTGTTGGATAAGTAGAGGTATCATCTCGACGGTATCTTCTTGATTCGGGCCATCTCTGCTCGTTCAAGTGTAATGAGTGCCGCTATATAGTCATCCATAGTCTTCGACCGTTCTTTCAATGAGAGCTTCGAATCAAGGATTCTCTTTCTGAGCATGCTTAGGTACCGATTCTCTAGCTGTTCGATGTATGTTGTTGACCCCAAACGAGTAATCCTGATTCGCGGTTGACTCTGAATGTACTCAATCAGTCGGACCCAATTCTCGGCCGTTGACGGATTGAGTCCAATAGCTTGGAGCTTTGATTTTGGAAATGGCTCTCCCTGAGCATTGATGAACTCAAAGATCGATTCTGCACGCTCAGCCAGAGTTCGTCTCTTCCTGGGCATAATACAATATCGTATTATTTAATATATAAACATATGTCTTATATGGGAATCCCAGTTGCTTAGAACCTCTACTGTTTCAAGGATGATCAGACATGACGGTCGACAAAGCAGAGAACATGAAGTATTATGTCCTTAGAGTTGTCAAGGATTTCTTTGGGGAGCACTTCAGCGAAGATGCTGATGCCTTGGGCAAGTTGTTTGAACAGAATTACACTGCATTATTACAGCAACATGAACATGAAGCCGCATCAGAAGTAGAAGGAATTCGTAGACTCATTGTTTCCTTCAAGCCCGCACTGGCCTCAGTCCTGCAGCCAAGTGAAGAATTCGATACTCTTCTGACAATGGTCCAATGGATGTTCAAGGCTCCATGGGAAGGTGCACACCGACATAAGAAGAAACCAGCTCCTCGAAGAGATGGACCAGTGATGCCTGGTAGTGACCAGTCGATTGACATCACTTTCTTTTGCACCGTCTGTGGGGAGGAAGTCGATGTGCCCCATGAGAAGAAGATGCAGATTCTCAATTCAGAAGACGAGGTCGAACTTCCTGAACACTGTGGACAGGATGTGAAGATCAGAATCTCCAGGAAACAAGAAGAACCTCAAGTCGAGGAAGTAGAAGAAGACGAACCATTTGAACCAGTAGAGCTGCTAATGGGTCATCTTCCAGCTGACAATGTAGAGTACATGAAGGTCTTGAGTGTAGGCATTGACATTGGCTCGTCTACATCACATCTTATCTTCTCACGACTCACACTCAAGCGCGAGAAGAGTCTGTTCAATCGAGGTACTCCTGGACTTGCAGTGAAGCTATGCTCCTTGTATCGACGGACCTCGTAGTTGTAGATGTCGAAGATCGCAAAGGCATCAGCCAAGACTCTCTGTAGTCTGGGCTCAATCCTATCTGTAATGCCTGTCACTTTGATCGCGGTCCATTTTGGTGAGTGGAGCTCATCTATGCTTTCTCGCTGGGCCTGTTCTAGAATCTCTTCAAGTTCTTCAACAAGCTCGTTCTCTACCCACTTTGCTCACGCTACCTCTCTATTAGCTTGGAATGCTTCACCGAGTGCTATTGTAATGTGGACACCGAAAAGTGTTGCAAGCAATTCGATTACCATCGGTTGCGAGGGTAGAGAATCTTGAAAGAGAATCGATGTATTCGCGGCTGGTGAGGAATTCCAAGAAGACCAAGCGAAGATCACAGAGAGTGTCATGTTAGATTTCTGGAGCTGTTCTGTGAACACAATCATGTCTGAAATAGATTTGAAATGATTGGATGACGGGAGTCATTTGTCACTTTCTACCTCTCCCAATTCTTTCAATATTGACTTCACTTCCTCAAAAGAGTCCACAAAGAATCTCGCATGAGAAGGTCCTATTCCCACCTTAATAGAATATCCTGATTCAGGTAAGACTGCAAAAACGTCCTCATCAGTGATATCATCTCCCATTGCCAAAATAAAGTCCCAATCATCCTTGGAAATCCAGTTTGATGCTGTCCTACCCTTGTTTAAGCCAACATTCTTAATCTCAATAACCTTATTCCCCTCTAGAACAGATACATCTAGATTGGAAAGATAATCCAAAAGTGCAGATTTCAACTCTCCCGCCCTGATTATCGCCAATTCTGGATCCACCCGCCGATAGTGCCAAACGAGAGAATAGTCCTTTTCTTCTATTAAAGCGCCAGGAGTTCTATCTTCATACTCTTCAAGAAGTGGCCGTATTTCTTCCTTCCAATCGCTTCTCAAAGGTTCCACCATCTGCCACTTTCTATCCTTCTCTTTTTGCCATGCACCATGCTCAGCAATCATATCCAAATTCAGACTACTAAACCACTCGTCCAATATTCCCTTATCCCGCCCGCTTACTAGGACGATTGTGTTTCTTGCATCCTCATCAATACTCTTCAGCATCGTTAGGAGTTCAACATCAGGTTTTGCTGCTGAGGGTTTTTCTACGAGGGGACTGAGTGTCCCATCATAATCCAATAGTATCAATCGTTTATTGCTTTCAAGATAGTCGGTAATTAGCCTCATTTTCCTTTCATCTGTTAGTTTTGCCGCATGGAGGTCTTGCTGAACTCTCTTAATCGATTTCAATTCCTCAACAAAATTCTCAGCCCAACGGACAACATTGTGTCTTCTTAGCTTTCTTTGCATCGCCCTAGTGTTTTCTATTTGCAGCTTTTCAGGCATTGTCAAGGCTTCCTTAATGGCGTTTGCAACCATCTCGGTATCATTAGGATTTATTATGAGGGCTTCTCCCATTTCTCTTGAGGCTCCCGCCATTTCGCTGAGAATTAGAACACCCTTGCTATCTAGCTTAGTGGCAACGAATTCTTTAGCTATTAAGTTCATTCCATCTCTCAGAGGAGTTACTAGTGCAATATCTGCGACATTGTATAAGGCAACGAGAAGATGAAATGGCAAGAATCTGTATTGATACCAAACGGGCACCCACCCAATCGTTCCGTGTTTTCCGTTAATTCTGCCGACTGACTCATCCAACTGCTTTTTCAGCAGTTCATACTGATCTACTCCTGTTCGAGAAGGGACTGCTGCAAGAATCAAAACAACCTTCTCTTTGTATTCTGGATTCTTGTCTAAAAACAGGTCAAACGATTCCAATCTTTCCAATATGCCTTTAGTGTAGTCCAATCTGTCAATGGAAAAGAGGATCTTCCGCTTGCCTACCTCCTCCCGGATTCTCTTGATTTCGTCTTGTACCGCTGACTCATGTACTGAGCCTGCAAATCCTTCATAGTCTATACCCATAGGAAAAGTATCTGCTTTTACTACACGATTACCAACCTTGATCTGACCAAGAGCGGATTCTAAACCTAACAGTCGACCAATACTCGAATTAAAATGTCGGACATAGTCGAATGCATGAAATCCTATGAGATCTGCTCCCAGAAGTCCATTTAGAATTTCCTTTCGCCAAGGAAGGAGTCGGAACACTTCAAAAGAGGGGAATGGAATGTGAAGGAAGAAGCCTATTGTCGCATCTGGAATTTCTTTTCTTATGAGTTCTGGTAATAGCATAAGGTGATAATCGTGCACCCAAATGGTATCACCTGGCTCAATTTCCTCCATAATCGCATCAAAAAAGATCTGATTCACCTTCTTGTAAGAATTCCACGTAATCTCACCATATTCGGTATATTGGGGGAAGTAATGGAAAAGAGGCCAAATTGTCTTATTACAGAATCCTTCATAATAGTCTTCGATATCTTGCCGGGAGATATATACTGGATAACATTTCTCGACTCTCAATCTGGTGTTGACTTCGTTTTCCTGTCCATCGATTTGTTCAAGTGTAACACCAGGCCATCCTATCCAAAGACCTCCATGTGACTTGTAGAATGAACTCAAACCTGTCGCTAGTCCACCTACACTTTCTTCAAATTCCAGTTGGTTCTCTTTCTTTACCTTAATGGGTAGTCTATTTGAAACGATCAATAATCTATTCATATGTTTCTCTGTAATCTCCAATCACATCTACTGTTGGCGACGCATTATAAGTACACGGTATCACATGTTGCAGATCGTTGGCCTTGTATACGCTGAAGAATTTCTAATCCAAGTATTTCTCAAATACATCAAGCCATTCCATCATTACTCTAGTAATCAGGAAATTATGCTTCACATGTTCTCTTCCAGTTTCGCCCATATCCCTCCTCAGTTTCTCATTTTCTAAAAGTTTAATTATGCTCTCAGCAAAACCCCTGACATCTTTTGGTTCTTGTAAGAAGCCATTCACCCCATCAATTACTTGTAATGGAATTCCTCCCACATTTGAAGCAACAACAGGTGTACCTTTCCATAGTGCTTCTGAAACTACTAATCCGAAGCCTTCCCTTTGAGATTTTTGAATTACGACTGAGGAAGCGGATTGTAGGCTATTTACCAAGATATCAGTTCCGTTCAGGAGTATTGTGATGTCTTTCTCGTATTTGCTTTTTTTCAACTCTTTTACTAACCTTTTCGTAGATTTGATGCCCCTCTGGATCATCTCTTGCAAAAGATCCAATCAAAGCTAATTGACAATTCGCTTTTTGTCTAACCTTTTCAAAGACTCTTATGACTCCAATCGGGTCTTTCCATTTATCAAACCTTGATATTTGAGATACTATCGGTCTTTCTATATTGATTCCATTCTTAGTAAGATGTCTATCAATTGTATTCTTAGAGAGTTTCTTATTCTTCTCACTTAAGGGGTCTATTCCGGGATGAATAACACTTTGTGGAATACGTAAGGATTTCCTATATTCATTCATTGAGATAATCAATTGTGTATATTTCTCGATGAACCCTTTTAGATACATCCAGAGTCTTGGCTCTGGATGAGATATGTCTATGTGAACTCTAAGAATCCATGGCTGTCTTTTTTCAAAGAAATCAATCAATGCCAGTGGTTGGGGATCATTAACTATAACGAGGTCGTGATTATCTACATGTGTGAATTTTGAGAAGCGTTCATTGGTTTCGATGTATGTTTTCTTCATTCTTTTTGAAAGATTGATATTATCACCTTGGAGTGCATTGTGGAATTCCTTTGTAATTCTAAAGAAGTCAGGGGTCCCATGTAGAATTCTCCAGCCGAAATCTATTCCCATATCATGAAACATCGGAGCCATACTATTAAGCATCTCAGCAACGCCTCCCCCTTGATAAGTGGAGCTAATTGAAAGGATATGATACTTGGATAATTGTTCCGCTTTGCTCTGAAGTTGTTCCAACTTTCTTTCTCCAACAACTCGTTTGTAGCTTCTTAGAGATGCCATTTTGGTGTACCTCATTGGGGAATATGCCTTGTGATATGCAAGAAAGACATGCCTTTATTTCTGTTCAAATCCACTTTGATGTCTTACCTTTTCATTTCTTATACCTCCAACAGTGCAGCAAATGTGTTATAGATACTGGTATCTCCAAATGCTGGATGATGCAAAGACGCTCCCAGAAAGCTGAGTTGGTAGAAAATGGTATTTAAGATGGAGATTAGTCCTAGAAATCTAGTTTGAAGATACTTAACTACTCAAGGCTCAAAGCTCGAGAATTCACTGGGCTATCTACATTCCAGATTCTCATCGATTTTCGAAGATCTATAGTGTACGCCTTCTTGTCAATATACCTTCGGTCACTTGGCCTCTCAACTACCGAAGTGACTCTGATGGCTACAGTCGGGATGATAGCCAATGCCCTTACTCAATCATTCCTCTGGGGCAATCTACTTGACAAGTACCGAAAGCCCAGGGAGTTCGTAGTCATAGGAGAATTCCTTGCAGGCATTGGTCATTTCTTCATGGTTTTTGGATACATGTTCTTTCTTGGAATGAATCAGCTAGTCATTGCTGGTTATGTGATAATACTCAGCCTTGGAGGCATCGAAGTCTTCTGGAGTATGTCCAATGTCGGTTGGTCAGCATTAATCTCAGTATTGACCGAGATCGATGAGAGAAAGAGGATCATGGGGCAGTTCTCAATCATTGGAGGCTTTGGGGGGCTAGGTGGAGCCTATCTTGGTGGGTTCCTCTATGATAATGGTGCAGGGTTTGCCAATGGAATCATATTCAACATCGCGGCTGTAGTCATGATCTTCTCGAGCATCATCGTCTACTTCTCAATCCGTCTCAAGAAGGAGGAAGGAACGCAGGAATCTGACGAGGCCGCAACTCAAGAGGACTATCCACTCAGCGCACTTCCCTCCGCGCTGCGTGTTGGATACTTGATCTTCATAGCAGCGTTGATATTCATCAACTTCGGGAGAAACTCCATTGCGATAATCACGGCTCTCTTTATCGCGGACCCGACAGGATTCAATGCGACGGGCGAAGAGATTGCACTCTACAGTAATGTGGGCAGTATTGCATCCATGATTGCAGGGCTCTTGGTTGGATCAGTGGTTGCCAAGGCCAGTGATAGAAAGGTCATGATGGTTGGAGTTGTCTTGTCACTCCTCGGGATTTCATGGCTCATAGTCACCCCGACGCTTGCATTGGCTCTTCTCTCTTCATTTCTCATTGGTGCATCGCACGTGGTCATACAGTCATCAAGCTATTCGATTGTTGCTGAAATGGCACC
>JBHIAE010000063.1:0-14667 GCA_046758445.1 Candidatus Thorarchaeota archaeon | reverse complement strand
TGCAGAAGAACTGAAGGTCAGAGGAATGAAGCCTAGTTTCAAACAGGAGGGTGAAACCAGATTTGTTGTGACGGTCACCAAATAGAGGACTATTTCAGTAGACAACCAAAACAGGACAGTCGGCAGACGCGTACAGAGATTGGTGACCATAAGAGAAGCGTCATGAGGGCGATGACGTGACGCGTCCTTGGAACACTGGTCACTTACGTAGTTTCATACCTACTTATCGGAGAGGTAGTGTTCTCAGTGGCAATTGGCTTCGAGGACGTAATAGGCAAGGCAGCCGCATAATACTCTCATGAGCGAATCTAGTGCCGATTAGGTGTCAGAAGAAAGAATGTCAGGGAAGACTATGTGACATGATTAGAGTCCTACTCGAGAAGGGCTTCTTGATCGACAACAAGGTCATAGGTCTGGGAGGAATTGCAGGCATGAGCCATGAGGATATTGCCGGTCACGGCTTCCTGTGTTTCGACCTGGAAGTCATGAATGCACACCTAGTTTCCAATTGTCGTGGCGTCTGGGTGTGCAACCGAGACCTGGAGTCCTCAGCGCTCGATACAGGCTTGGTGGTCCTTGAATAGTTTTATAATCCATGATATCCCTGTATATATGCAAGCGGTATTCAATGAAGTCGCGTGTGCTTCGTCCCGCTTCAAGGGGAGAGATCTAGATGAAGCGTTTCCTAGCTCTTGCAGCATTTGTATTCGTTCTCGGTAATGTAGCCGCGGGGGTCCCTTCAATTGCGGCATATTCCGGCAGCACTTCGCATACTGTGATGGATGAGCCTGCCCCTCCAAGCTCAATTGACACTGGACAGTATGCCGGAGGTAATCCAGTTGGTGCCTCGTAGATTGACAACAGTGAACCGCTGCCAACCCAAGAAGCCCCTGTGGTGCCTGGAAGAGACCGTCGTAGCAGTGACTTCTGGAAACCTAGTCCAACTTCTGCAGTCGAACCTACTGCCGGGATGTTTGATTACCGGATGTCCAATGTGAGCTTCAGGTGGGATGAAGCAAGTTCTGGTGTCCAACACAGCCTCAGCGACGACGACTTCTTCTCGGTCGCCCTTCCGTTTGACTTTCCGTTCTATGGGGAGAACTTCTCAACTCTGTATGTTTCGACGAACGGATGGATGTCGTTCTACAACACACAACCATATATGAGCTGGTTTACGAGTTTTCCAACGAGTGGAGAGGACTGGTTGTATGCTGTTGTTCTTTACGGGGTCGACTTGAATGCGTCAGATACAATCTATACACAATCATTCACTTCGCCGAACCGACTTGTGGTCCAGTACAACGACTCTAGGTACTTGTATTGGCCGCAAGACGTAGCAGGGACATTCCAGGCTGTCTTCTATGAGAATGGGACAATCGAGTTCAACTATGATGCGGTCGTGAATGACCAAGGGTACTGGTATACAGCTGGACTGAACCACGGTCCGATCTGGACCAACTACGAAACTCTCTCGCTCGGCTTTCCTGTCGACGACTACTCTGTGCGTTTTGATCCGCCTGAGAAGTGGCTGTTCATCACTTCGTCTCAATTGAGTGCCTCATCAGACTACACGCTGATGTGGGAAGGTCACTCCAATCAAACCATTGACATGTACCATGTCTTTCTCGATTTTGCGTTCTATGACAACACGACTTCGGAGTCCATGCTTCTCTCAAGTCTCTCAAATGGGTGGCACTTCGTCGAGGTATACATGGAAACAGATGGTGCCAACTACACCGCCTCAATGTCCCTCACAGTGGACACAGATAGTCCTGTCATAAGCATATACCACCCTACTAACATGAGCACACTGAACGATGCCAAGGTGAACTGGACCGCTTCTGATCCAACAACGTCTGTCGAGTATGTTGAGGTCTACGTCAACGGTACACTCTACTCTACTGTGCAGTGGGAAACATGGACCTTTGTCGTGCTCAACAACTCACAGTGGTACAACATCACAGTTGTGGCCTATGACGAAGTGGGCAACATGGGTTCTGACACGGTCATCATCTATTATGAGCGCACGGTATTGGCACTTGGGTTCATAGTCACACACTTCGAGAATGGCCTGTGGGATCTTCAGAACTTCTATCGTAGTCTTGGTTACATTGTTGCTCAGATAGAGAGCAGTTTCACTCCGGGTTCGCTCTATCCCTACGATGTGCTATTCGTTGGCGGTGGTGGCAACATCTGGCCATCGGCTGATGTGACTGCATTGGGTGACTATGTCAGTGCTGGTGGGAAGCTTGTGGTCTCGTGGGCCTGGTCATTCCCAGCAGGGCTTGATGGTCTTATGGCAAGCTTCGGCATAGGTCTCGAGATGGTAGGCTCCTCGCCCGAGGGCAACACAACCATCTTCGATTCCACGCATTCCATAATGGACGGTGTCGAGGAGCTCCACCATTGGTACGTAGACGGCAGCCTCACATTCGACTTTCCTGCCCGGGAACTTGTTCGTTCGTTCGGTGATAACAACACCATAGGTGTAGTATCCGAGCTTGGTTCATCGAAGGTTCTGTGTCTGCATGAGAGCTTCTTCTGGACGCTCGAAAAAGCCAACAATACCGTGATGTTTGGCAACATCGCTACGAACTGGCTGGTTGTCGAGGACCACGATCTTCAGGCCATAGTGGATGCGCCAGGTGCCGTCGGTCTTGGCCAACAGGCTAGTGTCGAAGTCTACGTAATCAATCAGGGGCTCTCAACAGAAACAGCTTTCACTCTGGAGCTCTGGGTTGATGGAACGTTTGACAGTTCGCACTCTGTATCATTCCTAGACTCGGGCGAGTGGGACTCTTTCCAAGCATCAATACTGGTGAGCTCACCAGGCACACTGAATCTCACAGCCTATGTGGCTCCACAGACAGGAGAAACAGCAATCAACAACAATCGGGACACTGAGATTCTTGAGGTCTACGAATTCCAGATCATCGATCCAGTGGCTGGACAGAGGGTCAGGGGAGGTCTGGTCTACGTGAATTACTCCGCCTCCGACTACTCGCATCTCGAGAACATCACTGGATATGTGAACTCAGTCGACATCATTGAGGTGTGGGGTGTCTACCAATATCCTGACCTGGGCATCTTTGTGCCTGTCTTCGAGAACGGTACCAACACCATAACTCTTGTTGGTTGGTGGACCAATGGCGCAGTCACAAACGACACGGTCACTGTTGAGTCCTATCGTGTTGTGCCCATCGTGAAGCCAACACCTGGTGACTATATCGACTTCTATGTCGACGTAGGCGGTGTGGGTTTCCAGATGTACAACTTCACATTCAACGAGTGGGTCTCTCTGTTCGAGGTCAACTGCACCATGTACGCCAACCAGACTATTCCAGGGAATTCAACCGTATTCAGTGGCTGGGTACTGGTCAATGTTCTCAACAGCTATGTGTCTCAAGCAGACCCGAACTTGCCACCGGAGATGAGCTTCTACCGCAAGAGGCTCCTGACCTTCACCGGTCTCGGAGCACCAGAAACGATTCCATATTCGTCCTCGATAGACAGAGATGCAACACCGACGGCGCAGTTGGGTGACATGATATGCTGGGTGGATTGGCACCAAATCTTTACAGTGGTTGGCAACAGCAGTTGGAATGGCTATGCAACGCACGTGTTGACGGGCGGTGTTGGAATGAACATCATGAATATATCAGTTCTTCAGTTCAATGGGATGTTGGTCAGCCTATTCCAGTCAGGAATGTTCAACGTCACCGGAGAGATCGTGAGAACCAACATGTTGCCGCCGGTAGACCGTGCACCTCTAGTATACAACCCGCCAGACATGAACATCGAGGCCGGCACTTCTGATCAGAATGTGACCTGGGTTGCCTCAGGCAACTACCCGACTACGTACACGGTCTACATTGATGGTGTTGAGGAGGATTCAGGCTGGTGGATGCCTGGAGTCCCGTTGGTGGTCAGTGTTGATACTCTCGTGCTGGGTGACTTCAACTTCACCATTGTCCTATACGATGACAACGGTGCTTGGACTGCCGATACTGTTTGGATCCACGTTCAGGATACAACACCGCCCACAATTGACAGCCCCAGTGACGTTGAGTACACCGAGGGCGACACTGGAAACAGCATCACTTGGACGCCGGCTGACTTCGCTCTGAAGAACTACACTGTGTACAAAGACGGCGTCGTTGTGCAAAGCGGAAACTGGACAGGTCAACCAGTAACGGCAGACGTTGACGGGCTCTCTCTAGGAACCTACAACTACACCATCCTCGTCTTCGACCAGTCAGGTAACACTGTCACAGATACTGTGATCGTGACCGTAAGCGAGGAAGTGACCACGACAACTACAACCACCACTGGAACCGAAACCGGAATCCCACCGGATAACACGATCTTGCTGATTGCGCTGTCTATCGCTGGCGTCGTTATTGTCATCGTGATCATTATGATCTTTCGAAGGAGATAGACCCCACAAAACGGATGATCCTGCTGTAACGGCGATACCGAAGCCTTATGGTAGAACTAGTGGAAGAACCAGTGTTGTGTGGACAACACGACCTCCAAGCGGTCTGGCTTGATAGCGCCAAGAGTGCCGAAAGAAAACACAAATCATCGGTCCTCTCCCGATGTCCCAAAGGACGCACATCACGGGTCACAATATGCATGAAGACTCACCAGCACTCTGAGAGTTCAATTTGCTGACTGGACTCTGACGGGCTCAATGTTGGAGCGGCGTCCAAGTCGCATCCTCAATCGATTGACGGTGAAGACAATCAGTCCTGCAAGAAACAGAAGGACTCCGCCAAACCATGCGATGAATGTCCCGGAGGAGCTGAGAGCCACCGGTCTTGTCCACGCTTCTTCCAGTATGAATCTGACAGAGCTGTTGGCAATTCCGTCTGTGTTGTCGAAGGTAAACGTATACTGGTCCTCAGCCGGGTCAATCACAAATTCGTACTGAGCACTCACATAGATACCTTTGAGATGATGAGTGTGCTCTCCGCTCACGGTCAAGTAGATTCCTTGCCCCTCAATGACGACTTCACCCATCAGAACTGAAGTGCCGAATATCCTAGTGTGATAGACCGTTCCATTGTCATACGGACCATACGTAGTCCCAGGTTCAATTGTGAATGAGACGCTAATCATTCCTTCAGAGCTCGTCACAGGGACTACAATCAGGGTTGACAGGACAAGACCCATCAAAACCAACCCCAATACAGCAATCGATCTCCCTTGGTACATAGTTTCTCTCACATCTTCCTTACAGTGTCCGTCCGACAAATAAGAATGTGCCAAATAAGAGAGGACTGTACTAAGAAACTGCTCCAATTTTCACGCCGGTCTTCTTCTACGTCTGGTCAAGTCATAAGGAAACAATTCACACAGGGACTCCCATGACTGTTCTGTCGGCATACTCAAATCATCAGAATGAGCATACATATCTGTAGGGCTTGCCCGACGTGACCACGGAGGTCGTTGTTCATGAGCCTTGAAGAATATCGTCCATGTGAAAGGTGTGGTGGCACCGCACGCTATGTGGGACAGGAGCAGACACCAGCTGGAATGCGCAAGAAGTTCCGGTGTGGCTCTTGTGGATGGGAGTTCTTCGGGTAGTAGTCTGAAAAAGCTGAAGACCTGCTGTGGACCCTGTTCTTTTAGAGATATCCTCCAACACAAGCAGTCAAGACCTTGACCTGTGCATTGAATGGGCCTTTGAGGATGAGGGCAGACTTCTCGGTCATAATGCAGCCAACATGACCAAGTTCGGAAACGGCCCGGGTGTAGCTAGTCTCTACCTGATCTTCTTCTCGTAGTCAGACAAGGGAATTGTGACCTTCTCTTTGCATTTCGTGCATTGAAATGTGACAGTCGCACTGGTGCGGCCTGTTTCTTTGTCGATGGGTTGACCGCACCTGCAGACGAATCCCACAAGTCGTGCAGGGTTTCCGACCACAAGCCCATAGGCTGGAACGTCTTTGGAGACAACCGCACCGCTCCCCACCATGCAGTACTCACCAAGTGTCGTGTTGCAGAGAACCGTGGCGTGAGCACCAATCGAGGCTCCCCTCTTCACCAGTGTCTCCCCCACTTCCCATGAATCACTGAAGGCACGCGGATACAGGTCGTTTGTAAAGGTCATGTGAGGCCCACAGAAGACATCATCTTCAATTGTGACACCATGATAGACTGACACACCATTCTGTATCTTCACATTGTTTCCTATTGTCACTTCAGCGTCGACATAGACGTCCTTACCAATGTTACATCCATCACCTATCTTGGCCGAACCTCTGATGTGTGCAAAGTGCCAGACTCGCGTGCCCTTGCCGATCTGGGCTCCCTTTTCAACAACAGCCAGAGGGTGAATGGAAACGTCATCCATGGGATTCACACGAATGGAACAGCTAGGAGTCCGAGTTAACTCTTGCCTTTTCCTCTACGTTTCCTCTTGGTCAGCGGTGAAGACCATAGACGGCCTCTATATGCGATAGTGGTCGGACAACCCACACACTTGTCCTCTTGATATCGCTTGCAGGCCGCACAGTCTTGTCTACAGGGTGCCTTGGTACCGCTGGCCCGGTGTGGTGCAAGATTGATTGGCAGATACTTCGGGACTACAGGTGAGTTTCCAAACCAACTCTCGGATCGTCTGACGCCTGGTTCGGTTCGTACGCTACATGTGCCAGTGATTGACTGAAGCGTCCAGGCATCCTCGGCCGCCAGTACGGCTATCATATTATAGCTGCCTGAGACGGGCGCCAGCATCAACAAGCGAGGGCATTTTCCGAACTTCTTGTAGATTCGTTCTGCGACGTCCAAGCTCTCGACCTCAAGCGCGATGAAGAGAAGCTTAATGTCGAGGTCCTCAGAGTTCACCCCTGCGCCAATGTGAACAAGGTCCTTCTTGACGAGCTTGTCCAGACGCTTGCTGACCGCAACGTGGGACATCTTCAGCTCCTTTCCAATCTCGGAGAGACTGGTACGCCCATCCTTCTGGAGTAGTGATACCAGCTGTTTGTCAACATTATCCAATTATTGTACACTCCACAGTCTGTTCAGTTAATACGTGTAACCTGTGGGTGCAATCCGGTTAATATACGTGCCTGTTAGAGCTACGATATAGTGAAGGTGAGTAACTATATGCGAGTAGCGCCATCCCAGTCGTGATTGTATATGTGAGCGTTCACTGATAGGGTTGTAATTGTACCGGGGCGCAAGCTGGTTGCGTCCGCGACATGCGAGAGAAGTTCGCCCAAAGCGTAGACATTCGCCAGCCACGCTCCATACATGTCGTTGGATCTTATCATCACAGAAACATCAAGCTCATCCACTCTCTTCATGAACACAAAATGATTGAGGCAAGGCACCTCATCCACCTTCGTGTCCTTTCTGGGATCCCATGTCGTCGCAACGGCTCTGCGCGTGTTTGGCGAGTCTTTTAGCTTCGATATGACGTACTCTATCTGATTTATGGTTTCGGTACCCCAGGCGTTCAGTCTCTCCCCATAAGTGTAGTCGAAGTCCATCCGGTCGGGGTTGAGCAGCTGGGTTGCGTACTTCTCTCGCAGGATCTTCTCGCTGAACGGATACTCAGGGCAGACTCTGTCAACATATGGATCAATGATGTGAATCATGACGTTTGAGTGCCAACGAGTCTCGATTCCACGTTCGTCAACTCTGCGCAAGCCGCTCTCCATGATCTTTCGCACGACTCGTTTCCATCCGTCGACTGGTGTGGTCGCCTTCAAGTAGACTGGCATAGGTCTGTCACCAAACTCTCGTGTCCGTTGAGCCGGAGATGGGATGCATCTTATCATTGTTTTGTGCTGAGTCGAGAGTGTGACGGGATACGACTCGAATGTGTCGTCGGTGGTTGGTCGTTTGGCGCCAGCATATAAGGTGGCCTCCGTCCGGGGGGTGTGACAATGTCAGACTTGCCAGTGCAATCTCGCTCACGTGAACTTCATCGAACCTGCATTTTCTAGCTCGTGGCTCTGAGAAACCTGTACAGCCTTAATAGGCCCCCACCTAACGTAAGGATGTGACCGCGTACGAAAAACACTCACCTAGCCCTGAGTGCCTTCTTTGGATGCTAGAAGCCATCCTGCAACGCAACAAGTCTTTTATTCTACATTGGCTCAATATGGGAAAACCTTCGGTCTGCGGAGGGTGTTGATTGATGCCGGGAGAGGACGACAAAAGACTGAGGACTCTGTATCTGTTTACTCAGGAGGACTGTGCGAACTGTCCTGCCGCCAAGGCTGTCGTCGAGGAGGCCCTTAAGGGAACTGGGGTTTCCATGAAGACTGTTGATCTAGAGAGGGTCGATGAGGACCTAGACTTCAGGCTTCTCGAGAACCAGATCTTCATCGCGTCCACTCCCAGCATTGTCGTTGAGAACTCTGGTTCGCTTGAACTACTCTACAGTGGAGAAGTTCCGACCATTGAACAAGTACGCAAGTCGCTGGGAGTGAATTGATTAATGACCGATGTCCATAGTACGGCTGTATCACTTGAGGAACTTAGGGTGCGAGAGAGGAAGCTTCCGAAGGTACGTACTACAAGCAGTACTCTGGAGCCATTCGATGTAGACCGTATCATCAGTAGTCTTGTCCTTGAGGCACAGCTGTCAGAGGATAATGCTCAGTTGGTGGCACTCAGAGTAATGGACAGGATTGTCGCCTCCGGTATCAAGTTCCTAAGCGGACCTCTCATTCGAGAGATGTGCAACAGCGTCTTGGCTGAATTGGGTCTCGAAAAGGAGCGCATTCTTTACACGCGTGTCGGTGTGCCGATGTATGATCTGAACCAGCTGATTCACGATCCCGGTCATCACACGAACAATGCCAACCTGATGAGGAACCCAGAAACCATCGCCAAGCTAGTCCATGACCAGGTAATGGAGCAGCACACGTATCTGACTATCCCAACTCATCTGGCTGACGCTCACATGCGTGGGGACATATACATCAAGGATAGGGAGTATTTCTCAACACGCGATTATTGTGCTACCTGGGACCTTCGTCAGGTGCTAATGTTGGGGATTGCTCCTGATGGACTTGGAGGGATGCACTCGTCGTCAGCGGGCCCGGCGAATCATCTTCACGTTGCAGTGAACCACTCAGCGATATGGCTGGCTGCTGCTCAGAGCTCCTTCTCTATTACTCCAGAACAGGAGGTCTTGGTGTCCGATTCATCTGGCATGCGACTGACTCCTATCGGCCCTCTTGTGGACAGAATCATGAGTGAGAAACCAGTTGTTCCGATTCCTCAGGTGAACGGAGAACTGACAAACATAACCGGTGAAGGTCTCCACACATATGCTTTCAATCCAGACACACTGAACATTGAGCTGAAGGAGATTAATAGAGTCATCCGTCACCCGATCTCCGAAGACGTGTATACAATCCGTACCAGGACCGGTCGCACTGTTCGTTCTACTGGTTCACATAGCCTATTCACTCTAAATGACGGAAAGGTCGAAGAGATTGCAGTCAGTGACCTCCAAGAAGCAGACTTGATAGCAATCCCAAGGAGATTGCCCAGCGGAGCTGGACCTATAACAATCAACATTGCTCAGAGAATGCTCTGCCTCGATGAAGACAAGGTCAAAAATGTTTACGTCAAGGGAATCGCGGCGCAGCTCTCCAAGCTTAGGTGGTGGGAGAAGAGCCGCGACACTGTCTCCCTTCTCAAAGTAAAGAACCAAGGGAAACATACTGATTTCTCGAGTGCGCGGCTAAGCCTCGCAAAATCGAGCTTTGAGCTGTCCGCGAGCCTGCGCCTAACCAGGGAGATGGCGAGATTCCTAGGTTATTTCGCCGCCGAAGGTCACATCCAGTCTAATGAATCAAGAGGCCCCTACCTAGTTGCTCTCTCCTTTGGCACACACGAAAAAGCCCGTATCGAAGATGCCAGGGAGTGCATTCGGCGCGTCTGGGGAGGCCACATTGGCGTTCAATGCCCTCACGACACTGAGATTCAACTAATTGTGTCCAACAAGCTCATAGCGCTTGTTATGCTCGAAGTCCTTGGAACGGGTCGCAACTCGAAAGACAAGCGAATCCCTCCAATAATATTCTCTGCTTCAGAGGAGATGAAGTGGGAGTTCCTGAACGGATACTTCTGTGATGGCCACATCCATAGG
This sequence comes from Candidatus Thorarchaeota archaeon, assembly GCA_046758445.1. Lineage (GTDB taxonomy): Archaea > Asgardarchaeota > Thorarchaeia > Thorarchaeales > Thorarchaeaceae > SMTZ1-83. The sequence continues at coordinate 4,544 of JBHIAE010000063.1, read as the reverse complement.
AGAAGTGTCAGCTTCACATCCGTCACCGAGGGGCTTAGTAGCGATCTTCTCTATCTACTGCTACAGCTGGGAATCATAGCAAGACAGAGAGAACACAACTCCTCAAGCCATTCGCTAGACGGCAGGAGAATCAGGAGCAGCCTTGGCTATCGGACCTCCATCTACGGTCGCGAGAAACTGGAACTCTTTGCAACACATATCCCTGACATAAGAATGGAGGATTTTGAATACAAGACAGAGACACTTACCAGTACATCTGCGCCAGAGGCGATCCCACTCAGGCGAATCAGCGTCTGTAACCTCATTCACAGAATGGATGTGCCACGCTCTGACAGCCGAATTCCCAGAATCAATGCAGTCTTCCGGAAACGGAACATGGCTCCAGCGCTGCTCGATTCAGTTCTTCAGCAGCTACTTGAGTTCCCCGATGTTTCTCATGAGAACCTGCAAGAGATCGAGTCACTTCGTCTTCTAGTAAATGGTGATGTAGCATTTGACATAGTTGAGAAGATTGAGCAACAACACTTCACGGGTTATGTGTACGATCTGTCTATTGATGGCCATGAGAACTTCATCGGTGGACACGGTGGAGTGATATTGCATAATTCAGGTGGTCAGGGTTTCTTCTTCTACAACACGTTCCTAGCACCGTTCTTGCAAGGAGTCAGCTACAAGAGAATCAAGCAGGCTGCTCAGCAACTGATATTCACCCTTACCCAGCAATACGTGGCACGAGGTGGCCAGGTCATCTTCTCCAGCATTGACCTGACACCTGGAATCCCCAAGATAATGAGGGGTGTGCCTGCAGTGTTGCCCGGTGGGAAGACCGATGGGTCAACGTACGGCGACTTTGAGGACGAGGCACGGAAGTTCTTCAACGCTTTTATGGAGGTCATGATCAAAGGTGACATTAAGGGCAAGGGATTCAACTTTCCGAAACCGAACATTGTGCTTCGCGAAGAGTTCATGAAGCCTGAGTTTGACGAGTCGTGGAGGTTGGTCGCAGAACTGACGGCCAAGTTCGGGTCGCCCTACTTCGAGAACTACCTCAACTGGAGGTCCGATATCGAAGCTGGGTGCAGCAGCTGTTGCTCGCACCTCTGGACTGCCAGCACCGACGAGGAGCTGGAGGAGTTTCTGTCGGGGAACATGGTGTTCGGTGCCTCTCAGATGGTCACTCCCAACTTCGGGAGGGCGGCATGGGTCGGTCGGAGTGACGAGGATCACTTCTTCGCAAAACTCGATGAGTACATTGACTTGTCCAAAGAGGTCATACTCGAGAAGAAGGCCGTGATGGAGAAAGTCATTGCTAGCGGCAGCGTTCCCTTCTATACTCAACCTAAACCGAACGGCAAACCTCTCATTGATATGGAAAAGAGAGAATACCTTCTTGGGACCGTTGGTTTCTCCGAGATGGCGGAGATTGCAACGGGCTACGCTCTGCATGAGCGCGAGGGCACGAAGTTTGGGATCAAGGTACTGAAGCACCTGAAGAAGAGGTCGAAGGAGTTCCAGAAGGAAACAGGTCTACACTTCGGTGTCACTAGGACTCCAGCCGAGAGCGCTGCTGGCAGACTGGCCAAGAAGGACTACAAAGCCTATGCTGGAATCCGTAAGCATCTGAAGGGCGAATATCCAAACGTATACTACACTAATAGTACGACACTATATGTGGGTGCGGATCTACCGCTTAGTGATCGGATTAGGAAGGAGGGGATGTTCCATCCGTACATGGACGGCGGCTGTCTGACTCACGTCTACCTAGGGGAGGCGAATCCCGATCCAGACGCGTTGTGGGAGCTGACGAAGAAGATTGGCCGGTCCACTTTGAACTCATACTACTCATTCACCAAAGATGTGCAGTTTTGCCCCGCGTGTTACTATCAGTCAGGCATTGACTGGAGGACAACTAGGTTCAACTCCATTGATGAGTTGACACGGATTCCTTGTCCTCGTTGTGGTTCAATCGGGATGGAAGTCTTTTCGAGAATCACCGGGTATATTCAGTCAATACACACATTCAATCCGTCCAAGCGGCAGGAGTTCATTGACAGGCACAGATACACACTCTAGCCAAAGTCATCCAACGCAGAGTGTCTACTCTTGGTGCAAGAGTTTGCGATACTCTCCTCAAGCTTAATAAGAACGCTCAAGGCGTAACTCCTTTATTCGACATTCTGTAGCAACTGAATAGGGGAGAGGTTTCATATGACGAGTAATCGGCGACGAGGTCTTCTGCCTAACCTGCTAATAGTCTTGATAGTGGCTATGCCGCTCTGTGCTATGGCTCTAGTCCGACTATCGAATGAACAGCTTGGATTCCTGGGTAGTGCCTCTGTTCAGCCAATGCAGAACGAGTTCATCTATGAAACTGCTGGTAGTCCTGACAGCCTGGATCCTCACATCAGCTACAAGAGTTTCGGGACCAATGTGCTTTTCAATGTCTATGAGATCTTGTACACATTCCCTTGGGGTTCGAATAGTACTGAACCAAGGGTTCCTTTGCTGGCTTCAGCTCCCCCCTGGATATCCCAAGACGGCAAACAGTACAACATACCACTACGCCAAGACGTGACATTCCATGATGGGACTCCCTTCAACGCCAGTTGTGTCAAGTGGAATATTGAAAGAGCCGTGAAGATGTTCTACTTGGACGGCCCAGTCTGGACGTTTATCGGACCACTTGAAGGCGGCAGTGCTGTTGAGGGCGAGGCTCGTGCGAATGGTCCAACATCAGCGCAGTTCCAAGCGGCGTTTGACGACTGGGTGGCAAACTCGAGTGCCATTGTAGTATTGGACACATACACAATCCAGTTCAACTTGGAGTATGCGTCTTCAGCATTCATCCCGACAATGTCCCATACGGTCGGTTCCATAATCAGCCCCTCCTTTGCAATAGCTCACGCGTCCAATCCGGCATGGGCAAACTGGGATGGATACGCCGTTGACTATGGAGAAAAAGACACGTACATGAAGAACCACACTTGCGGCACTGGCCCATACATGCTCGATGAGTGGATAGTGGATGTGCACATCAAGCTCGTCGCCTTCAGCGACTATTGGAGAGCCGACGAGATTGTCCCTAGCATCGCTCCGCCTGCCTACGCAGGCGCTATCCAGACAGTCTACTACAAGACGAATGAAGATGCAAATGGAAGAATGTCGAATCTCAGGGGAGCTCTCGCTGATTCTGTCTACTGGCCAAAAGCCAATGCCGAAGAGATCTGGGACGATGTGCTGAGGGAATCGAAGGATCCCAGTATCAACGTCAGCACAGGCGACCTGAGCTACGATCTGATGGCATTCACCTTCAAGTTCACCGACCTGAACATCAGCCGTGGGGGAGTATGGAAGATGGTGACAAGCCCTTTCATCTACCGGGACCTTCGAAAGTGCTTCGCCTACGCATTCGACTATGACGCCGCAATCCACTCGATCATCGGAGGATGGGGTTTTCAAGCGAAAGGGTTCATTCCACAGGGGATGGCGTTCCACAACTCGTCATACTGGCAAGAGCGCTATGATATCGATGAGGCGGTTGCATATTGGAATGCAGCAATGAATGAACCTGGATTCATGAACACCATCAATGCAATGGAAGGCCATATCGATCTCTATTACAGCGAGAGTAGCATAATCGACCAACAGGGGCTACTGTTGATTAGAGATGGGTTCGCTACGGTCATGGCACAGCCAAGTACCAACTTGACCGGGATCAGCCCGACTCCCGAGATTCGGCTAAACACGCTTGAATCGGCCCTTTACCAAGAGCTACTCGAGAACAATGCGGTGCCAATCTGGCTCATTGGCTGGGTACCAGACTATGCAGATCCTGACAACTACGCTTGGCCGATGGCACATTCACTCGGCATTCACATGTCGTCCAGTGGATACGGAAACTCCACAGTTGACGATTGGATCAATCTGGCCAAGAAAGAGATGGATACCAGTGTCAGGCAAGCACTCTATGGCAGCATTCAGAAACAGCTAGCATACGACCAACCAAGCATCTACATGTTCCAGTCAAGTGAGTTCCGTGTCTGGCGGGAATGGGCAAGAGGTGCCGGTCTCGCCTACAGCCCAATGCATGGCTTCTACTTCTATCATGTATGGAAGGTTGCTCCGACAACCACAACAACTACCACGACCGCTACAACGCCGACCACCACGACAACAACTACAACTACTTCAACTACAACAGCGACCCCAACAGAACCTGGGGACATGATGGGGCTTGTACTGGTTGCCAGCGCTGCTGCTGGACTGATTGTCGTAGTAATAGTCATAGTGAGGATAAGGCGAGGGTCGTAGTGTCCTCTCAGTCACCCCGACCTACTGTGCAAATGAAATAGGCCCCTTTCTTCATCGCAGCGTAACTCAGCACAATAAGGCCCTTGAGTTTCTCAGAACTGACTTAAGACGGGCCGCACTCGATCGCTGGGACAACCTTCAAGCATCCCAGAGAGGACATGAATGTGATTCGATGAGAGGCGTGAAGATAGCTGCATGGGGTTTCGCGCTTGTTGCGACGCTTCTAGTGGTGC
>JBHIAE010000062.1:0-14805 GCA_046758445.1 Candidatus Thorarchaeota archaeon | reverse complement strand
GTGTCTTTGAAGTATGCCATCCAACCTACACCAGGTACAGCTGTTCTTGGCCGTACAATCTCACCCCCGTGCTTTTCGATCTTCTTGATGGCATCATCGAGATCCGGTATGTCAATGGTATTGACCACAGCATCTTCAAGACTCTGCCTCATGCCAAATGCACCGTCAATACCAGGCTCATCCTTCTCTCCTGTCATGAGGAACCAGTAGTCAATGGGCCCGTCCCACTTCTCAACCTTCCATCCGAAGACGTTCTGGTAGAACTTGGATATCCTCTCAGCATCATCAGCTACAATCTCGAAATGAACAACTCGTGGCATGAAAGAAGTCTTAACTATCGTGAACGTATAAACCTGTCGATTTCTCTCATGGGCTATTCACTAGAACCTCGCGGCATGCGACTTTCTGCAAGCCTACTCCGTTTCTTCCCCCACTCCTTGATCCTAGCTCTTAGGCTCCCTATGGCTAGGCGCATCTCATCAAGGGGAGCCTTGGGATGAATGGGCTCACTGAGATCCTCCTCAACAAGGAGTCTCCTGTACGCTCGTTTCCCCAGAAGCTTCTCTCGGGAAATATACCCCATTGCCTCCATCTCCCTAAGATGAGCCCTGAAGTCTTTAAGTGTGATAAGAGACCGAACTGCAGAGATCCTCAGATACCTCTCATAGAGTGTAGACTCAAGCTCCACAACTGTCCATCCAAAAGACCGCAGAATGTCTAACTCAATCTGACCAATTGGCTCTCCCCGGCGGCTGCTCTCCGACAACGTAATACCCCTATATTGGCTTGGTAGAACACTCTCATGGATGTCTAATAAAACTAATCAAGAAGGCGCGTTGAGGCCGACAAGATTGCTTCTGCGGACTCTGGCTATTGAGAAGAATAAGTTGGATGAATAGATAGCGTATTATACTTGAAACCTTCTCGTCGCAATGAGTCCTAGATACCTGGTATCTTAACTCGATCGTAGAGTCGGTTTGTTATCGTTGAGGTGACTCCAATGAGGACCAAGAAGACTACAGCAAGTATGAAGTATACAGGAAGCACTTCAAAAGTCCGCCCAACGACTCGTTTCGCTACCCCGAAGATCTCCTCTACACCAACATAATAGGCGACAGTGGTATACTTGGGAAGATAGACTGCCTCATTCGCCCATGCAGGAATTGCACGTCGGAGACTTTGTGGTAGCATCACGTGTCTGATTTCTTGCCGCCTCGTCATTCCAACGGATAAAGCAGCAAGAGACTGTCCCGCGGCTATGGAGCCCATGGCACCGCGGAAGAACTCAGCTTGATATGCAGCACTGTTCAGGCCTAGAGTAATCGCACACAGGACGATCCTTGAGTTAAGCACTCTCTGAGGATTTCCCCAGAAATCTGGAAGGATGACTTGCCAAGAGAAATCAATCGGCGCAAATCCTTGACTCTCTAGGAAAACATTGAGTACAGGGGGAACATAGACGACTAGAATGATCTGAGCGAGCAGGGGAGTACCTCTGAGAATCTCAACATACGCAGTGGCAATCCTAGACGATACAGGGCCACCATATTGGCGAACAATAGCGACGAAGATGCCAAGGACAAGCCCCAGAAGGAGGGCGAATATGTAAAGCCCCATTGTCATGACAAAGCCATTGACCAGGTCATCATAATACTGCTCAATTTGGAGCATGCCAATGGTCATAGATGACGGGATAGTCGCCAGTTGGATTCCTCCATCTATTCATTTTTCTCCTGTTCTGCCTGCCCGTATAACACTTCTAGCTGATGGAGGAAGCGATTGGCACGTTCAGTTTCTGGTTTTCTGAAGAAATGGTGAGGTGTACCTCTCTCCACTATCACCCCCTCGTCCATGAAGATCATCTCATCTGAAACAGCACGGGCGAATCCCATCTCATGCGTGACAACAATCATTGTTGTGCCTTCTTTTGCGATTTCAAGCATGACCTGCAGTACTTCGCCTATCAGCTCAGGGTCTAGGGCCGACGTTGGTTCGTCGAACAGAATAACATCTGGATTCATGGCTAATGACCGTGCAATGCCAACGCGTTGCTGCTGACCCCCACTTAGTTCTGCAGGATAATGGTGACTCCAGTCCTCCATTCGGACGTGCGCTAATGCCTTATGAGCAATATCCTGAGCTTCCTCCTTGGTCATTTCAAGTACGAGGCGAGGTCCTATGCTCACATTGTCTATCGCCCTAAGATGAGCAAATAGGTTGAAATGTTGAAATACGAACCCGATGCGTGCCCGGAGTTTGCTAAGGTCCGCACTTGGATCCATTAGACTCTCTCCACGAAGAAGGACTTCTCCTTTATCTGGTGGCGTGAGCATATTGATGACTCTTAGGAGCGTGCTCTTACCGGATCCACTTGGTCCGAATACAACCTTCACTTCTCTCTCTGCTACAACAAATGATATTCCTTTGAGGACCTCAAGTTGATCGTATGCCTTCCAGACATCTCGTATTTCTAGAACATTTGTCAATACCGGCCGCCTCCTAGCCCAAGTTCTCTTAGTTTCTTAGTCATAGTCTCCCCAACATATCTCGTCACGGGATATGTGAATACAAAATAGATGACTGCAATTACCAGCATGATTCCAAAAAAGAGCTCGGGACGCTCCCATCGAAACGCTTCACTTTGATAAAACATCTCTTGTACACCGATTGCTACAGCTAGTGAGGTATCTTTTATCACGACTGCGTATTCATTTGCCCATCCCGGTAGAGAGAGTCGGAATGCCTGTGGCAAGATGATATGCCGCGTAGCCTGCAGATCATTCATCCCCACCGATTGAGCAGCCATCATCTGTCCCGGGTCAACAGACAGTATTCCGCCACGGAATATCTCAGACTGATATGCTGCACTTCTCAAAGCAAGCGCAACGACAGCACCAACGAACAGTGCACCAGTCCCAGGACCAGCCCATGCAAACCACGCTGATAGTCCAATTCCAAAAACCATTAGAAGAACTAGTAGTGGAATTCCACGAAAGACTGTTTCATATCCTTGAGCAACCCACTGCAATTCTCTTGGCCCATATACGCGTACTAACGCTAAGCCAACTCCAATGCCCAGACCAACTGCAAGTGCAAGTAGTGTGAGGGCAAGGGTAGTTGGGAGGCCCCGAATCACAATCAACATGAGAATCTCGAATAGATTCTGGGCCTCTTGCAACCAAAATCACCCGAACCACTTTGCTATCATTGCATCTATGGTTCCATCGGCAAATCCTTCAGCAATTGCGCTGTTTATTGCCGCTGAAAGCCTATCACTGCCATATCTGATGTAGAATGCTGTTGGTGGAGCAGGTCTTGTGAAGATTATCTTGATGCTGTACACTGTACCGTACAAACCAACAATTGGTTCGTCAACGAATACGGCATCAAGAGTACCAGTGTCCAAGTCTTGAAACATGGTTTCTACGAGTGGATATCTGGTTAGTGTTGCCGCCATACCAGTTATGGCTGACAACGCCTCATCTTCCGTAGTTCCAGTCTGAACTCCTACATTCATACCAACCAGATCATCCAGCGCTGTGATTGTAAGGTTTGAAGCAGCCGTGGTAACAATGACCTCGTTAGTGCGAATATACCAAACCAGTGGTTGGAGAACATCAGCGCGCGCTCTAGTGATGAAAGTCGCTGATGCGATCATATCTATTGTTCCGCCTTGACATGCAGCTATTAGAGCATCAAAATCCATGTCAATCCAATCTACTGTGACCCCCATATCGGCTGCGACATATTCAGCCAGGTCAATATCAAACCCTTCCAGCTCGTTAGTGGTTGTATTGACCATTTCAAATGGCGGCCAACCCGAGTTGGTTCCTACAACAATCGTACCACGTGCCATGATTACGTCATAGTCGTCTTGAGGTGCGGCTAGTCCCGGTATGAAATAGCCAACCCCAAGTCCAACGGCTAGACCAACGATTAGCACGAGTACCATCATTGTATTGCCATAACCTTGTGACATTTTCCGAGTACCTCCGAATCGCGATTCCAACGATTCACCTGGAACATCAATCCAAACTAACTGAAAAGGGTTGTCACTCAAGAAATCAATTAGCAAACGTTGCTGGCCCATTCTCCCGAGGACTTCACTGAATTGTGTTTCTTAAGCTAAGCGATTCGCCGGTACAGATAGTTGCGTTCATTCAAGCAGTACGAGCAACTCGTTCAATGCATGAATGACAGATACATCTTCATCATGAGGAGGAGTTTCATATCCTTCATTGACGACCAGAATAGGATGCATCCCTGCTCCCTTTGCTGCATGAACATCCCTTTTGATGTCATCACCTACGTAGGCACACTTCAATGGGTTCACTCCCATCTCTAACGCATTCTGTAACAGCATGTATGGGGAGGGCTTACAATATCCTGGCACAATACTGAATTGGATACTCCGAAACAGACCATTGATTCCCAGAGTTCTGAGAGTTTCATGCGGATTACTCCAGTTGGTGGAGACTGCAAGAATATACCCACAATCTTTCAATTGCCCAAGAGTGTCTTTAGCATCAGGTTTAAGTCTGCTAGGGTTGGCAGCAAGGATCTCCCTCCAGAGAGTCTGTATCCGACTGGCTCGTTCATCAAGCTGCTCCTTGAGTCCAAGGGTTCTCAGGAGTATTCGATTTCGTTCTATCCAATCCTCTTCTGAGAAGAAGTAGTGTGCATCATGCTCTTGAACTGAGTCCCAGACTTCTTCGTCAGCAAACTCAAGAGCCTCTGCTATCTGCTTATCGGCAAAGCGGTACTCCTCACCACACACCTGGTGGATGAATCTCTTATGGACTTCAAAGACAGGGAGCACAAAGGGTTCGAACAACGTGCCTCCTAGGTCGAAAGATATGGCTGCTAAACTCTTCAATGGTGCAGGAGGCATGGTCATCACAGTCAGAGGCTATGATTAAAGACTTGCTCACTCCTTATTGAAAGGGCCTGTGCGACAAATGGTTCCTTGATAGAAGACTAGTGGAATTTGAAGCAAGTCATCGAAATGGACCCATGAATAATCTTCTGATTGAATATCTCGAACGCCCCGCCGCTACTCGCCGCGCCTTTCGCATAGAGGAGTGGCAAGTAATGGTCCAAGGATGGATGTGCTTTCCGCACTAAGTCACTCATACTATTCACATCAAAGAGCGCTGTGTCGTCATTTTCATTTAGAGAATCCAGCATCTTCCGCTCAAACTCAATTGCCCAATCATAGACTGAATCCGGATTCCGCCAATCGACTGCCCCAAGATTGTGCACAAGATTCCCACTCCCAATGATGAGAACTCCTCGATCCCGGAGAAACTTCAGATGTGTCCCTAACTCAAAGTGAAATCGAGGCCGCTTTGTGTGATCGATGCTTAATTGCAGAGTGGGTATGCCAGCCTCAGGATACATCTGCTTGAGAACAGACCAGGTTCCGTGATCAAGACCCCATGACTGGTCAAGACTAATCGAGTACTCCTTTAGAGACACTGAGATTGCTCCTGCAAGATCAGGTGCGCCAGGTGCAGGGTATTGTTGCTCGTATAACGCACGAGGAAACCCATAGAAGTCGTGGATAGTCCTTGGTTGCTCCATTGCAGTGACCATTGTGGATGGAATGTACCAGTGAGCAGAAACGCAGAGGATGGCTTCAGGTCTTGGAATCGTACTTGCGATCTCTCTCCATCCTCTTGTAAACTCATTCTCCTCAATCGTATTCATCGGTGAGCCGTGACCGACGAAGAGGGTTGGCATCGTCTTTGACATTATAAGTCAAGTGAAGTAGATTCTGCATGTTATAATCAGTGACTTAGGTGCAGAGAAACGCAAAAACCAGCGGGACTCGCACATTTGGTGTGAAGCCAGGACTCTGATTGATTGGCTATTGATACTATGGATATTCAGCTTCATCCTAGCCGAGGCCCAGAGTCTCTTCGAAGCGGACCTGTGGCACAGTGAGGTCCTCCACCACCCTTCATTGTTTCATTCCATGAGAGTGGAATGACATCAACGCCCTCACGCTCCAAGTCTCTCGTCGCCCTGTCAAGCCCATCCACCATCACAATCTTCCCAGGCTCAATCGCAACAACATTGCAGGCAAGTCGTCTGGCATCCTCTGGCCACACTTCTACCAGATTGATATCCTTGCTTCTAAGGCGTTCAATGAAATCATACGGCACACCAGGCGGGTACACTAGGGCAAGACCATCATCAACGTAACCAAACACTATGTCCAGATGAGCATAGCCACCAGCGGGCCACTCCAGATTATCCAACCAGCCTGGAATAGGAACCACGATGACCTCTTCTACACCGACTGACCGTAGTATCATAGACACCTGTTCTAGGCCCTCCGAATTGGTGCGGGCACTCCTTCCAATGGATACATGAGTTGAATCAAGCCAAACAACATTGCCACCCTCAAACGTACCGCTGCCATGAACAGTGAAAAGAATGGGCATACCTAGGTCCACGGCTTTCCTGCACCACCACGCCTCCTCGCCCTTTCGGTATGCAAGAGACATCCGGCCGATGATAGCTCCTCCATTGACAACTACACCTGGGTCTCTTGCACCGCCCCCGTATCTGGCGTGAGGTACACCATACGGTTCTGTCATGAGCCAGTCTTCAGGAGGGGAAACATCATGGACAGTGACTCCCTCCTGTTTGAAGATGTCCACCAGTCCATCATGTTCTTCCTGGCACTTTGCAACATTTGGCTGCTCAGTTAGTTGATACCATGCCAAGTCCTCAGTTGGGGGAGCCATCTCATTCCCAGGTCTTTGGACCATGGTTTCGCGGAGTTTCCCGATCTCCGACTGAGCCCCCCATTTCTTCCCCCATATCAGTTCTAACTCATCCAAGTAGTCGACCGGAAGGGGAGTTGAGAGCTTTGTCTTATCCGCCAGATAGGATTGTACTCGCTGCAGGGTTTCCTTACGATCAGGTATTGAATTGTCTTTCAAGATTCAAACCCACACTCCCTACCGCTTCATGGTACGAATAAAACCTTCCATGAAAAATGATGTCTACTCGAAAAGGAAGTGGAGCCGGCTCTGGGATTTGCACCCAGGTAAATTGGATTTGCAGTCCAACGCGTATGCTACTCCGCCAAACCGGCTAAGTTTGTGTAAGGCAATACGCTTTGAATCTTAAGGATATCGGCAAAAATGGCACATACTTATACAGAGAAACTCTGACAATCAGCATTGAATCAACATGCTTAGAGGACAAGTTCATGTCAAAATACCTATCAAAACGGATTTCTCGAGAATATACACAAATGAATGCAGGACAACCTGATGAAGTATTTCCTCTATTATGTCCAGTTAGAGAATCAGAATGGCTTCCACATTTCAAAGCAGAAGTTATACATTCTTCCACTGGGATTTCGGAAGATGGGGCTATTTTTCAAACTACACATGGTGATGATGCAAAAGTCACATGGATTATCACAAAGTACAATCCAAATAGTCTGATTGAAATGATGTATATTATTCCTGATACAATGATTGTGAGAATTAACATTCAATTGGAAAAGCATGATAGCAGACATACTAAAACAACAATTAGGTACACATATACAGGACTAACTGAAAGAGGAAATAAAGAAGTAGGAAGATTCACTGAGGAGAGATTTAATCACGAAATGGAATTCTGGGAAGAAGCAATCAACCACTATCTAATACATGGAAAAGCAATATCATCTAATGGTCATCATATGCCTTCTCATTAATTGTCGAGTATTCAGAACTACTCCGAAATCGGCAGAAATGACACATATAGACCCATTTAGACTCCCGTATCGGCGATGTCGTTGAATAGTACGATTCGGTAGCGTGCCTTGTTCTCCTTCACCTTTCGAATCGCTTCGTTTACCTCCCTCATGGGCATCAACTCTACCTTGGGCATGATTCCGTGCTCCTGTGCAAACGAGAGCATCTCCCGTATTGTAGCCCGATTGCCAAGAAAGGAACCAGTGATCGATAGTTGGTGTGCAATGAGGTCAGTCGAATTGAAGGCTACGTCTGGGAAGCCGACAAGGACCAGCCTCCCATTCTTCTTCAAAGTATTCAGTAGCACCTCCCAATTGATATTGCCAGAGGCGGTGCATAGTAGCAAGTCGAAGCCGAACATTGCCTTCTGCAGGCTCTTCTGGTCGTCCGAAACGATGAAGTTGTCTGCGCCAAAGGCAAGAGCTTCCTTCTTCTTGTCTGGAGAGGAGGAGATGGCAGTTACTTCGTAGTCAAGGGCGCGGGCGAACTGCAATGCGAGGTGGCCCAGCCCTCCCACGCCGATGACACCAACCTTCTGCGCTTGTCGGGCTGCGTACAATCGGAGCGGGGAGTAGACCGTGACTCCGGCGCACATGAGCACCGCAGCCACTTCGGAGGGAATGGCTTCAGGAAGCGCGTATGCAAAGCGGCTATCCGCAACGACAGAAGTAGAGAAGCCTCCATAGGGAACCCAACTTCCTGACGAAACAATGTCCATACAGAGATGCTCTTCGCCCTGCTCGCACCACTTGCATTGCATGCAAGAACGACCCTGCCAGCCGATACCAACCCGCTCCCCCTCCTTTAAGCCGGATACTGAGTCGCCCACAGCCGACACGTGCCCAACAATCTCGTGGCCGGGGACAAAGGGGAAGGTGGTTATTCCGTAGTAGTTGTCGATGGCGTGGATGTCGGTATGGCACAGACCGCAGTGTGTGACCGAGACCCGAACATCATGCTCCCCCATCTTGGGTGGCTTGTAGGTGAATGGCTCTAGCGGCTGTCCTACTGCCCTTGTTGCGTATCCCAAGATCTTCATGCCTGACAGGCTCCTGCCTACTTCAAACACTGGATGTTAGACAACTGGAACAAGAGTCTTTTCATCATTTCAAAGCATTCACGCATTAAATCAGGTCTCCAGTGAGAAAGCTTACTACGACCCTTATGATGGAGGTAATGATCCCAAGTTGTTGAAGGTCTTCTATATACCCGTCCCAGAGATCATTCTGGACTTTCATCGTTAGATGAATGTACAAAGAATGATATACCATCAAGATGACGGATTCCATATGTTCGTTGAATTCTCTCTTATCCTTCTCGGAGTGCTACTTGTCTGGATTGTAATATCATTCAGGGGTTGGAAGCGAGATTTACTCAAAGCTCTAAATGAAGGTAGCAAGATTGCTAGTACTTCAATGGGTGAGATTGAGTATGCTTTGATTGGAAGTGGACCCGTGCTCCTAATGCTACACGGCGGACCCGGTGGATATGATCAGGGCTTACTTGATGTGGAAATGTGGACCAAAGAGGGTTTCTCCTTATTGGCAATATCTAGACCAGGGTATCTGCGTACACCATTGAGTACAGGGGAAACATTCGAGGAACAAGCAGATGCAATTGAAGCACTATTAGACGCGCTTGGCATCTCGAAGGTCGCGATTCTTGGTGCCTCAGCTGGAGGTCCTGTAGCTCTGCACTTTGCTCTGCGCCATCCAGACCGAATATGGGCTCTTATTCTAATGGCTGCAGTCAGCAAGGAATATATTGTGAATCAAGACCAACTGAATTCCACGCTTGGTAGAATACTCATGTCCAATTCCGTGGCGGATTTTGGGATATGGCTCTATGATATACTGACCAGACGCGCGACTGCATGGTCGCTAAAGGAAGCGCTCAAGGAGACCATGATTCTAGATTCTAAGGGTAAGGATGATTATGTCAGGCAAGTGATGGACATCCCGGAACAAGTTGCATGGTATAAGAGGTTCATCCGCACGACATGTCCAATGAGTCCAAGAATGGCTGGACTAAACAATGATTTGAATCAACTTGAACAGGTTTCTTTCACTAGCTTGGGAGCCATAAAGTGTCCAACATTAGTGATTCATGGAACAGCTGATGGGGATGTGTCATACGCAAATGCCGAATTCTCATTTTCGTCTATTCCGAATGCGAGGCTATGCAGTCTTGAGAATATTGGACATCTAGTCTGGCTCGGAGAGCATGTTTCCAAAATGAATTCGGATATACTTGGATTTCTCAGGGAATGTGTGTAACAGACAAGAGAAACCAAGGAGTTTGCTCAGGGCCTAGAACAGCATCTTGGTTGATGTGATTTGAGCAACAGATATCACTCGGATTGGGCTCTTAAATGTCGGGAAGGATACCGAAATGAAAGCGGTAGTATTCGAGAAGTACGGACCTCCAGAAGTTCTTCAGATCAAAGAGATAGAGAAGCCAGCTCCAAAGGAGAATGAAGTGCTTGTCAAAATACATGCCACATCAGTAACAGCTGCTGACTGGCGTATGCGAAAGACTGATCCTTTTCTGGCAAGAATGGTGAATGGTCTGTTAAGACCTAAGAGATTCAACATTCTAGGTATTGAGCTGGCTGGAGAAGTTGAAGCTATAGGCGATGGGGTTACACTATTCAAGCCAGGTGACCAGATATTCGGAACCATGGGTTTCACTTTTGGGGCCTACGCTGAATATGCTTGTATACCCGAGGATGGCTCTATTACCCATAAACCAGCGAATCTGTCATTTGGGGAAGCCGCCGTTGTGCCTGTGGGAACAGATACGGCGTTATTCTTCCTCAAGACTCAAGGGAACATCCAGAGTGGCCAGAAGGTCCTCATCTATGGTGCTTCTAGTAGTGTGGGTTCCTATGCAGTACAGCTCGTCAGGTATTTCGGAGGTGAGGTCACTGCTGTTTGCAGTACCTCAAATCTGGATTGGGTGAAGGAACTTGGGGCTGACAAGATGATAGACTATACAGCTGAAGACTTCACCCAAAGCGGTGAAACCTATGATGCGATATTTGACGCAGTGGACAAGCTCTCGCTGTTTGGTTCTATGAAAGCGCTAAATGAAGGAGGAGTCTTTCTTGACGCTGTCCATATGATGAGACGCAGTGTTCAGGCCAAATTCGCTACAATGAGAAGCAGCAAGAGAATCCTTGGAGGAACATCAACTGGTCTCGTTGAAGACTTGATCTTTATCAAAGAACTCGTTGAGGCTGGAGAGCTTAAGCCGATTATTGATAGAACTTATCCGTTGGAAGAGATCGCTGAGGCCACAAGGTATGTTGAAACTGGAAGAAAGAAAGGAAACGTTGTGATAACTCTAGACCATCTTTACTAGATACTGAGAAGATGTCGGTCCATTATGTCTCGTCTTGTGATTGTCGATAGAGTTTCTCGTAGACCTTGGAAATCTTCCCCTCTCTGTGGAGGCGTTCAATGTATGCCTTTTCTTTTTGTAGGCGTATCTTTCCCAATTCGACCTTCTCTGCAATCCAATCCTTACCATCCAGATTATACCACTTCCATAGAGCGAAGGCACTGACAATGCACAACAGAGCTGGAATGAACGCATATCCCAATCGTATTCCAAAGATTGCCGAATCTGGTTGCACAGACTGTGTATTGTCAAAGCCGAATCCACTAATGACCATCAAGAATAGAGCATTGGCGATGGAGATCGCTGGTTTCGTGATCAGCGCGTTCATGCCTGCATAGGTCGTTTCCCGTCTCTTTCCAGTCAAGAGTTCGTCGTAGTCCATAACGTCCGCTAACAGCGGCGGCCATATCAAGACAACAGGTGCCAATCCAATTCCAACCACCACCAGACTCAACATCACTGCAAGAGGCCAGTTCCCCGATAGAAACAGTATCACTAAACCAGCACTAGTTAGGATCAATCCAAGAATGTAGACCTGTTTCAATCCCCGACGTTTCACCATTCTATTAGCTAGGAAACTAAATAGGAGCATGACGACAAAGACAGCCGATAATGGAATGGAAGCCACGAGACCCTGCAGACTCAACACGTACTGCACGAAGTATATCATAGAACCCATCACTATCGCGAATGCCATCTCTCGGAAGAAGGTCATGGCTTCGAAAGCTAGGAACTCCCTGTTCTTGAGAGTTTCAACCATCGATTCCTTGAAACCCAACGTTTCTTCAGTCCTGGCGTACTCGTTTTCAGTCAGGGCATAACTCGAAACGAACAGGATTGCTCCAGCAACTATTCCTAGTAGTACCATCACTGGTTTGAAGAGAGGATTGAGCTCGGTGGTTGATTCATCAGTGAGTAGAATCAGAGGGAGTATCATCGAGAATAGGCCGCCAAGAGATCCTAGAACCACGTTATACAAGGCGAGATTAGACCTAGCTTTCTGAGTAATGCACATTTCAGCAGGCAGAGCGGTTTGGACCAATCCGATCATGGTGAACATTGAGTCGAATAGGAAGAGGACCAGTAGCAGATTCCAGAAGATAGCAATCTGCGTGTTTCCAATGAAAGGGAACCAACATATGATGAAAGTGAGAGCATAGAGCGGCGCACCAAAACGCATGACAGGTATCCGTCGACCTATGTCTGTGTCAATCCTCTCCTGGAGAATGCCAAACAAAAGGTCGTTGATTGCGTTCCAAACGGCGAACACGAGCCAAGCAAGAGAAATCCATTCTTCACTTAGGCCCAGCTTGACATTGTAGTAGAAAGTGATTGCAGCGCCCAGAGCGATGCCCATGAGAAGGCTCACAGAAGCTTGAGACAGGCCATACGCGATCTTCGACCGCAATGGTAGACGCTCATCGAAATCAATGGTGTTCTCATTCTTCATGTGGTCCTCTATGCCTTCCATCTCCGATATTCCCCAAAAAGGGGAAATGCAACATTGCGTTATTATAAATCTGGTCGACTTGCATAAGGACGGACCAAGGCACTCATAGGATCGGGAATTCTTGACAGAGTATAGGTACGAAATGGGCCCCATTAGACCTCCAAGTGAGGCTCGAAGTCTCCTGATTCGAGTGACCCGTAACTGTGAGTGGAACCGGTGTCAATTCTGCCCAGTGTACAAGGACGCTGAATTCTCAATACGCAAGCCCGAACACATCCTGCGTGACATTGACTATGTTCGAGAGTACACCGATTTCCTCCAGAATCCGAAGCCGGGTATTGAGATGGAGGAACCACTCGCCTATGATGCTGCAATGCACTGGACGAGCCATGGAATGAAATCAGTGTTCCTTCAGGATGCCGACGCTTTGGTGATTGGAGCAGAGAAGTTGGCAAGGATTCTCAACCACTTGAGAGCAAGTTTCCCCAATATCGAGAGGGTCACATCCTATGCTCGTTCCTCCACCTTGAACAAGATGAGCGTTGAAGACCTCACCATTCTGAAGGATTCAGGTCTCACACGAATCCATGTTGGACTTGAATCTGGCTCTGACAATGTACTCAAGACGGTGAGAAAAGGCGCCTCGAAAGCCATTCATATCCGGGCTGGACTAAAGGTGAAAGAAGCAGGGATGGAGCTATCAGAGTACTTCATGCCGGGACTGGGAGGTAGGAGCCTGTCGAATGAACATGCCACTGAATCTGCTGATGCTCTGAACCAGATTGATCCTGACTTCATTCGGCTGCGTCCACTCGCTCTTCCTGTTCGAGCGCCTCTTTATGAACTCATGATGTCGGATCAGTTTGACCGGTGTAATGATGTGGAGGTTGTTCGGGAGCTTCATACATTCATCGAGAAACTAGAGGGTATCTCAAGCTACCTTGTGAGTGACCACATACTGAATCTTTTTGCTGACCTCAACGGGGAACTCCCTGAAGCAAAGACAAACCTATTATCGATACTCCAACGGTTCCTTGACTTGGATGAAGAAGAACAGATGGTGTACCGGTTTGGTCGACGACTCGGAGCCTTCACAAGCATGAAGGACTTGCATGATTCTCCTAGGAGAACCCGAGTAGGTCAAATCATGTCTGAGAACAATGTCAACGCACAGAACATCGATGGTTTCATAGATCAGATGATGCAACGGTTCATGTGATCCGCACCCTTTTCAATAACAGATAAATCTGAGATGGAAAAGATTCGTAGGTCGAGAAGGAGACCCAAATGAAAGCTGCTGTTTACGAGAAGTTCGGACCCCCTGAAGTTGTAGAAATAAGAGATATAGAGAAGCCAACCCCAAGAAGCAACGAAGTTCTGGTTAGGATTCACGCCACAACTCTATCAAGAGGAGATTCGAGAATGAGAAGTCTTGATGTCCCGGGAAATATGTTCGTACGTTTCATGGCGCGATTATTCTTGGGCATCAGAGGACCAAGGAAGAAGATCCTAGGGATGCAACTTGCTGGCCAAGTAGAAGCAGTTGGCGAGAACGTGACCAAATTCAAGATTGGCGACGAGGTTTTTGCAACCACCTACCCAACTGGATTTGGTGGCCACGCTGAGTACAAATGTCTGCCAGAGGACACAGTGATCGCAACAAAACCAGCAAACATGTCGTACGAGGAAGCGGCAACAATCCCCATTCCGGGCATGGGAGCATTGAACGTTCTAAAGAGAGCAGACATCCAACCAGGACAGAAAGTCCTCGTATACGGCGCGTCTGGGTCTGTAGGAACAAATGCAGTTCAGCTGTCAAAGTACTGGGGGGCAGAGGTAACCGGGGTATGTAGCGAATCCAATTTCGAGATGGTGAAGTCACTAGGTGCTGACAATCTGATCGACTACAAGAAGACGGACTTTGCCCAAACGGGCGAAACCTATGATGTAGTCTTCGACGCTGTAGGGAAGATTTCCCCTTCAACTAGTGAAGGTGCATTGAAGGAGGATGGGATATTCCTCAGTATAACTACTCAAGGCAAGGAAGAAACTCAAGAACTGATTAAGCTCAGACAGATTATTGAGGAAGGCAAGCTCATTTCAGTCATAGACAGAACTTACCCGTTGGAGGAGATTGTCGAAGCTCATCGATACGTCGATACTGGACATAAGAAAGGGAATGTTGTCATA
>JBHIAE010000061.1:0-16196 GCA_046758445.1 Candidatus Thorarchaeota archaeon | reverse complement strand
TTCACCCTCCTGTTTGAAACTAGGCTTCATTCCTCTGACCTTCAGTTCTTCTGCAACGCTCTTGAGAGAGTCCGTGTCGCCGAGGATCAATCGTACGGTCTTCCCTTCCGCTAGGTCGCCTACTAGTTCCACCGCCCTCATCTTGGAGAGGGGACAAAGGAGGTCACTCAGGTCATATTCCTTCGTTGCAGCCCCTCCAGACTGCATGTTCAAAGCGTCCTTGTAGAAGCTCGAGTACTTGAAGGCGTCATCAGGGGAGATAACGACAGCTAGGCCCTTGTTCTTCTTGGCATAGCGCAAGGCAGCATACAGTAGGGCCCCAGTTGTAGGCCCGACAGGTATTCCATCTCTTCTGGCAAGGTGTATGGCGGTTTCATATGCATCCTCGTCGGTCACTTCTACAGTATCATCGATTACTGAGCGGTCAAGGATCTTCGGTACCAGTTCTTCGTCCAGTCCGGTGATCCTCTTCATGCCTGGCAGTCTATGGTTCGACGAACATGGCTCCACTGCGACGACTCTCACTTCTGGATTCTGTTCTTTGAGGTATCTTCCGACGCCGGAAACAGTGCCACAGGTTCCATAACCGGCAAAGAAGTAGTCGACCTTGCCTTCTGTCTGTTTCCATATTTCTGGTCCCGTCGTCTTGTAATGTGCCTGAACATTCAGTTCATTCTCGTACTGATTTGGACTGACATAGTGATCTCTCGTGGCCGGACTTCCGGTCAACGCACTGACCAGGCCTCTGGCTCCTTCACTGGGAAACAACGGACATAATGCATCATCGGCCTCCGTCACTTTGGCCCCCAGAAACCTAAGCATTACTTTCTTCTCGTCAGGAATCTTCTCTGGAACGACAATCTCCACTGGTACTCCCAGCGCATTGGCAACGCAGACGAGTGCAATCCCGGTATTGCCAGATGACGGTTCGATGACTGTTCGGTCGGCGATTCTCATCTCGTTCAACATGTCATAGACAATCCTGTCTTTGACTGAACCGAATGGATTGTACCTCTCCAGTTTGAGATAGATTCGGAAGTCCTGATTTGGGTTGGCCCTATTCACTCTGACCAAGGGTGTGGGATTCTGTGGACTGCCTATTAGTTGCGTTATCTCGGAGTAGACTCTCAACTGGTGGTCAAACGTTCTGTCTGTCATCGTAACCACTGAGTGTGTATACCACACTCTCCTCCACATTTGTAGGTGTTCTGCCATCTCCCATCTCGCTCAAGCTCTCCTCCAAGATTCGAGCAAGGAGCACAACCGAGAGAACGGTAGCCTTTTCCATACCACGGATGGGGTTGAATGCCCCTTGTAGCAATGTACCTCCATATCTCTGCCTCAGTGAAGTTCAAGATTGGGTTCACTTTGGTGAGCCCGCCCTTCTTCTCTACCTCCTGGTAGTCGACTCTTGTTCGCCCCTCAGTTCTTCTCAGACCAGTTATCCAGGCATCCAGCTCTCTCACGGCTTCTATGGTGGGATTCACTTTGAGTAGTCGACAGCACTCATCTGGATCCACAGCATAGATCTCCTCCCCGGTCTGAGCCTTGATACGGGATGCCTTTTCGCAAAACTCCTCCGTTGGCAGCAATACGACTTCCAAGGAATCATCCTGAAGGGTTTCCGGAACACTGTCAGCAACCATGTATACTGTCGTGCCGAGATTCCAGGCACTATTCATCGCTCTTACGTACTCCAGGGTCTCTCTTGGTTTGTACTGAGTCATAACTGAGAAGACCTTGATGCGGGGCTCTACCTCCCTGGCCAAGTGGAGAACGACCATGCTGTCCTTTCCAAAGGAGCAGGCTACAGCCACCCTCTGATACGTTTCTAATGTTTCCTCAATCAGTTTCTTGGCTGATTCAATCTTCTCAATAATCTTCATCACTCTCTAGTTGTTGATCGAGTGCTGCATCAACTACTCACTGTTTCCGAACAACACCTCTCTGAACTTCTCTACGCCAATCTCGTCAATGGTGGTTGCCGCAGTGGCGTTTCTCTCCTGCAAGATTCTAAGACAGGTATCTGCCAGCCCAAATGCCTCCTCTTCAGACAGGAACTCGGCAATCACCTCTCCCAGTCTGGTATCTTCACCCTCTCTGCCGCCGACTAGTACAGCAAAACCTCTTCTCTTCTCAGATATCGCGTCAGAGGGACATACAGCAATACATCGCCCGCAATGCTTACATTCTCCTTTGTCTATGACTGCCACATCTTCCTCAATTCTGATTGCTGCTCTCTTGCATACTGCTACGCATAGCTCACAACCACTACAAATGTCTATATTGACCTCAGGCTCGATGACTCCGTGGAAACCGATGTCGTTGAGGTGAGCAATTCCACAGGAATTGGGACAACCAGCAGCTGAGACCCTAAGATCTAGGTTGTCCAAGCCAAGCTCCTCAACTCTTCTCTCGATTCTTCTCAGCAGAGACTGCGGATCCACAACACTTTCGGTACAGTAGTTGCCGAAACAGGATTGGAGATTATCAATTCCTCTATCGAGTATCTGCATGTCGACCTCTTGAAGCTCCTTCCTGATGTCCTCCAACCGTTTCCTATGGACGCAGGGAATCTCGGGAGACCCGCGAATCACGAAATGTACGAAACCCTTGCCATATTGTTCAGCAACATCAGCAATTCTTCTCAGTTGCTTTGAGGTGACCTCTCCGCAGGTGGCCCTGACTCTCACAATCATCTTGTCCGTTCCCTTCTCCCTCTGTTTCGTCGCACATTCAACTGGTGTGAGAGGCGATACCTTATGCAGACCCCTGGTCAGTTTCTGACCAACTGCTCTTGCGCCCAGCCTCGCTATGAGGTCGGCGCACCTTTCTTCCTCCTTGCCTTCATTCTTGAGAAGATCAAAGGCATTCTGGACAAAGATCTCACACTCTTCCTCTGGAAGACACTTGGCCATTCTCACTCCGATAAAAGGACTTACACCCAGTTTCCCTCCCACATATGCATCGTATCCCATTTTGCCGCCCCTCTCCACGCCAACGAAGCCAATATCAGTCAAGGCTCGAGTACCTATGCAGTCCTTCTTACAGCCGGCGACACCTATCTTTACTTTATGTGTCATTGGGACATTGAAGAAGTTCTCCAGTTTCTCAGCCAGGGACAAGGAGTTAGTCGTGGCCTCCGGGCAGATCTTGTCATCGTAGCACACATTGATGTTTCTCACCCGGGCACCACATCGGTCTAACTCGAGATACACCTTGCCAAGTTCTCTCTTCACCTCCTCCACATCTCTCAAGTTCACAAATGGAATGATTGGGATCTGCCTTGTGGTAAACAGAAGCTGGCCTCTCGCATAGTCATCTGTAATGTCAGCAATCTTCCTGAGTTGACTTGAAGTGAGGTTGCAGCATGCTGTCTTGACCCATATGGAGAACATATCCTCTTCTCTTAGTTTTACTACCCCGCCAGTTCTCAGCTCTTCGACATTCACTCTTTGTTTAACTGCCACATCACACTACCTCAAGGTCTACGCTCACGTCAGACACACTTGGCAGCCTTGGGGCAGCTCCATCGCGTCGCGATGCAAAGTGCACGCAATAGATTCTCGTCTCAATGTTCCACAGAGACCACAGAATGCCATCATGGCGTCGACGCCAGAGGACTCTGCTGCTGCGATGTTCGCCGCCATCTTCAACACAGCTGATCTGACTTCGGGATTGGCCTCAAGCACATCGGTCAGCTGATTGCCTCTCTTGCGACTCAAGTACTGGCTGATTGCGGCCTGCGTGATGCCAAGTCTGCGAGCCGCCTCTACCTGAGAGAACGAGAACCGCTCTACCAATTCTTTCGCAACGAGCGAACGAAACGCAGGTAGGACTGCTGTCACTACAGATTCACATGGTGTTCGCATGGTAGACTCCTCCTCCTATAACGCCGTTATACACTTAAGAACGTAACGTTTCTTATGGACCTGTCGAATGTCTGTGCAAGATGGAGTCTGCATTCTCCTGTTCGAGGAACCAACTTAATATCGAAGTCGGCTTTAGAACGCTTGTGTGGTCCCATAGGACCATCCATAGACTACGAGAGAGCAATCAGGACAAACAACTAGGAGGCAAGGTAATTCGACCCGTGATCTAATTGTTGTCGGTGGCGGTCCTGGCGGAGCCGCGTGCGCCCGCGAGGCTGCAAAGAAGGGGCTTGATGTTCTCCTTCTTGAGAAAGACGAACACCCGCGAAGGAAGATATGCGCCGGAGGATTTAGGGCTGACCTCCCGAATCTGCTGGACTACGAAATCAGGCAAGTGATTGAACACGAAACGTGTGGATCTCATGTGTACGCACCGTCAGGACTAAGAGTAGTCTGTACCAAACCACAGCTCACAGGTTATACTGTGAAGAGGTCCAAGTTTGACCATTTCATGCTTCATATGGCCGAGCAAGCAGGGGCTGAAGTGAAACAGGGCGCTGAAGTTAGAGAGCTGAATGAGGGATCCAATGAGATTAGGGTGTGGTGCAGAAACGGAGATACTTTCTCATCAAAGTACTTGGTCGGTGCTGACGGAGTAAATAGTAGAGTTGCGAGAGCGTCGGGTATTAAGCAGAGATGGGAAGACCACGAGATTGGACTTTGTATTGAGGCGCGAGTCCCGATGGACTCTGCGGAGATTATGCGGATAACAAGGGGGCCCTACGAGGACACCAACCGAGTCTGCATAGAGATATTCTTTGGAGGCATACAACACGGTTACGCATGGTGTTTTCCTAAGAGGGAGGAAGTGAGTCTGGGAATGGGATGCCTCATGACATATGCGAAGGACTTGAAGGGCGCCTGGGAGAACTTCGTCAAATCGTTCGAAAGACGCAACGACGTCACTCTTGATCTGTCTGAAGCCAGTGCAATGAGAATCCCTCTGGCGGGCCCCATAAGGAAGACTGTCACTGAGAGGATAATGCTTGTAGGTGATTCGGCAGGGTTCGTGTCGCCAGCCACCGGCGAAGGCATCTACTATGCCATAGAAACAGGGAAGATTGCCGCTGAAGTGGTACATGACATCTCTCGGGGAGAAGCTCGCGACACTCGAGAGTATGAGAGGAGATGGAAAGGCAATATCGGCAAGGAGATGAGGGTTTCGAGTTTCTTGGCTAATCTTATGTTCAATTCAGAGAGAAACATGGAAACTGTGGTTCAGATGGCTGCATCTGATGAGGTTATGGCCGTCCTCCTTGCAGAACTGATTGGCGGGCTGAGGCGTTACACCGACCTCCGCAAGTTGATTATGACACGCGTGTTAACTAGACATCCACTAAAGGGATTCAGACTTCTCATCTAGCTCCTGAACACTGGTTTTGGGAATGATAGATTGACCTGCAAATGATGCGCTCAATTTGGATTGGGAGAGTCAGAAGCACAGAAGTTTCTGGTGCTACTAGAGGTACGTTAACGAGGCATTGGGAGCTTTCCCATCATACTTTTAGCAATTCCCGTAGTATAGTGAGGATAATGAATCTGATGAACCTACTCATCCCTGGAATCCTTCTAGGCGTTGGGTTCGCAATGCTCATCGTCGACCTGGTCTTCCTTGAGGAGAAGAGTCTAGGCGAAGCCCTACTGACGATGCAGTTTGGGATTCCGGAGAGACCTTTGGGTATTCTAGCCAACGTAGTAATCATCGTATCAGCCATTGCCCTTGTACTGGCCTACACTGGTATCATCTAAGTGAAATGACTGTGTTCGTTTCTCGGAAGCTCTCGTGGTTGAAGGGGAGTCCTGATGAACAGAACCGGACACCGATGGCTTGCCCCACTTCTTGGATTGCTGGCTACTGCATCACGGATCATACTAGTGCCCATCTGTGGCTTTGCAGACTATCCAAGCTTGTAGCTCTCAAGAACGCCACGATTGTGAAGAATGTGACATTCGGGCAGCAGATGAGGACTCTACCGTTGAGCCGGGGGGAGAGCATTTCTGCTGTCCGACCTGCCATACTAGACTTCACGGCGACCCCATCGCACTGCATAGCTTCCTTAAGATTCAAAAATGGCCCGGTGCTGTGTCTGGACGGGCAGCTTGGTGTCCAAGTCTGTCTTACTCAGAATGAGTGGTAGAGAGCAATTGTCATATCTTTACAAGAAGTTCGTCAATGAACGCGCGGCTGGACTCCTGGGCGAAACAGAGAGCATAAGGAACTGTACAGTCATCGCACACATTGACCACGGCAAGACCACTCTTACAGACTCACTCATTGCTGCATCCGGACTCCTCTCCAGAGAGGTCGCGGCGACCGCAAGACTTCTCGATTACGACATGATTGAACAAGAACGCGGTATCACCATAAAGGCGTCAGGCATCTCTCTCATTCATGAACTTGAAGGAAGAGATCATCTCATTCATCTAATCGACACACCCGGCCACATAGACTTCTCGAGCCATGTGACCAGAGGCCTGCGACTTACTGATGGAGCAATCATCGTGGTTGACGTCATCGAGGGAATAATGGTACAGACAGAAACTGTGACCAGACAAGCGATGAACGAGCTCGTCAGACCAGTGCTATTTGTGAACAAGGTTGATAGACTCTTCAAAGAGAGGAGGCTGAAGGCACGTCGCGTGGCTGAGGAGATCAACAAGACAGTTCGAGAATTCAATGCGATGCTCGGCAAGTATCTTGATGATGACCTCCTTGAGGAGTGGGAGGTCTCTTTCAACAAGTCCTCACTCTGTGTCGGTTCGGCCCTAGACAAATGGGGTCTAAGCCTTGTAACTCTCAAGGAGAAAACTGGTGGAAGCGAAACCCCGTCAGATCTGGCCGCAGCTTTCCTTGAGATTCTCCAAGATGTAGAGGAGGTCTATTCAAAGGAGGAACGGAAGTCACTGGCAGGCATATATCCTGTCGCTGAAGTCTTACTCGACTCAGTCGTCAAGACGGTCCCAAATCCTTCAGTCGCTCAGGGATATCGTCTACCACAATTCTGGAAAGGTCAGGGCAGCAAACACGAGAAGAGTATTCTGGCATGCAAGAGCAAGGGTCCGACAGTTCTCCTGGTGGGTGATGTCCAGCCGGACAGACATGCAGGACTCGTTGCGGCTGTCAGAGTATTCTCGGGGACTCTTCAAAGAGCAAAGCCACTGGCCAACCTAAGAACCGGTGATGTTGGGAAGACTCTACAGGTTGGTCTATTCATGTCCAAATCAAGGATTGCCCTTCCAGAGGTGCCAGCCGGTAATCTGGCCTTCATAACTGGCATCCGAGGTCTTGTTGTTGGAGACACCCTTGTCACCAAGGGTGAAGAGAGTATTCCTCCGCTGATGGAATTGGAGTATCCGACCGAACCTGTTGTTACCTATGCTATCGAACCTAGACGTCTATCACAACTCAGTGAGATCCAAGAACCGATTAGTGAGTTCGCGGCCACAGATCCTACCTTGGAGTTCGAAGTGAATCCGGAGACCGGCGAGATGCTACTCTCCGGTGCAGGTGAGCTTCACATTGAGGTGAGCGTTGAGAAGCTAGCCAGACTGGGCGTTGACATTATTCTAGGGACGCCAATGGTCCTCTTGAAAGAGCAGATGACTGCAGACGGTTCGACCTGCACCGAGGACGAGGGACAGTATAGTAGTTTCTCAGTGAGAGCAATCCTACTGGGCGATGAGATGCAACCAGAGAGACTAGGGTCTCTCCTAGACTCAGACTCGCAATCAGGGTGCTATCTAGTAGATCAGTCTGGTCGTGTTAGCCAGCGGGGTGACGAGCTGGCCTGGATCAGGGATGCATTCAGGTCGCTGATACGCAATGGCCCTGTTGGCGGAGAGAGGATGCGCCATCTTGTCATTCTGGTTGAGAAGGCGGAGCTGCGTATCGAGTCGCCGGAAACCTCGTGGAGAGATGTCACTCATCCGCTACTTCAAGCCATGCGGGCCAGCGTAATGACTGGCGACCCAAAGGTGTTTGAGCCTTGGGTCAACCTTGAGATCAGAGCACCTGAGGACTATGTAGGGGAATTGACAGCAATCCTAGCCAGAAGAAAGGGTCAGGTGTTTGAGATAGACTCGGAGAGGTCACTCTATCGGATAACAGCTGAGATTCCTGTACGAGAGTCATTTGGCCTGGCCAACGAGATTAGAACTTCTACGTCAGGGTGGGCGACCTGGGGCGCAAAGGCTGGTGGCTACCGAGAGATTGGACACGCTGATGCTGAGCAAGAGGAAGAGGTCTACTAACCTCGCAGATAGTATCTCCTGTTCATGACCTCACCCAACATGGATAGCAGTCTACGGTCAACCATCGACACCTCATCCATGATCTTCAGAGCTCGCGATATGTTAGAGAACACTGCATTCAGGTAGGTCTTTGCCTCCACGATTTCTGACTGCTCTACCATCTGAAGATACGCATCAGCAATCTTGATGAGACCTAACCAGTCGTCAGCCAGTATGAACTGGAACTGACTTGCTTCGAGTCCTTCTGGAAGTTCCCCATACTGGCTACGGTCTATCATTGCGCCATACTGGTTCTCAAGAGCAAGTGCGAAACGCAGTAGAACATCTGCTAGCGACAAGCATGTTGCTTGGATGAACTCTGCCGACTCTTGGAACTCAGGTTGAACAAGTCCGACAGTCCTCAATGAAACTGCTGAGCCATAGAGCCCGGTCGCCAGATGACTGAAGTCCTGAGCCTCATAGAATGACTTGACTGTCTCCGCTAGTCTGGTCTGTCCCTTCCAGTACTGTGCTACCAGAGGGTCCAGCTCCTCAACCGCCACATCTACTGGATCCAGAACCTGAGTCCTTGCACCGAGGCTCACAGCCTCCAGATTCATCTTCGCTGTTGCGAGAGCAGTCATGAGCACACCTACATTTGACAGGCCAGATCTGTGGGTCGTCAGGTGGCTCGCTCGATCCCTCAGAACGGACCACGCCTGATTCAGATAGGGCACTACCAGCGATACACCATGCACAAACACTGAGTCATCCTGTGCTCTCGCATCGGCAAGGAGTCTGTCGATATCATCCAGGAGTCTTACTACTCTGCTTGGGAGAGTTTCATCGTGTCTAAGAGCAAGCCAGACCACGTTGTACGTGGCAATTGCCACTTCCACAAAGGCACGAGGGTCGGTTGGAAACATAGGAACAAACTGGACTAATACCTCCCGAAGTGATCTCTGAGCCTGCTCTTTGGAGATATCATCAAGTCTCATCATTGAGAGTGCAAGCCCAAGCCTGCTTCCCAGGAGTTCCAGGTCTGATGCTCTACCTTTTTCATTCAGCTCTTCCCTCATTGAGATAGCTCGTTGAAATGCTGCCATCCCAATGTCCCAACATTCGTCCGAATCAGTTCCGAGACAGACCCAGCCCAAAGAGTTCTCGGCCCTGGCCAAGTCCACAGAGGTGTCATGTCCTTCTCCTTCAAGTTGCTCAAGTATTGACTTCGCACGTTCGAGATACTCAATGCTTACCATGGTGTTCTCATGGTCACCCAGAAGACCATGTGCAAAACCCAGACCAATCAGAATCCTGAACAGCTGCATGGACTGGTTGAAGTTCCTGTCTACGACCTCCTCACAAGCCACAAGGCCTCGCTCTAATCGTTCAATAGCCTGAGGAACACCCTCTCTCCAACCATTAGCAAGAATGCTGGTACCTATCACGAGATGGGCGAAACTCAGTTCGTCTTGTGTTCCCTCTTTCGTCCCAACACGTTCCTCAAAGAGCTGTGTTGCTCTATCACTTGTTGCCCTTGCCGTTTCATGAGGTATGGTTTCGTCCCTCGTTTCGTTCACACCAAGTTGAAGAACGACCGATGCTAGTCTATCCATGTCCTCTGCCAACTTAGCCTTCTGCTCCAAGTCATGGAGTATGTTTCGGGCCTCTTGGAACATACCGAGCTCAGTGAGCACGCAGGCATAGTCAAAAGTGACCTCAAAGAGGAGATCCTGATAGTCAAGTCTGGCTGCCAGTCGAACCAGTCTGTTCAGAAGAAGCTCTGCTCCCAAGAAGAATCCAGCCTCGATCAAGACAGAGGTAAGATAATGCACCTCGTGAAGCGCAAGACCTGTTGATGCTGCATGGTCCCGGGAGTGGACGGCGTCCAGAGTCATCAGAACCTCGTCGGTAAGAAACGGCAGCAGGGGTCTCAGATTGAGGTTAATGGTCGAGATGATTGACTGAGATAATTGACCTAGAATGTCCAAGAGCTCAGGAATCGCGTGGATGTCTGGCAGGAGCTCCGCCTCACTCCTCTTGAAGCTATTCGTGTAACGGACATCCAGAAGGGTCAGCATCTCCGGAAGGACGCGATTCTCTCTGAACGATAGCCTGACTGTGAGCTCAGTCAGCTTTGCACTTGCTAGCCCAGGCCTCCTAAGGATTATCTCCTCAACAGCACGGGCAACTTCGAAGAGAACATCTTTCTCTTGTGTGCTGCCGATGGCCAGATTCTGGATTGCTGATAGGCCATCATCAAGAGACAATGATGCGCACAGAATGTCTCTCAATGTGACAATCAGCAAGGACTCCACGTTGGCCTCTCCTCTGAATAGTACAGAACATCGGACGTGACTCGCTTTAAAATCTTCACAGAAACCAGTTGTCATTCGATGACAAAGTCGTGCCAGACCCTTGAGGTTTCAGTGCCACGCATTCTCTCCATCCGAATCCTGTGTACTGGTCCGGTATCGCTGTCATCCACCTTGAAGCGTAGAACTGCATCGGACATGTAGGAGAAGGTAGCATAGGTCTTCTCGTCGTGGACGCCCTCTTCGAGAATGAACATGATGCTGTGAGAACTCTGTGTCACTCTGCCACTCAGTCGCTGGACTGCCCTTGGCATTGTGGCTGGACTCGAGTGCAGCACCAATGTTGATAGGCTGTCCACAACAACCCGGGCCACCACCAGGTCCTTTAGGACCTCGGAGAGTACAATCCCGAGCTCGCTTATGTCGTCGACCTTGGACAGTGAGCGGACTGAGCTAGGTTTTGGTGCTCCCATCCTTTCCGAGTATCCATCAATGAACACAAACTGTCCGGAATGTTCGTGCTCATCTATCGACCACCCGTGACGGCTCATGTCGTTCCTAACGACCCTCGGAGACACATCTGTCGTGACAAAGACTGCCGGGAATCCAAGCACGAGCCCATCGTATAGGAATGCCTCCGCATAGGTGGTCTTACCAGACCCAAGAGGCCCAAGCAGCATGTAGGAGACTTGTGTGAGTTGTCCAAACCTGACCAGGTCTCCAATCATGGGTCTAGCTTTTGCTGGCTGTGACTCGCCGCTTCCAGGTATCGCTTCCTCACCCAAGGGTCTACGCCTCATCCATTCTCCAATTTCATGCGCCTGGGCTTATCTCGGCTGGCCAGACGCGGATTCCATCGTCGGTAATCCTCATAGAGTGAATTCTCGAGCTGTGCTTGGAGCCTCTAAGCTTGAGCACTTCAACTGACCTTGATCTCGAGGTTTCACTGATCATCTCGTTGTAGAGTACTACTACACCGGAGGCCAAGAATGCTTCGATATCGAATACACCTAAACCATCGCCCTGGGCAGGAATCTCGCTCGTGAGCAGAAGCGTGGTGCCTGCTCGTGTAATGGAAGCTGTCAGTTTGAAGAACTCCTCGCGCAGAATATCCCTACTACGGAACTTGTAGGCCAGTATCGCTAGAGTATCAATCACAACTCTCTTGGCACCGATCTTGTTGATGTGATTCATGATGATGGCCTCCAGACCAGACAGGTCAAAGCTAGGATACTCCCCGATCTTCACGGGAGTCACCTCCTTGGATGGCGAGAGATCTACTATGGAGAGCTTACCCTTCTTCTCCAGAGCAGCCAGATCCATTCCAAACCTCATCATGTTCCTTCTAATCAGATGAGGCGGCTCCTCGAGTGTGACTAGCACGCCAGGCTCATCATACTCTTTGGCACCGTAGTAGAGGAACTGGGTCGCCAAGATGCTCTTGCCCGTTCCGGCTTTACCCGCAACAAGGATAGTGTCGCCTTGCGGGAAGCCACCTTCTATTAGTTCGTCTAGTCCCGGTATCCCGGTCTTGACTCGGTCTATTGTGAAATCGCTCATGAGGATGCACCTCTCTTTGAACTGACTTTGGCTCCCAGAAACATCTTCATGATCATGTCCGGTTCTGGGATTCCTGTCACTGATACCCCACCGATTACTATTGTGGGAAGGGCGAATATTCCGTATTCTTCTGCCGCCTCTGGATTTTGGCTCACATTGATGATCTCCAACACGAACATTCCAGGAGCAAAGTCCTCAAGAGTGCTTGTCAGGACTTCTTCAGCCCTAGGGCAGAACGCGCAGGTGTTGGATTTGAAGAAGACAACCTCAACTGGTGATTCAGTGCTGTCGTCTTTCCCTTCTAGGGATTCTTCGGATTCCGCGTCGTTGGCCAATCAATAGCACTCCTGCACCTGCGCGTCAATTTGGTGAGAAACGAAACAAGTAACTTGAATGTTTTGACGACCTAGTGAGCAGGCGCAAGCTCTCAGGTGCTACCGGTATCCGAGAATGCGACGAATCTTAGTGGCAGCCTTGCCTAGCACTCGTGAATGGTAACGAACTCCTTTCGGCATGATGGCGGCCAGAATCAGTGCCTGCTTCTTATGGGATGCAATCTTCCTGAATACAGCCTTCCCCTCTGAGCATCGGACTGATATGTCTTTCAGCTCTCCCAATGACAGTTCGTCACGCATCCTCTCAACGGTCGATGCTACATAGCCGGACATCGCTGCGACCACTTCCCTGTTGGTTGTCGGTGAAGCAGCTGACGCCATGAGAAGGCCGTCGTCCCGGGCCAGGATGGACGCATAGAAACCGCCTTCATCGTTCATGAGTTCTAGGATCTCTGCAAGTGCCCTGTAATCAGGTCTCTCCATGGTCAATGACTCCGGCCCTTAGCGTGACTCGATTTGCGCATTATCCTATTAAACGTGACGGGAATGCGCATTTCGTTTGAGTTTTAGGACTCCTACTCATCTACTCTTGTGATACAAACAGTAATCATTCCAGACTCTCATACTTACAATAGTCAGACTGCATTACAAATTTAAGTCGAATTCGGTAATCCGAAATGGTCAGGAGACTAAGATGTGTCCGCTGAGTTCCGCTTCAAGTGTGTCATGATCGGGGACGGAGCGGTAGGCAAGACAGCTCTTACGACACGGTTTACTCAGGGCGGCTTCGAGGCGGACTATAAGAGGACAATCGGCAGTGATTTCGCAATAAAGAAACTTGAACTCGATGACCTAGACTCGAACGTGACACTTCAGATTTGGGACCTCGCAGGTCAGCCACGTTTTGAGGTTGTTCGTCAGGGGTTCTATCGAGGGGCACGCGGTGGCCTTCTCGTCTATGACGTGACTAGGCGTAGAACATTCATCAATGCAGACAACTGGAAGAGTGAATGCTTCAAGAACTTGGAATACTCGATTCCGTTGGTAATAGTGGCGAACAAGGTGGATCTGGAGGACAGCAGAGTGGTACCCACTGACGAAGGGGAGAAGTATGCCAAGGACAACAAGTTCGTGTACGTGGAATCTAGCGCTCTAACAGGGGAGAACGTGGAGGAAGCCTATTCAACACTCTGCAGGACCATGATTAAGGACGCCAGGGCTAGAACCAAGAATACTGGCCTTTAATCTTAGCATTGTCTAGGACCACTCAAGTGCCGACCATCACGATAAGTATTAATCTGGACGTTTCCAGAGTTTCTCTTGGGGCACGATGGTCCATGGCCGAGAAGGAAGAAACGACATCCACCCGTTCATTTGGGGGAGGCGAGGCTCTTCGAGGACTCAAGAAAGCCATGAGCAGAATCCTTGGACACAGAGAGGATACCATCAGAATTGCGCTCGAGAGAATGACTTCCATCCAAGCTTGCAAGGATGCGGCGCTCACTGGAGAAGAGGATGTCAGACTCCTGGCAGTCTGCCGTCTAGGAGACTTCGGATTAGAAGCGACTGACGCTCTAGAGATGGCCTTGGACGACGATAGTGGGTCTGTGCGTGTAGCGGCGGTCGGCGTGTTGGCCTCAGTAGGAACCAAGAATGCGATTCCGACTCTCAAGGGATATCTTGGAGATAATGATGAGAGAGTCAGGGAGGCTCTGAACTATTCTGTTGGATGGCTGCAGGCTCATGGCGAGGAAGGGCCTGAGACCATGCCTGAAAGAGCCCCTGTTGTGGATGATGCAGTCATACTTCGCATGGAGCCTACACCGCTGCGCACAAATGACGATGTGACTGTGATGAGCGGAGTTTCGATCTCTGATAGTGAGCTAGAGTTCAGAGTCACCGTCAACAATGTCAGTGAAGACCTCGCTGCAGACTTGACAATTACTGTCCTTACTTATCCTGCAGACAGCCTTAGACTAGTAGAAGATAACACTCAGACAGTTGAAGCGTTGAAGCCAGGTGGCCGTGAAGTGAGGACATTCAGGTTTGAGATAACGTCGGAGGCCATCGAGGGCGAGATCATCACATCAGTGACGTTCTTTGACAGAAACTATGACAAAGTGGCTGCGAAAGCTGGTAACTGCTTCGTAAGGTCTTTATACAACCAGATTCAGCCACTTGAGATGTCCTTGGATGAGTTTTCAGAGATGAAGAGGGGGAAGGCCTACTGGAACCGGGAGCATGTCGTGGAGGCTAACCCAAAGTCGCTCTTCAAACTCGTAAAGGAAACTCTAACGAGAAAGAATCTGCACCTTCTACGGGCTGAGTCCAGCAAGCAAGATGAGATGTCCATGGGAGTTGCCGTGGGGACTGGCCTCGGCAAGTTCAGTGCCTCAAGGATATCTGTCACAGTTACCATAGTCGGACATGCTAAGGGAGACCTGTCGAAACTGCGAATTGATGTACTGTCAGAAGACTCAGAACTTCTACAGGTTGCCGCGAGTGAGCTATTCGAGAGTCTGCAGATTGCGATTGAAACAATGAAGTGAGAATCAAGTTCCCTGACCCAGCAGTTTCATGAGAGTCACATCACTAAGAAGGCCCACCTTCTCAGCGATTCTCTCAGCCGCCTTTACGGCAGGTGACTGGGCCGGCAGCTCGCTGAGAGGAGTCCCGAGATAATTCAGTCTTGCCAGTTCATCGTCATTAGGAATCATACCTGCGAAGAACAGTCCTTGCTCCTCCATTCGGCTCGCAAGCTCCTCCTCCATTCCAGAAGGGAACCTGTTTCCAATAACGACGACCTTTTTGAAGTCAATATGGACTTCCTCAGCAAGTCCTCGGATTCGCAGTGCGGCCTCATAGGCGGCCCTCGAAGGATCAACCACGATGATGAGGACATCCACATTTCGATTCGTTCGCCTACTCAGGTGTTCTAGCCCTGCACTCATGTCGAGCAGTGTGAAATCGTAGTTTAGGCTCAGAGTGTCGAGGATCTGTGTGAGAAGACGATTCACATAACAGTAGCAACCCTCTCCTTCTGTGCGCCCCATAGCAAGGAAGTCAAACTCCTCTCCCTCAACAAGGGACTCATAGATCTCACCCTCAAGGATGTCCTGCTTGGTCACAGCCCTTGAGATCGAGCCCTCGTCAATGCTCTTCCTTAGCTTCGTAGCTATCTCACCGACGGTGGTGGGTACTTCGACCCCTAGAGCTCTGGGTAGGTTCATCACAGGATCCGCATCCACTACAAGAAGCGATTTCTTTGCTCTTTCTGTTACTATCCTGGTCAGAAGGGCGGCAGTGGTCGTCTTTCCGACTCCTCCCTTGCCAGATACTGAAATCATTAGACGCTCTCTCACGTTCTTCACGCTCTGCTCTGGACCCTTCAGACTTGTGCCATCCGGGGTTGACTTGCTTCAGTCTTCCTTCCATCTACCCTCTTGTAGGTACTTGGGAATTCCACTGGAGTCCTGTGGGCCCACTTTCACAGTCCATCCTGAGACCTCCTCGGTCTCACCACTGATTCGTGCAGCCATACCTGGGCTGATGAGTGTTTTATGGTTGACCTTGTCTGCAACTCCATACTCCTCAAGGGTTTCTGCCACCTTGTCAGCGGTCAACTTCCTTCCTGCAACTGCTGACTGAACGCTCATCCCTTCAGTGTCCACGACAACAAGCCAAGCGTCCACTCCACCCTGTTTGATGTCACTCTCTACCGTGAAGTAGGTCAGCGCGAAGTTTGTCGTGTACATCACTGGAGAATCAGGTCCTACGTCCCCAAACTCCTTGAGACCGGCCTCAACAGCGACAGGCTTGACCGG
>JBHIAE010000060.1:0-16351 GCA_046758445.1 Candidatus Thorarchaeota archaeon | reverse complement strand
GGATATTCCGAGAACTATTAAATACCAATCCTCGGCAGATAACCTGGGCAGTGAAGTTAAGGACGGCCGTACCGTGTCCACCGAACAGATCTCTCACATGTTTAAACTGGTTGCCCTAGGTGACGGGGCCGTAGGGAAGACCAGTTGTATCAAACGATACACGGAAGACAGCTTTAGTGAGAGATACATTGCCACAATTGGAACTACTTTTGCCCTCAAAACGGTGGACGTGACAATGCCCGATGGTAACAGAGTGACTGCTAGAGTCGTGCTCTGGGACTTGGCGGGCCAACCCACCTACAATGAGCTTCGGAGAAGGTATATGGCCGGAGCCACTATGGCAATCATCGTCTATGACGTGACCAGGCCACAGACGTTCCTGGACGTGGGTGAGTGGTTTACCAAGTTCATCACAGTCTGTCCAAATGCCGTGGTTTCTGTCGTTGCAAACAAGATAGACAGAAGCGACAGACTCGTTCCCCCGGCGGCCGGAGAGATGATTCGAAAGTGGCTTGATGTGCTTCATTACCAGACAAGCGCCAAGACAGGGGAGAACATCAACGAGCTGTTTACAGAGCTTGTTACAGGAGCAATGGAGAAGCAACGTGAGCTTGGGCCTCTCACGGCGGAAGGCCCGGACCCGAGCAAACCCTTTAAACTGGGAGTCTAGTGGCTTTTCTCGGACTGATTAAGATTGGTGGCGCGCAGTCAAGTTGTTAAAGGAGCACTTGGACATCTTGCTCTCTTTGTCATCAACTTCTTCGTTTTTGTTGGAGTAGTTGAGAGCTTTCAGATACTTTCAGAAGACCTGCCTCCCATCAATGCGATCATTCTGGGCTACATGCTCTTGCACACAGTGATTTTGCTCTCGGTTCAACTAGGTGTCCAAGTCTTGGAGCTAATCAGAATACGAATACCAACATTGCTCATAAGCTACTACTTCCAGTTCAGGGACGACGAGGCAATCCCTCTCCCACTGCTTGATCCTGTGAAGAGCCGCTTTGGGGTCATAGTTCTGCTGTTGGTGATAAGTGGAGGACCATTGTTCTACCCGATATTCGCAGCTTCAGGTCTGCTATTTGTCTACGCTATTCTTGTGGT
Source organism: Candidatus Thorarchaeota archaeon (assembly GCA_046758445.1). Classification (GTDB taxonomy): domain Archaea; phylum Asgardarchaeota; class Thorarchaeia; order Thorarchaeales; family Thorarchaeaceae; genus SMTZ1-83. The sequence continues at coordinate 15,250 of JBHIAE010000060.1, read as the reverse complement.
GATTGCCCTCGATCTTCCTACGCTCGTCTACTACTTGGGGCTCTTCCTGAATTGGATGCCGCCGCTACTTGTCGTTGTACTGGGCGTACTCATCATCTCGATTGTGATAGTTGAGTTCCGACACTTGTAGTCCCCAACAATCCTCAATCTGACAGTCTTTTTGGGCAATCTGACGAGCGTATTTATAACTCCCTGGTAGCGGTAGAATTCGAAAGACCTTGAAGAGACCTCGTGTGATTGTTGTGGGTGCTGGTTCGGCGGGCTGTGTAGCGGCCAGACGATGCGCCGAGATGGGCCTCAAGACACTTCTGATTGATAGAAAGCCGCAAGCTAATGTGGGCGAGAAGGTTTGCGGGGACGAGATAAGCAAATCACACTTCGAATCAACAGGGATCGAGTTCCCGAGAGGTCCCGAGATATCCTCTGCAATTGCGGGAGCAGATGTATATCCACCCAATATGGTGAACGAACTCAAGATTAGAGGATGGACAGAGTTTGACGGATGGACAGTAGACAGACTAAGCTTTGGTCAGCGTCTCTTGCAAGAAGCGATCGATGCAGGCGTTTTTTTCATGCCGCAATGCCATGTGGGTTCTCCCCTGATTCGCAAAGATAGAGTAGTCGGAGTCACCTACAAGGACTTGTCAGAGGGCGGGATTGAGAAGAATGTACACTCCAAGCTTGTTGTGGATGCCAGTGGTTTTGCAGGGGTGATTAGGAATAAGCTAGAGAGTCCATTGGTGGAGAGAGTGATTGACAAAGAAGATGTCGCCCTGTGCTACCGTGAGATACTCAAGCTGAGGATGCCACTCGCAGAACCAGAAGTTGCTAGAGTCTTTCTGGGTGGACGATTAGCTCCCAGTGGCTATGCATGGATATTTCCAAAGGGAATCCAAGAGGTGAATGCGGGAGTTGGCATTACAGGTGGAACTGGGAGGGGGTCACCCAAGTCACACTTCCAGAAGTTCAAGAAGGAGTACCCTCTCCTGTTCCGATCGACAGTGGTTGAGGGCGCAGGAGGAGCCGTGCCCGTGAGACGACCTCTGATGTCACTCGTAGCGGACGGTGTCGCTTTTGTTGGAGATGCCGGCGCCCAAGTCAACCCGATTCACGGGGGCGGCATAGGTGCAGGAATGAGGGCAGGCATAATCCTTGGTGAGGTCGCCAAGAGAGCTATAGCCAGGAATGAACTTGAGGCATCTGGTCTGTGGCACTATAATGTTCGTTACATGAAAGGTTTCGGAAAGCGCCTAGCATCACTTGAGATCTTTCGGAAACTTCTGCAATCTGTTTCAGACGACGACATGAACTTCGGTTTTGAGAAGAGGATTCTCGAGCCGGGAGACCTCATGTCTGCAAACAGGGGGGACGGAATCTCCTTAGGGACAATTGACAAGATACGGAGGTTCAAGAGAGGCATGGGAAGAGTCAGTCTGCTGAGGAGTCTCCAGAAAGCTGCAAGGCTAATGAAGAACATATCAAGGCTCTACGACTCATATCCAGCAAAGCCAGACGGTCTAGAACGATGGAACGCGACTGTACTGGACATCATTCGTTCTGCTGACTTTCAGTAGGTGCGGAGTTTCCAGGACCCCGCCATACACCCTAGTAGTGTGACCTGCTCACACGTCTCTGATTCCGTCTTTCGTGACTGTGAAGACTGCCTCCCCTTCGGGCAGATTTGGTGAGTCCACAAGCCTACAGATCCGTCTCTCACCTTTCGACTTCCTGAGATAGCAACGTGTCTGAGGAACGTGAGCGAGAACATGTCCGCCAACTGGTGTTGTCGGATCTCCGAAGAAAGCATCAGGTCTCGACATAACCTGGTTCGTTATGTAGACCGCCAAATTGTTGATCTCGGCACCTCTCTGTAGATGGTGCAGGTGCTTGTTCAGCTTCTGTTGCCTTGCAGCCAACGTCCCTCGGCCGGTATACTCTGCCCTGAAATGACTTGTCACTGAGTCCAGTACTAGCAGTTTCGCATTATTGTCAGGCGCCATTTCCATCGCTTGATCGCATAGAAGAATCTGGTGGTCTGAGTTGTAGGCTCGTGCCCAGACAACATTCTTCAACACCTTGGCCGGATCCATGCCGTAGGCTTCAGCCATGTCCACCAAGCGCTCTGGCCTGAATGTGCCTTCTGTGTCCACGTATATCGCTGTGGCCGAGAGGCCACCATCTTCTGGATCTCTCTGTACGTTGACTGCAAGCTGATGGGCCATCTGAGTCTTTCCGGATCTGAAAGAGCCGTACATTTCTGTGATGCTTTGGGTTTCAAGCCCCCCTGCAAAGAGTTCATCGAGGGCGTTGGAGCCGGTTGTGATCCTTCCGGCTGCTCTCCTTCTCTCAAGAAGCTGATCAGCGGTTTCGAAACCAATGTCAAGCATCTCACGGGCAGCTTTGATTATCTTGGTTGAAGTCGTTTCTCCTATGGAACCTGCAGCCGCAAGTTCCGCGGGCGATGCCACTGCAATGGCCTCGACACTCCTGTACCCGGATTCAGAGAGCCGCTTCGCAATTGCCGGGCCAACACCCGGGAGGTCAGTGACATCCAGACCCAACGCCCCTTCTTCACCGATGCCAGGAGCGGCTTCTTCCAACTCTCCTTGCTCAAAATCCTCGTAATCTACGTCCTCTTCCTGCTCTTTATCAGCTTCCTTCTTCCGTCGTGACATCCTGTAGACCTCCCTCAAATGCCTGACAATCATTGCGCGTAGATTTCGCCAAGCACGTGAACATGCTGTAGTCGTCTTTCTAGATATAAAAATGGCACTAGTCGAACTACCGAGTGATGCTGTCTTAAGGTTGTACGGACGCAGGATTGGTACTCTTCTGTCAAATGTACTAGCACTGATCTCTGAATGTTCATTGAGAACTCATGGGAATCCCGCTAGGCCAAATCCTTCTGTCGAAAGATGATTGTCGAGATGACGATACTTGCTATGGTTATTACTACAAGCAGCAGCCCAGAGTTGAATGGGGTCCAGTCTTGTATCGAGTAAGGGTAGTCAACAAGCTGGGTCCCAACATGGAGTATGTGCCCAGACAGTGAGAATGCAGCTCCACCAAAGAATACCGCAAGAACTCCAAGGAGCTGCTCATAGAGCGTAATCACCACACCCCAGATGAGAGGTCTTTTGATTGCTACGCCAAGGAGAATGAAGATTGAACAATAGACAGCAGTGCAAACAAAACATACTCCCCAAAAGCCAGTGAGCATCTCTACTGGTATCGGAGCTGTTAGACTAATGGTCAGGTAGAAGCCGCTCGTAGCAATGATTGCCACAAGTGTCCCAGCGACAATAGTTGCTAGATAGCGCCAGACCAGTATCTCTACTCTTCTCACTGGTCGACTCACAAGCTGAACGATCGTGTGCGATTCAATCTCGTCAGTCAGAGCCGCTGTTCCTAGTAACAGTCCGAAGAGAGGGATGAGCAACGATATGTACAGCGACTGGGTGAGGTCCACGAAGAACATACGGGCAGGAAACGGATCATTGGGAACCATCCCTGTGGATAACAGGACCGCAGCCGGAAGCAGTCCAAGGATAATCAAGAGGTGACTCTTGCGGTCCTTGACAAAGGCCGTTATGAAGATCCAGAACACATAGGCCCCTCTCGTTAGCACATTGCGAAGAGAGCCTCCAATCCCAGTTCGACCAGGCGATGTTTGAACTGATTCCACATTCAACCATTTCCACCTCACGATACAAGGAACTCAAACAGCCTCTCTACACTTTCAGAGAGTGTGTCGACCCGAAGGATCGGAGCTTTCTTCTTCACTGCAATGCGCACTAGCTCGTCGTAGAACATTTCAGGTCGAGGTGTCACAACTGTGCAATGTATCAGCCCATCCTTCACTTCGGACAAAGTCAAGGACCTTACAAGTCCATCAAGCTCCATTAGTCCGCTCGCGATTCGTTTCATATTCTCTGGTGTTGAATGAAACTGAATCTCATGGGGATACTGATACAGCAGACTCCTTATCCTGTGGGGATTGCCCTCCGCGACGGTCTGTCCCCGATGTATGAGAGTAATCCTGTTTGCTAGATGTTCTAGTTCCTCGAGGACATGACTTGAGATCAAGATTGTGACACCTCTCTCTGCATTGATCTCTTGAAGAAGTTCCATTATGGTTCGGCGACCCAGGGGGTCCAGACCACCAAGAGGTTCGTCGAGGACCAGCAGCTTCGGCGAATGGGCCAACGCCGCAGCAATCTTTGTCCTCTGTTTCATTCCCTTTGACAGTGTAGATATCTTCCTCTCAGTGAATTTGCTCATTCCAACATTTGAGATTGCCCAATCAACGGCCTCATCGGTCTTGCCTCCCGGTCGGTTGATACGGGCAAGCATCTTGACTGAACTTCTAACAGTTGCCCATGGGTAGAGATCGTCATGCTCCGATACATAGCCAATCTCTTCCTTCACGCGAATATTGTCGAAGGGGTTCTCACCAAACACTTGTGCGCTTCCGCTATCTGGTCGGGCGAGCCCTGTGATGAGCCTGATGGTGGTTGTCTTTCCCGCACCGTTGGGACCGACGAACCCCGTAATTGAGCCCTTTCGGACAGCCATGTTGAAGCTGCTAATCGCGACGACCTCGCCGTAGCGCTTGGATGCCTCCTTGATCACTATGGCCGCCATTAGTTGTCCCTCCTGAATAGAGTCAGTACAAGGGCCAGAATCCCAAGAAGGAGAGTGGCAGCTACAACACCAACCACCATGATCGCTTCTACACCTATCTCATTGAAGAAGTACACGTTGTATCCATTAACTGTAACCTCGGAGTACCCGAGCATCATTGCACCAAACAGAGATAGAGCTCCAATGAAGTCCATAAGGATGAGGAGTGATTCGGATTGGTTCCATGCGAGAGCGACTGCTGTGTAGAAGCTTGACATGATGATTGCAGCAATGAATAGCGTGAGGGTTGCAACGGCTCTTCTTTTTGTCAGGCTTGAAAGGGCTATTGTCAAGACACTAACGATCAAGGCTGCCAGAAGTGTGAAACCAACCGCCCATAAGAGCAAGTCGAGGCTGGCGAAGACATCTGTGCCTAGGCCGTAGTTCAACAGGAAGTATTGAACAACTGCCGGGAGCATAATGACGATGACTGAGAAGAGGATTAGACTAGTTAGCTTTCCAATGACATACTCGAACCTGGAAATCCTAGCAAAGTAGACTTCTGTTGTCTGGTGAAGTCTATCATCTGCAATTAGACCTCCACCCACCATAGCCATCAACAGCAACCACATGAAGCTGATTCCGCCTGAAGTGAGCGACAGAGGTAGCATGAGTCCGAAAGGTCCGAAGATGTCGGGAGGGATCACACTCACACGATTGATCAGAGATACCATGCCAATGACTGAGTCTGCATATGAGTGGCGGAATAGCTCTGTAACGTCCAATCCGGGGCCAATAAAAGGAGAGAACGTTGACAGGGCAATGATTACTATATCCTGCGCCAAGATTGTGAATAACATGAACACGAGGAGCAGCTTGGTGAAACCGGACCTACGTACTGCCTCTCTAAGGTTGAACCATGCCACTGTCATGACCCTGTACCATCTGGCCTTTCTGACGCCAGTGAAACGTCTGAAGCCAAACTTCCGGACATAGCTGTCATCAGTTTCTTGCTCGCTCATTCCATGTCACTCCTCCCTTCAACCAATGACACAAACACGTCCTCCAGCGTCTGCGTTCGTCGTCCCATGTAGCGGAGGCTCACCGAAGAGTCCTTGTTCACTTCTTCGAGGACTATCATCTCGGTGCCGTCTGACTTCTTCACATCTACAAAGGCACCTTCAACCTGGGTATCTAGCCCGCGTGCCGTCAGCTTCTTCGCAAACTCTTCTGCATCTCCGGCAATCTTCAACCTCAGCATTCCTGTGGTGTCGGCAAGAAGCTCGTCCATGTTGCCAGTGGTAACAACTTGTCCTCTACCAAGTATAACAACCCAGTCACACACCTTCTCAACATCAAACAGAAGATGGGACGACACTATCAGACTCTTTTCTTCTTCCCTGTAGAGTTTCTGAATCAGTTCAAGCATCTGGTGACGACCAGTTGGGTCTAGACCGTCCGTCGGTTCATCTAGAATCACCAGTTCTGGATCATGAACAAGTGCTGCAGCCAGCTTACATTTCTGCATCATGCCCGCGCTGAATTCCTTCAACGGACGATATCTTTCCTCGTCTAGACCCACGTAGTGAAGCGTATCATGTGCTCTCTGCGCGGCTTCTACAGACGGCAACCCTGAAAGCCTACCCATAAATGTGACGTACTTCATGGCACTGACTTCCGGAATGATTGGCGTGAACTCGGGTGAGTATCCCACACGATCACGTATCTCTTGAACTGAGTCTTTGAAATCTAGGCCAAGCACCCCTCCCGAGCCAGACGAGTGACGTATTATGCCCATGAGGATTCGAATTAGTGTAGTCTTACCGGCACCATTGGGACCCAACAATCCTACAGCTTTCTTGGGAGCCTTAACCGTGACCTTGTCCAACGCCAAGGTTGAACCGTAGAGTTTCGTGAGATCCCTGGTTCTGAATGCTTCTGAAGTCAAGGTCAAGCACAATTGAGCCATCCAAGTATAGCTAATTAGTCTCCCTATCTACGAAATGGAGTATAGATTTCAGCTCTTCGTCATGGTGACAAGAATGAACTCCTCTTGAGGCGCGATGCGTATTCCTCCAAGGCTCGACTGTATCTGAATGAATTGAAGGTCTCCGCCCTGCTTCACTTGGAAGATTACTTCCTTTGTCTTGCCAATCAGAGCGCTGAGGAGGGCAGAGATCTCCTCTGCACGTTCAAGTGAAACTCCCCATGAATTGATGGGAAAGCCCTCGGGGCTAATGAACAGAGCTGCGTATACGTCAGGGAATTTACTCGTTATGTTCTGAATTATCCGTTCAAAGACCTCCCGCTTTGGTACCGCTGTCATAATAGCTCACATCCATGGGGTTTCTCTGCATTCCTTGCTTGCAAACGGAGCGATTTCGAGAAAATAAGGTTTCTCGTGATGTGACTCCGCGATGTCGGATTTCCCAAGAGCGCCACGAAAACATTGAAGAAAGCGTCAACTCACCGGGAACAAGGTAGCTGAGCAACTTGAGATACCACGACGAAACTCTGGAATTGACTGGCTCTGGAGTCATCTTGGCTCGAATCATCTCCCGTCTAACACCTGCTCCTCTCGTGAACCTCTACGTGGGGGCCATTATGGCCTACGCCTCTCCGATCGGGCTTGGTCCGATGCTTGACTTCGTATCTGCCCTGCTAGTCGTTGTCATCATCATGGTAGTCGCGCCAATAGCGCCCATCGTTTACGCGGCATGGAAGGGGCGGACGGACCTCGACGTGTCAGTACAAGAGAGCAGGTCGAAGTTCTTAGCGTTCTCGTTACTTTGCTACATATTCGCTATCGCAATTTTCGGCTTCACTAGTTGTCTGATACTGCAAGTCCTGGCGGCTGCATACTTCAACGTCACGCTCGGAGTGTTGATTGTCAACCAAAGAAGCAAGATATCAGTTCACGGAGCCGGGGTTGGTGGTCCTGGAACTGCCCTGTTGGCGGTTTACGGATGGATGGCGCTTCCAGTTGTGATTCTGTGGGCTCTCGTCATCTGGTCTAGAATCAGGCTTCGGCAACACAGCTTCCTCCAAGCCGCGGCCGGGGTCATACTGGGAGTCCTCATCACATGGCCAACGTACATAGTACTCTACTGAATGGATCTTATGTTGTCTGAAGGCAGAAGGGATGCCTAGCATCGACTAGGAACAATGCTTGTACGAAAATTGTTCATATGGACTAGATACCCCTCAACAACGGCAGTTGAAACTGAAGAAGGTCAGACTGCTTCCAGAACATATCAGTGGTTCGCACCATGGAAGAGAGTATGGAATGCCCGGAATGTGGCAAGAAAGTCAGAAGGGGATCGACTTTCTGTATGGGGTGTGGTTCAAGACTGGCCACGGGACATGAATCTCCCGACACACCTGCAGAAACTGGAGCTACGCCAAATGCTGAAGTCCAAGACAACAGTAGCATATTACTGGCAGAGTCAGAGCTTGAAGACATTCCAGAGCAAGACGTTTCTGCTGACACTGCAGACACACTGCCCGAAACCGAGCTGCCAGAACTCGCCGAACCTGAAGTCACCGAAGCACCAGCCGTTAACGAGGAAGCCACTGCTGTACCCCCGGAGGGCGACCTCTCGTGGGAAGTGGATGAAACCCTCGTCAAACCAGTTGAGAATGAGGATTCTAGTTCTGGAGCCATTAATCAAGCGGCCATGATGGATGTTCCTGATTCTGGGATACCACCAGACGCTGTCGTTCTGGAGGACCGTACAGAGGGGCTCAGCTGGGAGGAAATGGGTGTTGGAGAAGAACCTGAGATAAAGGTGGGCATGCCCTTCAAGGAAATCGAACCTCCCAGGGTAATGTCTGATGAGATAGACTTTGCAACAGATGTGGTGATTGACCATCTCTTTCCAGACGGTAGAGACGACGAAACTCGAGAGGCGGTATCACACCTCTTCCCAGAAGGCAGAGGAGTCACATCTAAGGACTTCATCGATGTGGTGGTCGGAACTCCGACCAAAGTTTCCGTTGCTACTCCAATGGTCGAACTTGATACGCCGTCATGTCCTAGCTGTGGGGTCTCTCTTAGCGGTGATGAGTTCGAGTATCCTGACTATGTATATGATTCAATGGGTAGGGCCAGACTCGAAGACGGAGATGCCAAGTTGAGGGAGAAGGAGTACGAAGTGGCCATAGAAGCATTCGAGAAGGCAAAGACACTGTATGAGAGAGCTGACAATCAGAAGATGGTCGACGAGTGCACGAAGAGAACTGACCTGGGATACGATGCCATGGCAAACAACCACTTTGAACAGGGTGAGAACCATCAGAAGGCACACGAATACGAGTGGGCTATTGTTCAGTATCGAAAAGCTCGCGAGCTCTACATGTTCTCAACTGATGCAAAGAAGCGAGCCCGTTGTGCGGCAAAAGTGCGAGAGTGCTACGTTGAATGGGGCAAGACTCTGGAATCGGAGGGTGACGGACTAGCAAAGGCAGGCAACACTCGAGAGGCACTGTCGAAGTACCAAGAAGCAGCTGAAAAGTACCGACAGGCCGACGAGAAGAAGAGACTCAAGGGTCTCGACAAGAAGATACGGAAGGCATAGTCAGAGTTGCCATGACCCACAAATGGGTCGATCTAGTGCTCAAAACCTGTCAGCCGCAGAATGTTGCCTCGAAAAATCAGGTCAACGTCTTCTTCAGAGTAGCATAGCTGAGGACAGAGCGATTTGACCGCGTTGTACTGCTCCTGAAGGACATTGAATCTGAATCCGCGAGGGAAGAAGGACGAATCAGTGCCGAACACAATCCTGCAAGATCCTCCGGCTCTTAGCGCCTTCTCGTAGATCTTTGTAATGGTTAGGTCATAGGGTAAATACTGCATCCAGCTGTTGCTTCCACTAGAGTCCACAACCACATTGTTGGTCTGATAGAAAAGCATCAGAATCTCGCGAAAGAATCCTGCACCAAAGTGAGCTATCATGAAGTTCAAGTCTGGGAAGTCCTGAGCTGGCTTCTGTACATCCAACGGGTTACCAAAGCGGAGATTGGCCTGTGTGCCAATTGTGATTCCGAAATGAAGGATCACAAGCAGATTCTGCCTGAGAGCCTCCTCGTATATTGGGTACACTCTCTTGTCATATACATGGAAGTCCCAAGAGCTGGGGTAAAGCTTGATTCCCTGGAATCCATCACTTCCCGCATTCTTCACAACTTCGACCGCATTCTCATCCGCAGGATTGACATTCGCGTACCCCATGAATCTCCGGGGGTATCTTTTCCGCGTTTCGAGGAATTCTTCCCGACTCTCGGGACCAACCATCATCCCAATGGCTGTTATCCCGTATTTGTCTAGCTCTTGAATCCACATCTCTCCTGTGTCCCACGGTTCATCAGGAATGTTGAATTCAGTCATGTCGGTTCTATAGGCTACGCGCTCCTGAGCCTGCCTAAGTCTCTCCGGATCAGAGAACCATTCCTTGACAGTGTTGTATGTTATGAAGTGTGCATGTCCATCAATGACTTCAATGCCATCAAGCTTTGACTTGACCAATATGGAGCCTCCTTCAGTTCAGTGTCACTGCAGAGAGGGCACTCATCAATCCCTTATCCCTTTTACCCAATGACAACACGATATCTGGGAGTCAATGTGCCCCTAAATCCAGTCCCCGGTTTCAAGCTTCCTCGGAAGGTAGTCGTCCGTCAGATACTCGAAGCTGTGGCTGGCGAAAGCCTGTATCTCCGCCTTCTCCTTGAGTTTCAACATCAGCTGAAGGTCCTTCACCCAGTCTCGATTGGCCTTCACAAATGGCTCCTTGAGCATATCTTTCACGCGTTTGATGTCTGTGGGTTCCATAGGAATTCGAACCGATTTGGGAATGTCGTACTCGTCCAGATCTCGACTGAGTACTCCAAGGAGTTTCAGCTCGGGAGTGGCAATGAAGGGTGATTCGTAGCTTAATCGCTTGCTTCCTCTTAGGAACACTGAGTAGATGTAGTGTCCGTACGGGTCAGAATCAACGAGCGCAAAGGCGGGAATCTCCAACTCCTTTACAAGCATTCTAAGAAACGCTCGTGTAGCGATGTCTCCTGATCCTTTGCCCGTCAGAACGATGCATGGCTGACGATTCCAGTACTTGGCCTCAGCTAGTCTCATGACAGCCGCATCTTTTTCTGACATAATGATGAACTCGGCGTCGCTTTCCAGTATTTCGACTTGATCAAGGAACGGAGTTATGGCCCACCCCCCAGTTCCCATTCTTGTCAGATCAATAGTGTCGCCACCATCTCGGATTACCACACGACCCATAGCAGAGCCGCGTGCTGATGCCACTATGTGTACACTATCACGCGTGGTGTGTAGCATTGATGCGACATCTTCAACAATCTTGTCACTTCGCTTCTGTTCACGAAAGAGATTGACGTCACTGTAAAACACCTCTCTTTTCGTAGCGTGTAGATTTGATTTTAGAAGTTGATACACTATCTCCATCACTCTAGCGGTCCTAGTGGCATCTACGACTGACGCAAGCGAATGGTATGGTCTCGATACTGTCTTCATCCCCAACAAGAGAAGATCACGTATTTCATCCCAAACGATGTTGTCTCCGGAACGGCTTGGAATCTCGAAGGCGGGTCTCCCGGTAGTCATGGCCTCATTGAGAACCTCCATTGCGACTTCAACCAGACTCGCGGTGGTTTCATCCGCCGTCATTCCGATAACTTCGACAGTTTCCTTGAGTGGTGCAATCTCTTCCTCCGGCAGTTCACCAGCTTTAATTGCTGCTTGCCGTTTCTCAGCGGCAGCCCATTTCTTCTTCATATCTTTGGCAAGCTTCTCGACGGCAGGAGGGACAGGCAATCTGGACTTCGTCCTTTTCGGTTTTGGTCGTTTCTTGACAACTTTCTGGGGAGGTTTCTCTACCTTCTTCTTAGGCTTCTTCGGTTTCCTGACTTTCTTCTTTGCAGGTACTACCTTCACTTCTTCGGGAGTTGGTTCTTTTGGTTCTGGTTTCACCCGTATGACTTTGGCCTTCTTTGGGGGGACGTCCTTTGGCTTGGGTCTGGGTTGAGTCACTCCGGATATGCTCTGAATCTCAGCTTCATGCACAAGATCAATAGCCGAGTCCACAAGAACAGTGGCCTTCTTCAAGCTAAGTCCATCTACAACCCGAGCTACTGAGCTGGGTCTGGACCGGGATATTCGTGCAACTGTGTTGTATCCTGACCTCTCGAGCTCTCTAGCTAGCTTCGCTCCGACGCCGGGGAGGTCGGTCAACCTGAGTCGTGATGCAGGCGTTTCCTCGACTATGATGTCGGCAGGAACAGACTCCTTCTCTACAATGGTTTCAGGAATCGCCGCACGTTTGACGGATTCCTTCGCGGCAGCAACAAGCTTCCTGGCACCTGCAAGACTAACTCCGTCTACCTTTTTGGAGAGACTCTTGGCTCTGGATCTTGATATCCTATCCACTGAACCGTAGCCTGCAGCAATCAGCCTCTGCTGGAGTCTCTTGCCAATTCCGGGTAGTGTACTCAATGGTGGACCGGTTTCTTCCTTTACGGGAGTGGGAGTCTTCTTCTTTGGCTTTGCTGATGGGGTTCTTTTCGCCTTGACAGTCTTCTTCCTAGTTGTGGGTCTTGGGCTCCTCTTCTTCGGGCGAGAGATCTTCTTCGAGGTGGACTTCTTGCCACGCTCCTTTTTGGTTTCCGTGCTTTTCCCTTCAACAAGCTCGCCAAGTGTGGCTTGAACGGTTTCCTTTTTCCTCGATTTCTTCTTGCGTGACACTAGTCGCCTCCCTCCGCAGGAACCTCAGCAAGCTCCTCCTCGCCGTCTCCAAGCGGCACGTCTGCGACCAGGTCTGTGCCAATAGCGTCAGTTTCAGTCTCTTCTTGGTCGTCAGCAGTTTCAACCCCTGTGATGGAGTCCCGTATCTTCCTAGCGACCACCTCGGGATCAAAGGCAGGCTTCTTGCGATTATCATTGGTGATGGCTGCGAGACTCTGAGCGAACTGATCAGCATACATGGCCAGGATTCCAGCTCTCTTTGCCTTCCGACGAGCAGTCTCTCGTCTCGTAATGTAGCGCCTGAACCTTCTCCCTGCGTCCTCCAGTGCAAGCTTGATCTCACGTAGAAGGACTTCATCTTCGGCGAGTGCTTGCTTGCTCTGGCCCTTGAACATGACATGGACGTATGCACCAGCGACATGGATGAAGACCATGATTGGTCCGCGTGGAATCCCATTATCGAAAGTCTGGACCTTGTAGTTCTTCCAGTTGACCGAGGTCGTGGCCTTCCATGTGGCACAGTCGCTGTTGTCTCTCAACTTTGGCACTCGATTCACAAATCGCCATAGCACCATTGGGGCAGATGTAGCCGGTCTTATCTCTCCTCCGTAGGCGATACAGACTTCCACCGAGAAAGCCAGTCCCTTGCCTGATGTCGGTCTTCTGGTCACAGACGTCACGAAGTCAGGATTGTAGGCCATCTGAATTGTCTGCTCGAAGACCTCTTCACCGACTGGGACCACTGTATCAGTTGGGGGGGCAATATAGTCTTCACTGGAGAAGGATTTGTAGAGAAGCTCAATCTCCATCTTAGAGAGAGAGTCAGCAGGTGTAGAAGGGCTGAGTGTGTCTTGGTGACGTCTGCGTAAGTCCTTGTTCGCGTTATCAAGGATTGTCTTCGCCTTCTTGGAACTTAGTCTGCAGAATGCTCTGGTGAGGAATCCCCTCAGATCTATCTCAGAAGTTTCTCTCAGCAGGTCCTGGAACTCTCCGATTCGGATGCTGGCGGGATGTGGCTGCGCGTACTTTGGTTCCTCGGGGAACTCCTTCACACGACGCGGATAGATATGAACTGCACCATACGGATCAATGAAGACTATGGTGACATGTGAGTTCAGAAGAGAAGCCATCTGGCAGTACGTGTCAGCATAACCTCTCCTATACTGAATGTTCAGGTAGTTAAGCCGAATGTAGGTGCCTTGCTCGAATGGAAGGTCCATTTCAATCGGCCCACCCACGTAGTCCTTTGTGTTGGCTGTCGTCGTATAGAAGTCTGACACACTTGCCTTGTCAGAAGTGTATCTCTTCGTGATAGTGAGTATTGGTTTGCCGGTAGTGTTCTGGGCGTCACTAAAAGCAGAAGGTGCACCAAATCCCTGACTACCTCTTGTCTGCCTGAGTTTCTCTGACTTGCTCGATGCAAGGTATATGCCATATTTCTCAAGGTCATCAGGGACCATACCAACTCCATTGTCGAAGCAAGTGAACTCATAGACCTTGAAGCCCTCTTCATCATCGAGAGGAACAAGATCAGGCATGAAGACCTCAGTGAGCTGGATCACACACAGTGGCTCGCGCCTGCTAATCATGCCCCTGAACGGAATCAAGAACTTCCGAAATGTCGTCAGCCGTTCATCCAGAGTTTCCTTTCTTCGTGGAGGAATCTGAACATCCTTGCCTTCCTTCACGTCTTTCTCGAGCTTCTTGCTAAGCGCAATCGAGTCTTGAAGAGTCCCCTCTATCTTTGAGCGTATTTCTTCAATATACTTCGGGTCGAGTTGGTCGTCTAATCTTGGCCGTCTATTGGTCTTCCACCACCAACTCTCGAGAGCGTCTATCGCATTGTCGAGGAACTCGATTGCGAACTGAGTATGCTTGTTGAGTCCGGTTTCGAAGCCGACAAGCTGAGTTCTCTTGCGCATGAACTTCGCAATCGTACCTTGTCGAATGTCTCCTGCTCCCGTGAGAGCCGGATCTGGGGCAGTGCGCTTTCGACTGGATGGGCCCTTCTTCGACTTCTTGGATTTCTTCTTCTTTCGACTCAACTTTGTCACTCCGTCTGTGTATCTTTCCTCAGATTCGCAAGCTTGGCATCCCTTGCACTTGTACAGCCTTAGACAAGGTAAAGACTTGCACTTCTCGACTCCATGGATTTCCTTATCATCGCATTTATTGTTTTCCTGTCAAAACGCACTTAGGAATCCGTTCTAGGCCATGAACCGCGCTTCCAAGAGTTGCAGGGCCATATAAGGTAGACTTTTCCGCTATGCAATCAAGGGTTTTGATGCGACGTGAGCATTTGAGTACTGAGCCAATCCATCTGTTCGGTGTCCCAGGTATTGCTAAGATAGTGGCAGGCGATGACCTATCTCAGTTGATATTAGATGCTCTAGGCGAAGCGGAACTGGAGCTTTTGAATGGTGACATAGTCATTATCGCACACTCAGTTGTATCAAAGGCTGAAGGAAGAGTGGTTCATCGTGACGAAGTAACGGTGTCCAAGAAGGCCCAAGAAATCGCTGAGTCGAATGGATTTGAGCCTGTGCACGTGGAGCTAGCTCTGCGAGAAAGTAGGAAGGTTCTCAGAACGAAGGGAGTATTGGTGACAGAAACACACACCGGCCTTGTCTGTAATTTCAGCGGCGTGGACCGGTCGAATGCCCCACCTGACAGCTTCCTGCTGCTTCCAAGAAACCCCGATTCAAGTGCACGGAAGATTCTCAATGATCTGCAGAAGAAGACAGGAAGGCAGCTCGCGGTGATTATCTCAGACACTCAAGGGAGACCGTGGCGACTCGGTGCCGTTAACGTGGCTCTTGGATGTGCAGGGATTAACGCCTTCAAGTACAACAGAGGGAAGAAGGATCT
>JBHIAE010000059.1:0-16553 GCA_046758445.1 Candidatus Thorarchaeota archaeon | reverse complement strand
GGATTGGGATGTATGTGAATGACGAGAGCATCGCAGCTCCAGCCATGAGTTGGATGGTTTCAGTCTTCAAAGGGAGGTCACTTGAATCTCGGGCCAGTGTACCTTATTTTAATCATATTGTAGGTCGCAAAGCTGTAGGAAGTCGCAACTTCGAGCAAAGGCTTTTCACTTTTGATATACAATCATAGCACGACGATAGGTGGTCGAGAGTAAGTATGGTTTCGCCTCGTGTCAAGTTCATTGCCATCACAATCGATGAGCTACTCCTAGTCCCGCTTGTCATTGCCATAATCTACTATCTCGCTCCCGAATTGACAGTACCCATAACAGTTCTCATGGTGGTAGGAGCGATCGTGTTTGTGGCTGGCAAATACCACCTCGTTTACCCGTCACTATTGGAAGGAACTTACATGTCATACGAGTTGGAAGGAATGACCGGGAGGGTTGTCAGTACGGTTACAAGCACCTCAGGCAAGATCAAGGTGGGCGCAGAGATCTGGGACGCACGAACCGACACTGGTGAGATACCGATTGGAACCAAGGTGAAGATTCTCTCAAGAGACAGTATGATAGTTCGCGTAGAACCCGCTGAGGAAGAAGAGGCATAGAAACCATACTCTGCACTCATAATGACTCTTGAAGAAACAGCGAAACTAGTCTAGTGGTAGATTCGACATCATCTAGAGTCACTGTTTCAAAGCTGCTGTGTGAGTAGCGGCAAGGAACCCCAATTGCGGATGCAATCTGCCCCTGCAATATCATTTGCAAGCCATCAGTGGCGTAGTTGTGGTATACCGCTCTCTGTATTGGTATGCTGTTCTTCTCAGCTGTTTTGATGATTCTCACGTTGAGTTCGTGTGAATAGTGCACTTGGCTGTCTTTTATCACCAAGACTGGACCCTTCCCCAAGGCCACGCCAGCCTCTCCAGCAGTACCTGGGTAGTCATCTGCCAGACCCACTTCCAGAATGATCACACCATCAACATCAAGGGTCTTTGCCACTGCGGCTCCACCCTTGGCGCCCAACTCCTCCATTACTGTCGAAACGAAGGTGACTGTCGGTCGTTTGCTCTTCGGAACTTTCGCGAGTTCTTCCGCAATCAAAACCATCATGGTCAGACCTAGACGGTTGTCCAACGACTTCCCAACGACGTTTCTACCCACCTTGGTGAGAGCCGTGTCATATACGACAGGCGTTCCAACATGGATGCCCATATCATGGACTTCCTCCTCTGAGGCTGCCCCAATGTCAAGGAAGACCTCCTCGTAGGTTGGAATCTTTTTCTTGTCCTCAGGACCTGCGATGTGTGCAGTCTTGACACAGAACGTGCCAGGGATCAACTTCTTCTCTGCCATTATTGAAACGCGCTGACCAGGTAGAAGTCTAAGATCAGGCATGTATCCAGTTGTGTTCCATTTCACTCGAAGGAATCCTGATTTCTCAACATTGCTCACAAGAAAACCTACTTCGTCAGCGTGTGAAACCAACGCATAGTGGGATTTCGAACCCTCAAGGGTTGTGACTCGATTACCAATCTTGTCACGTTGAACTGTTAGCCCAATCTCCTTGAGAAGCTGTTCGACCTTCTCCTGAACGGACTCCTCTCGCCCCACCGGGCCAGGGATCCCACTGAGTTCCTCTAGCAATTGGAATGTTCTTTTTGTCATATCACTCTTGAAGAACGCCGAACCTGTTCTACTTAAGGAATACCCCAAAACTGACAGATTGCTCTATTTGATATGCAGCATCTGAAATCCTAGCAAAAGAAGTTCGATTGACTCTCATCTACATATGGAGTCCTCGCAGGGGCCCTATCTTCGTCTAGTGTAGAACACAACCAGAGCCAATACAGCCACGGCCACCACAACAATAACGACAACTACAATCTCCAAGGGAATGTCTTCTATTGTGGAGTTCATCCCGTGAGCGTAGTAGATATCCATCTCGTCCTCACGTGCATCGCTCCATGCCACCTGAGGAATACCGTTCTGGTCAACCTGAATCCCCAAGTACTCGCCAGGTCTTGTGAACGAGCTGCTTGTGACTGCGTCGGCTATCGGAATCTCATCGGAGAACACAGGATTGTCCCTAGCTGCTCCAGTGAAATCTATTGAACGGTATGAAGGGGCATATTCCCCATTTCGCTCATCATAGAAGGCTACATGAAGTCGTCCTCTAGTGTCTATCACCATATCAGGATTCCATTGGTTGCCATAGGTCTCCTGATTGACCTGTATTCGTGGACTCCATGTTTCTCCGGAGTCGTCCGAGTAGCATAGGTAGACATCCCAAGAGTGGCCCTCCGATTCATACAGATCCGCCCAGAGAACATAGAGGCGATCGGTATTATCGAATCTGAGTACAGGGAGCGTGCTCTTGCCCGGTCTACGCCCAGGAGCTGTCGCTGCAGAGAAGTTACCCCCAACGTCAATCACTCGAGGCTCATCCCAAGTCTGGCCATCATCTGTGCTTCTTGAGAGGAACAGGGCCCCTTCGGTGTATGTGCTATCAAGCCAAGTCCATGCCACAAAGAGGCCGCCCGTGCTGTTTTGTGCAACGAAGGGTCCGACATATCCTGGGTCTTTTCCGATGACGGAGATTTCATCAAAAGTGGCGCCGCCGTCGATTGAACGTGTAAACCTGATGGTCGTATTCTCGTTTTGCTCTTCGATACTCACATCGTCGTAGACGACATAGACGCTACCACTTTCACTGACCATCATAGTTTCCTTGTCAGCGAAATAGGTCCCATTGGATGCTTTCACAGGTGTCCATGTACTGCCATAGTCGCCGCTCTTTGCAACAGTAATCTGCGTAAAGAATTCCGGATTACCGGGGTCTGTGAAGTAGTCCGGTTCAAACTCCAGATAGGCATAGTACAAGCTGCTCTCATGCCAGTACAGCCAAGGGTCTGACTGCTGAGTGAACTCGCTTCCAAACATGGGCATGTCGAAGGGCTGAGTCCAGGTTGTCCCCCCGTCCGCAGACTTCACGATACTGACTCTTGCCCCAGGTCCATTGTGAGTTTCTGAGTTCTTCCATCCCGCGAAGATTGTGCCATTGTCGCTGATTGCGACTGATACCTCAACATGGTGCCCGTATTTCGAATCGTCAGTGGACAACAACAAGTTGGGAGAGAATGCAACTATGTCCATGGGCTCCTCAGTGAATGTACTGGTCCCAGAAGCAGTCGGAATCATTGATATTATGAGCAAAATGGCAATCAGAGTACACTGCAACTTGAATGCTGTATTCATCTCCAAGGTTCCCACTTCCGTGGCATCCGACGTGTGGGAGGAACGACCGTACTCGCTCGGTATTATTCTTTGGATTGAAGTATCTAATGCCCCGCCTATCATGAAGCGATTTCCAGCAAGAACGTCTGGGTATCTGCAGCGTTTCTGTAGACAGAGCTATCGTAGGCAGTAACAAAGAACTCAGCACTGTCTTCTCCAGAAACGGGGCCAAAGCTGGCTTTCCAGCGGCCGCCTGCCATACACAGGCAGGCATAGAACGACATCTCTTCTGTAGCCCAGTTCTCACTATTAATTGACCAGGATAATTGTGCGCCGGACACGCCTGAAGGATCAATGCAGTATACGACGATGCTTATCAGATCCCCAGCCTCCGGGTCCACTGGCAGAATATCAACCTGATAGATCAACGGCCCTTCAACGTCATCCAAGACCGTGATGACTATAATGCCTGACAGCAGCATTATGATGATTGCGCCTATGCAAATCAACCTAGTCTTTGTCATCGGTTCGGGCCTTCTTGCAAGAATTGCGACAAAACCAGGCGTGCCTCTCCTGGAGGTCTAATCAACGTTTCCCTGAATTGCTGTCGTTCTCATTGTTTGAGTGCCGAATTCTTGCTAATACCCGGTCATTACCTGAGCATATATCCAAAAAGGGTGATAGCAAGTCATGGCTCTTGAAGAGATTCTCCTGGGTCTTGTGGTGGGGCTCTTCATTGCAGTAATCGTGTACCTAGCGATGAGCTGGCGGCTCCGACATCGAATTGCCCTTGTTGACGCAGAGTTCAGAAAGCTGTGGGCTGAACAGGAGGGCGACATCAGAAAGGATGCAGCACAGCGAAGTCGCTATGTTCTCAAGGGCAAGATTGCAGAGCATATGGTACCTCTATTGAGAGATATCTTCAGATACAACCCTTCAGATGCACGATTCATAGGCGCTCCTATTGACTACGTGATATTTGACGGCTACACTGCGGTGAAGGATGGCAACTCGGAAGCACCGATCACCGTCATCTTGGCTGATGTAAAGACTGGTGACGCTCGTTTGAGTAGAACTGAGAGGAAGATCAAAGAGGCAGTTGAGGCAGGAAGATTACGTTGGGAAACGATTCGCCTTGACTTCTGAGGAACTTGGAACAAAGTTCGCGATAAGGCCTCACACGAGACCAGATGGCATAATCACCAAACTTACATGTCAAAGGACAGCGCTAGGAACTACCACGCTATAGGTGTTCATGAATACAATGATTGACTTGTTCGAGCACAGAACTGGGCAGATATGGGGGTCCTCTTTGCCTGAAACAAGAGAAGACCTTCAGAAGATTGCCGACGCTGGAGTCAAAGTTGTCATTTCTCTAGAATCCGGGTTCGGCTTTCCTGACTTCTCTGATTTTGACCTCGAGCAGCATCGCATCTCCATCCCGGACTTCGGTATTCCTTCGGATGACAATGTGCGCAAGTTTGTCACGATAGTACGAGAGGCTCTCAACCAGAACAAGCCCGTTCTGATTCACTGTCTAGCTGGCTGTGGGAGAACGGGTACAATGATGGCACTGGCGGAGGTCTATCTATACGATTCGACTGATGGACGGGCTGCGATTGACCGAGTCCGCAAGTCACGTCCGTGTGCTATCGAAACCGATGGGCAAGAAGAGAGTGTTCTGCTGCATGCAGAGAACCC
The DNA here is from genome assembly GCA_046758445.1 of Candidatus Thorarchaeota archaeon. GTDB lineage: Archaea > Asgardarchaeota > Thorarchaeia > Thorarchaeales > Thorarchaeaceae > SMTZ1-83. Next base: position 11,615 of record JBHIAE010000059.1, on the reverse strand, counting down.
CCTCGACAGTCTGAGAGTGATGTAGCGGGCTTCTATGTGACACTATATGTTTCTAAGTGGTCGGGGCGTCGCAGAAACAGTCCATCATTAACGCGCGGATGACAGCATCATTCACCTGACTCTCATCAGGCAGCCCTTCCAGAACTACGTTGCATATGCGAATTGTGGGAAGGCTGGTGACAACATCGTTGCAGCCGGAACCCTTGTCCTCACCCTTGTCCACGTCTATCGTACAGATTATGTCATCAGAAACACCGAAATGGGACATGGTCTCTCCCAAAAGCTGTTTCGCGGCACCACAGAATAGGCAGGCCTGTCCACTGTACAGTATGATGCAGCCGCGGCGGCCGCAAGGTGTCATGTCCAACCTGTTTGTGTGTTGCATCGAGTGTGCCACGTCCATTCCAATCAGGTAATAATATAGGATATTTAGTTATTATAAATCCTCGTATATCCTCATACTATCGTTATCTGGTCGCTAGACCTGTTCTAGAGAGCGTTTTGCGCACCTTCTTATCGGTTATTCATGATCCCCGAAGTGCGCGCCATTCTCAGGGACCAGAACGGACAGGCTAAGACCATGACAAACTTAACATACGGTCACATTGTTCTTGGCATGGACGACATTGCGGAGGAGTCTTATTGAGTCATGATTCAGACACACTCATGTCCAAGTCGTATTCGAAGATTCCCGAGTCCGAGATAACCTCTCGTGTAACTAGACTCAAGAGCCTGTTGGGAGAGCAGGGACTTGATGGAGCACTGCTCATGTCAGTAACTGAGTTGTACTACTACTCGGGGATTGGCATTCCAGGGGCTGTCTATGTTCCCCTGGATGAGGAGCCCATCCGCCTGTCTGAGAGAAACCTCAAGGTCACAGAAACCTACTCACCTCTAACTGATATTCGGCCCTTGGGGAGAATGTCCGCGCTCTTTGAAACTCTTGAAGTAGGGTCGTCGTCACGAATTGCAGTGGAGGGTGATGTGCTCCCCTTCTCACTGGTGACATTCCTACAGTCAAGAGCAGCATCCATTGAACTCGTCGATGGTAGTAGTCATTTCAGGCAGATCCGGTCGGTCAAATCGAACTACGAGATTGACTTTATAGAGAAAGCAGCAACTACAGTCGACAAATCATTCGAGTTCTGCAGAGAGATTGCGAATCCAGAGATGACTGAGATTGAACTGGCCGTTCGCCTCGATTCGTGGATGGTTGAGAGAGACCACGCCGGCTTCATTACTACCCGGGCTTTCAACATGGAAATGGTGCAATACTCCTATGTGGTTTCTAGTGAGGGGTCCACTCTAAGCACCTACTTCACGCCGATATCAGGTCAGGGACTCTCTCTCAAGTACCCATTTGGGTCTACTAGAAAGAAGCTAGGAAAGAACCAGCCGTTCATAGTCGACACTGTCGGGAACTATCAAGGATACTTGTCTGACACGACTCGGACCTTTGTATGTGGGCGTCTTGAGAAGGAGCTCCGCAACAAGCTGGAAGCTTTGGGGCAAATCAAGAAGTTCTTGGTGGGCTCCATGACTCCAGGCAAGAATCTGGGCGAGCTACATGAAGAAGTTATGGACCTGAGTAAGGAGCTGGAAATTCACGCCAACTTCATGGGCACAGAGTCTGACAAGGTTGTGTTTCTTGGACATGGTGTGGGCTTGGAACTGGATGACCTTCCAATCTTCTACTCAAAAGGTCCGGACCTACGTTCAGGAAACACCCTTGCGTGTGAACCCAAGTTCATTATCCCCGGAAATGTGCTGATAGGTATCGAGGACACGTACGCTATCACGGACAAGGGCAACAGATTGCTTTCGAAGGCGCCTGAACTGTTCGAGATCTAGTCGATAGCCGGCCTAGCTCTCTTTCACTAGCTCTAGACCTAATGCATTTCCGAATTCTTTGGCCTGTGAGATTTCCCCTGCTGCAAGTGGCCCCTTTCTATCTTCAACTAGTGCTGAGAAGCCGTCAATAGCCAAGGTCACTCCAGGCATCTTCTCTCGAACTATGCTTTCGAGCTTTCCTACTGCAATTCCCTTGTTGCCCCCGGTATATGTGTCAAAGGCGGCTCCAATCTTTCCCTTCAATTCGACAATAGCAGCCCTCTCAAGGAACTTGATCATGTTTCTTGCTGGTTCCTGATTATGGTTTGGACATCCAAATAGGATAGCATCGTATCCAACGAGGCCGTCTGTGTGGTGAACCTCACTAGTCTTCATGACATCACACTCAATGTCCCCGGCACGCTTGATGCCTTCCGCAACGGCCAAAGCCAGCCGTCCTGTGTTTCCATAGATGCTCTCATAGATGACTATCGCTTTCTTCATGGAGTCTCTCCTCCTTTGTCATCCTCCTTTCTTGAGTACTGAAACTGCATCAGCGATTACCTCGTAGGTCTTCTCCAGATCCTCCTTTGAATGTGCGAATGACATACCGCCAAGGCCGTGATAGCCAAATACACCTCTCTCCATCAGCAGGCCTTGGAAACGGTCAAGCTGCGTATGGTCTACAGCCTCTCCCAGAATCGAACCAGTATGGGTGCCATCCTTGAGTGGGTGCTTGAGTACGTTAATGAACATCATGGAACCTTCACCGGTAGCGATAGCGTGAAAGTTCTCCTCTGTGAAGAGTTTGTTCAGCTTGTCTCGAAAGTCATCTCCTAGCCCGTTTAGTGAGTCATACTTTTTCTTAAGGCCCTGAAGTTGTTTTAGAGTGGCAACTCCTGCGACCATGGCCAAAGGGTGACTGGAGAAGGTTCCACCTCCTACCCATCGACCACCAGGAGCGCCAGGCGCCGCTAGTTTCATGATGTCTTCACGACCTCCATAAACACCCAGATGCATGCCGCCTCCAGCTATCTTCCCAAGTGTCAGAAGGTCAGGTTCCGCCTCATAGATTTCCTTCCCAGCAGATCCATAGCGCAAGCGGAAGCCTGTGACGATCTCGTCGTAGATGAGGAGGATGCTTCTACTCTCAGTTTCTTCACGTAGATAGGGCAAGAAACCCGGTTCTGGCGGAATCCCTCCACCAGCTCCCATTACTGGCTCGACTACTACCGCCGAGAGATCAGCTCCGTGTTTCTTCATCATGGAGTCGACACTATCACGATCATTGAAGTCGAATGTAACACCATCGAAGAAGGGGTCATCTGTGAATGGATGGCTGATGTGATAGCCAAGGGAGTCGTTGCCACCATGCCAGCCGCCCCACGCCTTGGCAACCCTCTTCCTCTTAGTGAACATTCGTGCCATCCTTACTGCGTACATAGTGGCTTCACTGCCGGTACTGCAAAAACGCATCTGAGAGAGGGTGGGAATCGCACTCTGAATCATTTCACCAAGAGCTACTTGATGCTCGTTCACAGCGCCAAGGTGAAGTCCTTTGTCGAGATGTTGCTCTATTGCCGTTTTGACAATGGCATTGTTGTGTCCAAGAATCTGTGCATAGTGTGTCATCCACCAATCCACGTATTGATTTCCATCTACGTCCCAGATGTGGCTACCTTCACCCCGAGTCATGAAGGGTGGATAGGCACCACATCTGTCCATTGCAAAAGTTCTCAGGTTATGGCTGATTCCTCCGGGAAACAAATGACGTGCCCGGTCGAACAGTTTCTCGGATTTCGGAGTTGACTTCTTATACTCTTCTAGCATCTTTGACCACCTCGATGCCAGGGCCTCTGACACAATGCTACTTCCATACTCTTTCAGTGTTACGAGGTGTCGGCAGGTCCTTCATCGTCTTCACTCCCGCTTGTGCATCTACAACAAGCGGTATCATGTTTACAACCATGGCTACTGTGCCCAAATCGCCATGCACCCCTCCTTCAACACGCTGCACCAAGTTAGGATGTCCGGTGATTCTAACCTCATCGTACTCAGGGGAGGCATCTGCATAGGCAGAGAAGTCGAGTGTGACTAGAGTCTTCTCGCCTTTCTTTCCCACGCCCCTACTCTTCAGCCCGAGAACATCTCCCTCACGAACCTTTGCGAAGGGTGTTGTGGTTTCCTTCTCTGCTACAACTGGTTCAACAGGCAGCTCTTCGACATGATCGAGTCCAAGGTTCAGAGCATCACCAACCATTCTTATTGACTCGTCAAGACCCACATGCCCGGTTATCACGCCCTCGTCGATGGACTTCCTAAACTCCTCCTGTGACATCCCAGTTCCAATCTTCTTCTGGAACGATGCTCGTCGATGACTGGAGTTGATCACGCGCGTGACAATGATACTGTCTACACTTTGAGTCGGTGCAGACAGAGTGATTGGTAGAAGGTCCATCAGGTACCCCGGATTGATTCCCGTCCCCAAGACTGTCTTTTCCTTCTTCTTAGCAAGCTCATCAAGGTCTCTTGTAAGCTGCGGATGACGGTCGAAAGGATACGATAGCTCTTCGCATATTGAAATGACATCCATCTCGTTCTCTAGACAGGTGGATATCGTAGGCGCGACCTTCTCCAGCGAAGAAACTGTTGCAACCACTGCGACGTCTATCGATGAATCATCCGACGTTTCAATGGTCTTCTGAAGATCATCACTAATCTCAGTTCTTGACTTGGTCTCAAGCCCCAGGATCTCCTCCACGATCATTCCTTGCAGGTCAGGACTTACGTCGACAAGTCCCACTAATTCTAGGTTCGACCTCTCAATGATGGCTTGGGCAATCGTTCGGCCAATTGTACCAAATCCAATCTGTAGTATTCTGAAGGGCTCTGACATTGTGTTTGCCTCGGCCTTCAGGTGGGACAATTCCTCCACTTGAATGATTTGCTAGAAACAGGAGTTTCTGCTACTGACTTCCGGCTTGCCGTGTTGAATGCAGGTTGTGGAAACCCGGCTTCCTGCTTCTGCCACAGTTGAGTCAAGCATCCTCTCAGATTTGCGACTCCTACGCATGTCTTTGCGCAGTTCCAGTTCATTATATTCTCAAACACCGCATGTACTAACGTAAGAGAATATGAGCTCGAAGATATGGGCGCACCAGGTGGTTGAATCAAAGATGTCCATTCGTGTCCGCTGATTTCATTCCTTGCAGTTGCCCATCTGTTCGGCATTTGACCCGACCGTTACTTCTCAGTTGAGTTCGCAGAATCTAACGTCTAGCCACCATTCATTGCCTACTATCGGGGTATGACCAGTGTTAATTCAAAGGCGCTAAGGACGATTAGTAGATTATACTCCACAGTCGCCATCTAATCGACTAGTCTGGGTGTTGCTTGAGAATGTACGACATCGCAAATGATGAAACAGCATCACTGTTCCGCCGAGGTGAGCGCTTCAAGAGATTCGGGGAGCTAGATGCCGCCGAGGAGGCGTTACGTGCAGTAGTCGATGCTGATCCCACTCACCATCAAGCTTGGAATCTCTTGGGGCTCGTATACCAAGATTCGGAGGCCTTTGGAGAGGCTATGGAGTGCTTCGAACGTGCAACAGAGCTCGTTCAGAAATGGATTGAACCTGTGGAGAATCTTGGAATGTTGTACTACTCCCAAGGACTCTTCGAGCAGGCGGTAAAGACACTAGGGGATTACTTGAAGCTTGGTGGCACAGAAGTTGATGCCCTTCTGGCGCTAGCAAAGTCTGCAGCTCAAATGGATGATTGTCGTACTGTCCTCTCCGTCACCTCCTCGATTCTCGACGTTGCTGATGACCTATTCGAAGTCTGGGAGATGCGGGGAGTCTGCCAGGCAAGACTCGAGCGCTATAATGCTGCCTGCACGAGTCTTAGCGTCGCAATTGATCTCAATCCGAGGACCTTGAACTCTATCAATGTCGTCGGTGACCTATGCTACGAGGCGGAGAACTATCTGCGGGCAGCGGAGTTCTACCAATCTAGCCTGTCTGTGAAGCGAAATCAGCCCTACGTTCTGTTTCGTTTTGGTACATCCCTCTGGTTTCTGGGAAGGTGGGCTGAAGCGATAGAATGTCTAGAGAAGTATACTGCCCTGGTTTCGGAGGATCCGAGGGGATGGAACAACTTAGGTGTCGCGTTGAGAGAGAAAGGTGACAGAATGCGTGCCATGGAGTGTTACAAGGAGGCCCTTGCTATTGACCATGGTCTTGACATTGTCAGGCAGAATCTGGAAGCCGACAGAAGAATGCAAGTGATGTTGTGAGTAAGCCCCACACCAAACAGCAAGACCTTTAGCATGTACTTAGTCTGACCCTGAGAGGCCCGGATTTGAACGATAGTAACGGAAAGACGCATGTTGCCAGAGTAAGGTCAGAGGATTCTCTGGACAAGCATATCAACCGCGCTCTTGAGCTGCTGGGTGGGATAGACAGGTTCATTCAACCGGGTGATGACGTGACACTGAAGCCAAACCTGAACTCGGCTGACCCATTTCCAGCAGCAAGTGACCCACAGTTCATTCGCGCCTTGATGACGATTATCTTGAAAGCAGGACCCTCAAAGCTGAGGGTTGTCGAGTCATCGATGTTCGCGCTCAATACAAGAGAGGTAGCAGAGAAGAATGGTCTTCTTTCAATTGCAGAAGAGAAGGGGGCAGAACTGGCTTTCCTTGACGAAGGTGAATGGATCAAACAGAAGCTCGACATAGGTGTCTACATGAAGAACGCACACGTCGGGGAAGCGCTAACGCGATACGACAAGCTTGTGCTTGCACCTTGTCTCAAGACACACCGTTTTGCTCGCTTCACTGGCGCCATGAAGCTCCTAGTTGGCACAATCAAGGGAGCAGACCGGCTCAAGATGCATGCGCGCAGACTTGAACAGAAGATCGCAGACCTCGCCTCCCACTTCAGACCTACTCTGATTGTCATGGACGCAAGGAAAGTGTTCGTGACTGGTGGTCCAACAAGCGGAGATTTGGAGTCCCCTAATTACATCTTAACAGGCACTGACATGGTCGCAATAGACGTTGAGGGAGTGAGAATCCTTCAGAGCTATGAAGCTAAAAACAGACTCAATCTACCAGTCTGGGAGGTCCCTCAGATTAAGCACGCAGTACGAATAGGCCTTGGGGCGCAGAGTGATGACGATATCTCTGTTATTGAAGCCTAGCTTTGAATTGAGTCGGCCTCCGAGTAGACGAACCATGCCTAATACTATTGGTGCGCTACTAGATGATTGGACCTATGATGCGCACCTTTCGTCAATTAGACAGGGACCGGTGGATTGAATCTCACTTTGACTGACTCAATACTCTGTCCAAGAACAGTCGGGTCTAGTGTTCCAAGATTGTATCTGCTTGCTTCCACTAGATGGTAAATTCTCTCAGGGTCAAATCCCATAATTCGGGCCATGGTGGCGTCTACGGAAACTGGTTGGCGTCCGAGAATGAATGCATCGAGCTTCCGAGTCATCGGGCCATTCCATCCTTCGATGCCAACTCTTGCATCAACTATGCAGAGGTCTGGTTGGACAAGCCGAGCTAGGTCGACGACTACTTCACTGATGTGAGGATGATAGAATGATTGATCCTTTCTCGGAAGAAGTCCGAACAAGTTCTTCAGGGCTCCTGTGAGGAATGTCAAATAGTGCGTCTTGGCTACGGCGACCGAAATGAAGTTACCCGGCCCGATGGCCAAATCGGGCAGCTCTGGATCGTCGAAGTAGTCGCCCTTGAAGTCCGTGGGAAGCATCTCTGATTGACTCAGATTCATCAGAGAAACGTCGAATCCTGCACCCTGCATCTTGGCTTCGAGCCCTTTGTAGCCGAACTTCTCGAAGGCCTCTTCTGTGTACTTGCTCTGACTATCTGATTCCACAATCCTAATCGGAAGGCCGTCGTTCTCCGCGAGAATCAGTTCTACGATAGCCTCTACGACTGTCACATCTGTCACTGAGAAGCCCGTACCGTCTGATATTGTGCATATGTTGGGCTTTACAATGACCGGGGATTTCAGCTCCCCGAAACCTCCGATGAGCTCAAGTCCCTTCTCAAGAGTTTCTCTGATACTATCACCATGCTTCATAAGAGCAACTGAGTCCACGGATCTTCTCCTCATAGTCTAGTGAACTGATGATTTGCTTTGAACCCTAGTCTTCTTCAACTTTGAGATGAGAAAGGATCTACCTTGTATCAGTGTCATTCTGCGCCTCGTGGCGAAGCCTGTTGCGGGCCGGATTGGACTCCAAGGCTCAAGATCAGCTCTTTAGTGCGAAGTTGTCTTGGATGGCTCTGCGAAGACGTTCGACCCCTGCTCCTAGCGGTCAGTTTCATTCTGTCATTGTCTAACACTATTGCTTGCGAATCTTGAAACTAGGGCCCGTCCGGATCTGGCCGACATATTCCGTGTCCTAACTTTTGCAATTACATTACTTACAATCTGAAATTTACAAAAATCTGCTGATTATCGCAAATTTAAATCATATCTTTTATAATAATAACCTTGGTTTTATATAAAAAACCCAAATGATTTTTGTAACACTGATATACCTGACTAATGCGGGACGGCTCACCAAGTCTTACTTAGGAGTGATCTAGATTGCGTAAACAGATTGGAATAGTTATATTCGCATTGCTTCTAGTTGGTGCAACTGCGGCAGTGTCCGTGGCTACTGCAAGCACTCAGGCTGCATCTGACGTGGAAGCGATTTACACCAGAGATGCTCCAGCTTTAGACGGAGTAGTCGATACGGTGTGGGACACAGCACCAGAGTTAGTTGTGGCAGTGGACGGCTGTTTCATCAGTGGTCAATCTACCACTGGCGAGAACGTGACTATCAAATTCCTTTACACTGAGTCTGATCTCTATATGCTGGCGCAATACCCCGATCCAACTTTCAACTGGACTCGGGGTGGGTCATGGCAATGGGACCCCACAAGTGGATTCAATAAGAGTAATGATGTGCTGGCTGAGGAGTAGTCTGAAGATAGACTCGCCGTGATGTGGTCAATGAACACACCCGGATTTGATACTGATGGATGTGTGAGTAAATGCCATGCGATAAACTCCACGGGCTATCAAGTGACACCTCCCCACAGTATAGATGATGCTCATGGAGTGTGCACCGACTGTCACACCACAGACGTTAGCAGCTCTGAAGATGGAGCCTATTTTGACACGCAGGGCATGTTTGCGGACATGTGGCACATGAAGGCTGCGAGGAGTCTTCCACTTTTCCACATTGGAACCGGTGCCAGTTTTCTTGGATACATGGATGACAAATACATTGGTTATGTTGCTCTTGATGCCATGGGCGCTCCCATAGCAAATGACCCGGATGGAGGAAGATACGGAGACGCCGGTAGATCTTCATACTACCACAATCGCATTGGCAGCACCACCGTAATCGATGGAGTATCATATGCAGCAAAGGCAGCACCCATCTACATGGAAACAGACCCGCTCGACTACTATGATGCAATGCTCATCACAGCGAATGAGTTGAAGAGTGGTGAAGCTGTTGACATAACTGGGCTGAACAATGCCACCATTAGCAGCTACTGGGCAAAGTACACAGCTCTCTCCGTGCCTGCGGGTGCATCACCGATTGCTATCCCTGAGAGAATTCTGCAGCTGCCCGAAGGAAGTCGTGCTGATGTCCTTGAAGGGGCCGCATGGGCTGCTGGTACATGGACCATAGAAATCTCTCGCAAGCTTGTAACTGGACATCCTGACGATGTGCAGTTTGATGATCTTTCAGCCTCCTATGAGTTCGACATTGCGCTGATGGATGACACCGGCGGTGAGGGCCACTCATTCCACATTGGAACACCCTTGTCTCTGACCTTCGCTGATAAGCCGTCTCTTGTTGGACCAGAGGGACCAGAGGGACCGACTGGACCCCCTGGGCCAGAAGGACAACCAGGACAGGCTGCGGAGGTCCTCATAATATGGGCACCTGTTGGCATTTCAGCAGTCGCGCTAGTCGCAGCGATAGCAGCATTTGTAAGAAAACCACAGTCTATCCCTGCTTGCCGCATCTGAAACAATGGGTGGGATCCAGACATGCTTCCGGCTGTCTGAGTTCCACCCCATACTTTTGCTCCACAATACGAGTCCAAGATTACTGTTGACAATATGAAGTCTTGAATGGCATAATGCGTTTGAAACTGAATCGCACGCGAAGTACCTTCTAACCAAGGACGCGAGAACTATGTCTGGGACCTCTTCGGATGGCTATCGAGTTCAGGAATCGAACGGACGCTCTGCGATAGGCATAGTGGACATGCACTCGGTTTCGCACTCCAGTACTTACATCGACAAGGTGCGGTTCAAACTGACTATTCTTTCTTCTGGTCGACTCTCTTCAATTCTACAATTGGAGCGAATCTGAAGCGCACCTCGGGCATGTAGTGGCGAACAATGCTGACAAGATGCTCAGGATTGTCAGTTTCAACCAACTGGAAACCCTCAGGGCCATCTACCATTGTGTAGTTCTTGGAGATGAACTTTGCATGACTGTCAGGATTCTTCTTCACTTGATTCCGATACTGCCTAGGCTTCTCCATCACAACATTGTGATCTGCCGAGTCATATTCCCAGAACATTATGTATTCCATAGTCCAGTCCCCCATGAAATCCACACACTAGATGCACTCTTGAGATAAGAGAGTTCTGCTTCAATCGTTCTTCGACCATCAGCACATGAACAAATCCTCCGACCTCGACGGGCACGTTTCTTGCTGGCTCCGAAATCTAGTTAAAAACCACAGCGAGCAATCTCGGCTGGCTGTTAGAAACTAGGTGGTTCCTTTGGCCGCCCTGTAGCCGTAATTCGCATTGAATCTGACCAGGATAGGAGGTCACTCATGTGCGAAGCGCTAGCTCCCTCGTTCGTCAATTTCTAGTCGCTGCACTATTGCTGGTTTTTCTGGTGTCAGTACGAGTCAACTCATGTGATGCTGTGGTTCTATGGTCTGACGACTTCTCAGATGGAAACTATGATGGATGGACAGTAGTTGATGGCGAGTGGTCGGCGGCCAATCATACTCTGGAGGTTGTGGGGGACAGTCCGGTTGACTGTGAGGGGTGCGTGATCCTTGGTACTATCTATCACGAGAGCTCGGTAACATCAGAAACGTGGAGCTTTGACATAGAGTATGACCTCGATTTCTTTGACTTGAGTGCCATTCCAAAGTTCTTCTTCATGAGTACAGACCCTGAATACTGGAATGGATACTGTCTGGAGCTACAACGGGTGGTACTGGGAGATTCGACATTCGCTGCATTGAGACTCCTGCGAGGTACCACCATACAAGGACGTGTAGGCGCAGACTACACAACTCTGGGATAATTTGACATCGACGAGGGAAAACAAGGAATCAACCATATCGATATGACGCGAACAGCAGAAGGGCAGATCACAGTATGGATAGATGGCATACAAGTGATTCAAGAAACGGATACTACAGTAGATGTGGAATCCTGTGAGTACTTCATTGTGTCACTAAACAAAGAGTGGGCAATAGATAATGTCATTGTAGATGATGAAATTACAGTTGGCCAGATTCCCTTCACGTTGATTGCAGTGAGTGGCAGTGCGGCAACCATCATCATACTTGTGACTTTGGGATTGAGAATCAAGAGAACCTAACCTCTCACAAGGCAGAGGCTGCAATTCTCTTCTATTTCAGGGGCACATATGCACTGCTCTTGGTAGCACCTATACCTGGGCTGCCATGTCTAACCTGTTTGT
>JBHIAE010000058.1:0-16786 GCA_046758445.1 Candidatus Thorarchaeota archaeon | reverse complement strand
TTCCAGAACCCAAGGTAGAGGAAGTCGAAGAAGCCATTCCAGAACCCAAGGTAGAGGAAGTCGAAGAAGCCATTCCAGAACCCAAGGTAGAAGAAGTCGAAGAGGTAGTTCCTGAGCCCGAGGTAGAGGAAGTCGAAGAGGTAGTTCCTGAGCCCGAGGTAGAGGAAGTCGAAGAGGCTGAAGAGGTTGACATGGACGCCTTCAAAGATGAGTTAGAGGAGGTAATCTCTGTCCGTGCTGCTGAAGAGGTCGGAGAACCCATCGAAGCTCCGATAGAACCTACTGAGCCCTCAGACCTGGAGTTCAGCAGAATGATGTCCGAGGCACTAATAGAGCTAGGACGAATAGATGAAGCGCTCGAAACAAGTGTTCCCCTCACAAAGGCAGACTGGATTCAAGCACTTCCAGCCCATGTGAAAGAACGCTTCTTTGAAGAAGAACTCAGACAGCTGGAAGTTGAGGATCTAGAGGACTTGTCTAGGCTTACGCCCGACCAGCTTGAGGAACTCATGGGTTCAATTGCGGATGAAGCCGGTACAGACAGAATTGTGATTGACGATTCAGCTAAGCTGATACCAGAAGCTCTACAGGAGGTTTCAAGGCCGCTCACAAAGAGCGAACTGATTGATGCTCTCCCGAGTCATGTACGAGAGTCAATCTCAGACAAACGTCTACAGGCCATGAGCGAGGTTGACCTTGAAGAGTTGGCAAAGCTTAGTCCCGAGGACTTTCAAACACTTCTCAAGACTCTATCAAAGCACAAAGACTGGCAGGACATATAGGTCAGAAGCCAGGTGGGGTCCTGAGTGAGGTCATATCGGACCACGCGCAACATCCCGAATATACTTGTAAGCAGAATCTGCCGCTATGGCTCCCTGTCCGGCTGCAACTACAATCTGCTTCAGGGATTCAACCACATCGCCAGCGGCAAACAAGCCTGGGACGTTCGTCTTCTGTTGCCCGTCTGTATAGATCTCGCCCTGCTTGTTCATCGCAACGTCTAGAGGCTTCACAAGCTTGCTCTCCGGATCTGATCCGAGGGCAACAAATGCTCCATCGACAACAAGGGATCTCTGAACGCCTGTCTTCACATTCTCAATGATTATGCTCTTGAGTAGGTCTTCGCCTTGGAACTCTTTGACAACATGGTCCCAAAGGATTTCTACGTGTGTGTCAAAGAGCATCTGTTGTATGATGTGTTCAGCGCGTAGACGGTCCCTTCTATGAATGAGGTACATCTTCTCTGTGAGTTCAGAAAGGTATAGGGCTTCAGTGACCGCAGTATTACCTCCTCCTACAACAGCTAGCGTCTTGTTTCTGAACAACGGACCATCGCATGTTGCGCAATACGAAACTCCTTTCCCTGTCAGCTCCTCCTCCCCAGGCACACCCAACTTCTTGTGCCCACCGCCTGTCGCCCAAACAACTGCCTGCGCGTTGTAGACTCCCCGTCTCGTGTCCAAGAGAAAGCTCCCGTTGTCATCACGGTTGATACCGCGAACTTCAGTGATTTCCTTTATCGTTGCCCCACTTTTCCTTACTTGCTCCTTCATCTTCTCTGCCAGTTCTATTCCAGTTATGAAGGCGTACCCAGGGTAGTTCTCAATCCCCGGACTGGTCGCTTGTGCGCCACCGAGCACCTTTGATTCTAGGAGAATCGTCTTCAAGCCGTAACGAGAAGCGTAGATTGCCGCGGTCATTCCGGCGGGACCGCCACCCACTACTGCAAGCTCCCAGTCTAGGTTCTCAGTCATTTTGGTTCTTCCTCTGGCTAAAGATTGACTTCCCCGGAGGTGTACTTAATTCTTGTTTGGAGCAATTCACTTTGACACCAACTCAGCCAATACGCCATTGCTTCTCAACCCTTCACGCGACCATGCCTCATGTTTCAATGGTTTTACTAGATCAGCTATGCGGTTGAAGGTAACCTCCCTGATCGGCATGTTGGAACGTCTTTTGAGTAAGGCAGCTTTCCTCAGTCGTTTCGGATCGTACTGAAAGACTTGTCCCGGGCCGATGACGAGTGCGATGTCCACATGGTCAAGTCCTTCCCATGTCCAAACTGTATCATTGAATGACTCAATGATGACAAGGTCTGCAACATTCTCTACAGCGCTGAAAGCATCTGAAACGTACTCCTCATAGTGGGCATTCTCAAACTCTCTAATCTCCTCGAAGGATGAAACCCCCATCTTCTTTGTTCCTCTCATCAGTCTGTCAGCTTCTTCGGAGGTCAGTATCAGTCCTCCTTCTTCAATCAAGGCCTCAGCGACGAGTGTTGTCGAAACCACACCTGACTCATCTGGTGTGCTGAAACGCTGCATCGAGATGACCGAGTCCCATCCAGCTAGGCCCAATGTGCTGACGACACCTGAGAAGGGTCTCTCTGAAATAGTGGGAGCGTACATTCTGTGAACAGGATTTGAAACGTACTCATGTACCTTTGACCCGATGACACCCCTGACGGTTGCCACATCGTAGGAGAACAGCATCTCTCGTTTGAGACAGGACTGAGTGTGGGAGTAACTATACCAGTAGTTGTGTGCACTCAGCGGCTTGAAGTACTCAACCGATGAGCCAGACTCGCTGACCGACTCTGCAGCAAGCTTTGCGTATGTTGTCTTGCCGGAGTCGAATGTGTTCATGCCAACAAGCAGTACGCGCCTTGCCATGCAAGCGGGTCTCCCGAAAATAAGAGGGACAGGAGCCACTAGGGCTCCCGAATCTGTAAGTTCTCCTCTACATCATGCCGGGCATTCCGCCCATTCCACCCATGCCGCCCATCCCGCCTGGTGGTGGCCCTTCGGCACCCGGAGGTGGACCAGCTTTTGCTGCGATAACATCATCGATTCTGAGTATCATCTGTGCAGCCTCGGCTGCTGAACGGATGGCCTGTTTCTTGACGCGAGAGGGCTCTATGACTCCAGCCTTGATCATGTCAACACTCTTGCCTTTCAGAACATCGACACCGTGCCATAGGCCAGTGTCTTTTGCGTGATCCTTGTTGAGATCAGCAATGATGTCAATAGGGTCGTGGCCACCATTCTCGGCCAGTGTCTTTGGAACGATACGAAGAGACTCCGCAAACGCCTCAATGGCAAGCTGTTCGCGTCCACCTACTTTGTTAGCGAAGGACTCAAGCCTCTTGGCGATTTCAGCCTCAGTTGAGCCGCCCCCAGCAACGTAGGTGCCGTCCTCGACAACGTTTCTCACAACGGACAATGCATCATGTAGGGCCCTGTCTGCCTCATCAACGACATGTTCGGTGCCTCCGCGGATGACCACGGATACAGCCTTCGGATCCTTGCAGTTTCTGATGTAGACCAGCTTGTCGTCACCAATCTTGACCTCTTCCACTAGGCCCGCATCACCAAGGTAGTCAGCGTCCAGCTCATCTAGGCTGGTCGCTATCTTGCCTCCACTGGCCTTAGCCAGCTTCTCTAGTGTGCTCTTCTTTGCCCTGCGGATTGTCAAGACTCCGGCCTTGGCCAAGAAGTGTTGAGCGACATCATCCACACCCTTCTGACAGACAAGGACGTTGGCTCCACTCTCGATAATCTTGTCCACCATGTTCTTCAGCATTCTCTCCTCTTCATCGAGGAATGCCTTGATTTGGTCCGGACTGTCAATCTTAATCTCTGCGTCGAACTCGGTCTTCTCAACCTCAATCGCCGTGTTCACTAGAGCAATCTTGGCCTTCTCGACCCTTCTGGGCATTGCCGCGTGAACAACCTCTTTGTCAATCACCATGCCTTTGACGAGCTCAGTTTCGGTGAGACTCTTGCCCTGCTTCTTGACTATCTCAACCATCTCGATGTCAGCTTTTACACCGCCGTCAGCAGCTTCGGCCACCTGCAGAACTGCTTCCACGGCAATCTTAGAGAAGTGCTCCTTGGCGCCGACGATAGACTTGCTGTTCATCGAGGTATCTGCAATGTTTCTAAGGATCTTCTTGTCCTTGTCATCCATTGTTATCGAGATGTTCTTCAGGATCTTGGTTGCTTCATCAGCAGCTTTCTGATACCCTCCAACAATGATGGTTGGATGAATCCTCTTCTCAAGCAAGTCTTGGGCTCTCTTGAGAAGCTCACCTGCAATAACGACCGCGGTGGTCGTTCCGTCACCGGTTTCCTGATCTTGACTCTTGGCAACTTCGACAAGCATCTTGGCAGCAGGATGCTGAACGTCAATCTCCTTCAGGATGGATGCACCGTCGTTTGTGATAGTGACATCACCGAGGGAGTCAACAAGCATCTTGTCCATTCCGCGTGGTCCAAGTGTGGACTTCACTGCATCAGAGATGACAATGCCAGCCATGATGTTGTTAGACTGTGCTGACCTGCCTCTTGTGCGTGAAGTGCCTTCCTTCAGGATTATGACGGGGGTGGTGCCCCCGCTACCTATATGTGCCATTCTTGTTTTCCCCTAATGGTTGTTTGAATGATAAAACTGCACATGTACTTCACATGTGCCTACGGGAAAAGTCTGCATGGGTTCCGCATTTAAAGCTTACCAAACAACCCGTCCTTGGGAGCACAAAGTCCAATTGAGGAGAAGTAGGAATGGCACATGATTGACGAATGGTCATTGACAGGCGTCGGGGCATCGCAGTTGTCGTTTCAGTCCTCGCAGTTCTAGTAGTCGGTCTTCTTGTGATTAACCCTATGTACCTTGGAGTGGGCGTGGTACCGGACTGTGGTTTATGTTACATCAGTGGAGTCCAAGACCCGAATTCTAATGCGACGTACTCGGTGGTCTTCCACGGTGTCAATTTCACATATCTCTATTCGACATATCCTTTCCAAGTTACTGATATGCCGCATGTTGTCTACTTCCAAATTACGTTCGCCGATTACGCAGTCGAGAATCTCACGTTGAGTGTGGGAGGATACGTTGCGATTCATTCCTCTGCTCCCTTAAGGACCAACATGACCCAGCATTCCCATCCAAAGGCTGGTTTAGGCACGGCAGACACTAACCATCTTTGGGGGAAGTGGGTTCTCATTGTTACAGCCTAGCAGGAATGACGTTGTTTCGCGACAAAATACATCTCAGATTCGACCTCGGTTACTCTGGTTGTCAGTATTTGTCGACTCGGCGTGAAACCAGCAATGGCATGTACTCAAGACACTGTCACTCTCTTGGTGCTATGAAGTAAAGAAGATAAGCGAGAGTCAACTCTCGTAGACTACTTGGATTCATGATCAACTTGGGAGGAATAACTATTGGACATCACATTCAACATAGGCGGAGAGGCTGGCCAAGGGATCGACACCATCGGAGACCTTCTCACTCAGGTATTCGTGAACTCGGGTTTCTACACTTTCACAATCAAAGACTTTGAATCCAGAATAAGAGGCGGCTACAACTTCGCCCAGACAAGAGTTTCAGATGCTCCTATTCACGCCCCAGTCGACGACCTAGACGTAATAGTTGCACTCTCTAGAGATGCGGTTGTCAACAAGCGGTCCCAACTTTCTGAGGGGGGTGTCATCATCTTTGATGATACTATCGAGTTTGAGGACTTGGAGGAGTGTCATTTCATCGCACCCCTGCAGAAGACCGCCAAGGAAGTTGCCGGCGATGTCAGAATGACGAATGCTGCGGCGCTTGGTAGCGTACTCTCAATTCTGAGATACCCATTCAAACTAGCTGAAGATGCACTCGGAGCCATTTTCGAGAGAAAAGGGGCGAAGGTCGTATCAGGGAATGTCAGTGTTGCAAAGACTCTCTATGATTATGCGACGGAAAACTGGGGAGGCTTCTGCAAACACGACTTGAGCACAATGAAGAAAGGCCCGAGTAAGGACAGGCTCATGTTGACGGGCAACCGGGCTCTAGCCTTGGGTGCCATGGCGGCCAACTTGAAATGGATTTCAGCATATCCCATGAGCCCATCAACCGCATTCTTTCAGGACGTCGTAGCAAATGCGGATCGCCTAAGAATTGGCACCATTCAAACCGAGGATGAGATTTCAGCTCTCTGCATGGCCATAGGAGCATCAGTGGCAGGCACGCGTTCGATGGTGACCACCTCAGGCGGTGGATTCTCTCTGATGGTTGAGGCTTTGGGACTAGCGGCCATGACTGAAACTCCGGTTGTCATATACAATGCACAGAGACCAGGTCCCAGCACGGGTCTGCCAACAAGAACTGAGCAAGGCGACCTTCTGTTCATGCTTCACGCAAGCCAAGGCGAGTTCCCTAGAATCATGCTCGCCCCGAAGGATCCTCTTGAGGCATTCGAAGTTGCAGCTCGAGCGTTCAATCTCGCTGACAGGTTTCAGGTCCCAGTGATGATTCTTGGAGATCAGTACTTCGCAGACTCTGTGATGAACGTGGCTCGAATCGACGTTTCTGAGGTGAAGATTGACACAGGTGTGTTATCTACGGGGACAGCGAAGAAACCATACAACAGGTATGAACTGACGGACGATGGGGTTTCACCAAGAGCATTCCCTGGGGACCAGGGGAAGATCGTCGTTGCATCAGGGAACGTTCACTTTGAAGATGGCCATATCACTGAAGACGCTGACATGAGGACTGCAATGGTCGAGAAGTTGCTCAACAAGATTCCACACATCCTCAGGGTTATGAATCCTCCAGCTGTCTATGGAGGTAGAGGGGCCGATACGACTCTTCTGACCTGGGGCTCCACATGGGGCGCAGCATACGAGGCCACGAATATCCTGTCGGACAAAGGAGTGTCAATCAACCAGCTTCACTTCTGCGATGTGTATCCACTTCGCACTGAAACTCTCAGAGAGGTCTTCAGTGAAGCAAAGAAGGTCGTAGCAGTAGAGCAGAACGCTACTTCTCAATTTGCGAGGCTTGTACGGATGGAGTCTGGTCTTGAAGTGGATCTGCACGTCAACAAATACGATGGGAGACCGATGACGGCTTCCTACATCGTCAATCATCTCAAGGAGGCAGGCATCAAATGACAACAAAAGAAGACCTTGAAGGTGTCCAGAAAGTCACATGGTGCACTGGATGTGGTAATTTCGGAATACTGGCGGCACTGAAGAACGCTGTCATCGAACTTGGAATCCCCCAACATGAATTCCTGCTCGTGACGGGAATCGGCTGTGGTAGTAAGATACCACACTACATCAATCTCAATGGAATCCACAATCTTCACGGAAGGTCAATCCCAGTCGGAGAGGGTGCTCACCTTGCGAATCTCGACTTGAAGGTCATTGTGCATGTTGGTGACGGTGACACTCTCGGAGAAGGGCTGGGACATCTACTGCATGCTGCGCGGCGCAATGTGGATATGACCGTCCTCATTCACAACAACGGTGTGATGGGTCTTACAAAAGGGCAGTTCTCGCCTTCTGCTCCAAGGGGTTATGTTTCCAGAACCTCACCGCCTACGGCTGGTGCACCGATGGATCCGGTGAACCCCGTGACTCTGGCAGTCGCAGGAGGTGCGACCTTCGCTGCTCGAGGGTTCTCTGGCAATCAGAAACTCCTTACGTCCCTGATGGTCGAAGCGGTCAAGCACAAGGGCTTCGCCGTTGTAGACATTCTACAACCCTGCCAAACATGGAATCGGAAACTTACATGGAAGTTCTACAATGAACATACCTACTCGCTCCAAGACAATGGGCACGACACAACGAACAAACTGCAAGCACTTGAGAAGGCCTTTAGCAATAGTGACAAGATACCCATTGGTGTCTTTTACAAGGTGGAGGCTCCAGTCCTTGCTGATGGTCTAGCACTTCCAGAGGATGGCCGCCTCAGAGATCACCAGACGAGTCTGAAAGAGGTTCAGGCCATTATTGACGAGCTAGTTCTCTGATTGCCTTGCACGAATCTAGGTGGATGATAATGAAACACTCACGAAAGGAGAAGGACTCTCTTGGAGAGGTGGATGTGCCTGAAGATGCATATTGGGGAATCGCCACCCAACGCGCGATAGAGAACTTCAAGATTAGCGGAAGGCAGATGCCAAAGGACTTCGTTCTGGCTTTGGGCAAGGTGAAGAAGGCCTGTGTCCTAGCCAATATGGAACTCGGCGAGATCGAGCCTGAGCTTGGGAAGGCCATCGACCAAGCAGCTGAGGAGCTAATCGTAGAGCATGAGATGCTTGACCAGTTCCCTGTCGACATCTTCCAGACAGGCTCAGGCACCCAGTCGAATATGAACATGAACGAGGTCTTGGCTAACCGAGCCAACGAGATTCTTGGACATCCCCGAGGAAGCAATTCCCCAGTACATCCCAACGACCACGTGAATCGGTCGCAGTCTTCTAATGACGTGATACCGACAGCCATGCACGTTGCAGCGCTGGAGGCTGTCGCGACCAGGATAATACCCGCTTTGGAGCATCTTCTAGCGAGCCTGAAGAACAAGGTCACAGAGTTCGAAGGAGTTGTCAAGGTTGGACGAACTCACCTACAGGATGCGGTTCCCATACAACTCTCAACAGAACTTGAAGTCTACAGATCGCAAATGATTGCCAATCTGGATGAACTCCGAAGAGTTCACGATGAATTGGGAGTTGTGCCGATTGGTGGTACGGCACTCGGTACTGGCCTCAATGCTCCTAAGGGCTTTGCAGAGAAGGTCGTTGAGCACCTCGGCAAAATCACACAGATGCCGATTCGGACTCATCCCGTGAAAGCCGAGGGGATAGCGACCCACCGGGCAATGGTTCGACTGAGCGCAAGCATCAGACAGATTGCTCTCTCTTGTCTAAAGATGGCAAACGACATTCGATTGATGGGTAGCGGACCTCGTGCTGGTCTTGGAGAGCTCATTCTCCCTCAAAACGAGCCAGGTTCTTCTATCATGCCGGGAAAGGTAAATCCAACCCAGTCGGAGGCACTTGTTCAGGTGTGCACACAGGTCATAGGTTATGATGCTGTTGTTGTCTTTGCCGAGAGTCAGGGAAGCCTATTGGACCTAAATGTCGCCAAACCTGTGATGATAGTCAATGTCTTGGACGCAGTACAGCTTCTCTCAAACGGAATAGTGTCATTTGTCGACAACTGCCTAAACGGCATCAAGGTCAATCAGGAATCCATTGAGCGTCAGTTGGAAAGAAGTCTAATGATAGTGACTCGACTTTCGCCAGTCATCGGCTACGACCAGGCAGCGGAAGTCGCAAAACGTGCATATTCGACTGGGAAGACTGTGAAGGAAACTGTTGTCGAGATGAAGATCGAGATCGAAGGTGACCTAGATGAGCTATTGGATCCTAGAAAGATGGTGTAGTCGGGTGAAGCTCGTGGAGGAGAGGGAAGGCTTGACTTCACCTGATAGATGAGACTTCGTGGGAGGTCACTGACGGAATGTATGAGCATGATGTTTTGGTTGTGGGTGCTGGTCTGTCTGGACTAAGAGTAGCAATAGAGCTGGTAGGAGAAACGGATGTTGCGGTTCTTTCAAAGGTGCATCCCTTAAGGTCACACTCGGTCGCCGCGCAGGGAGGAATAAACGCCTCTCTGGGTGAGGAGGACTCGTGGGAAGCGCATGCCTTTGACACAGTGAAGGGCTCAGACTATCTAGCTGACCAAGACGTTGTAGAAGTCATGGCCAAGGAGGCACCAAGGGCGGTCATCGAGAATGAACAATGGGGCACTGCATTCTCAAGGACCGAGGATGGTAGGATTGCACAGCGACCTTTCGGCGGCGCAATGTTCCCTAGGACATGCTATGCCGCAGACAGAACTGGTCACAACCTTCTTCACACAACTTACGAGCAGGCCATGCGACTCGGAGTGAAGTTCTATCATGAATGGTTCGTGACTTCGATTGTCCGGTCTGAGAAGAAAGTATGCGGCTTGACTGCGATTGACATAGCCACCGGAGAGGTTCACGGATTTGAGGCGAAGGCAGTCGTTTTGGCGACTGGGGGGTTCGGTCGTGTCTACGGGCACTCAACGAATGCCCTAATCAATACTGGAGATGGAGCCGCACTAGCCCTCAGGGCTGGTGTTCCACTCAAGGACATGGAGTTCGTTCAGTTTCATCCCACCACTCTCTATCCATCCAGCATCCTGATCACTGAGGGCGCTAGAGGAGAGGGCGGTTATCTTCTGAACGCAAATGGCAAGAGATTCATGGATGAGTATGCTCCAAAGCAAATGGAGCTGGCTCCGCGGGACATAGTAGCAAGGGCCATTCAGACAGAGATAAACGAGGGGAGAGGAATTGACGACGCTTACGTCCACCTGGACCTGAGGCATCTAGGACGCAAGAAGATTATGGAACGGCTCCCCGGAATACGAGAGATATCCATTTTCTTCGCGGGAGTCGATCCGATTGAGGAACCAATTCCAGTCCGCCCAGGGCAGCACTACTCAATGGGTGGAATACACTGTGACAAAGACGGAGTGACACCACTCTCTGGGCTCTATGCTGTGGGCGAAACAGCATGCATGAGTGTTCACGGAGCCAATAGATTGGGTGGTAACTCGCTCCTGGAAACGCTTGTCTTTGGCTGTCTTGTTGGTCAGAAGGTCCTGGAGTATCTCGCGGTCCCGCAAGAGGCAGATTCATGTCAAGTGGAAGATGCAGCATTTGAGATGAGAGAGAAACTGCAGGCGATCCTGCTGAGAGACTCGGGAGAGTCACCTGCAGAGATTCGATCCCAGCTCGGGGAGATAATGGACAATGAAGTAGGAGTCTTCAGAGGACAAGCAACACTTGAGTCATCTCTCAAAGCAATCCGCTTCCTGAAGGAACGTTTCACCAAGATAGCACTACCACGAAGCGAAGAGCGATTCAACTACTCGCTGACCAGAGCACTTGAACTCGAGAATGCGCTCGACCTTGCCGAGGTGATATCCATGACAGCTCTGATGAGAAGAGAGAGTCGAGGCGCCCACTGGAGAACAGACTACCCGAAACGTGACGATGAAGGTTTCCTGAAGCACTCACTCATCACGAAAGTTGAGGACTATCTAAAGACGGAGTACATTGACGTCAATCTTGGCACGTTTGAGGTTAAGGAGAGGAATTACTGATGATGTTCAGAGTTGCACGAAGTCTTGAGGGTTCCAAAATCACACACTATGACCTCTACAAGGTTGAAGGCAGAAAGGGAATGACGGTTCTGGACGCGCTCTTTCAGATTCAGGACAACATGGATGAGTCTCTCTCATTCAGGTACTCATGCAGGGGGGCAGTCTGTGGGAGTTGTGCGATGTTAGTCGACAAGGTTCCACGTCTGGCATGTAGGACCCAGGTTGCTTCTTTGAAAGAGCAAGAATCAAGGCTCAAACCTTTCAACGCTCTGATGGATGTTCCTCCGGGCTGGAATCGAGAAACAGAGGTTCTAATCGAACCACTTCCAAACCTCCCTATCTTGAAGGACCTTGTCGTTGACATGACTAGGTTCTACGATGCGCTAGAAGCGCTGAAGCTATGGGCAGAACCCGCCAAAAGCGACGACCAACGACTGCAGAGCCAAGATGAGCGCAAGAGAATCGAGCGCCTTGTGAACTGCATAATGTGTGCACTCTGCTTTGGTTCATGTCCGATCAATGCAGACAGAGAGGAGTATCTGGGGCCGGCGGCACTCGCCAAGTCATGGAGATTCTACGAGGACTCTCGGGTGGAGAATGGCGAGATATATCTTGAGGCTGCAAAGGTTCCCGAGGGGGCTCCGCTATGCGAGTTGATCTACAATTGTGTGAAGGTATGTCCAAAGGGAGTTGCTCCGGGGGGAGCTATCCGGAAGATCAAGGAAACATGACAGCTGACATGGATTGGAAACCATGCTGCTGGGCTTCTATCCTCCACCCATTTGCTTGATTCGATTCAGCACTTCAGCGTAGTCCTCAGCCGCACCGTCAAAGAAAGCCGCATCGTGCACCTTTGAATAATGAAGCTTCTCTGAGCTCGTGCGTCTGTGAGTAAGAGCCTCCTTGTCGCGGACGAGTTTCCCTGAGAGTCTGAGGTATCCATACAGTCCCAACACTAGAACAAAGGTTCCTACAATCAAGAGAATATCCAGCAACTCTACCGCATGCATACTGTATGACAACCGACTTAAGATTATCGACGTTAGCTGTCACTGTGTCTTTGTCGATCTTCTTATGTGAGTGGCAAGCTGGCCGGCATGGTGGACCGCGTGGTACCCCCCAATTACACGCATAACAGTTTCCACAGACCCCTCTCTAAATGCGAAAGGAGGAGGCAGGGTCATGACCTTGTCTAGCATCTGGTTATCAAGTTTGCCGCAGAGTTCATTGAATGCATCATAGGCTGAACGGACCGTATCTTTCAGGACTTCCGTTGGTTCCCCCTCGCTCTCAACCTCCTCTATGTTGAGATCTATGGCAAGCTCCTCGGCAACCATCGAACATGCAATCAAGAGTACGGAGGTTACATGTTCTACTATCTCACTGGGAGACCTTCCTCCCTCAGGGGGTGTCCAAGACACGCATTCTGAAGCTCGATCCACCTGATTTAGGAGCCAGTTCCGAGCCCCAAGACCGAATCGAAGTACTTCACCGGCTCTCCCAGTCACCTTCTCTGCCATGCATTTCACCTAGGAGAACAGCACCATAGATGTGACATAAGAAGTACTCGGTCAATCGCCATTTGAACTAGATGCCATTCAGGATGGAATGCTCGTATTTCACATCGCTGCCGATTTCTCCAAGACGTTTCTTCGCCAGCTCAATTGCCACATCTGATTGATCACATAACAGCCAGCGACGGCCAAGTCTCTCTGCCGCAACTGCTGTCGTACCTGACCCCGCGAAGAAGTCTGCAACGAGGTCGTCTTTGTCGGTGGCACACTCGATAATTCTCTCAAGCAGGGCCAATGGCTTCTGCGTCAGGAAGCCTGTATACTCCTTGGACGCCCCTTGAATTGGACTTATGTCAAGCCACAAATCTGAAACCTGAACACCTGGGACATCTGATAGGTACTGTTTCTTGGAGTATCTTCCATTCCTGCTGATGTATATCTTGCCTTCACTCCACCACTTGTCCAAAGTCTTACTATTGTACAAGTATGGCGCAGTTCTGCCTCTCCATTCAAACTGCTTACGGCTGTCCGTCCTCTGGATTCCTTGAGCCTCAATCTCAATCAATCTGAATCTCCCACGCTCATCCTCGTACCCGTATGGTTTCAATGACTTCTTATCATGTTCTCTGTGCACCGGATTCGTTTTGAACTTCATAGCGTCTTTGGCATACAGCAGGATTATGTCGTGTTGACTTCCGAAACCTCTGCTTTGAGCCTTCGGACTGTTTGTTCTTCTCCATACTATCTCGTTTGTGAAGTTGGAGTACCCAAAGATGTCATCCAGAATGACCTTGACATAGTGGGATACGTGCCAATCCAGATGAACCCAAATACTACCATCTTCACGAAGGAGTGGCTTCATAGATGTCAGCCTTTCCTTCATGAACTGAAGATACTCTTCCAAACCACCTTTCCACTTGTCTGTGTAAGTGTTCACCTCTGATAGAGATGGAGCAGATGCTGTCGTCCCAGCAGCTTTCTTTCTCAGTCTATACTGAGTTCCTGATAGATACGGCGGGTCAATGTAGATCAATCGAATTCTCTTTCTGTGCGACTCTTGTATGGATTGAATTACGTCCAGACAGTCCCCCAGAAATAGCGAGCTACCGACTGCATCCATGCATCTTGGATAGACATCTTCTCCTTAAGAGACCTTTCAGTTCTCTTGTCGGATTCCGCAAAACTGACCGAATGGGAACTACATCTCCATGTCAATCTGCTCGTCCGGCGCTTCGCTCTCTGCTACTTCTCGAGCAATACTGATCTTGACAAGCCTGACGAGGTACCCCGCGACTCGGTTTCTGACCTTCTTGGTTTCAATATCGGTGAGCTGCTCAACCAGTCTCTTGTTTGTTTCAAAATCATCTGTAAAGGAGTCTGGATAAAGCTGGATTAGGCTCCTTGCTGCATTCTTGATGAATCCTGGTCTAACACTACCCAACTATTGCTCACCGCGTAGATGTGATTGGCTCAGCGTGCCCGTGAATATGAATATAAAGCATGTGGTGCCTCCTTTTAGTTCGGGAGCGGCGACTGATGCTCTATGAAAGGCTCGCCAAGGCCTATGCGGAGATTGAGTCCACCTCAGGTTCGCTCGAAAAGACACGAATCCTGTCTGAAGTCCTGAAGGAGGCCGCTCCATCGGAAGTTGGGAAGATTGTCGCCCTCACAACGGGGAAGTTGCACCCGGACTGGACAGGTGAGCCAGAGATTGGAATCGCGGAGAAGATGGCTGTCCAAGTCGTCGCGACAGCGGCCTCTACCAAAGAGAGCATTGTGAAGCAGAAACTAAGAGAAACTGGTGATGTCGGTGGTGCAGCTGAACTGTTGCTGCAAGAGAGTGCACAAGCTACACTCTTCACAGAAGATCTAACTGCAACACACATTTACAATGCGCTGGATTCCGTTGCCAAGACCTCGGGAAAGGGAAGCGCCAGGGAGAAAGTCGCCAAACTGGTGGGGTTGTTGTCCGATGCATCGCCCCTTGAGGCAAAGTACATTCTCAGAACGCTGACCGGTCAGCTTAGGCTCGGTATCGGATTCATGGGGATTATGGATTCGCTGTCACTGGCTTACACCGGAGGAAGAGATGCTCGGACGGAGATTGAGGCCGCGTTCAACGTGTACAGCGATTTGGCGAAGGTCGCGGAGGGACTTGCTGAGAAAGGTGTGAGTTCTCTGAAAGAGATTCAGGCCACGGTTGGTATTCCAATAAGGATGATGGCGGCAAAGAAGCTCTCAGACCCCAAGGAGATCATCGAAAAGGCTGGCCCCGATGTGCTTGTCGAGTACAAGTATGATGGGGAGCGGGTTCAGGTCCACAAGAATGGTGAGAGTGTCGTCTTATTCTCTCGTAGACAGGAGCGCATCACGGAGCAATATCCGGATGTTGTCGACATTGTGAGGACACAGGTGGATGCAGATACTTGCATTCTTGAAGGTGAATGCGTGGCAATCGACCCGTATACAGGCAAGCCCCGGCCATTTCAAGAACTGATGAGGCGTCGAAGGAAGACCGACGTGGAAGCAATGAGCGAGGCCGTTCCCGTCGCTGTGCGATTCTTTGATGTTCTCTATCATGAGGGAAACGATGTCACTTCTCTACCATTGTCTGAGAGGCGCCAACTTCTTGAGAAGATTGTCCGTTCTGAAGAGAATGTGTCCCCAACTATTGGGGAAATGACCAACGATCCTGAACGACTCAGGCAGATATTCCAGGAGGCTCTTGAATCGGGTCACGAGGGAGTCATTGCCAAGGCGACTCATGACAAGTCGAGTTACCAGGCGGGTTCTCGAAGCTGGCTTTGGATTAAGCTGAAGGCATCCTATCAAGAGGGAATGGCTGACTCTGTTGATCTTGTGGTGGTTGGTGCTATTCACGGGAGAGGAAAGAGGGCAGGTCTATACGGCGCTATCCTTGCCTCTGCGTATGATGAATCTTCTGACACATTCCCCACCGTCTGCAAAATCGGAACCGGGTTTACGGACGAGATGCTGGTTGATCTGAAGGAGCGACTTGACAAGCACTGTCTCGAAACGATGAGTCCCAAGGTGATATCCGACGTTGAAGCTGATGTCTGGTTCTCACCAGCAGAGGTCATAGAGGTCCTGGGTGATGAGATAACAATCAGTCCTACTCACTCGGCGGGACGCGGAAGGCTTGAGGGTGGTGGCCTTGCGATCCGATTCCCTAGGTTCACAGGCAGGTGGAGAAACGACAAGAAGCCAGAGCAAGCTACCACTGTGAACGACCTCATAGAAACCTTTGAGCGTCAGAGGGGAAGAGGTCAGTGATGTTCCATTCTATTCCAAATCTGTGGCCGACAGTTTTAGAAGTGGAACGCCGAGAAGTAGGTGTTGTTCGGGAGGCATTGACTTGCACAGCATAAGAGTTCACAGTCAAAAGATGAGTTTCAGTGCAGCGCATTTTGTGATAGGTGCCGACTATTATGAGAACCTTCACGGACACAACTACACGGTTGAGGTCCTTGTGACTGGATCCTTAGATGCGGCAGGAATGGTATTAGACTTCAAAGAAGTGAAGAAACAGACCGTTAATGTTTGCTCCCAGTTAGACCATAAGGTCCTCCTGCCCGGCAAATCAGACTTGGTTGCTGTCGAAGAAGCCGGGATCTCCTATGAGGTGAAGGTCAGTGGGAAGCGATACGTCTTCCCCACGGAGGACTGCATTATCATACCTTATTCTGCAACCACTGCTGAGCTCATTGCAGAGTACATTTCTTCAGAGCTCCGGCTAGCTTCTGACTACAGAATCAAAGTGTGCGTCAGCGAGAATGCTGGTTCGACGGGTTGCTACGACACAGGTGTTTCGTGAGAGCTATTCTGTCTGTGAGGGTTCTCTTGTCTTCGGCAACCGAATTAAGAAATTGGCATCCTGTAATGAATCAGATGTGACTCGATCTCCTACTTCAATGCTGCCACCGTACTTCCGAACAATCTGAGAAGCTTGATGGATTCCCACGCCACCAAACCGATGATTTGGATCAAAGAGCGTCTTCTTCACTGAATCACTTATGCCTGGTCCATCGTCGGCAATGGTAATCTCATACGTATCAGCTGCTTCTCTAAGCTTCATCCAGATATGAGATTCCGGTCCTGCACCAAGTGTCACTGTATTGTCCAACAGATTCATCACGAGCACCGATAAGAATCTGTCAGCATCTATCGCTGCATTTATCTCCACAGTCAAATGATGCGCATGGGAGCTACTTGTACTCAGCGGCTCTGTTGCAAAACTGATGTAACACTCGGACAGAAAGAGTGGGAGGGGTG
>JBHIAE010000057.1:0-17244 GCA_046758445.1 Candidatus Thorarchaeota archaeon | reverse complement strand
ATTCATAACCGCAGAGGCTCAGAAGATTGACGCCAATCGCCTAGAGAGATTTGTGGGTGTGAGCGACCCTGACAAGTTGCTCGAGTTTGGGCCCATTACTCGCAGAGCGGACAACGCCAGCCTCGCCTTTCGGGCAGGGATTTACATCTCTCTTGGTATCGCTACGGTCTTTCTCATCTTTGAGATAATCTTCTGGTACTTCAATGGAACTTGGTGGCCGCCCCAGATCTATCTATGGGCTTTTGGACTTCAGTTCCTGTTTGGCGTTCTCATCATGGATATCGGAGTCTATCTGCGCTGGAATCTGTCCAAGTCCTTGCTGAAGGGCCAGTGATAAGAGCCATATCAATCATACAACATCGAACACGATGGCCCAGAACTCTCTCTCAGAAACTCCAGTCCTTAGGTCTCGTAGCTCATTCTTTATCCTGTCAAAGGAGTCCTTTGACTGACTCTTCTTCAGATCCTCGTGAGTTGTCTTGATACGTTCTGCAATCTCTCTTGTCTGTTCAGTCGTCGCTTGGATTCCTCCCATCTTCAGAAGGTATTCAACAAAGTGGCGACCAACGAACTTACCAAGGTGGAACTCTCGTCTTCGACCAACAATGAGCGGGCTGATCGGCTCGTAGGTCATTGAGTGAGTGAGCTGCCCGTGAGAATGTATCCCACTCGAATGTGTAAACGCATTGTCTCCAGAGATAGCCTTGTGAAGAGGAAGAGGCACGACAAAGTTTCTCTCAACCAGTCGAGATAGTCTATAGAGCCTCTCTGTGTCAATGCCAGTTTCAACTCCATAGAGCTGATCGAGAGTCATAACGACCTCTTCGAACGCAGCGTTGCCAGCCCGCTCTCCGTAACCGTTAACACAAACATGAGGGTATGTCACTCCCTCCTCTACAGCAGCGAGGGTGTTCGCATTGGCAAGGCCGAAGTCATTGTGGCAATGCACAGCCATCGGAACCTTGTACTTCTTTCGCTGCCAAAGGCGTGACTTGACCTCCCTGACGATGTGTTTCATTACCTCTGGGCGCACGAACCCGACGGTGTCAGCGATGCATATCTTATCTGCTCCTGCGTCAATGGCAGTCTCGTAGGCCTCACACAGGAAGTCCATGTTGCTCCGGGTTGTGTCCTCAGCTATGTAGTCAACAACAAGCCCATGGTCTTTTGCATACTCCACGCACTCACTGAGCCGCTGAAGCATCTCGGCGCGTGACATTCGGAGCTGATACTTGAGCCTGAAGTCTGAGGTAGCAATGAAGATCGGAACCTCACTGACATTCGCCTGAATACATGCGTCAATGTCCTGTATCATGGCTCGGGCAGGGGCTCCAACCACCGCCTTGCTGAAACCTTCCTTGGCGATTGCGGCCACAATCTTTCTTTCGTGGTCACTCACAGCAGGGAATCCTACTACTACTATAGAGGCTCCTATCTCATCCAGCATCTTCGCAATCTCAATCTTCTCATCGAGTGTGAGCGCTACCCCAGGGGTCTGCTCACCATCACGAAGCGTTTCGTCCCAGATGTAGACCTTCTTCGGAAGACTCTCTGGTTTTGTGCTGGCTACCTTGTTGTAATTGACTGCCAATCCTGCCTTCTCTAGAGTTTCCATGAACTCACCCGCCAATGTTCAGTTACTAAATGAAGAACTCCCTTCTATTCGAATCGGTATAAGCCCTCAGACGGTATCTTCTTTAGACCTTCTTCAAGTACTGAAGTCTGACTCTCGTATTCCTCTTCTGTTATCGTACCCTTCTCCAAAGCTAGCTTGGCCTTGCTACGCTTATGGTCAAGCCTAGCCCTCTCCAAATGAGCAGGTCGCAAAGAGGACTCAACCATGGGCTTTGCTCCGGCCTTTTCCCCTATACCCTCAAGCATCGGTTTCCAACATATCTCCTCCACATGGAATGCGTACTCCAGCCCTCTTTCCAATATTCGATTCCAGACCGGGCAGGAAATGACGCGTACGGAGTCACCGTCACGTGCAACCTCTAAGCCAATTGCCTTGAAGAGTTTCGCGGCCATACTTGCCGCACCCTTGGCACCCTTCTCCCCACCAGCCTCGGCGAACTCGGATCCCATCTGCCTGAATCCACCTGAGTAGCCCTCATACATTGAGAGAGCGCCCACATTGTCACGAAGTCCCCACCACATGCCGTCTAGGAGAGCAACAAGTCCCTTTCTAAGAGCGTCTAGTTCTGTCATGATGTGTCACCTCTATTGATGGAAGGGCTCCCCCCATTTGTCTAGGAACGCAATCTCATCAGGACCCTGTCTTGGTGGTCCGAGCGTTCTCTCATACTTCGGGTAACCCAGTGTCAGACATAGGATTGGGACATAGTGCGGAAACGGGATTCCCAGTAGGTCTGATATCGCCCCGACATTATCGAAGTGGTCCAGCTGTACTGAGGATACGCAGCTTCCTAACCCAAGTGATGCCGCAGCAAGTGACATATTCTGCATCATCATCGAGCCGGCGATGACCGCATGTCTCGGAGAGGACCATCCATACACTCCACCAGTTCCTCTGAGCGTCGGCTGAGAGTTACCAACATGAGTCTGGTCAACAGCTAGTACAAGAAGCACAGGCGCTCCGTTTGTTTCTGCCTCCCCCTTGATGTACTCAAATCGCTCTCCAGTGATCAGAATGTCAATGGTTCGCTCGAGGCTGACTTTGGACTCAATGTAGCTCAGCCTTCGCTCAAGCTCCTCCCTTGGAGTGGCTCTGCCGAAAAGCTCGATCGTACGGTCCACAGCAATCTGTCCAATGAACTTCTGAGTCTCCTTGTCACGGACGACTATGACTCTCCAAGGCTGCTGGTTCTCAGCGCTGGGAGCGTATCCTCCAGCTTCAATAATCCTGCAGATCATCTCATCCGGAACATCTCTTGATGTGTCATAGTCTCTTATTGCCCGGCGATGATTGATCATCCTGATAGTTTCATTGTCCTCCAAGATGGTGTCACTCCATCCATTAGTCGTGCTATAGCTCGGCCACACACTTGACTACATAAATCATTACTGGAAGGTTGAAGGAACATGGACCCAGAATCACGTAGCAGTGCGGAGGCTCTCCTCCACACTGCATCTTTCTGGTCTACGGTATAGGTGCATCTTGTCCATCGTACTTGACGTTGAAACCAGTATCCAGATTCACACTCTCTTTCAGAATCCTGCCACTTGCAACTACTCGTTGAACCTGATTGGTACCCTCATAGATCTGTAGAAGCTTGGCATCTCTCATCAGTTTCTCCACAGGGTACTCAGTGATGTACCCGTAGCCACCGAATATCTGCACGGCATCGATAGCGTTCTGCATAGCGACGTCAGCGGCAAAGAACTTCGCAAAGGCCGAGTCTTTTGAGTTGTCCAGTCCATTATCTGCAAGCCATGCCGCATATCTTGTAAGATGACGCGCAGCGAGGGTTCGTGCACCCATGTCGGCCAGGGTGAAGCCGATACCTTGAAACCTGCCAATTGGCTGTCCGAACTGGTGCCGCATGTTGGCAAACTTGGCAGACTCGTCGAGGGCTCTTTGGGCAACACCCGTGGCTATACCAGCAATCCCTGCTCTAGTCTTGTCAAGAGTCATCATGGCAATCTTGAACCCTTCACCCTCTTTACCTACTAACATCTCCTTTGGGACTCGAACGTCCTCAAACATGATCTCTGATTGTACTGAGGACAGCTGGCCAAGCTTATTCTCGACGTGACCAATCTTCACCCCCTTCCCCTTCGGTACCATGAAGACTGAGAGCCCCTTGTGCTTCAAGTCAGGTTGGGTAGAAGCGAATACAGTGAATAGTGAGGCCTGTGGTGCATTTGTGATGAAGCATTTGAGACCGTTAATGATGTACTCATCGCCGTCCCTGACTGCTCTTGTTGCGACAGCTGCTGCATCTGAACCCGCTTTTCGCTCGGTCAAGCAGAAGGCACCAAACTTAGCATCCTTGCCAGTGATTAGAGGTTCGACATGCTCCTTTAGCTGTTCCATCGTTGCCGCAATTACCAATGGCGCAAAAGCCAGATTGTTGCAGAGCACCGTGGTAGCAATCCCAGCACATCCGTATCCTGTGGCTTCTGACACCAGAGTTTCTGACAGTAGTGAGAGGCCCGGCCCTCCAGCCTCGGGTGGGACATGAAGATTCATGAGTCCGGTCTCATAGGCCTTCTGAATGATTTCCTTCGGGAACTCATTGCGTTTCTCCAGTTCATGAGCTCGAGGAGTGACATGTTCTCTCGTAAACTGTTTCGCCCGTTCAAACAGTTTCTGGTCCTTTTCTGATAGTGAGAAGTCCATTGGTAGTCCACTCAGGCTTCCAGACTTCAGCACGAGTATAAAACCCTTAGGAACAACGGACTTTGCCGAGCTTTCCTACGTCATCAGGTTTTTGTGCTGGTGAATGGGAACTGAACGTGTCCATTCTCAGGAGACATCAGTAACTTGCCGCTAAAGAACGCGCATATTGTGAGTGCCGACCAGACCAAGTTCGGGAAACTCGATGGTGTGACGCTTAGGGAAATGTTCGCCGAGGCTGTTGACAAAGTCACTGTGGACGCGGGGATTCCGAAGGAGGATATCCAAGCCGCTTTCTTGGGGACTTTCATACCTGAGATGCTTGTTCATCAGGGCCACACAGCACCGCTGCTTATGGACTATGCTGGACTCAGAGGGCTACCTGCAACCAGACATGAGGCCGCGTGCGCCTCCGGTGCCACAGCTCTGAGGGCGGGCATCATGGCAATCGAGTCTGGGCTCTATGACACAGTCCTCGTTGCGGGTGCAGAGAAGATGACATCTGTTTCGACGAATGCGGTGACGGAGGCCTTGGCGGCCGCAGCAGACGACGAGTTTGAGTCCAACGTAGGACTAACTTTCCCTGGCGTCTTCGCAATCGCAGCCGTGGCGCACATGCAGGAGTACGGGACGACAGAGGAAGACATGGCACATGTGGCAGTCAAAGCTCACAAGAACGCCTCGACAAACCCGCTTGCTCAGTTTCAGAAGGAGATTACCTTGGAGAAAGCGCTGACTCCAAGATACGTGGCATGGCCCTTGAAGCTCTTTGACTGCTCTCCTATCTCAGATGGTGCAGCTGCTCTAATTCTCACTTCCAAGGAGAAAGCAAAGGAGTACACGGATCTCCCAGTGAGTGTAGTTGGTACCGGCCAGGCCTCTGCTTCTATGAATCTTTCCGATCGTTCCAACCTGTCGTCATTCGAGTCATCCGTAGCTGCCAGCAGAAACGCGTACCAAATGGCTGGTCTGACTCCAGAGGACATGGATTTTGCAGTGGTACACGATTGCTTCACTATAGCAGAGATTATCGCTAGCGAGGACATTGGATTCTTCAGGCCTGGCGAGGGAGCCAAGGCCCTGAGAAACGGAGTCACGGCACTCGATGGTGACAAACCGATGAACCCAATGGGTGGGTTGAAAGCTGTCGGACATCCTGTCGGAGCCACTGGTGTGAAGCAAGCAGCCGTATTGTACAAGGAGCTTGTCGGTGCGGCAGGACCTAATCAGGTTTCCAAACACGAAACAGCCATAATGCACAATTTTGGAGGAACAGGTGCAACATGCGTGGTGAACATCTTCAGGAGGGCTGACGCTTGAGCGAGAAGCCAACGATTGAGCAGTACAAGAAGAACATAGAGGAACACGACTTTCAGGCTTATAAATGCGCCAATTGTGGTGCGGTGATAGCACCTCCATCAGGTACCTGCTATAGTTGCGGCGGGAATAAGATGGGCTGGACGCGTGTGAGCGGCAAGGGAACCCTGATTTCATTCACGGTCATCCATGTAGCTCCTGAAGAGTTCCAAGAGGAGGCACCCTATTTCGTAGCGATTGTCGAACTTGAAGAGGGAACCCGAGTCACTGCTAGACTTGATGGGTTTGATCCCCTGAAGCCTGATGAAGTGAAGCTCGGGACCAGTTTCATTCTGGGCTACGAAACAGGGAAGTCCGGGAAGACTTACCTATCATTCCGACCTGCATTGCTAGAAGGTTCATGATTGGGAACTTGGTGCAACGTAGCGAAGCTTATTGACGGAGATGGATGTCTTGGACTCGGTTCTCAATCCGCGCAGGACCATCAGTCGTCTTGTCCAGGTGGGGATTAGTGGCACACCAATTGGAGGTCAACAGACTTGGTAAAGAAGAAGAATTACAGAAACCAGCTGCACCTTAAGGTTCCACAAACAGATATGACCTTCAAGCAGCGGACTGGGGGACATCAGGCGTTCTACGACAGAAGTCTTCTGGAAGCGAACCTTCCTCCGACGACCGGTGTTCTCACCGCAGACAAGACTCTTTTGAAGACGCTGGGTCACATTCTCCCTGCAGAAACAACTCAGGCCCTTGAAGCGACAGAATTTGTGAACGTATTTGGTCGAGTTGTGGAAAGCCCTCATAGCGGTGTCTTGTGCCTTCAGTACCTATATGTGTGGGACTATCAAGCAGTCCCGGCGCATGAGGCAGACTATGAACCCATCTTTGTGTTCATTGATAAGAATCGTAGGTATGCGATCTACGACCTCGTCCACTATTGTTCTCGTCGACTTAATCTTGCTCCACCCGGAGTCAGCGGACCAGGTCTGAGGATGGTCCCAGGATGGCATTCATTTTTGCCTGATTCTAGTATCCCCGTCAAGTCAGTCGACAAGAAACTCGAGGTTCAACCCCTCAGCGACCAACACCTTACGGCGTGGTGGTCAATTGCTGACGTAGAACCCAGGCTCAAGATAAAGGAGTACATTCGAGACCCATTTCTGCTTGAGGCCCCGGGCCACTTCATGAAGAACCCTGACGAGAACGCACGTACGATCTGCTGTACGTTTCTGGAGATTGAGAGAGCTTTTCAGGAATTCGAAAGTCCTCGTGAGGGGCTGATAGAAGGGATGAAGCGTGCATTTGGCAACTGTGTCGGTCTTCTGGCACTTCATCGACTGGCCGCTTACATTCAACTCCTCAATGAGATGAACAATGTTGGATTGGTCAGCATGCCTACCGCCCTAAGTGCTGGTCTGAATATTGCCTCTGTGGGAACCATGCTGAAGGATGGGTTTGTATCTTTGACGAAAGCTGGCAAGTCCTTGTTCAGTGGAATGGGAGAAAGTCATGAAGACGACCATGACAAAGGCAAGAGTGGTGGAAGCGTGAAGGACTCTGTGATCTAGACGCGCTGTGCACCGAATTGACGCATCATCTTGCCCGACAGACCTGACCAGTCGACTCGAACTAGCAGGTAGACAGCGAAGATTACCAGTATGAACCCTGCAACTTCAATAGACTTTGTGAACGGACCGATGGGGTCCATCCCTCCAAGGAGGTCACCAATCCATGATAGGCCAGCTCTTCCTGCCCAAGCAATTGCCGCCAAGAACATCGATTTCCCAATAATCTGAGGCAGGAACACCTTCCACCACGGATACTTCGCGGCCCCGAGTGGCACCACAAGCACGTCATCAGGTATTGGAGTGGCTGCAAGAAACCACAGTACAAACGGTGTGAGCCTTGGATATTGGAGTGCAAAGTCCCTGAAGTTGGTTCTCTGATCCTCGTCTATTAGGGAGCCTCCGGCAAACCCGAGCAGATACCCCGTCATCTCGCCCAGAGCGGCACCTGCCCCAGAAACCAGACCAACAAGCCATGGGTCAAAGACGAACGCGTCCGTAATGCTGTCCGTCAGTCCTCCGAGGATGAAAGGGACGCCAATGTACGGGAATGGAAACAGGATAGTTGCATTTCCGATGAAAGATACCACAAGTGCCCCCTGATATCCTATTAACACAGAGAAATCAAGAAGCCAGTAGTATGCGGCTATGAGGGGACTCGCTATACCAGGTATGACAATCGTAAGCATCCAATAGAGAGCTGCGGCTGCCAACGATATCACGAGGAGCTTGTCAGATCTTCTCATTCGGCCCTGGACACCACAGGTCATCGTTTGTTCTCAAGATAAGAAGGTTGCCAATGCTCACGACATCTTCATTGCAAATCGGAATGTATTACTCGAAGTTTGGATGTTGACCTTAAGTGGAAGAGCAGCAACTGATGGACAGTGAGGGCCGCGATGAGAATCGATCTCCAATATGGTGAAGGGACTCTACGGCTTGAGGATGGCACTCTCTCAACCATGGAAGAGCTAAGACCCAAGACTGCTGTTGGCTTCGAGGACCTGAGGTCCGAAATCGATAGAGTTCTGATGTCGCCTGTAGGCACAGACTCACTCCCGAGCCTGATTGCTTGTGATGACTCTGTGGCTGTAGTGGTAGAGGGGCCTGTCCTCCACACCCACGCGGGTGTGGTCTTGGACGCGATCCTGTCGATTCTAATTGGAAAGGTCGTTGATCCAGAGCAAGTCACGGTCATTGTTTCTGCGAATGAAACTGGAACAACAAATCTCGCAGAATGGGACAAACGATTAGGCTCTCCAACATCGAGGGGCTTCTCTCTAAGCATTCATGATCCTCATAGAGATGAACGACTCATAGAGATTGGCACCACACCAACTCACTCAGTTCCGATTCAGCTAAATGGGCAATTTGCTTCAGCAGACTTCAAGATTGGCATAGGCGCGATTCATCAAAGCACGTTCACTGGAGCCACTGGAGGAAGAGCGGCAGTCCTACCAGGCGTGGCAGGAGTGAAGACACGAGCCCGTCATCTGAAGCTACTTGCACAGACACATTTTGACGTGTTCGACATCACTACGCCCGCATGTCAGAACATGGTTGAGGCAAGTCAGCTAGCCGGACTCAACTTCATCGTAAACACAATAGAGGATTGGAGAGGCACGGTCGCGGAAGTGGTGGCAGGCGATCCAATCAGGCCTTGGGAGCAAGGAGTTTCGACGGCTGTCACACTTGCGAATGTGCCCCAGGAGCAGAGGTTCGACATAGCTATGGTCAGCGCTGGCGGCTATCTAGGCGATGTCACTCTTTACAGTGCAATGGAGGCTCTGCATTCAGGACTCACGGCGACCCGACGCGACGGAGTGATTGTGCTTGTGGCAGAGTGCAGCAGAGGAGTAGGACCAGAAGGTTTCCTAAGAGGAGTCACCTGCTCCACATCTGAGCCTGACGTCATGTCGATCATCGAGTCCGAATTCGAGATAGGAATGGAGCGAGTTCGCTATCTTCGAAGAGTTCAAGACACAAGGAGAGTCATTATCTGTTCCGAGTTGCGCCCCTCTCTAGTCGAAGAGGAACTGCGTTGTGTGGCTGTAAGTGATGCACAAGAGGGCTTTGAGGTCGCTCGGAACATGACGAAGACCCGGGCGCGAATAGCTGCATTTGCAAACGGCACTCGTACAAATCCCACTGTCATCTGATGGAAGGTGTCACTTGGCAGAATAGGAATGATACTAAGACGACTTGTCGAAGAGTGCATCGGCCGCAGCTAGTGCGTCTTTGGCCTCTTTTGTACTGAATTCTGCCAGTTCTCCTGCCTTCGCAATCCGAACGAGAACTAGCGCGTCGTCTTCCTTTGGTTGCATCTCCCATGACATCTCAAATTCTGGATGTTCGTTGACAAACTGGCCCAGCATCTCTACCCAAGTGTCCTTGACATCCTCAATGTCTGCGTATAGAAGATCCATGAGTGGAGTGCTAATCTCTACTTGGAGAACACGATTGTTCATGATGAAATAGTTGTCAATGTTCCAGGGCAATACGGAGCTCTCCAAGCGTCGGTTTCTTGTGCTGTTGATAGGTCCTATCCACCTCAAATAAGGGATGTTCTGACGACCCTAGTCAGAGCCTTTCTTTTTCTTCTTCTTTTGCTTGGAGAGGAACTCCTCAACTTCACGGATGAACAGCTCTTCTGCAGTGAGATCTTTCTTCTTCTTGTCTGCCACCATTAACGACTCGACCTCCGATATGAACTCCACTGCCTCATCTTTGACCGGCTCAGGCTCTTTGACAATCTCTACCTCTTCCACCGGGGGCGTGACATCCACTATTGGCTCGGGTACTTCTTCAACTACCGGTGTGACAGGTTCAGGCTCAGGAGGAACCTCTGGCATGACTTCGGGTTCGACTGCTGGTTCTGGTATTTCAGGCTCCGGTTCGAAGGGCATCTCGTAGACAAGTTCAGCTTCCTCATCTGCAATACCAAAACCTTGTCTTTGAAGGACCGTGTGAGTGCTAATCGGGTAGATTGCACCCATGTCTTCGAGATGAAGTATCGTGTCGAATGCCTCCGCCTCGGTGCGCTTGAGTTTCTTGGCTACATCCGCTATGATGTCCTTGATCAGGAACTCGTCATCATCATACTTGGCCTGAATTAGCTTGACGATTTTTGCCTCTGCACCCTTCACTTTTACCTTGGTGTCCACATGATGAGGTAGCATCCAGTTGTAGGTGAAGGCGGTGTTGAGGTTTGAAACGACCCACTCTGGGTCAAAGCAATCAACCAATCCCGTCCAACCATCGAGGTCGGAATCGTACTGGTCCTCAAAGAGCTCCACGAAGAATTGAAGCCTGTCTCTCAGACGAGAACTCATCTCCTGCTCAACGATGACGATACCAATGATGTATCTTCCACTGTAGCTGTTCAGTCGGAGGCCCTGGTAGTTAATCTCCTCAAGGGAGCCCTGAACTCCATTGCCTTTGATCTCTCCATAGACACTTGTAATGGCTGCAATGAAACCGCTAATCAAATCGGGTTGGATTCTCGCGTCTCTGAACGGGTGATAAAAGACACAGGTCCCACGGTCTGTGTATACAGCCATGAAGTGCTGTACTGTTTCGAGTTCTTTGAATGAGTCCAATTGTTTCTCAAGGGCTGTTCTAGCTGCGAATCTTCTGGGTTGTAGTCTGCTCTTCCAGACTGATCTCGTTCCCACAGCTACCACAACGACACCGAGCAGGAATATCACAAGTGGCTGTTGCATTAGGAAGAGTAGGATACCAAGGATGTTCTGAGGAGTGACGCTTACGAATTCGACTCTGGTCGATGCAGGCCATTCTTGACGAGAGCCTGCATACTCAGC
Source organism: Candidatus Thorarchaeota archaeon (assembly GCA_046758445.1). Lineage (GTDB taxonomy): Archaea > Asgardarchaeota > Thorarchaeia > Thorarchaeales > Thorarchaeaceae > SMTZ1-83. The sequence goes on along the minus strand of JBHIAE010000057.1, from coordinate 6,241 downwards.
CCAGACCTCGGCGCCAGTCGCACTGGCAGGCACATCTATGTTTACCTCAGCCACTCCATTGGCGTCAGTAACATCCACTTTGGAAACAACCAGAGGAGTCCCGTCCGAAACGTTAAACCTGGCATATACAGTGATTGTCAATCCTTCGACTGGAGATCCTCCCCTAGAGGCGTTGACAGTGACCGGAATCACGTTGCCGATGATATCAGTATCAAGGTCAACCAACATCAACACGATGTGAACCTTGGCTAACACTCTCAGGTTTCCGACCTTGAGAGTTGAGTTACAGTTCGAGGCAGAAGCATAAACAGTGAAGGTGTAGTTGCCAGGGAGATACGATGAGTTGAGCCATAGTCCAACCCTGTAAGTAGAGGTTATGGAGTTGAATGGCATGGTGTAGTTGGATCCCTCAAACTCGAGGACTACTCCCGCCCAGTTAACTGCAGAAAGGTGGAAATCGTCTTCGACTGTCGCAGATATCCAAACTGTTTCGTTCTCATACTCCTCAAAGAGGTCTAGAAATTGTAGGCTAATAGATACAGGAAGTACCTCAATTGTCAATTGTGTCACATTGTCTTGGTAGCCGATTCTATGTACAGTAATATTGATCTCGTAACTGCCAACGTTTAGATTCGTGCTATCTATCGTCAGTGTGCTATTGAGTCCAAGAAGAACAGCATCCAGGCCGGGCCATCCAATTATGTTGATAGTATCTGGAACAATGGGGGTACCGTTTGTAGCATCGTGAAACGTGACGTTGAATGTCAGGACGTCGTCCCAATACATTGAGAACGAAAGGCCTACCGTAACTGTACTGGGAACAGCCGTAACATTCAGTCGTAATCCGACCAACTCTACCATGTATCCTGTTCTTGTGATGGTCAGATTGAAATCATGAACATTGACTTCCATCACAGGACCAATCGAGATCTCATAGGTTCCGTTTCCAAAGCTGGTGGCATTATAGGTTGCTCCCAGCACCGTGGCACTCACAATCGCGTCGGTTGTATAGGTTCCGTTCGAGTAGGTGACATCAACTTGCAGAAGCTTTGCTAAGCCATAGAGGACCGTTTCGTTTGTCCAAGAAGTGCTTCCACTCAACGGATTGGGACTAATGGTCACAGTGATGCTGCCAGTCACATTGGTCTGCGCAACAAACCCATATGCCCATGCTTCTATGCTTGCACCATACACCCCAGGGTCTAGACTCCACCCACGGATTGAAGCAATCCAATCTGATCCAGTATACGTGAGACCGTAACTCCTCCCGCCTATAGTAACGTTAACCACGGCTGAAGCAGGGACATCAATACCACTACCATAGGTATAATCGACTGTGAGATTCAGAGCTTGGTCATAGTGTATCGTGACATTGAGCGGGTCCCATGTGACTGACAACCCGTCGGTAGTCGTGGGGTCTATTCTGAATGACAATGTATTGTTGGAGGCCGGGTCATAGCCTAACTTGCTGATGTTTACAACTACAGTGTGAAATCCCAAGTCGAAGGTGTTGTTGAATTCTATCCAGTAGGTCCCGTTCGAGCCATGTAAGAATGTGGGGTTTCCATCCACTACAACATCCAACTGGTCAGCATCCGCAATGAGTGATCCATCTCTGTCGTGAGTGTAGTTTACTCTAAAGATGGCACTCTCGGTCCACTCAAATGTGGGATTCTGCCAATCAATCTCGAGACTCGTCTGATGAGTCAGGGTAACAATGATGTCGATTGACTTGTTCTGAATTGCAGGTCCAGTGGCATATACCGTCAGAGTGTCGGTGCCGCTTGCTTCCCCACCAGTGTTGACGGTTATGTTCCAAGTGCCTGACCCCATATCATTCAGGGAGTCATTCACTATGCTCCGGTATGAGTAGGTTAGTACCGCGTCGGGGCTGACTATTCCCGTAGAGTTCCAGAGTTCGAACTGCACTGTGACGCCAAAGAAACTGTCTGTGTTGGCGTAAATCGTAGTTGGTGTGATTGATGTCAGAGTAGTGGGGTAGAATACGGTCATCTGCTTCGTCAGGAAACCAGCTTCGGTACCGTTGGTCCAAAACAACTGGATGAGGAAAGTCCCATTATCATTGGCAGAGGTTACATTCCAAAGGTAGTGGGATTGTCCACCTGCAACGCCACCCAGTGAGGGAGCGTATACAGTTGATCCTTCATGAACAATAGTCAAATTAGTGCTCCCGTTGTCGATACCTGTGGCGCTTTGGTCTTGAACTGTTGAGTTTATGTCCATGAGAACAAGGAAGCTGGATCTGTTCAATAATACCGAGTCATCAGACGAATCAAAGGTGTCGATGTCCGTGACATAGTTGTAGCCCTCGAAGGTCAACGTCCAAGTTTGATCTGACATGCTTGCACAGGTGATGTTTCTACCTGATCTAGTATAGTCGGTATGGTTGGAGGGGCCGCTACTGTTATAGAGCCCGGTGACCTTCCAATCGAGAGGAACCGTGACGTTCAGGAATCTGTTGACAGTGCCTGCCATCGCTGGATATGTAGTGATTGTTGTAGCGTTCCAATAGACGGTTCCGCCTGATGTGGGAACATCCCAGTTCGTGCTGGATGTCGCATCTTGCTTGTACCAGAGTGTGAGATTGTAGTGCATGTCGGCTGACTGGTTTGTACTCAGCTTTAGCGCTGTGATACCATTGGTCAGGGCTGCTGCAAAGGAGAAGCCGCTGGTCTGAGTCCCATTCAATCTCATGTCAATGTGAGTGCTGTCTGAGTATTCCAGAGCTGAACCTGACGTCTGGTTCCAAGGAATATACGTGTAGTTTACCAGGGCCTCGAAGGGACGGTCTGAGCCCCAACTGTTGCCATCAGTCGTATGTCTCCACGTTTTGTAAGGACCATTTCCAGATTCGTAGTGCCAACGAATTGTGGGATAAACAAGTGCAGACTCTTGCAGTAGGCTGCCATTGATGACAACATAATGAACCCTGTTGGCTGAGAGACTAGCTGACTGTGCAACGCTCATCCATGTTGCAGTCGTTCCTACGTCGGCAACCTGAACTCCCGTTGTGAGTTTTGCAGAGCTATCAGTATAGTTCTCCCGAACCTCAAGGTATGCATAGTTCTGGTTGCCAGGATCATAGCTCGGAGAGTCATACAGAATGCTGAAGTTCTGGAGCTGGCCGTCATGGGACATATTATAGAATCCTTGCGCCAACTGATTATAGTAGAGATCTATATCATATTCGTAGATGGCGTAGAAGTTGGAGAACGTCGCGGCGGAATAATCACCTACAACCTCTCTCTCAGGTGCGGCCGTGATGTTAATTGCATCAACAACTGCCCGATAGAGTGTCCAACCTGACTCCTGAAAGCTCGAGAGGTCAATCAATGTGCTATGTGTTGCAGTATCTAAGTAAGAGTTGAGAATTGATACGAATTGACCGTCAACTAGTCTACTCAAGTAAGCGACTGCTTGAGCATCGTCACCTGTACCGCCAGCCAATGCAATCTGTGCAGATACATCCGGGAACGCTGCTCCTTGTTCAGTTGATACCATAGGGTGCCGAGAAATGTCTGTCACTGGAACCGCGGACAGGATGACAATCAATGCGACAGCCATTGTTACCAGGATTCTTCTCATCTTCTTGCCTCAGTCGCGCTGCAGGTGACGGCTCAACATCTGCGCCGCATCATGTTTTCTTGCCTATACTGAAGGCGTTAGGAGGGTTCTCCAGCTTTGATACTCATACCTCTGCTTGGTCTGCTTGAGTTCAACGCCTTTGCCGGCATACTCACAGATGCAGGTCTATCGACATAACTCTCGACATCTTGGCTATATCAATTAACTGCGGGTGTCACCTTCCTTTTTTTCGTCGAGAACGTCCGGTTTGTAGACAATGAGCCTCTTTCTGCCAGATTTGGCCTCTAGAAACTCCGATTCAAGCTCTAAGATCCCTTTGACCAACTTGTGGACTCTCTTGACAGGTATTACCAGCTTGTCTGCAATCTCTGCGCGAGTATATCCGACAGGACTCAGAAAGACAAAAGCCTTGATCCGATCCGTTTCACTAGTTTCGGGTCCAACAATACGCCAGTCTGTTTCAAAGACATTGACGGTCTTGGGCCAGTCAAGAAGCTCAAATTCATACTGGGCTTCAAAGGTTTCAACAAGAGAACGAAGTGAGTTCTTGGCCGCTGGTTCTACCCCCTCTTTACCTACGACTACTCCTACCATTCGGTTGCCCATGAACACTGAAGCCTCCATGCCATGGATTTTGACCGAAATCTCTTCCTCTTCAGGTAGCCCTAGTGCTTCTTCAATTCCTTCGCTAGAAAGCAGCACCATAGCCCTCACCTGATATGCTTCTGGAATCCATTCAAGTGACTGTGTAAGGATATGACCTTCGGCACGAGGATCAAACAGCATGGCAAATTCCAAAGAGCCCAATCGCCGAAGCCCATCAATTACAGATTCCACGTCAACAACCTTGGCCGTAGGTCTCCTCCTGCGTGATCTGACAGCCACACCACCTATTCCTAGAACAGCACCAGCAACGACTAGCAGCTGGAACATGGGGTCTCCTAGTAGCTCAAGCAGTGGATTCCCCTGTACCTGAGTCACTTGGACAACCAAAGCAACACTCTGGGCTCCCCACGCTGTTCTTGAAACATCTACCTCCGCTCGCACTTCAACTTGGGAGGACCCCTGAGGAACTTGGAAACTTACTATTGCAGTTCCGTCAGCTCCAGTTGTATCAGTTCTTTCTTCGTTGTAGACCGATCCTTGATTGGGTGTGATAGTGAACACAAACCTCACTGCTACTCCAGAAACAGCAGTTCCTTCATCCGTAACCGTGGCAGTCGCCACTACAGTTTCGCCTTCAGTCACTTGATCTGTATTGAGAACAAGAACGACAACGTAGTTGGCCTTTGGGAGTATATCGATGGTCAAGTAGGCTTCTGCATCGACACAGTCAATCGCAGTGGCATTGACTCTGATTGTGTACTTGCCTGTCGGAATGGAAACTCCCAAATGGATCTGAACACCATAGGTCTGGCTTGCGGGTCTGTACTCCATCTGGTATTCTGTCCCTGCTAAACTCAGGATCACGTTGGCCCAATCTATTGGGAGGTTATTGTGCGTGTCATTCAGATAGACTGACACATCCACGGTTTCGTTAGTATATTCTGAGATGAAGTCGTCAACAACAAGAGCCGTTGGAATCGGCAACAGTTCTATCGTCAGCTCTTGGCTGGCATCAATATGCCCTGGCTTGGTCAGAGTGAAGTTGAGCGTGTAATTCCCAACGTGAAGACCTGTATTTGGACGAAGACTGACACTCCCGAATCCTAGAGGCACGGTTGAATAGGTGCTGGGCCAAACTACTATGATGCCACCAATATCGATGAGCGACGAAGTTCTACCATCGAAATAGGACACATCAATCGCAATTGTATCGTTGACATAGTCTGAGAACTGCCCTGTGACTACGACATACGTGGGGATAGACACGACCAGCACATAGAACTCGTCAACCAGCGATTCGAACCCGTAGGCAGTTACATTGACCTCGACTCTGTAAAGCCCCGTCCCAAGATTCGTCCCGTCTAGCGTAGCTTCCCAGTGGTTTCCGGACCATACTATTGGGTGGGGAGTGTCATTGACCAAGAGAGAACAGACAGCTCCGGGAATGTAGCTTCCGTTCAGCATCACGTAGGACACATTCAGTAACACAGATTCATCATAGTAGATTGTTGAGTTTGTGTGATCCAATTGGACAGCAGATGACGCACGAGTGACATTCAGAGTCAGGAATATCGTGGTAGTTCTTATCGCCAATCTCGCTACTGTGACATTTATTGAGTAATGTCCAATTGATAGGTACTGGCCTACATCCATGTAGTATATGCCTGAGCCAAGATGAGTCGCAATTTCGGTGGTTCCTGCCATTGTGAACCAGACAGTCGCATCAGTCACAGGTGCACTGTCTGAGGTGTCGACTCCCATATTCCAGGTGACCAGTGTGATGTAGTCAACAACTAACGATGTCCATGACGGGGTCAATATCGGGATGTCTTCCTCTACAACAAGCATCCGCCATGAACTGCCTGGTTCATATCCGGTCTTATTGCCAGTTATAGTCACGTTCCAAGTACCCAGTCCAATGTCTGCAGCCGGGAGCGTGAGATGCCACTTCTCGTCAGTTGCATTATACACCAACGACTGTGGTCTTGTGCCATTGAGAAGAAGCGTCACATTAGCTCCGATGATTGGC
>JBHIAE010000056.1:0-18167 GCA_046758445.1 Candidatus Thorarchaeota archaeon | reverse complement strand
CTGTAGATTCCGCCTCCAACATCAGTCCAGTTCGCGATATATTCAGGATGATCTGGAGACGAAACAGTGGCGCTGTCAATACCCACTCCACCCTCTACGTCGGTGTAGTTCAGCAGTATCTGAACGTCCGTCTGATAGGGAGTTGTGACCTGAGGGTAGTTCGGCGATGTCAGTGTGCTAATCACATCTCGGTATCTGAAAGTAATCACTAGCTGAGTAGACCCGTGACTCGCGTTGAGAGGAGTCAAGTATACTGTGATGGTGTATACTCCCACCCCACTCAGGTCAGACCAAGAAATAGTGAATGTGTACTTTCCAATGTTTTGTGCTGCATTGTCCACTGTAAACGGATATGAGGGCTCCGAGAACTCTGCCTGGGTAAGACTTCTTACTGGCAGGCCATAGCTGTCACCAGGCTCACTGACGTTGACTCTTAGGTCGATTGTGAAGTCCTCCCCTGCTGAGAACACTAGGTCCTTTGGGTCATGGTACATGACCGTCGTCATGCTTCGAATCGTGACGGAGAAAGTATAGTCACTAGGATTCTGGTAGACTGAACTTGGAATATCCACTGAAAGTGTCACAGACCAGATCCCCACGGCCCAGTCTGACGTGTCATACATCACATCATAACTGGAGGGGTTTGAGAACGTGTCGATGTCAAAGCCCCTAGCGAAGCTAAACTCACCAACCTCGCCAATTGGGACACTTGCCTCAGTATCGTGGTCCCAGAGAAAGACCGTAAGCGGAGTCACATTGCCGAAGGGCTGAACAACTACACCTGATACTGTTAACGATGTGTAATGCGCTCGGATTGTGATGTCGAACGAGTATGGTTGTGGTGTTGCGTATTTGGTACCAGACATCACGACCGAAAGAGTAACTGTTTCTGAGGCGGGTTCTGTAACACTCCATGTGTTCGTCGTCAAGGTTACATCGTAGCTGGAGCCGGGTCTATTCTGAACTCCGTAGCTCGCCGGATTGAATGAGAACGAACTCACTTCGCTGAGCGGCACTGTGCCACCAGTATCAAGGTCAGTTAGGACAATTGTCAGGTCTGTGTTGAACCCATACGGCTGGGTCAGGTCGCCTTGCACACTCACAGACGTGTAGTGTTGTCTCAGGGTGAATGTGACATTGGTTGTGGAAATCTCAAAGAGATATCCTGGTTTCTCCGCCTCTAAGACATACCAGTGGTCCCCTAAGCTCAAGGCCGTTGTTTCTATCGATATGTTGTACAGACCCTGACCCAGCTCAGCAACGGTCAAGGGCCCGGCATCCGAACGTGTGATAGTTGCTCCTTCAATCGGGACATTGTCATAGACATCTGTGAAGGTCAGGATGGCACTGAAGTTGAAGTCTGCAGGTGTTGTCATCACACCGCCATAGTCAAGACTTGTGGAATGGTATAAGTCCAAGTCAAAGTACTCAGTTGCGTTGTTGTAAAATGGATGGCTGGTCTGAAGATTGATTCTCCACCGCTTGGCGTCACCTAGGTCAGCGGTATTTAACATCCTGCCATAGACGCCTGTGTTATAGTCGTCAAGCGTGACCAGAGTCCCAGACCCGGACACTGTCCAGTTCATTGTGACGGTCACACCGGACAACGATTGTGAGTTGACACTGTCTTCAAGCTTATACTCAATGTAGATCCAATCTCCAGCCACTGCTATTGATAGTCTGTCAACGACCGCGTCGCTCGGTTCCTGAAGCGTTAGCATCGTGTCATGTTTGACCGTGAAGTTTCTCTCATAGATGCCAACTCTATAGTCAATTGCGCTTCCAGAGTCGTTGAAACGAACGGTTGCAGTCCAGACCCCAGCAGGAGCCGTGCTGTCCAGTGTCTTCTTGAATTCGGGATAGTAGAACTGTCTCTGCTGTTCGGACCCTACCAAGGAGAAGCTGCCAGGATCGTCCTGATTGTTAAACTCAGTCTGCAACCACGTTTGAGAACGGACTGTGTTGGAAACCCTAATCTCATCGAACCTGCCGTCAAAGTACCTCGCTGGCATATCTGGGTCTCCTCCCCAGAGCCAGTCAGTAGGCTCGGCAAGCTGTGTCCAGTACGTTGGTGCCCCCTCGTAGGTGAACGCAATCAAGCTGCCATCCACATAGAAGTCGACTGTCTTTGTCGAGTAGTCCAGTGCCACTGTCAGAAGGTGCCATGTTTGATTTGCAAATTGGTTTAGGGCAATATTGTAGTCATTACCCTCTCCACCCCAAGGATAGAAGAAGAGATCCCCGTCCTCCTGAGTAGCCAACTCAAACCCGTCATCTGGGTTCCCGTCGAATCGGTTGCTGGACTCCATGATCACGTCCCTGTCTCCATCTGCTGCATCCATGTCAAACCAAATCCACATCTGGATGGTACCAGATGACGCAACAGAGTCCAGACTAACGCTGTCGCTCACTCGTATCAGGTCATCAATCTCATCGAAATCAAGACCGTTTCCAATCATTGCGCTGATCAAGTCGGCTGAATTCATTGAACCCTCGGTCGTCCCATCATTCCTGTAGGATGTTGAGTCCTTGATCTCACCGCTCGTGCCTGACGGAGATTCTTCAAGATGCCAGACACCGACATAGCCATTGCTCCACACCTCTGATGGCTGCTCTTGAGGTCCTACCAACGAATTCCCATAGTACATGGTGATATCAGTGTCTACAGAAGATGAAACATTTGCTCTGATCCAAGCTACTAGCCGGGCTTCAGTCCCTGAGTACGCTGGGTCATAGTCTACAATCTCGTGCGGGACGATGATTCCGTTCTGCACGAAGACTATGTCATCACCATCTGTCTGGGCCTTATCGTCCAGATCGCTATCTACAATGTCGATCAAGACAGGAAAGTCGGTGAAATCCTGCTGGACCTTGTTTCGATCCACTGTTATGACTTTCCTGTATACGAACGATGGAATCTCGTGTTGCGGACTGCCTCCTGTTGTATTCGATAGTGGAGTACTCCAAAGAGAACCCGACGGATCTGTTAGGAAGAGTTGACTTGTAGAACCTGCAAGCCAGAAGGATGTCGCTCGCATCTCTAGATCATCGTTGATCTGGAACACTGCCGTATCAGCATATGTCCCTCCACCGAGGTCGAACTCCAAGTCAGCGATGTAACTTAAGGACTCGAACTTGATAGTCCAGAGACCGTATACATCGACTGCAGATGCAGCAATCGCCAACCTGCCTCCTGTGAATGTCCATTCGGCTGGAGCCGTCTTTGATTGCCCCAGGGGATTTGCGACAGAGATTGGTGTCCATTCCGTAGCCGGATATTCAACGTACACCTCAGTCTGTGTGATACCAGGCGGGGGTGACACCAGAACCTTGGCCGTCCACTCGACTGTTGAACTCCCATTAGTGGCATAAAAGGTGGTTCCCTCGTTAAGATTCTCATCAAGCGACTTACCAGTCCCTTCGAAGTCCATACTCATCGTGAAGCCAATACTGACTGGTATTGGTGATTCTGAGGAGAAGACAAGTGCAGCAGACTTGATGTCAGGCAAGCCTGAACTTGTCTGCTCCGGGCCAACCAGATAGAAGCTAGATGGGCTTTTCTGGTTTGCATACTCAGTGGCAATCCATCCATCAGACAGCACTCTTGTGGTCATTCGTATCTCATCGATCATCCCGTCGAAGAATCGATTGTTACCTGTGCCAGTCTGCCAATTGCCTATGACAAACGGCACATATGAGTTCAGCACTGTGTCGCCATCTCGAGCGGCAGTCCGGTCAAAGGTTCCATTGATGTGAAGTCGCATCTCCTCGGTTGCAGCACTCCAGCTCCATGTAAGATAGTACCACGATCCTGGAGCGGTGAAACCGATGCTGTCGACGGACAATGATGCGCCGCCGCCAACGCCGTCAGTGTTCATTCTCACTCTGAACTTGTCGGTATCGTCTACGGCGAAGTGGATGATTGCATTAGCCTCATTCGTATTAGGGGCCTTCGAAAAGACTCTGTCGTCCCCAGAAACGTCGTGGTATATCCAACCGCTCACAGTGAAGCTAGGCCAATCGTCTGTTTCAATCTGTCCGACGCTTATCACGTCATCTTGGCCGTCAAAGTCAGTAGCATTTCCTATTGCTCCCGGTACAAGATCGCCAATGGTCATGCTTCCAAATGACGGCCCGCTGTGATGATTGTACGTGCTATCGTAGCTTATGCCATTTGGATTATCATTCATATGCTGAACGATTTCGTAGCCATCCCAAACGCCCGAAGACTGGAGTCCTGTCACTATCAGATTCCCATAGAGCATAGTGATCACGGTGTCGACCGACGATGAGAGACTGGGAATCTTCACCCATGCAATCAGATGGGCATGTGTAGTGTTGTAGTCCTGCTCAAAGAGCTCAACCTCATGTTCAACAAACTGCCCGCCGACAATGAAGGCGATATCCTCACCATCAGGTCGTACGTCAGTTCTCAAATCTGTGTCATAAAGGTCAATCAAGACCGGGAAGTCTGACAGATCCTCTGTGACTTTCGCGCTGTCAATTGTTATGTCCTTCCTAAACTGAAGCGAGTTTCTTGCGAAGTCTTCATTCGTAGGAATGACGTCATCCGAATGTGGAATCCGATACCATACATAGAAACGAGCCATTTCATCTTGAGTATAGTTGTTCCATGAGGGATGATTCGAACCTTTGAGATCATTCCGAGATTGATACGAGCTTGACCAAGCGTAGCTGAGCATTATAGCCACATATTGACCTGCTGCCCAGTCGCTATTAGAGACGACCTTCTGGAGAAGTGGAGCTATGTCCGGTGAAGAATATCTGACGTCACTAGTCCAGTAGTCTGGTTGCCAATCGATGCTTGTTTGGATCCAGTTGAACTCATCTTCAAGGTGCAAGCCCAGGTGGTTCTCGAACGGATCGACAGGCAAACCGGAGGAATTCTCCCCGGCAATATGCACTCGTCTATCCACTAGATTCTGCTGCCCTGAGGCTTCCGTTTCAAGATAGGCTCTTTCGATGACTGCTCCCTGCGGAATGTCAAGTCGGAACTGAAGTCCAACCTCAAACGGATTCGACGTGAGCCAATCGGTCCCCCAAATGCCGACCTCGAGGTTGCCATCATTGTCGTAGCCGTCGAGGTCGATGCCTGAAGTGTCGTCCCAGCAGTCCCTTCCAGTATCACCTGTGATATCATCTGGAACGAATGGGAAAGTACTTCCAGGAGTTGAGCCGACTACCTCTGTCCCATTGACCCGAAGACCGACTTGCTCGGGGAACGGGCGAACCTCAAGTTCAAGCTCAATCTCGTCGATGAAGACGTACTCGTCTGGACCAGTGGCTGTGATACCGTCGAAATTCGTACCGAGCCCAATCTCGAAGAGCAAGGAGTCCGGAAGGTTTACTGACGTTAGCGAGGAGGAAGGTATTTCGACGATCGCTGGCAACCATGTGTCCTTTGTATCTCCCGACTCGAACACACGGAACTGTGTTTCGACTCCTGCAAATCTTGTGAAGAGATGTACCAGGTCGCCCATTTGTGAGGCCGCTCTCACATAGTACTGGAACCTTATCGTTGCCGAGTACAGGTCACGCCAAGGCGCATGGACATGTTGACTGATGTAAATCTTATCCGTGGAGGTCAATAGGTAGCCAGTTGGTAGCGTGGCATCGAACCTGAATCCTCGGCTGCCGGCATATCCACCTCCACCGTCATTGAACTCCCAGTCACCGTGGTGGGGATGTGGACTCTCCGATGGGTTTGAGATTGATTTGACGAGTGTCCAAGAGTCAGGTATGGCTACCTTGTCATCGTAGAAGGTAGGGTCACCAACATGCCATCTCTCTTCGTGCCAATCATTCAAGTCAGGGTTGCGCAGGGCATTAGGAACTGTCATTGTGAATGTATCGAGTGTCGCTCCTATTCCTGTGCCCGCGTAGTCCCCTGTGATCCCTATCGTTCCAACTGCCATATTGTCAGTGTCAATCTGTACCGGCACTTCTGTCCCATTGACGACCGTGCCGAGAATATGCGTGGTGAGCGCCTGGCCTGTACCTGTGCTCAGAGGATAACCTCCGTCAGCTGATGTTGGGCCAGACTCCACTGGTCGGGATCCTCCGTCCAAGGTAGGCATCATCTGTGGGGTATACGCGGACGGGGCTATGAATAGAATAATGATGAAGACAACTATTAGTCCAGTTTTCCTCATGCGGAGCGACCTCCTAGTTTACACTGGAGTTTTGCTATTGTTTGTCGACACTACACGGGTTAGGTGTGGTGTGCACGCATTCATATCAGAGAAAGTCGACAGCATAATAACTAATGGCGTGCGGATTGTTTCTTCAGGAAGAACGGCTCTTCGTTTTATCGGTGCACAGAGTTTGTAGTGCAGGACTCGTGAGAATCTACTGAGTACTGAGGAGGTCCCTATACCCAATGAACCTGTACCCGAGCCGGTCCTTCATATCTTCCACTAGGTCAAACACCTGTGTTTCTTCATAGTCACGGGGATGCAGTGCAAGCTGCACTGGACCACCAAGCTCAATCTCTAATAGAGAACCGGCGAATGAGGTCCCCTTCACTCCTTGGCTCACAAGAGTGTCTGCCGTCTTCAGTATCTGCGAGTCCAGGAAAGAATAGATCTTGTTTCTGATGACACAGTAATTCAAACCTGCTTTCCTAACCGCCTTCGTGACTCTTTTTGGAGCCTGCCAGAGTGGAGGGACAAAACCGTATGGTTCCTGACCAAGAGCTGTGGCAACAATGCGTTTGCTAGACATTATTCGGGAATCTACGCGTTCGGAGTCCATTCTTGCGAACTCGTTCATGGAACCGGACTTTGTGAAGTGGCTATACCCGTGGATAGAGATTTCAAGATTGAGCGATTGAAGATACTCAGAGAAAATCGGAAACCGCTCGAAGCTGTGGGATTTCTTCAGAGCATACATCGGAATAACAAGCAAAGTGAAGCTTGAGACACCCAAGTCAGCAAGTCGGTCACACGATGCTACAACGTCATCTTCGAAAGTGGGACAAACATCGTGCAAGGAAATGATTGCAGTCTGGTCTTTCACATCCACGACGGAATCCTTCACTCTATCCCTCCTTCCACTCCCATGTCAAAGGCTACTGCGAGGACTCCTTTCACTTTATCTAATGATGGTATTTTGAGGACCCTAGTTCCCACGAGCCCATTGCTTGTATGCGAGGTCCATGTCCTTCTCAGTTATTGTCTTTCGACCGGCATGTTCAGTGAGTTCGTATGCCCGTTTCGCGAGGCTCTCACCAATCTCCTCCAGTATGTGCGCCAGTCTCTCTGCGCCCTTGTCACTCACACGTCCGGCTCCGGCTTTTCTTATCAGCCGATCAACTGGTGCAACAGGGATGATTCTGTCCTTCTTTGACCTCGGCAAGGGTGCTCTCTCCTCTTAGTCGTCAGACTGTATTCGCACCGTATTTAAAATCTCTCACATCGCTCATTGATTTCTTTGGAGGGCTCATAGGGCCTTTCTGCCTCAATCAGGACCTCTAGAGAGAGAGGAAAGTCTAGCTTCAGCCTGTACGAAGAGTCATGATGCGCGCGCTTTCCACCTGCTGCACTAATACGCCCAAGCCCATCTTCTGCTCAGCCGCAATGACCTCGTCGGGTTGTACCCTTGTCACAGGATGCTTTGGAGCGAGTGAACAACATGAGAGGCCTTCGTAGGCAAACTCGTAGGTCCCTATCTTCTGTGCCATGGCCTCGATCTCATTCTTGTCATCTCCGGCACAGGGTCTAAGAATCGGAAAGTCGCAGACAGCTGTATTGATGGTACGGAGGTTCCTCGTGGTCTGTGAGGCTTGCTCTCCGATGATCTCCCCCGTAACGATAGCATCAGCATCCTCCCGAATCGCAATCTCTCTGGCCATTCGAAGCATGTTTCTCTTACAGAACACGCAAGTCATCTTTGGAGGACCGTGCTCAACAGCCTCCTTCAGGTCGGCACCATGAGGTATAATGTAAAGCTTGACATCAAAGTTGTGGATGAAGTCTGCCAAGCGTTGTGCTTGCTTGACTACAAGCTCACTACAATAGTCATCGGCATATGGAGCGTTGTCAAAGTTGACAAAGACAGGGATACAGCCTCGTTTCATCACCCTATAGGCAGCAATGGGCGAATCGAAACCGCTTGACAGGGCACATACTACTTTACCCTGTGAGCCTGTGGGCATTCCTCCTACTCCCTGAATAGTGTCAGTGAAGAGGTAAGCGCTCTCGTCCCGTACCTCCACATAGATTGACTGTTCAGGGGACGTCAGGTCTACTCTTAGTTCCAAGTCAGGCAGACCGTCTAGGATTCGCGCGCCAAGTTCCTCTCTAATGTCCTGACTCGAAAACTCGTGAGTGCCAATCCGTCTTGCGCCGACAGCAAAGGAGCGGCCCTTCTCGAAGGAGTTGCTCGCCATCGCTTGACCCGTTTCGATGATAGTTTCAAGTTGAGCTGGTAAGACAACCACTGGAGACGCCGACACGATTCCGAATACTTGAGATGCGACTTTGGCGGCATTGTCCACATCTTTGGACTCAACGAAGATTCGTCCGTACTCCTTTCTAACCTTAGAGAACTTGACCTGTTTCTCTCTGAGAGCTGAACGAATGTGTTTGACCAGCAGGTCCGTCATCCTGCGGCGCGTCTGCTTTGACTTGATACCAATCTCGCCGTATCGCAGGAGAACCGCCGAGTATTCGTGTTCCATCTTTGCCACCACCGGGCAGCATCCCGTCGTTGGCTAGTGCAATAAGGCTTCTGAAATGGCTTCTCAGTGTCTGAACGTACTATCATGTATCAAACAGCAAGGGAGACTGCACCATTCAGACCGTTCACACGGAGCATCTGTGACTTAGCTCCAGCTGCCACCTTGACATAATAGGTAGGCAGATAGAACCCATCAAGCTGTTTGAACTTCAGAACATGCTCGACAATACGCTTCGCACCCGATGGCTTTTGTCCTGCTAATTTCGAGACCGCACGGACTACCTTCTCAACCGAGTTGAACTTCCCCGGTGAGACCCTGTTCTTCCTCACCCATGCAGGAGTTGCTTTCTTCTTACCTCCACGTTTCAGCAGCTTCTCCACGGCGTGAGCTGGGCCACCTGTCCTACCATCGACTGTCATTCCGTCAGTCCGTTCAATCTCAAACAGCTCGACTACATCGAAACGGAGTGCGCTCCCCGGTATCGATTTGCCCTTCCGAGGAGGGACTACATCTCTGCCTATGAGAGCACCTGAAACCTGGTCATTTACGCTGAGTTCCTCTTTTCGGAGCCGCAAGAACTTCAAGTTTAGAAGTGCATCGTACATGCAGTAGAAATCATACTTCAAAGCTGGCTTGCTCACCTTGACCGCGCTCGATGGCACACCCAAGATCTCCGCACCGTCTTTGGTGGCTGTCTTTCGAGCCTTCTCGGGCTTCACCTTCGCCGTAAAGTAGTACTGTTTCTTCTTCTTACTGTCAATCTTCATCTTGGCGTGGGCACCGGTTGTCTTGAACATCGATGCTGAGAGCCTAGACTTCGCAGACTTCTTCTTCTTTGCCAAACCTGACACCCAGTAGAGTCTTTGCTACCAGCTATTTGTTCTCTTTGGCCGCAGGACATTGCGGTCATTTGTGCCCAAAGGCCGCTCTTACAGGGTCTCCGACCTCGTACACCCGGGCAAAGCCGACACGCTCGAACTGCAGAAATGTCCCCTGCTGGATGTTTCTGATACCAGGCTCCCCCAGGCCAGACACTACTTCGCCGTCAATCAGAGTCACTTCCACAGGGACCGCGTTCTCCTTCGGCACCCAATGAATAATGGAGCCCCCGGCCGCCCTTACGCTGTCCACTTCGATACTGTGGAACGTTGCCCTTGGTTTCTTCCCTTTCTTGAGCTTGAAGTTTGCTAGGTCTTTCAGTCTGAACAAGTCTCCATCAGATAGACGCTCTAGGTCCTTCTCAGCGATTCCGATGATGACAGGAGCATCGGTGTCAGTCGGGCGCCCTAGATTGATGTGACGCACTCCTCTATCCGGAAAGTCAGGATGAACTGGGGCTTCAGCCTCAAGGACCTCTGGTGGAAGTCCGGTGAGGGAAATCCAAACGGGTGACCTCACGAAGAACAATCTTGGAGCCTCTGCATCGCGAAGCTTCCTGTTCTCTGAATACACGCTCTTCATGGATATTGAGATGTCCACAATACTCAGGCCAAGGTCCAACATCGCCTTCCGCACGGCATCAGGATGAATACCACGTTTTGCGAGAGATTGCATGCTCCATGTTCGCGGGTCATCCCACCCTGTGTAGACTCCATCAAGGACCTCTTTTCGAGACTTGCTCTTGCTCAGCTTGGCGTCTTCGAACTTCAAGCGACCGTAGTAGATGAGCTCAGGATGTTGCCACCCGTAGATGTTCCAGATATGCTGCTCGATCTTACCTTCCTTCACAAGGTCTTTGCCTCTTATGATGTGAGTAATGCCTAGCTCGTGATCGTCGATACCCCAGGAGTATTCTAGTAGTGGCCATACTCTGTACTTTGTTCCTACTCGAGGATGCTCAGCTTCAGATATTCTGAGAATCACATGGTCCCTCATAGCAGGGTCGGGATCAGTCATTCCTGTTCGAAAGCGGACTGCCGCGCCCCTCTCAGGATACGTGCCGTCAAGCATCTTCTTCCATCGAGCCAGATTGTCATCAGTATGCAGAATACTACAGTGACATGCCTTTCCCTTGGCCTTGTGTTCGGTTCTCCAGACATCAGCGTCACAGTCGCACACATAGGCCTCGTTCTTCTTGATCAAGTCTACTGCGTACTTGTAGAACAACTCTAGGCGGTCTGACTTGTAGACGGTCTTGTGCCACTCCACCTCGAGGTATTCCAGATCCTTCGGAATCAAGTCGAATGCCTCAGGTTCAACGACCTTCTCAGCAGAGCCTATTGTGTCATCAAAGACAAGAATAAGCTCGCCTTCGTACCTCTTCACGTAGTAGTCGTTCAGTACTACCATCCTGGCGTTTCCAATGTGAAGTGGACCTGACGGGAAGGGAGCAAGTCTCATGACGACCTTGGGCCATTTGTCAACATTACTAAGAGCAGGAAGCTCTTTGGGCTCTTCGAGATCTTCTGGAACAGTCTCAAGCATTTCTGGGGCAAGCTGCATGAGTTCATCGCGCTGGTCATCGACAGTCATCTTCCCTATTTCCACGACCAATCGCTCAACAATTACTTTGACCTCCTGTGCTCGAGACCTCAGCTCTGCATGCGTGCCCATTATGGCACTCATGACAGACTTGACAGTTGCCTTTCCGCCGTATTTCACAGCGTTGTCAAGCACATGCTTTCGTATCTCAAGCTCAAACTCAGCCAAAGTAAACAACTCAGGAACAAATCAACGTGACATTCATTTAAAACCCTAGGCCCTAGAGACATGCTTATTTGGCATAACCGTGCGTCCGCATACGCAATTTACCAACTCCCTTGGTGCGCAAATGTGTCGGAGCTAAAGTGTTGCAAAATCTGCGGGGCCTTCTATACCTGCAACAACAAGGGCGAGTGTTGTCCTGAGTGTGAGCATTTTGACTCAATAGACTACCTCTGCATGGCCGGACATCTCAAGAAGAAAGCAAAGAAGAGTCGGGCACGGACGGAGGTAGAGGATGACTCAGACACCTTCCTGTTCGAAGATGACGAAGAGGACATCGATGAGAGCGACTTGCCTCCTGAGAGAGATGCCCTTGAGAGTGACGACAGTTTCGAAGAGTGGGACTAGGCACGCTCTTTGACTTCTCGTTTCGTACTGCCGGATGGGCGAATCTACGTTTGTTCAAGGCAAGATTGCCAGATTGTAGAAGTAAAGGCCCATTAGTCCAGCAGCGACCAAGACAAGAAGCGTTGCGTTGCTAACCAGCCACATTCGTGCATTCTTCTTTGAAATCTTGATGGGGCCAAGTGGCTTCAGACCAGTCGGAGCCTCGCTAGTGACATCAACGGTCCGCCAGACTAGCTCGAGGGCATTGGCATCACTGGGAAAGATGTCAAGATACAGATGAGAGGCATAGCCGATTAGGAAAAGCGCGGTTACGTAGAACTCGATGTGTGCGCCAATAGCTAAGGAGTATGTTGACGCAATGCTCTGAGCAACGTTGATCAGCGTCAAAAGCACGGCTAGGAATGGTAGAATGACAGAATGAAAGACGATGTTCCGATGTCTCGAGATGCCCAAGAAGGGGATGTCCCAGTCGGGCATAAGGGCGCCTGCTACAATGATCAGCGAACCGATGAAGATGCTGAGGTCACCAATGATTAAGATCCCACTGATATACTGGTATA
The DNA here is from genome assembly GCA_046758445.1 of Candidatus Thorarchaeota archaeon. Lineage (GTDB taxonomy): Archaea > Asgardarchaeota > Thorarchaeia > Thorarchaeales > Thorarchaeaceae > SMTZ1-83. Next base: position 5,855 of record JBHIAE010000056.1, on the reverse strand, counting down.
CAACAGCGCCACCCAGAGAGCCCACGCAGAAAGTAACAAAGGACATGGCTCCCACTGCACCTTTGTTGCCAATCGTACGCCCGGGCTTTTCCTTGTGTGGGGCCTTCCAATAGAGTATTGGCACGGCCACAAGTGTTAGAATGATCCCACCTGCCACGTAGTAGAACAACAAATCAAACAGTTGCCCTGGGAAGTCCAGCCAAACGCTGTACGCATAGACAAGAGTATAGAGAGCTACAAACAGCGAGAAGGCGAAGACCATATGCGATAGTCGATTCATGGACAAGACTCCTCTCTTGTAAAGAAGAAGGCATGTGAGGCGCGTCTTATTTCTTTCGAAGTCCAGGGAACCAATACTGGGTACTCTTCGAGTAACTCTTCTGGACCTTGGCTACTCCATTTTCGACAAGCAGGTCCAACGCAATTCTGACTCGCTCTTCATTCCACCCGAGGTTTACAACGGCATCTTCAATGGTAATCTTACCATCTCTGCTCGATGCAAGACTTAGAATCTGCTGGGGGTCACTAGTGAGAGAAACCGGAACGAACTTTACAAGCAAAGCACCGCTCTCAAGCTTCGTTGTGCCTTGAACCAGGCCCTCTTTCGACATGTCATCAAGGATCTTTTCAGTTTCATCCTGACTAGTGGCCCAACCCATTCTATCAAGACGCACAAGAAGCTCGGATAGAAGCATTATTCCTCCTGCCTGCTTCGAGTCCTCAGCCAGGCGAAGTATGTCTCTGCGAATCCTGTCAGTTCTGTCATCGCGCTTTAGAAGACCTTTGACCATTCCTCGCCTCTTCTTGGCTTGAGCTATCCAGGCCTCCGGTTCATATCCAAGCTCAGAGAGTAGATCCACCAGTGCACTCCTGTACGCGGGAATCGTGAGAAGCGTTGAGCCTTGTTTCTCGAAGGCTTCCCAAAGCCGTTCGCGTATCTGTTCTATGCGCCGTGCTCTTTCCACCAGTCGGTCGAGCTCTTGGTCAAGCACTTCCTCTTTCGTTAGGGGGCTTAGGACGATAGGTATCACTACATCATCCGCTGAACGCAGAGTAAACTCAATTGTTCTATCTTTGAAGCCAAATGCTGAAACATGACCTTCATAGCTGCTTCTAGGCAACGAAGCTCTCACAACCCCTTTGGAATCAGATTTAGCCTTGAAGACACCTAACTCAACAGTTGCACGAATGATTGAAGCACCAGAGTCATCATGAACATGGAACTTGACCTCGCACATTCCGTCCTTGGCAGACACGACTCTTGGTCTTACTCGGCGATCCGGTTTCAGTTTGGTTTCAGGAATTCCAGCCAGAAGTGTTTCCAGATCTTCCTGAATGGATTTCTTTGCGAATCCGTCAGAAATCAATGATTGCACTCCTTCCCGGATCAGCTTGCGAGCTCCCATTGATCCGAGAAGATTCCGGTCACGTGAAGAATCACGAAGCGTCTTCCTAAGACCGACGTCGCTATTGGCTCGTTCTGCAAGAACTCCAGCGAGGTAGCTTGCTATGGGAGATGCAGGTTCCAGGACGTCGACGAACTCACGACGACGTCCAACTCTTTGAAGTTCATCCATGAACCTAGATGGTGGGTACACTGAAACTCGCAGTCTACCCTTCTTTGAGAACCCAGCAACAATGAAAGGCATGAGAAGGAGGGCTGTAGTGTTCTCAATCTCAATACCACCTCCCGGAACGAGTATCTCGTTGAGAGCACTTTGCACACGAACCAATTCCACCTTGACATCCTCAATATCCTTGCCGAGCTGCTCCTTGCGTTCTAGCAGCTCTCTCGATGCATTATCCGTACGGTCTCGAAGGCTCTTCAGCCGGGACTCATCCCTTTTGAGGGCCGCCATCCTTGCATCTCTGGTTCTCTTGAGTTCCTCGGCTTCTCCACCTCGTTTCTGTGCCATGCGGAATTGAAGGTTATCTACTTCCTTTCGAAGGACCTCGATTCTCTGCTCAAGCCTCGATGAAGCTTCTGAAATCTCCGCTTCACGTGAGCCAATCTCTCCTGTGGTTCTTGTGTGAACGGTATTCCACAAGTCCGATACTAGACCTTTAGCGTGTTCTGAAGCCCAAGAAGTTTCCTGAAGAGTGACAGACTGTTCACCTGCTTGGCTCTTCGAAATCACCTCAGGGAGCAAGACAGCATAAGGCTCAACATAGCTCCGCGAAGGCCAGTGCATGGTCTTTCCAATTCCGTCCGCGAGAGAGCCTGACACCAGTCCCAGAATAGTCAGCTCTTTGGCACTTCTAATCGACTCTAGTGCTCGACGAGCATCTTCAATGCACGTCATTATACTTTCAGATGCCTTTAGGGATTCAATAACGTTCCCGAGCACAGATGTGTCAGTCTTGCTGATGGGCGTCAGCTTCGAAGAGCTGATTCCAAGAAGCTCAATCAGGAAGTACTGGTTAGGAACGGAAGATTCGACTACAAGCACCGGGAAGTACGCTTTGAGGAGAAACTCAAGTTCATTCCCATTCCGCTCATCTAAGGCCCTTAGTGCAAAGACAGCGAGCGCATAGTCCTCAGGGACTGCCTGTTCCATTGGTGGGCCTCCTGCCAGCTGAAGACTGCGTGTTGCAGTCGCAGGAACTATGAGGACTTCGCTCTCAAGGTCCATCGGAGCCCACCGTATTCGAGAACCGAGGAAACCCTTTTCATCCTTTCTAACGCATGGCCACGGTATTCTCTACAGGTATCGGGGCAGTTTCAGCATTAGGAATGTAAGCCATGACACGGAATAGGAGAGTCCTAGATCCATATTGTGACCACTGTGGGGAGTAGAGGGTAGAAGTGCGTAAATCACTTAGAAGAAGGCCAGACCCGAGGGGTCAATGACGTATGGTGAATACATAATGGTCACACATTTATGTGGAGACTGTCTTGCCGAGATGGGAAAGTCAAATGCCAGAAGCCGCCTTCATTGTCCATTTGGACGACTATCAGGGATTCATCGTCAAGAAGCGTCATCCTTCATCCCTAACACTAACTGAGAAGGCTCTGAACTTAGTGTTCTATGAGCACCAGAAGGGGGAGAAGAAGGATATCACGGAACTAGAAGCTGAAGGAATGCGGATAGCCTCATTCACAATGGGAGCTTACCCAGGCTGGACTGTGGGATTCGTACTCAGTCCTGACGAGCTACTTGAAGAAGTCAGGGACGAGATTTCAGGGATGGGCCGTTTCATGCTTGAGCTCATGAGTCAGGATCCTGATTCTGTGGACCTAGGAGAGATTCTGAGTAGCAGGAGTTCAATGCCAACAATAACTAGCGAACAGAGATGTGCTCAGATCTACCTGACACCATCAACTGCACTTCTGCTAGAACGACTACACACAGAAGGTGTTGAGAGCACAGCGAAGCTCTCTCTGTGGCTAAAGAGCCAAGTCCAGACCGATTCTGTTGACCTGGTTGAAGCAATTACGCCGCTTATGGATTCCGGTCTAGTGAAGGTGGAGCTAGTAGGGAAGACCTTAGAAACAGCATTCCTGCTAAAGGACGTGTTTGCACATAGGGCTCCACCCCAGGAGTCTTACGCAAAGGCCTCAGAAACAGTTCCTGGAATCGTCCAAGAATACATGGAGTATGTTTCCAACTTCTTCACACCAGAACCCCCTGGAGGAGGATACAATCCAACACTTCCCATTGATGACCCGAACTCTCCCATTTTAGAGGACAGAGAGAAGATCTCCCGAATCTTGTCAAACACAATACAGTATGAAGTTCTCAAGAGTTTGAGAACGAAACCGATGAGTGTCAAGGATATCTCTGAAATGACGTCATTTCCTGAAGCGGTAGTACAGAATGCTCTGTGGGCCATGGAGGCGGAGAGAATCGCGGCCCACTTTGAGAAGGAGGATGTCTGGGCTCTAATTACTGACCCTAGAATGGACGTCTTCTTTCCCGAGTATATCCTGCCTATACTCACGAGAAAGCTTGAAGAGAAGAAGATAAACCCTGATACAGCAAGAAGATATTTGGAGCTTTTAATTCAGACTTGGAGCGAGTAAGTTGATCAGAAGCGTCTACATTCTGGGTCAAGAGGACGATGTGGTCTACTCCAAAGAGTACGCCAAGAGCGAATCCAAGTCCAATCTAGTTGAGTTCTTGGTGAATCTGGCCCAGTTCCTCAAGAGCCAGGATCTAGAGGGAAAGACCGAGTTCATGAACGTTTCCATCTCTAGAATATTCTATGCTCAAAGAGATCTCTTCACGTTTGTCTTCGTTGCTGACAAGGCTGATGATACAGTGCAGATGGAGGACAAGATGACCCAACTGGTTGAAACCTTCATGCGAGAATTCGCCAATCTGGCAACAGCGAAACAGCCCCTTGATGGGTTTGACTCAAAAGTGGATGAGATTGCAGTAACCATGGTCAAGGTAGCCATCCTTGGTTTCGCAGGAGTTGGAAAGACTACCACGTTACATCTACTCAGAGGGGAAACTCTCCCATTGGTTCATGATCCCACAATAGGTGTGAGTATCAAACGTCTCCCAGAAGAAGTGCAGAATGCTAACATAGTATTGTGGGACCTTGCGGGGCAGTCGAGGTTCTCGATTCTCTGGGCGAAGATGATTGCTAATGCTCAAGTCGTAGTCATTGTGACAGACAGCACTCTCGAGAATGTTTTGCGAAGCAAGAAGCTTGTTTCCTTAGTGAAGGAGGAGGTCCCCGAGGCGAAGGTGATTGGTATCGCTAACAAGCAGGACCTTCCAACGGCTCTCACGCCAGAGAGAGTTGGTCAGATACTGGCCATTCCCACTTACGAGCTTGTTGCCATCGATATCTCATACAGGGATCGGCTCATTCAGATTATCAGGAAAGCCATTCTGGAAGGGAAGGCCGAAGTCAAGGCGGCATAGTCAGCGCCTCGTTTTGGGAAATCTGAGAATAACCACATCGTGCAGAATATTCACCACGGCAAAGGTTAAGAACCAACTGCCTGCTCTATCCATGTAAAGGGCAATGCCTAGGTGACATTTCATGGCCTTTGATATAGGTGAACTAACTGAGAAGCTGAAGGAAATCGAAACCTTCGCGAAGAAGGTGTCAGAAACTAAGAAGATTGCCGACGACTTGGCGGCTAATCTAGCCAATATGAAGTCTGCAATCAACAAGACGATAAATGACAGCTTCACAGAGATTGCCACACAGATTGATACTCTCAGAAAGAACATGGAACAGATGGAGAGTGTACAGACGACACCGCCAGCTGCGCCGGCTCCGACTCCAGAACCAGCTCCAGCTGTAGAGGCTGCTGCTGAGTCTACAGCCGAGGCTAGTGCTGAACCTGCTGCCGAACCTGCACCTGAACCTGTTGCTGAACCAGCAGCTGAGCCAGTGGCAGAGGCACCGGCAGAAGGTAGTGACCAGCTAGACTTCCTGCTTCAGCAGAAGGATAGACTGAAGGCTTCGCTTACTGACTTGAGGTTCGACTACATGAGGGGTTACATCCCCGAGGACGACTACAAGGCGAAGGAAACCGAGCTTGATTCACAGCTTGAAGAGGTTGATCGCCAAATAGCGAGTCAAAAGTAGTCCATTGATGACTTCAACACTCAAGGCCCCCGTTAGGCCAAATCCTAGGACTGCGGGCGGCCTGTTGCTTCTTTTCCAATTACTAGAGGAGATAGAGATAGAAAGACTGAATCGTGGACTAGAGTGAGCTCTCCTTAGGCGGCCTTCTTCCTCGTAGTCTTCTTAGGCTTCTCTTCTTTGGCCGCTGTCTTCTTTGTCGTTTTCTTAGTAGTCTTCTTAGGCTTCGCTTTCTCAGCGGCTTTCTTCTTGGTGACCTTCTTAGGCTTCTTCTCTTCGACCTTCTTTTTGGTGACCTTCTTGGG
>JBHIAE010000055.1:0-18347 GCA_046758445.1 Candidatus Thorarchaeota archaeon | reverse complement strand
GGTGACTGGTCTTTCCCTATCTGGTCGTAGGTTTGTAGCAATCAAGGAGGAGATGCTTCAGCATCGTCGTGCAGCCGAGAACGATCGTGGGGTACTCATGGACCTTGTAGAGAAGGACTCCGCTGCATTCGATGCGGTGATGGACACTTTCAAGATGGCTGAGGAGACCCCTAAAGAAAGGAAGCAGAAAGAGGCGTTCACAGAGAGTGCCACAATCCATGCAGCAGAGGTCCCGCTCCAGACGATGCGACACTCTTTCAAGGCGCTGGAGCATGCCAAGGTTGCGGCTGCAAAAGGCAACATCAACTCGATAACTGACGCAGGAGTAGCTGCATACGCTCTGTTCGCTGCAATCGAGGGTGCAGCTCTGAATGTGAGGATCAACCTTGGCAATATCAAGGACAAGGGATTTGTCAAGAAGACCTCCGAAGAGGTACAGAAGATAATCGATGACGGAAGGAAGCTTCAGTCTGAAGTCTTAGAGATTGTAGAGGCACGGATGAAGGAACTGGCCGAAGGCTAGCAATTCATCGTCATCATGCTGATTCCGCCACAATCACCAAGCTTTAGTAGGAAAGCACGTCGTCTTTCGTGTTACATGGGTGGTCACATTGCGATTGGTTACCATTTATGGTGATGTCTTTGCCGAGCGAGTGCTGGGGAATCTCATCAACTTCAAGACCTTCTGTGAAGGTTGCGCTCCTACCTGCGGTGACTGCAGGGTTACCTATGGGACTTTTGTCGGCGATATCGTCGGAATGTTTAGGATAGATGCTCCCGCCTCCAAGATGTTCGATGATCCAATGGAGATGCTTGAGGGTATCAATCTTCAGCAATGTGATGTCCTTCTACTCATTGGTGTTCACCATGACCTCATTGCTTCAGCTGACCTATTGGTGAAGAAGACAGGCGCGAAGGCGGTCATCGCCCCAATAGAAGATACAACATGGTTGCCTCCCGGCCTTCGAGAACAAGTCAAGGAATCTCTTGATGCAATTGGCACAGAGTCGGCTTTTCCAAAGCCATTCTGCACTCTAACGCATGGACATGGAGAGGTCATAGACGCGTTCATGGACAGGTATAGAATCGGGATGCCGGTATTTGACGCCACTGTAAGCAACGGTCGAATAGCTGAGATTGCAGTGATGAGATCCTCACCCTGTGGATGTGCTTGGTATGTATCACAGAAGGTGAAAGGCCACGACATCTCTGACACAGAGGGTCTCTTCGACGTCATTGCAAAGGCCCATCACGCCTATCCATGTACAGGCGCAATGACGGTTGACAGAGAGCTTGGAGACGCCCCGCTACACATAGCCGGATATAACCACAGGTATGCAGTTTGCGATGCGATCGGTTTAGAGTGCAAAGGGGAAGAACCCAAACATCCACTTGCGACTTGAATCAAGCTTCCTCTATTCGGGCACCAGGACCGATTCTGACATGATAAGGGACTCCGCCAGCGTCTTTGATAGCTTCAGCTACCTGGTTCTCATTCCCTGGAGCAAGTGCCAGCATCGTACCTCCTCCCCCACTGCCGTTTATCTTGCAACCCAGAGCCCCTGCTGATTTGGCCGCCACAATCATGTCCTCAATTCTTTGCGTTGATCTCTTCAAACGAGATCTGAGCAGATCATGGTGGAGGTCAAGCAGCTCACCCACCTCCTTTGGATTCGGTTTCTTGTCCTTTAGCAGTCCAAATGCTTGTTGTGTAAGGTCTCTGTTGAGGAGTGTTGCCTGCGCCATTCTTCTTGACTCCGTTGGCTCCTCAGGAGAAACCTCGAATACCTTGTCCGATGATGTTGTTCTCTGGTCAAAGTGAGGAATCACTGTCGCCAGCATCTCGTACTCTCTCTCAACCTCAGATCTGATTCTCCTCAGGTCTCCGACGGTATCTTCTTTCTTCTCAAGGGAATCACCAATCACTAGACCCTCAATCTGCGCAGGAAGGCGTGTGGTCTTGTACTTCAATCCAGGATCTACATGGATTATGTGTCCATATGCAGAAGAGAAGTGGTCCATCATTCCTCCGCTCTCTCCAAACTCAGTCACCTCAGCTTCGTAGGCAGTCTGTGCGAGATTAGTCACCTCAAGTTCGATGGATGCCATTCTCGCGAAGGTCATAACCGCGGCCACTGTGAGCGCTGACGAGCTTGAGAGCCCTGCAGATATGGGAATTTCCCCAGTTACTCGAAGATTCCAACCATGTTTGGGCTTCATCCCACGTCGGAAGAGAAGATTGAACGCACTCCTGAGATAGTCGCGCGAATGGCGGTAGTCAGTTTCCGTTTCCAATGAGAAGGTATCGCGGTCATTGGTATCCGGGTAGTCAACACTGATCCTGTTGTCCTCTCGAGGTGTCGCCTCTAGCTCAATTGCCATGTCAAGAGCCGCTGGGATAACAGGTAATCCAAGGTAGTCGCTATGTTCTCCAAACAAGCATACCCTACCTGGAGCACGCACTCGAAAGGAACGCATCACACACAGTTTGAGGGTGCATACCATATAGCATTGGCGAATCTGCTAGACAACTGCTCTCATGGAGCTAGCCACGGCCTCGAAACAGCTCCTCACCTACGAATGCTTCACGTCCAGCGTTGTCGAGCTGTCTAACGAAGCGATTCAGATTCTCAATCATATCAGCCAGGCTCTTGATGTCATTTGCGTATCTCTCCGCAGGGGGAATCTCGCCTGAGTTGATGATTGCGTCCGAAGCAGCTTCTGCACACTCAACCCCAGGCCGAATACCTTCTCCTGAGAGGGGATTGCACAAGCCAGCGGCATCACCTACGAGGATTGCATTCCCTTGGCCGGGAATGAAGTATCCGAAGGGGATAGACCATGCTTCCTTCTTTACTAATCGCTCTGGTGCAAAAGAGAACTCAACTGACAACCAGCTCCTGAATCTGTCGTGCGCTTCTACAATGCTTGGCTCTTTCTGTGGGACAACTCCAAGGCCAAGAAGCAGCGTTCTATCTTTGGGTATCAGATAGGCGTATGAGATTGAAACATCATCCCTGAAGAACCCGTAGAAACAGTCTTCAAAGTCGCCCGATCCTCGCCAGTGTTCTTGGCCGACAATCATCACGGGAGTAGGATGTTCAGGGAACAGAGTGTTTCTGACCTTCGATCTGACGCCGTCAGCTCCTACTAGGTAGATTGATTTTGCTGACATTCGGCCGCTCTTTGTTGTAGCAAGAACATCAAAGCCATCAGAACGCCTAAGCTCCACGAACCGGGTTTCATAACTGATCTCAGCTCCAGCATCTTCCGCCAGGTCACGGAGCCACTGGTCAAACCTATCTCGATCGATGTTGTGGATTTCGTATCCTTTCACTCTGCCGCTGTTGTTCCTTCCGCTTGGAGGCACATAGTATAGCCCAAGTTGTTTGGGCGTGGTTCTTACGTCATCAGGAATCGCAGCTCCAACGATGTCTTCTATGATTTCTGGAGCCACAAGCGGAAGGACCCCTCCGCACGGCTTGTGTCTGTTTCGGCGGCCCTGCTCCAAGAGCAGAACATCTAGACCTGCAGAAGCGCAACCGATGGCCGTTGCAGAGCCTGCGGGCCCTGCCCCGACGACTGTAACGTCGTAGCTCTTAATGCGACTTCACCTCAGCCCTAAGGTTCCCTCTCTGCCACATGGTCCTAATGATGTGTGCGAGTAGGTCAGTCTTGAGCGTCGTCTGGCCTTCAAACTTGCCGGCATATGCGTCATGTTCTTTTCCTAAGTCGTAGCAGGTAGAGTCATCAACGTCCACAAGGAGCGCAGGCACTCCTGTTTCCACGAAGTCATAGTGATGCTTACTGTAGAAAGCTTCGCAGCATGATCCGATGTAGCCCCTTGCTCCCTCTTGCCTGAACTTTTCAATGGTTTCTATAAGATGTTCATAATTCTGGACTGTGTGCACTGGCACGCCTATCTCGTCTATTATCTCATAGATGTCACTGGTCGTACAGGCACCACAAATTGAGCACCCTTCTTTCCACCTGTACTCACAATCTATCAGCTTCGCACAATAAGGCAGAAGCACGTAATCGAATCTCTGTTCATCAAGTTCATCAGGCATGAAGTTCACCGTCATCAGGTGATTGGAGTCCTCCAATGACACGCCGTACTTAACGAAAGAGGTCTTCTTCACTGCCTCAAGGATGAGTCCCACGAAGTCGTCAGCTTCGACCCCGAATACCCTCGTTCCGGTTTCATTAAAGAAATCATTTACGACCGCCCGAATCGATTCATCATCAGCTGAGGCGTTCTTCAACCTGGCCTCGAGGTCCATAATGGCCCTCTGCGGGAAGGCTTGAAAGTCTCCTGTGATGAATGAGCTAACAATGAAATTGCCCGGAACATCGAGCGCTAATGACACTCTCACGAGTCCACCAGGAGTCTTCCTCATCGCGCTGACCTGACCTGACGAGTCCTCAGGCTTCCTCACCATGTACACCCACTCATCAGACTCAAAATAGGGGAGTTTCTTGCGAAACAAATCACTCTCCACAGGCAAGAGTCCCTGAGGCTCTAGGCTTGAGCCCAGGACCTCCTCGAAACCTGCAGCGAAGGCCTCCTTGATGTCTGTAATGGAGGGGACGTAGCCAAGCTCCCATTTCAAGCAGGTAACTCTCTCCTTGACGCTTTCGATTTCCTTGTCCCTCAGCTTCTCAACGGGAATCCTGAGAGAACGCAGCATCAACTCTACGTCAAAGTCGACAAGTAGCGTTCCTTGATACAGGAAGGAGCTATTCCTCTCAGTCCCGCCCGTTCCAGATATCTTCCTCCCTTCTATCTCGATGTCATTCTTCGTCCTGAACTCGGCATTCACGCCGAGTCGTTGGAGACCAGCTACTGCACCTTGGCAAACGAATCGGGCCAATCTGCCGAGATCTCTTCTTAGCTCACCTACTTTGGATGCTGACTTGTCGGCGAAGATCTCCCACCCCAGGCAAGTGGGTGTGAATAGGATTGCTCCACCTCCTGTTATCCTGCGGTTTATGTCCACGCCGTGCTCTCTACAGTAGTCAACTCTAACCTCCTGATTTACAGACTGATGATAGCCTATTAGAACGGTTCCTGGATTGAACTGAAGGAACCTCATAGTGTTTGGGCTCTCATTCTCTGACCGACAATCCAATATCACATCATCCAGAGTCATGTTCTCTGCGCCAGTGAGAACGCCCGTGTCCAAGAGTCGCCAGTCTGTCAGTTGAAGCCACCTACACAATCATAATACTCTGCTAATCAATGAGCAACATTCGTTGGCGAAGGCTGCAGACATCCCTCTTTCCAACGCATATTGGTATCCTTCATCGGATGGGTACGCGATTCCATTCACTCCAGCGTCAATAGCCAGCCTGTCCGTCGTCCTTCGATGCATACCGAGAGGTCGGGCACAGCCTAGAATCAGCGGTTTGTCCGGGATTGCAATTCGGGCAGCTGCAATCACTCGTGCAATGTCTATGGGGCTTGCTGGTTGCACCTTCTCCATTGGAGTGCAATCCAATGGCATGAACGCAACCACAACCACTGATGTAGGATTGTGGTCAGCAATCATTCTCACTGCTTCGGCCTCACCTTTGAGTGTACCGAAGTGAAGACCAGCAATGATGTGTGGCATGTGTGGCACTCCGTTGTCCTCTAGGAGCGTCATGGACTTGTCAAATACGTCTACTGACACATCCAGGTGGTATATCTCTCTAAGCGTTGCTTCCGAGCCAATGACATCCATCATTGCGCCATCAATGCCAGCATCACCGAGGGCCTCTGCCACTTCTGGGTAGACGATTCCTGTGTGGATCACAATGTCGAGACCGAGCTCGTCCTTGATTCTCTTTATGATTGGAATGAAGGGCTGCATCGGCGTGTTTCCTAGAGGCGTGGCCCCTCCACTGATGAGGCACCCAGTGCCCCCTCTCTCCTTGACCTCATTGCAGACTTCCCAGAGCGCCTCAGGTGTTGTTGCAGGTATCATAGTTTCAAGCAGCTGACCATGGCAGTGTTCGCAATTGAGCGCGCATCCCCTGCCTGTGATTGAAACACTGGGAAACCTGTATGGGTCAGTTGCCTCGTGAAACTCTGTCTTGTAGTGCACCATCCCCGGGGCATAGAATGCGATCTTCTCAGGAAAGGACTCTCTGGAGATCGAGAATGCCCTCTCAAACAGGCTAGTGAGCTGCTCCTCTGGCAGAATGAAACAATCATCTACGAAACTACGGCTCGCTGTCAAGGTAAGAGTCATCCACCTCGTACGTGAGAGAATAATCCCAAAGTTGGTCACGAATCTTCTCTACATCTTTCTCTTCTGGCACAATTGGGAAGTTGCGCCAGTGGCCAATGGCTGCTTGGAAGGGCGTGCAATTCCCCATCGGTCGGTTGCATGCATTTTCCATTGTGTTTCCACGACATCCTGATGTCATGAAGGCCTCACCCTTGTTCATCATGTCTTCAAAGACCTCTTGGTTTAGTCCGAACTCAACAAGCTGACCTCGCTCATTGAAACTCATGTCCGCAAATGAGCCTAGCCCGTAGTTAATCATGTAACGTGCTGCTTGAACTCTCCTGTAGCTTCCAAGGGGCGGCTGCGGATGGTCCTCCATCGCAGAACCCTCTTCTGGAAAGAACGAGAAGAGATGAGTGCGAGCCCCAATGTCCTGCGCTCTCTGGATCGTTTCGATCATCTGTCGCTCGGTTTCACCGATGCCAACAATCAAGTGTACTCCGACGTTGCCGGGGCCGAACACCTCCACTGCTTGCTCTACAGTTTCCCAGTACTTGGCCCACTTATGAGGTCCGCGGACTCCCTTTCCGCGCAAATCCTCGAAGACTTCCGGCGTAGCTCCATCCACAGCTATGCCTACCATGTCTACACCTGCCTCCCTTAGACGGCGAAGCCAATCCTCATTCACTATCGTGGGTGTTATCAAAACAGAGATTCTTGGTATGACTTCCTTTAGTCGGGAAACTACCTCTATGCAATCATTTCGTGCACGGCCATGTGTGATCATAGATAGACACACCCGCTCCACATGTGGTGACGTTCCATCAGTAACCGCCTTTGTGACATCATTCAGTGAAAAGATTGGCCAGTCCACTCGGATGAAGCTACTATCAACCCAATCAGTATCTGTCTGTCTTGAACCGGAGAGTCCACAGTATGCGCATTTCGCATGGCAACCGTCCTCATACGTGAGAAGAAGGTTGATGCAGTGAAGCTTGGCATCTCGGTAGAACTTACCAGGAATCTTCCCCATCGTCATGGCCGCAGCCATGCTTGTTCTCACATACTCGGGTGACTCTCTGGAGGTTGCATCAGTGTCACTACACGGAGACTGGTCGGTAGTCTTCATGGACTATTCACCGCTTCGCCTGGCACGATGGTGATATCCCTCTTATTACCGTTTAGTAATGGTAACCGAGTCTACACTTATGCCAAGGCATAAATCCCCATATCCAAGCTTCCAATATGACTCTAGATGATTGAGGCTCTAGGACTGACAAAGATGTTCAGCGAGTTCACTGCAGTGAACAACCTGAGCTTTCAGGTGGCGACTGGAGAGATATATGGCCTCTTGGGACCCAATGGATCTGGAAAATCTACGACCATGAGAATGCTTCTGGGCATCCTAAAGCCGACAGAGGGCACGGCCCGTATCCTTGGTCACGACATTGCGACAGACATTGTTGCTGCAAAGCGTGTAATGGGATATGTTCCTGAGGAGCCTATACTCCCGGAGAGACTCACAGGTTGGGAGTACGTGAACTACGTCAGCGACGTCTGGCGTATGCCAAGAGGCCCTGAGCGTGAAGAGGAGATTGAGGAGCTTTTGACATTACTTGACATCAAAGATGCAAGTGATGATCTCATCGAAACCTATTCCAAGGGTATGTCAAGAAAGACCAGCCTGGTTGCTGCTCTGATACATCGCCCTCAGGTCATCATTCTTGATGAAGTTCAGGCCGGCATTGACCCACGAGGTGCTGCCACAATCAAGGAGATACTGAATGGCCTTCGCGCAAAAGGGGCCACCATTCTCATGAGTACTCACGTCCTCGAGATTGCAGAACAGATGTGCGACCGCATAGGGATAATCAACGAGGGAGGCATGATTGCTGAGGGAACCATGGCTGAACTTCGGTTGAAGGCAAAGGGTCAGAGCAGCCTGGAAGAGATATTCCTTTCACTAACAGGCGGCCCTGACATGCAAAGGATTGCAGAGTTTCTGGGAGGGGTCCCCTCCGGTTGACACTGTCAGACCTATGGGTCCTGTTGAAGCAGGACCTCAACCAAACCTTCAGACTCACTGGAGCCAGAGGTAAGCGAACAAAACAGGAAAGCGCGTTCAAACGTTTCCGCCCAGTAATCCTAGTCGCACTTGTTGGAATCGCCATAATCTGGGCTATTCTATCATTCATTCCAGTTATTGGATGGAGCAATTTTGCCCAGATTGTGAATGACAACCTGGATATTGGAGCAACCTTGTTCAATTTCATTCTGATATTCTCGTTCATAGGGTCAATCATGGTGTCCGCAACAACTGTCGGAAACAGTCAACGCATGGAATACCTTCTTACGATGCCTTTGACGATGCGTACAGTCTTTCTTGAGAAGACAATACTAGTGATCTTGAACAATTCCATACTGTTCCTGAGCATTGGTGTCCCTATCTTCATCGGCCTCAGTATTGTTTCCACAGCCCCCTTTGCAGTTCTATCGGTAGCCGTGTTCGCAGTACTCATGCTAGCTCTAGTGGCGATTGGTGTATCAATCGGAGGTCTATTTGGCCTGTTCTTCTCTCGTCTTCTCGCAGGTCGGAGAACTCTCAAGCAGATCGGCTGGTTCGTTGGAAGTAGTCTGGCCATCGTCGTCTATGCAGTATACTATCTCACACTATACACATCGAATGGATCTGACATTTTCCAATGGCTATTTGAAATCGCTCAATCACTCGGGCTCTCTTCTGACATCAGTCCTGGATATGCAGTAAGTACCCTTTCCCTTGGAGCGTTGATAGGTGCTTCCCTGAACATTTCAGATGTGCTCCTTGCTATGCTGTTTGTCGCGCTAAGTCTCGGACTTGCCTACGCGAACTCCTACGTTAGTGAGATGGCTCACTACAGCGGATGGCTTGCCAGTGGTTCGAAGAGAACTTCTGCCGATGAAATCCGCACCTCACATACCACGTGGGATCCTCAACCGCTTCCTGGTATACGGCTAAACCAAATCATCAGTGTTTCAATGTGGTACAACATCGCATCGATACGGAGAGAAGGAAGAGTACTTGCAAACTATCTGATTGGTCCCGTTAGGTTTGTGATCTTCTTGGTGATACCATTCGTAGCTGTAGGTGAGATGGCTATGGAGTTTTCTCCATTGCTTATCCTCGCTGCAGCGGTTCCTTTTGCAGTGTCTTACGGAGTGTATTTCGCAGGTTATGAGATTGTATACGAAGGCAGGAACCTGATGAATCTGCAACTGGCAGCCACAAACATGGCCGATTATGTGAAGGGCAAGGTCATCAGTGCCGTGCCATTTGTCTTGGTAGCTAGTATCATAGTTTCAGTTTTGCTGCTCTTCATTAGTCCTACCATCTTGCCTTTCGTCCCGGGAGTGCCCATTGCTTGTATCTTCATCAGCCTTGCGGCTGGAGCCATCGCCGCAAATGCGGCCGCCATGGGTGGCGATTTCAAGGCAGAGAGAATGGTTCTAAGACAAAGAGGAGCGCCAGTCCAAATGCCAATCAGAGGGTGGTCAATGCTGAGAGCACAATTGGTGCCATATGTGGTGGGCTACATAGGAATCTATGGTGTTGTCGGATCAGGGCTCTTTCTCAGTCCACTCTATGGCCCTATCATTGGCGCGTTGACGGCCTACGGTGTGCTTGGACTGTTAGGGTTGGCTTGCCTCTATCTATACAACCACTACTCTCACAGTGCAGGGGTCAAGCTGGCGCAGATTGAAGCTTCCGAGTATCTTTAGACCAGGAATCTACAGCTAGATAGACGCAACATTCTTTTTTGAACTGAAAATGGGTCTGACTATCCAAAAACAAGTGTGGACTGCGAAATTGAGCGGCTCGGTTGATGTAACCCCCATCCAGCATATCATGTTCCTTGGTATAGACGGTGGTGAGCTGCTGTTATATGTCCCGTACGATGGATCTACAGATGTCAACCACGATGTCAGGGCGGCACTTCTCCGAGCCATTATGCAGTTCACCGGTGATGACATACGATCAATTCGATGGTCGAACTTCTCCTACATCTTTGAGCCCGGAGAAATATCCATTGGCCTGATGAGTCTCACAAGCGGGCATGAGGAAGGAGTATATCGGGACCGGTTAGTGAAGATGCTTCGTGGTTTTGAGAAGGAGTACAAGTTGGCACTCAGAGATGATATCGGTGATATACGCCGCTACAAGAACTTCGCACTTGCAGTGATCAAAGAGTTGCCACTTGTGAACATTAGCCTCGACTCAGTTCCGAAATCGCTCGACAAGGGAAATCCGATTCCTTGGCGTGTAGGCGAAGTCGATGTGAAGCTGGAGATTCTCCAGCAGAGTGCGAGTGGCACACGCACGATTCGTGACATCATTGAGATGACGCAGATGCCTGAAAGAGAGGTTGTAGCTTTGACCTCGATCCTTGCGTATTTTGGCTGGATTGAGTTCTGATTACTCAAGACTTCAGCTTTGCCACTACCTTGCCAGGTGGCAAATGTATGTCGCAGTCAAAGTAGATCCCAAGCATCGGTGTATCTATCTCAACTAGACTGAAGTCATCATCTGGCCCACCATTGATCTCTAGGTTGACCTCGCCCGAGCGACCGTTTCGGATATCGTAGGTCAGGTATGCTGCGGTCACGACAGCTAGGTCGAATGATTCCCCGGTCACGCTAGGTATGACCTTGATATTGACATTTGGGCCGCTGTCAATCCATTCACCCTCATCATCAAACTTGCACTTTGCCTTGAACAGTGTGTTTCCATCCCTCTTGGTTGATGCTGTAAGCGTGTCTTTTCTCCATCTCATAGTGGTCTTGGCGATCTTGCGAGGATACCCCCATATCTCTCTCCCGCAAGCTTGGGCAATGTCCGTATCCACGTAGTTGTGTGAGAAGTATACCCCGACCTCTTCTTCTCCAGTTTCAATGTTCTCAAATACGCACTGCACGAGGAGGGCTGACTCTATGAAGGTCCCAGTTTCCACACAGGGCATCTTGCCAAACAGCAGCGCTGCAAGTGGCAACTGAGAAGGTTTCAGAGGGTCTGGCAGCATCTTCTCTAGGGACTCTTCTGTTGGGTTGAAGAGCGCTAGGAATAGCTCTGCGTCCTTGTATAGGTATGGCGGTCTCGGATAGAATGGACTAGCCAACGGTGTGCTGAACTTCTCAAGCATGGAACTCACCAAAGTTTCTCCACTTAATTGCGTCTATTGAATCTACCGAGGAAAACAATACGGTTGGTTCGGAATTGCAGCTGATGATTGTAGACTGTTTCGAGAGTTCTTTCTCTTTCCGGCCGTAGGATAAGTTGACCTTCGACTCGAAGAACGGGACCTTCCGTTCGGTATTCACAGCCCCGCCTTCTTGAATATCAGGGGCCAAATGAAGACGCCCACCAGAACCACTAGGAAGTAGCGGAGGGTCCTGAGCCAGATCTGGGTTGTTGGCAGCAGTCCCGAAAGACCCAGCATCAAACCTAATACCAGCACTAGGCCGACCACTACCCGCACAGCCATGTGTGTAACTTTGATAGCAGACCCGGTTTCGAAGCCGACGTACTTCTGCTCCAGCGGGACGGCAACTCCTAGTCCCATTACTAATCCTCCATATGCGCCAAAATTGTCAGCTGGTGGGTATGGGAGGAAAGAGCTGATGAGTACCAAAAGGAACGCGAAGGCTGAGAGAGCCAGCCAGAGGTATTCTGATTTGTATTGCGACGCGAAGCTGGTAAACGGTCTCTCAATCTGGAAGATGACCAACACCGTTACGATTCCTATGCCCCATCCCAACAACACGTCTCCCAGATAGTGTACACCAAGGTAGACCCTTGAGAAGCCAATTAGAAGGACGACAATAATGGAAACGAACAGCATCCACCATGTCTTCACTTTCGCTGAAATCCAACCGTAGAAGGTCGCTGAGTTATGTGCGTGTCCACTGGGTGTGCTGAAGTTCGTCGCTTCTACACCTTCATACCAATAGTTGTTCGGGGGAGTGTTGGGCGGCCTCGGATTCGCAATCGCATACTTCAACCAGTAGTTGGAAAAGAGTGAAACAGTCATCACAACTGAAGTCAGGATAGCTTCTCTCTTGCCGAAGGTCCAGTATGCTATCAAGATTACACCGACATAGAAGAGAAGATCGCCGACTTCGCTGATGAATCCTAAGACTTCTCCCGCCCAAGGGATAAGGTCGCGTAGGAATATTGTAATCTCTGGATCAAATAACATGTTCCAATCCACCAACATGCTCGACTGTGTTGTGCAACGCCTATGAAAAGCATTCCGAGGATTAAGCGATTCACTGACTTGCTGACGACTTGTGAGAAGTTTAATAGAGGACATTCGCTCCTGGGTTTCTACGGAGACATCCAAATGGTCCTCGAGAATCTTGAACCGAAGCTGGTCTGGGAGATATTTGAAGACGTGTTCACTCGCACTCCACGTGCATCCAAGAAGGAAGAGAAGATTCGTGCCAAAATCAAGGAATGGGTCGCAGAGCAGTCGAAGTCAATGAACTTGGACATAACGATTTCAGAGGATTCGACTGGAAACCTCCTGCTAAAGAAGTCTGCCACACAGGGAATGGAGTCCTCGCCACGTATCCTTCTTCAGGGTCACATGGACATGGTCTGTGAAACTGATCGACCGGACGGGTTCGATTTTGATAATGAGCCAATCCCCGTCCGTGTCCAGGACAACGGTGAATGGGTTGATGCTGAAGGCACTACACTTGGAGGGGACAATGGGATCGGTCTATCGATTGCACTTGCTCTGTTATTCGACTCCGATGTGGTCCATGGTCCACTTGAGATTCTTGCAACTGTCGACGAGGAAACAGGACTAGTTGGTGCATTCGGACTTGACACTGAGAGTCTTGGCATAGAGAGCAAGCTGATGATCAACATCGATTCTGAGGGAATTGGATCCATCACAATAGGTTCAGCCGGCGGAGGAGACCTCCTCTTTGAGAAGGAGCTGAAACGCATCGAGCCAAGAGGCCCCACAGCCTTTCTAGAACTAGCAGTATCTGGATTGTTTGGTGGTCATTCTGGTGTCGATATTCATTTGCCTCGTGCTAACGCCAACAAACTAGTCGCCAGAATCCTCTCGAGAATCGTCCGCGAAACCGGAGTGATGTTATGTGACTGGAACGGAGGCAGCAAAGCCAATGCGATTACTCGTGATTCGACTGTCAGGTTCGGAGTCACTGCTGACAGAGCCGCCAGGGTAGAGGAGACACTCATTTCTGAGCGCGATGCCATCTTGAATTACTACAAAAGTCCGGAGCCTGGAGCAGAAGTCCTTGAGCCGAAACTTGAAATCAAATGGAACAAGAGCGAGTCTGAGCCCCGTTTCTCTGTGGATGACTCAGTCAAGATTGTCCGCACTGTTCACGCTCTTCCTCATGGCCCTGTACGCTTTTCTCCCGCCGTTGATGGTCTTGTTGAAACATCCAACAACCTGGCTATAATCAAGTCAGAGGGAGATACTGTAACTGTGCTTCTGTCAGCTAGAGGGAATATCGACGAGGAGCTAGAATCGTTTCGCTTGGCTCTCTCTGATCTCGGAAGACTCGGTGGATGGGAAGTGACGATGAAGCCGCCATATCCGGGGTGGGCGCCTAACCCTAACAGTCCGTTTCTTCAGTTTGTAAGGAAGCGCTACGAGAGTGAGCTTGGAAAGAGCGTCACGGTTGAGGCGATCCACGCTGGGCTTGAGTGTGGTATTGTTGGAGCGAAGATACCTGGCATACAAATGGCGTCAATCGGGCCTAGTCTGAAGAACCCTCATACCCCGGATGAGAAGCTGAAGATTGCTGATGTGGGAGTTCTATACAATCTCTTGAAGTCAATTCTCCGACAACTTTCCGACCTTTCCTAGTCAAGCCATCTGTTCCTGCGTCACAGCTCAGCAAGGCCAAGCTTCTCGATCTTCTTCTTCGATGGCTTGCCGGTCTTTCTGCTCCACTTGCGATGCTTGTACCAAGTTTCGAGCTGAGCTTCCACATCAGGAACATGACCCTCAGATGCACCCTCAAGCGGACGTAGGACAATCTCAGGGAGCTTCTCGTTCTTCACATCATAACCCAATTTCAGATTGAACAGACGCATCATCGTGAATATCCTCTCTCCAGTAAGAGCAATCTCGTCGACGGATGAATCCCATCCCATTACCATCTTGAAGAGCTCCACTAGCTCCTCCGCCATCACCGGGAAGAAGTTGCATATTACAGCAGAGTTCGTTAGACATCTCCAGTCCTGATGTTTCGCCACAATAACAGCCTCATTGTCAAACCTATGATTACTCTCTATTCCCAATGCTTCGTTGATTTGCCCCATCTGAACCGTGTACATGTCAGCAGTCATGTGGCACGCACCACGTGGGGACGTCGCGTAGCCAACTGCGAGCCCTGAGAAGCCCCTAGGGTCATGCATCGGCAAGTCAAGGCCATTCACTTGGACTGCCAGATTCTCAAACCCGAATTTCGCTCCAAAGGCCACGGAACCTTCCGCCATAAGGTTTCCAATACCTTCTCGATTGGCAATCTTCTCAAGTATGACTAGAGCTGAGTCAATCTCACCCCACTTGGGACTGATACCGTCAAGGTCTTCCGCTGTTATCTTTCCCTCGTTGAACAGATAGTAAGCAAAGGCCACAATATTCCCACCAGTTATTGTGTCCAATCCGAGAAGGGTTAGTTGTTTGTTCGCATAAGCCAGAGCCTCAATATCGTCGTTTAGGAGAAGCGAACCCATCGAACCAGTTACCTCGTATTCTGGCCCCGCAAACTTCTCAGTAGCGTACTTCCCTTCTTTGATCTCAATCACTCTGCCACAGCCAACTGGACACCTGTAGCATGCTGTCTTGCCGACTAGTATTGTTTCGCGAAGAGAGGTTCCACTGATATTGTACGAGTCGAAATCGGAAACAGTGTAGTAGCCTGCCGGGAGTGAGCCGTACATCCCCACGGCCATATCGACATAGCCTGCAGTACCCAGAGCGGTGTACATTGCAACTGTTGGGTCTTCGCTCTTGTCCTCCTTGAGATAGTTGGCATATTCTTTGAGCCTCTCCGGTTCAGCAACAGGGACCTTCCTGTCGGACCCCCGGACGACGATAGCCTTCAGCTTCTTTGAGCCCATGACAGCTCCCAGACCTGCGCGCCCTGCTGCTCGGTGATGGTCAAAGATGATGTTCGCAAACTTGACTAGGTTCTCCCCAGCTACCCCTATTCTGGCGACACCGGGGCTTCGAAGCTTTGTTTCTTCTTTCAGGATTTCCCATGTTTCAAGAGTGTCCTTACGCCAAAGATGATCTGCATCCCTGATTTCTACATTCGAGTCTTCCACAAACAAGTAGCTGGACCTGTCGGCTGCACCTTCGAGTAGTATTCCGTCATATCCTGCGAACTTGAGATCCGCCCCGAAATGACCTCCGAATGTGCTGTGCGCCCATATACCTGTCAGGGGGGACCGCGAGCATGCCGAGGCCTTGCTACCCGTAGGTACCATTGTTCCACAGAAAGGACCAGTGAGGAACATCAGGGGATTTTCCGGACTGAGTGGGTCCGTGTTTGCATCAATCATATCGTAGAGAATACGAGCTGCCAGACCTGCACCCCCAATATACTGGCGAGCCATCTTGGGGTCAACGGCCATATCTGAGATCTTCCCAGTACTGAAATCTACTCTGAGTATTTTTCCACGATACCCTAACACTGGACTCACTCCATCAGAAGTCGATTGGATTGCCTTCGAACATGTATTCGTATATCTTGCGGATGATTGTGCTGTCAGTGTTTCGGGGATTCATTGTGATGGCAGCATCCATCATTGTGTATTTCACAAGATTGTCGAGACCGGCCTTGAAGTCCTTCTTCTTGACCTTGGCAGCCTTCAGGCTTGTTGGGCTTCCTATGCTATCCATGAGCTCACGTATTGCCTGGGCAAACTTCCTAGCTACACTCACGTGTCTCTTTCCCGGGATTCCAATCAGGCTGGCAAGCTCGGAATAATGACGGGCCGCATCAGGCACTCCCTTGCAGCTGTACTCAATCGTATATGGAAGAGCCATCCCCACGGAGAGACCATGATGAAGTCTGAGTACTGAGCCCATGCTGTGACCAAGTGAGTGCGAGAGTGCAACCTGGGAGTTACCGAAAGCCATACCTGCAAGACTGGCAGCAACAAGCATCTTTTCCCTCGCCTCAATGTCATCCAAGTTCTCTACAGATTTTGGCAACCACTCAAACACCATCTTGACGGCCTTCATGGCACATCCGTCCGATATGTCGTTCTTCCAAGACGACACGTAGGCCTCCACCGAGTGAGTCAACGCGTCCATTCCCGTATAGGCTGTGAGGTTCTTGGGAAGGTCCTTTACGAAATAGGGGTCGAGGATTGCGAGGTCCGCGACTAGTTCAGAGTTTACTGTCGCAAACTTGCGTCCGGTTTCGTCTTCACGTATCACTACGGAATGAGTCACCTCTGAACCCGTGCCGGCAGTGGTTGGAATACAGACTAGCTTTGCTTTCTCAGCCACTCCGAGCTCATCAAACGGTGAAAGGGCTGTCAGGTCCATGTCGGGTTTCGCATAGAGGACCCATGCTGCTTTCGCAGTGTCCATGACACTACCCCCACCGATTGCAACTATCGTGTCAGCGCCGAATTCTCTGATGCCTACAGAAGCTTCACGAACGGTCGATATTCGCGGATCCGGTTCTGCGCAGTCCCATACAGCGATACTCCACTGGTTGTCAGTCAGAATCTGTACGGCCTTGTCTACCAGACCAAGTTTGTTAATCACCTCGTCGGTGATTATGAACGCACTTTTGCCCTTGACTCTCTCAAGCTCCTCAATCGAGTCTTCTCCGAAAACGACCTTTGGCATGTTGAATTCCCATGACATCTTCCGCAACCTCAGAGCACGTTCTCTGGCATCTCGCCCTAACAGCCAGACAGTTATTGAACGCCCTCTTATTTGTGACGTCTCACTCTTCCCTAAGAATTGCACTTGGGAGAGTTCGCACTATCTCGGAGGCCTCTCGCACAGTACTCTCGACGACATCTTGTACGCTTGGAAGATCATCTATGCGCCCCACCACTTCCCCGCCGAACATCAGTGCTGTTTCTGCTTTGGAGTCAATTAGGTCGTCGAATCCCGTTTTCTCAAGTCTGAGGATCTCATCGTTTGAATCCAGAGGTTCGCCCAAGTAGAAACGGGGAAGGTCCTTGAGAGTCTGTTCAACTATCTCCTCAGCTCTCCTGTTTCTAAGGAATCGCATTGGTCCGAAGAGCCCTCTCGCAACTAGGGTCTGACGCTCCTCTTTTTCGATTATCGCTCGTTTCCAGATGGGTTCGAACTCACTCTCTTTTGTGGCAATGAACCTGGTACCCATCTGTATCCCTTTCGCACCGAGACATAGAGCCGCTGCAAGCGTACTTCCATCACAGAATCCGCCTGCCGCTACAACGGGCGTCTTCACAGCTCGCACTACCGCTGGGACTAGGACCATGGAGTGAACAGGGTCCCAGGAAACATGAGCTCCGCCCTCATGACCTGAGGCTACGATTACATCTGCCCCCGCCTTCTCAGCTTTCTTAGCGTGATACACAGAAGGAACAACATGAATCCAAACAAGTCCTTGTTTCTTCAGTTCTGCCCAGGGTGTTGGATTCCCTGCTGATGTCACAACAACACGAAGGGTTCTTTCAACATCTGAATCGCTCCTACAAGCCTCCACTACCTGTTCGGCAAACATCTGGGAAGCAAGAAGGAACTCGGCAGCAACTGGGATATTGACGCCAAAGACTCCTCCAGTACCTTGAACGCCTTCTGCCACTGCTTCAATCGACTTCTGAAGAATCACCGCCGGTGGGTCTGTTCCGAACATTCTCACCGCATCAACCGGTGCCGCTTCGGGAATCAGAGTCGCAGCCATCCCAATACTACTGATCATACCCAAGGCTCCAGCTCTCGAAGCTGCAATCGCAAGATCCTCTGTCTTGTATGGACCCATGCCTCCTTGCAGTATCGGGTGTTGAATTCCGATGATGTCGCAGATCTCGGTTCTGAGGAGCGTCATAAGACACCGCTAGTCCCAACGTCGATTTAAGTCTGTCATCTC
>JBHIAE010000054.1:0-19038 GCA_046758445.1 Candidatus Thorarchaeota archaeon | reverse complement strand
TAGATGGATTCTTCCCAACGACCGAGTCTCTCAATCCCTGAATCTCCGAGCTCGCAGAGAAGCTTAAGCTCACAGAGCATAGCGGTCCAACCTATGTCATAGCCCACTACGTGCTCTGGTTGTCTGAAGCCATGATGATGGAGAGTGACTAGAGTGTTTCCTTCCACATCCTCGAATCTGACATTGACACGGGTCTCCATCTCGGTCCCATAGACCCAGGTGAACTCTATCTCGCTGTCATGTTCCATCTTTGTGAACACAACGGGTCCTTGTCCCTCAGCCCACCACGTGTAGATTCCTGCGTATTGCGCGTCAATCTTTGGCTGCTCCGCTCTTATGAAACGCCGAAGCTTCTCTGGGTTGGTCCAGACATCAAATGGCAACGAGGGGGGTACCTTGCAATGAACGCTCAGTCTAACTTCCTTGGGATCGTATCTAGTGATTCTTAAGGGACGATACTCTGAGTAGTCAAATCTGAGAGCAGGGTATCCGAGCTCCACAACTGACTTGAAATTGCCGAGCAGCACAATCCAATGTTCGGGTAGATGGAAGTCTATTGCGGAATCAGCTATAGCGCCATGTTTGAGTTCCAAGTAAGTCGCACCATTGCTCGGGCGGAACCTCAACACAAAGAGTGTGTCTGCACCTAGGATGTTCCATCCAAAGAGGATACCCTTCTTGTCAGTGAGCTCCTTGATGTCCCACCTATTTCCAATCTCCGCAGTTGTGGGAGCATTGCTGCCCAAGAAAGTGATAGAGCCCCCGGTTCTGATGTCAGCACTGATCTCATTCCCAAGCCACTGAATCATGATCAGAGGATCGAGGAACTTCTCCCACACTTCGTCGAGCGGTTTATTGATTGTCACGCGCAATCGGATGACTGGAGCTACATCTTCCTGTGGGGACATACCCAACTTCCTCTACCTCACAGACTTTGGCTAATGCGTTCTGTCCTTATTTGCATGATGCTGATGGACTGAAACAGGGGAAAGATGTATCTTTGGATGATGAATGTGCCTTGGGAATCACAAGGAAGTTGTCGTCCGCTCACGTCAGCAGTCTGAGTGGCTCACTTCACCTCTTTGTGCGGCACGGCCTCTTCAGGATTCTTTCACAACCCACCATTTCTCAGGTAGGCCTGCGCAATGATTCCCCACAAATGTTAAACCCTAGTTTGGATGACGGAATGGATACGGCGCTTGTTAGGAGGAGAACCTCAAATGAGAGTAATGAGGCGTCAGACTACCATGCTCATAGCTATGCTGCTTGTGACCACGGTTTCACTCGTTGCGGTAGAATCACCATCTAGCTTGGTGGCGGAGCCCCAATTCAGAGTAGTTCAGGGACACAGCCTAGCTTCGGTTGATCTACAGAGAGTCAACTGGACTAGCAACCACATTCCGGACGGAGGTTTTGATGTATGGGCCAATCCCAGAATACCATCACTTGTGACGAACTATCAGACTCACGAGAGGTACCACTGGTACGCCATGTCGCCAGTGAGTCACGGATCGCGGTCAATCGGCATTCAATTGCGTGCCACCGATACTTTCGTATGGCAGAATACGCAATGGAGACTGACTAACATATTTGCCGACATGAGAAACCTTAGTCTCTCTCTAAGTTGGTGGCCAGACGAGAATCCAGACCCCGGACCCGGAGGGGACTCTCTCTATTTGAGGCTGTTCCTGAATGATGGCAAGGAAGCGTACTACACTCTAAACGGTGTTGCGCTCCAGGTGAACTCTACAACGGACGCATCGTTCCAAATGACCGGGCCCTTGAAGACCTGGAATGTCTTTGATAGGAATATCACTGACGACGTCCTCAGCGTGACGCAACTCGGATACGGAGGTGTAATCCCCGGGGGGCTGCAACTCACCCATCTCTACATCCATGTGTTCTCTTCGGGCAGTACTGGTGAGTTCATTCGCGCCTTTCTGGACAATGTTAGGATGGTGAACAGTACTACTGTCTACGTCGATCCTACGACTAGAGACGGAAGCTTCGAAGCTGGAGGGGCCTGGAGTTCGGAACTCAACAAAGGTCTGGGGATATTCTCTCAAAGCTCAACCGCAAAGACTGATCCCTGGAGCCTTAACATGACACTGAACTCGGATGGTAACGCAAGTGAGGCGATGATTTATGATGAGCCCATGGTGAGACTGACGAGCGAGAACCTGGGAGTGCTCAGTCTCTGGTATAGTATTCGCGACTGGACGTTGGCCGCACCTGGCACAATGACGTACATCAGACTGGACTGTGTGAATAGTACCAACTCATTCACCGTTTTCTATTACATATGCTACGGAGGTCCAACGGTTGGGACGAACACGAGCAGTGATTTGCACATTACTCCATCCAACTTCAACATCACAGGCTCTTGGGTGCATATCAATCGTAATATCCTAGATGATGCAGGACCCTACTTCTCTACGAATAAAGTCGGCATAACAGATGTAACATTACGCGGATACTCTGATACTCAAGGGAGTAGACTGGAGATACTGTTCGACGACTTTGAACTCCGTTCGGCTGCCCTTGGAAGCATCGGCTTCGAGGACCAGGATGCCGCGGGGAATGGGGTCCGGGGATTCACTAGCTCGATGATACCATCGAGTGGTTCCACCTTCTCAGTTGATGGTGAACTTAGTGTGACGTCAGATTCCTTCTCAGGAACCAAAGCGGCTAACCTCACGATTGTTGATGCAGATGCTCTAACTCGATACCATTACCTCTCGTATCGACCACTGACTCAGAACACAGAAACGTACTTTGATTTCGCATGGAATCTTGAAGACTATTCGGAGACCTTGTTCACATGGGCAGGATTTGCTCTTAGGTTCCAAGACGGTAAGTGGCTTTACTATCTCTGCGCCCAATCGATGAGTGTCAGCAATCTTTCAACCCAAGGCTATATCTTCCTCCCCAATCACAACACGAAGAATACATGGTTCGAAGTCCATAGAAACCTTGTCCATGATTATGAAGCAGTCTTTGGGAGCCTTCCGAACACCGCTATTACCAGTCTTGCACTGGGTTCCGTAGGAAGTGCAGAAGAGAGGATCGAGTTACTCCTTGATGACCTCTATTTGTACGATGATCCAGCTCCGGGCATTCAGAATGTCTTGGCCAACCCTACAACGCCGGGGGTCAATGAAGATGTCAGTGTTTCAGCTGATGTCATAGATGCAGGGATTGATGATGCGATTCTACACTATCGTGTTGATGGTGGCGCGTTGGTTAACGAATCAATGGTCCTGCAACTAGGGGATACATATCAGGCGAGTATCCCTGGCCGGTCGTATGGAGACTATGTCGAATACTTCCTGACAGCAAATGACACCTTTGGCAAGACAACGAGATTCCCGAGTGATGCCTCATATCTGAGTTTCACCCCTACTGATGCACTAGACCCTCACGTGTCATGGCATCCCGGACTAGTCAACGGGTCAGTCTTTGTTGGTGAGAAGGATGTCACAGTCATCGCTGGAGACTCGGAGAGCGGAATTGCACGTGTAGAGTTCTACCTTGACGGTGTGCTAGTTTCAAATCAGACAATAAGCCCACCAAGCAGCCCCAGTGTAGACAACTCCTACATATACACCTGGGACACAACTACCGTGGCAAACGCCAACTACACGTTTGTCGTGAGGGTCTTCGATGTTGCGGGGAACCAGGACCAAGTCACAATAGATGTTAGCGTGTTAAACATCACGCCACCCACGACTCCTACGACAACAACTGGTCCTCCGCCACCAGACCTTCTGCTAATTGCGGCGGCAGCTGGTGCGGCAGCTTTGGTAACATTTGTGCTATACTACTATTTCGTGATTCGACCAAAGGAGAGAGGATAGTCAAACGCGTTGGTAGGGAAGTAGATGTCGAAGATATAGTAAGTGATAAGCACCCCAAAAGTGCCAGCTTCATCGTCAGACTACCACTGGCCAAGTATGCAGTCGACTACCTCTCAGTTTGTATCAGCGCAACAACAGCGTCGCCGTCAGGCACCACAAGACTGTTCTGAATGGCACAGCTGGTTTGAAGAGTTACTTGATGCTTCTAGACCTTCTCAATCTTCAGGTTTCTCGTGACCCGGTAGCGTCACGACAAAAACAGTCCCCTGATGGAATTCCTGTTCTAGTCTGTCAGTCATAGTGAAAGAGCCCCCAAGAGACTCGGTTATCAAGCGGGCTACAAGTAGTCCAAGCGCGCTGCTACTATATGTGTCGGCGTCCCTATGCATCAGTTCTTCTCTGTCCCTCTGGTCTATCCACAGACCAGGAACGCTCATACGAACTCTCCATTGGCACAGTCCAGAATCAGCATAGGTATCAATCTCAATGAGGATGGTCTTCTTCTCAATTGGCTGTTGAAAGGCCACATAGAGGAGATTCATGAAGACATACTTCAGAGCCTCGTCAGCGAGAACGAATCCGTGTCCGCTATCTGTTCTTAGCCGAAGCTCAATGTCCTCTCCAATCGCACCCTGTGTCACTATGTCAAGTGCCTCTATGACCGTGGCCACGAGATTCGTCGGTTTAAGAGTACTCTGAACAAGTCTGTCCGTTCTTCCAATCAGTCTGACATTTGCTATCAACTGGTCCGCGAAGGAGATTACCTGCCTTGCGTCTCCTGATACCCTGTTTCGCAGCATGTCAGAAACGTCCTTCTCACCAAGCAACTCTAGAGCGGTCAATAGCATCTGATTGTAGTTACTTACGTCGTGCATCAGTAGATCGGCATACAGGTTCGCCCTGTGGTGGGAGTCTTCCGCGTCCTGCAAGGCTCGGACATAGAACAGACCCATCAGTGGAGGACCCAGCAACATTCCTATGAAGATGAGAACCTCTGAAACCCACCATCCAGCTGTCCACATTGTATAGTAACTCTTGAGAATGTTAGGTACAATCCACATGGAAAGGAAGAATGCTGCGTAAATCTCAATGGAAATCCGACCTCGAGACTGTTCAGCAAGGACAAAGATTAAGACGGCAAAAGCCAACATACTCACCAGGCTGGTGCCCAGGAGGATGGAGTTACTGGCCGGGTTGCCGCTGAGCCCTCCGTATCTTTGCAGAACTAACTGGTTGACAGCTTCGCCGGTGACAACTGCGGCGAGAAGAAGCACCACTCCTATGAACAGCCGAAGGCTAGGGCGGCGCGAAACTGCAGCTCTTAGATCAGGAGTGGTCCACCTCACCGCATAGACTAGGAGAGGGAATGAGAGTAGACTACCTACGACATAGGGGACTATGGGTTCACCCAATGGTGTCAATTCGGGGATGATGACAGCCAGAACTGATACAGCTGCTACCCCTGCCCAAAGCGCAAAAAGAAGTATGAGGGCGTAGTGGTTCCGTGAAGGATGCCGTTTGGAAAATGTGTGCAGGAGAATAGCCATCATAGCTGATAATGAGCCAGCACCAATGTGAATGATGGAAAAGGCGAGTCGGTTCAGAGGCTCAATGACTGCGTTGAGCTGCATAACTTCTATGGAGATTGTTATCGTGAACGGCAGGTAGGTTATTATCGCTAGTCCTGCAACAATGAGATGCGCCGTCATGCCATTGAGCCCGGACCTCTTGAGGAAAGGAACACCTAACGAAAGTCCGAGCAAGATGAATGCAGCTATCTGAAGATTCTCAGCATAGATCCAAGATGATGTGGGCTGTATTATCTCAGCTGCCGTAACTGCTGTGGAGAATCCCAGTAGGACAAGAGCGCTAGCAAGATATCCCGCATCAATCAGGAGATGTTCGTACTGCAACCGCAGGGAGAGATATGCATTGACCAGGAATGCGGAGAAACCAATGATTCCAATGATGACACCAAAGGCCACCAAAACGATGGTGGACATCGCGGGAAAGACAAAGAACCACAGTAAGCCGTACACTGCCAGCTGAATGAACACCAGGACAATGGCTGCCGCGAAACCATTGATTCCCAACGCGCTATTCTTAGGAATAGTGGACAACCATACTGCGGCCATTAGAAGAAGACCAAACGCAGTCAACTCAAATACGTCACCTACGAGATTTGGCACCTGCCTAACCACACCAGATTGGAGAAGATCAAGTCGGTACATTATGGCACTGCCCATGTGAACAAATGTCGGAAATAGAAGTGCAGAACATAGCGCAACGTGTGATTTGGACGAGCGTTTCGCGAGCGCAAGTATACTGACTGCGACTGGAATTGCAGCCCAGTACGAAAGAAGTGAGTGTACACCGACTCTGGCTGTGGGCGTCAGCGAAGCAAGTCCGGCACCTCCAATAGCCAAGACAGCAGCAATCACAGCCACTGAAACGATGCCAGCAACCTTTGCTATTAGACGTCCACTGTATTCCATCGTCCAACATCACTTACAGAAAGAAGACTAGTCTAGATGTGAAAAGGATTCCTTGGTTGTCTTTGCGTTCAGAACAGTACGAGTTTACTCAATGTCTGAGGTTTTCGTACAGGTTTCGGCTGAGTATGCTATCCAAGCACATACTTGCCAAGAAGAATCGTCCTGTCACGGACGAAGAGTGATGCTCTTGACCTGCCGTTTCAGCAAAGGCCAAATCAAGGTGGAATCACAGCCGAATTGTCCGATGCTCATACTAATAACTGAGTACCATAGTTAATGCCACAGTGTGAACCATGCTTGCCAAACTTGAGAAAAGACTTGTAGATATTGTTGCGAAAGTTGTTCCCAGCGTTGTTAGCGTTTCCACAACAAGACTTGCGAGAGATCAACTCTCACGACGCGTACCTGTTCAGGGCCAGGGATCCGGGGTCATTTTGACGGAGGAGGGCTTTGTTGTCACTAATGCCCATGTTGTGGCAGGAGCCAGGGACGTTGAGGTCACCTTGAACGATGGGCGAACGCTCAAGGCCGTTGTGGTAGGCGAGTCAAAACTCAGAGACTTGGCTGTTCTCAAAGTCGACGCAGCGAATCTTACACCCATTGAGTTGGGCGACTCCGGGGCACTCAAGGTTGGACAGTTTGCCATAGCCATAGGCAACTCACTAGGTCTAGGCACGACTGTGACATTTGGGATGGTGAGTGCGGTAGACAGGACGATTCAGAGTAGGGACTCCTTCCTTGAGGGGTTGGTTCAGACCTCGGCGGAGATCAACCCTGGCAATAGTGGTGGTGCTCTTGTTGACTCGGGAGGCAATCTTATTGGCGTACCCACTGCAATGATTCCATTTAGCCAGGGCATCGGTTTCGCAATAGCGGTAGACATGATCAAGGCCGTATTCAATGAACTGGTCGAAACAGGGACCGTTAGGACACCATGGATGGGAATAATGGGAGTGACCCTAGATAAACGAGTGGCCTCGCACTATAGGCTTCCAGTTGACAAGGGCGCCCTGATAGTGCAGGTGCCAAGGGGGCCATCAGCGGAATCTGGATTGAGGGCAGGAGATGTCATTGTCGGCATCGATGATAATGATGTTGACACCATGGATGACCTTCGCCGCAAGATACTTGGCAAACGCGTTGGAGAGAAGCTCAGGGTCAGGTTTGCACGTGGGAACGACGTCTTTGAGGTCTACGTCCAGCTAGCTTCTGCAGAGTGATCTCAGGAGTGCCGTCAATAGAGCCTTAGCTACTAGAATGCCACCACGACTAGTATGACTCCAGCCACCGTTGCCAGGACGCCAACCCCTGCCAAGGCTGTGAGTTTCTCCTTGAGGAAGAAGACCGAGATTGGAACTGCAAAGAGAGGCGACGTGGACCCTACAACTGCACCCATGGCCGCACCAATGAGTTTGACCATCCAGACGTAGAGCAATGACCCTATCGCCATTCCAAAAAGGCCTGCAGAAGCCACGATCTTGGCGGCGCGCTTTGTGGGCATTGGCATTCCGTATTGGCGTGCCACAACAAAGAGCGGTACGAACTCTAAGGAACCGAATACGACCCTCACGAAATTGGCGTCAATCGGGTCAACGTGAGTAACACCTTTGTCTAGCATGACTGTGGCGCTAGCAAAGAGGACCATGGTCAGGAATGCTAGAGTGATACCTAACGGGTCAAATCTCGCGGCAGAGCCATCCTCGCTTTTCCCGTTTTGCTCTCGCGAAATGAGTATTAATCCGGTAACAGTCACCACGGTACCTAGCAGTTTCGAAGGCACCAGAGTATCGCCAAGAAAGACTATTGCCAAGAAATAGGTGAGAATTGGAAAGGACATTGCGATTGGAAAGGCATAGGAAACACCAATCCTCTCTTGGCTGATGAGGTAAAGCGTGTCACCAATCACGGCTCCAAACGTAACAGAAAGTGCAAGAAAGAGAACGGCCTCTGGTAGCATCGTGAATGGCTCTGGTCTGAACGGCAAAACTACAATCAAGGACATGAATCCCAGGGCCACCCACATCTTGATAGAGCTGATTGCCAACGGGCGTATCTCTTTGCTCTGTGACCTGTAGACAACAACGGAAACAGCCCACATCGCTGATGCGGCAAAGCCTACTGTCGTGCCAAGGATGAGCTCAGGGGTGACCTGCATGAACGGTCAGCCGAACTATCGCACCTAAGATACTATCGGTAGATACAACTGGTCTAACTGGGAAAATTGGAAAGATAGTCCGCTGCTTCCTTAGAACCCTTCAGCACCACCACATTTGTGTCATCAGAGTTCTCAGCAAGGATTCTATCAACCTCTCGTCTAGTCCGTTTGGGGTACCCATATATCCATCTCAAGAAGTCCAAGTCGATCTTCTCATAGCAGCCCTCAGCTAATTCAGATCTCACCTCTCCTCGATGCTTGATGCGTCTCTTCAACACTCTCCAGAATGAAACTCTTCTTGGAACGTCCAACAAGACAGCTGTGTCTGCCCTCTTTATCCTCATTTCCAATGTCTTGGAGTAGTTGCCATCCATCACCCACTCATCCTGCAGAATGAGCTGCCCGACCACTTTTCTCCACTCTTGTTCTGGCGTTTCTTGCCAATTGGGTTTCCAATAGTGAGAGTCCAGATTGATCCAAGGGAGACCTAGACGCTCGGCAAGATTCTTGGCAAATGTTGACTTTCCTGAGCCACTCGGACCAAGAACCAAGATGCGCTTCATGACGCACCTACACCGAGTGGTGTATTGATAAGAATTAGCCTCTGTAGGTTTCTCCGTAATGTAGACCGATTTCCAATTGAAACGACCTTCGTTGTGGTGCGCGGCCGCTATGTCCGAAGGAATCTTCAGACTGATAACTCCGCTGCTCCCTCATTGTAGAGCCTCATTCGTTGGCCTCGAAGCGAACCAACTAGGGTGATGTTTCCTCGTTGAGCGAACTTAATTGCAGCGTCAGTGGCTACCGCGGAGGAGGCAAGCAATGGGATTGAAGCCCAGGCACACTTGCTGACGATATCGGCTGTCAGACGGCCGCTGGTCAGCAGGATGGAGGACTTGAGGTCATATCCTTTGTTGACGGCTAGTCCAATGCACTTGTCTGCGGCAGTATGTCGCCCCAAGTCCTCAACTACAGAATAGCTGCCGGTCCCAGTGTCTTTGAGAAGTGCTGCATGTGTGGCTCCTGTCTTCTGACGAATTTCTTGAGACTCTCTCATCAACTTCGTTGCATCATACAGCTCATGTATTGGGATGGAGATTTGAAAGTCAAGCTCCGGTATGCCAGATGCAGTTCTGAGCTCCTGAAGGATTTCTGGCGCCGAACACTCTGTAGTGACGACTCTCCTCACGTGAAGTGGACGGTGCCTTGAACGGATGGGAACACCTTCTGCCGGTCTAACCGTGCATACATTGTTCAGACACTTGACGCTGGCCATTTCATCAACAGAATGAAGGATTCCCGACGTGAGCATGTAGCCCAATGCCAGTTCCTTCTGAAGACCAGGGCTACATACAAATGCAGCGATGAACTCCTTCTCCAATCTCAGTTCCATCGCGGTTTCTATTGCGACCAGATCGTCCTCGTTCCTAAAGCCATCCGTTTCGAGTTTCTTTGTAGGCAGTGTCCTGTACGGTTTCAAGCAGAAGCCTCCCGGAGTCAAGGGGACTGTTTGTGGTCTTTTCTTCACTCAGATATAACCAAATAGGTACGAACAGGCCACCAGTTAGTTGCCAACAGCATCACGGCAGCCCCTTAGCAAATAGTATCCATTATAGACCATCCCACGGAAGTCCTCCGAGCTCGTGAACCCTAAGATGAACAAGCGCCAGCCCGCCTCATAGAATCCCCGATAGCGCCCTTCCAAGATATTGTGACCGTGAGTCTTTAGTTCCTCTGCAATTCGGGTTCGGTTCCAGCTCCATACCTCCATTGGGTCTTCATGCCTCTGTGTGAGTAATCGGACTGGAGTTGGGGAAACTCTCCATATCATCGTTCGAATCAATGACCAGAAATCGAATCCCGCACGGTCTACTGTCTTTAGGGGAACAGCATCCAAGTATTCCCCTAGCTCTCTCAAGTTTAGCAGATCGTAATGTCGAGTGGTTTCCGGAGATGGTTGGGAAGGGAAGACAGGATTTCCAACAATCGGTTGAACGTCACTCAGCCGGGGCATGGTGAATCCCTTCTGCTTTAACGCATCATTTAGAAGAACTATCTGAGTCCTCGGTAAATGAAGTGGGTCGGGTTCCCGCTGATAGAAAGCTCTCTCAAACAAGCTGGACAGTTCCATCGACCGCTTGAATGCATCATCATATCCAGCAAAGAGTCCGGCGTCATCACTGAGATAGACATGTATGTCCACATCACTTACTACTGGAACGTAGTCAATTGCGGAGTCCCATGTCTTGACAGCCGATCCCTTGGCGTAGGCATACTTGAGGCGCTCTCCCAGACTCTCGCGAAGTAGTTCAGACCAGACCTGAAGACATACACGGATGTCATGCCGCGCCTTCTTGTGAAGCAGAGAGAAGTCGACCATGAGGATGACGATTCCCACACGAAGAAAACGCTTTCGTAAGGTGAAATCACAACATAGCCATACCCTTAATTGGAGGCTGGCTGTGCTGCGTCTAATCTCACAGAAGAGGCACGACTATCGATGACTCACCCTGAAAGCCAGCAGTCGCCACACATCGGAGAGCCATCTCTTCCGGGCCCCTACAAGATTGTCGCCGCTACTAGTTTCGGGATATTCCTCGGGGCTCTCGATGCCTCAATTGTGAATGTGTCACTTGTCACAATGTCAGGAAGTCTTGGAGTCACTATGACTGAGATTCAGTGGGTTGTGCTGGCCTACCTACTCGTCATCACTTCTCTCATGCCATTGATGGGCAAGTTGGGAGATAGATACGGAAAGACGAGGATCTTTCAGACTGGCATGTTAATCTTCATCACAGGGTCTCTATTCTGCGCATTGAGTCCGGACTTGGCATTCCTTGTGGCTTCTAGAGTGTTCCAGGCCTTTGGAGCCAGCATGATGACCGCCAATGGACTGGCCCTGGTCACATACTTTACTACTCCGCAGAATCGTGGACGCGCCATTGGCCTGAACTCTGTTGTGTTGGCGGCGGCCTTGGGTCTTGGACCTGTTATTGGCGGATTGTTGAGCCAATACTTCGGTTGGCCAAGCATCTTTCTGATCAACCTCCCAATCGGGGTGGTTGGATTTCTGGTTGTGCAGAGCATTGTGCCGGAAACCGAACTGGTGCATGAAACGAAATTCGACACACTGGGCGCCGGGCTGTTTTTCACGTTTCTCTTTATGCTAATCTATCTCGTTTCAGTGGCGAGAACTGCACACTTGGTCATCTCAGTATTCCTAGCATCTGTAATCATTATCTCCTTGATCGCATTCATTATGAGGGAAACGAGGTTTGAAGCACCAATTGTCCCTACTCGCGTGCTCGCAGACAAACGGATTTCTGCTAGCATCTTCTCGGCACTCTTGTCCTACATGGCAATAGTGCCTCTCATCTTCCTCTTTCCCTTCTTTCTGCAGGAGGAACTGGGGTTCTCTCAGTCGCTGACAGGACTCATTCTGACTGCACATCCAATAGTGATCTCTGTAGTGGGACCCTTTGCCGGTCTAGTGTCAGAGCGGGTAAAGGCTAGAAAGCAGACCGTATTTGGACTTGTTATCCAACTTCTGGGTCTGTTGTTCATCGGACTTGTGATTCCAGATATCCCGCTGATCATTGTTGGAATCGTTATCATGGGCTTCGGACTCTCAACCTTCTCTGTCGCCAATGGGAATTTCATAATGACATCGGCACCACGTGAATATATGGGAGTAGTAAGTGCACTGACAAACATAGCGAGAACCACAGGCTTCTCAATCGCAACGGCATTGGTGACAACAGTCTTCATGGTATATCATGACATCTTACCTTACACACAATCGTTCCAGTGGACTATCTGGACATTCTGTGTTCTGGCTCTCCTGGCAGGAATCATCTCGGCTTTTCGCGGCCTGAGTCCGGCTGAAGAACAGAGAACGGCATCAGCAGGCTCATAGGCCAAATGCATCCGCTACAGTGAGTACTCTCCTTCGGAAGTCAGGGTGGCTCATGGCCCAAAGACTCATGCTCAATTCGCTGTCAAACATCAACTTCTTCGGATTCTTGCGTAGGAGCTCTAGTAGGTCTTTGAGTTCTTCAGTCGATAGTCTGCGATCCCCGTCGTAGTCAACTGTGCGCCAGTCTATTGTGCCAGGCCCCTTCTTCTCTTCAGGCTCTTCTTTCTTCTTTGAACGCTTCTCAGCGAGAACATCTAAGGCCGGCTCCACTGCCGATTTGATCTGGTCATCAGTCAGACTCAGACCGTAGACTTCTCTCATATGCCTTAGTCTCGTTGAGAGAAACACCCAGGGCGCCATCTCTCTCGCATTGTCCTCGTCAATGCCGTCTAAAGGATACAACTCAATCATGCGGACCAGTTCCTTTCTTCTCAGGGCTCCGCTGCGTTCTGGATTTAGGGACTCAAGCCATCGAATCTCATCAATCAAAGCACTGACGGCCTCAGATCTTTGCCCGAGCCGAACAAGGCCGTTGATGGTCGGTTCTACACCAACAATCTCTGCCGCATGATAATCGGACAGAAGCTCGGCCTCACGAGACGCCTTCTGCATAACGGCTTGCGAAACAATTGAAAGGAATCTCGAGAACCCGAAGAACACGAGAAGAACGCCAAGTCTGATTCCGGCTAGCACTGGGTCACCGTACAAGAAGAGCGCATTCGACACTCCCATGGCCAGTCTCAGGTAGATGTAGAGATAGATTGTGTCAACAAAGAACGAAGGCATCCTGACAAATATCTGAATTATCGAGTCACGATTGGAAATGTGACCGACCTCGTGGGCGACTATTGCCTTCACTTCATTCGGCTCGAGGATATCGAGAATATTGCTGTAGACTGCTACTATAGACCCCATGCCAGGCAGACTGAAGGTGAAGGCATTTGGAAGAGGTGAGCTCACTAAGTAGATCTTTCGCACACTGACTTTGCTCTTTTCAGCCTGTTCAAGCGTCCAACTAACAATCTCGTCTCTTGAGTATCGGCACTCCCACTTCTTCTTGCTGTCAAAATGTGGATGCAGAGGTCTTAGCTCTGGACTGCGCTGCATGGCGTAGGCTACGTAATACACCACAAACAGCTGGAGAAGGACTATTGTCAGAAATAGTGATGTCGAAGCAATTGGACTCGACCGTGAGAGGTCAATACCCACCACATATGGGTTCAGCTCGTCTACGTTGAGTATCGACACAAACAGAATCTGTAGGACATCCATGATTAAGAACGCATATATCGCAAGCCACTTTCGTTTCCGGATTTCCTCAATTGCTACCGACATGATACCCTAGCCTTCCCAGATTGTCATGTGACGAGACTGCTCGTGAGGAGCTGCGTTTTAACTCTTGGGACCTGACCCATAAATCGTCAACGGGCCTCAGGAAGTACACGTTTCAGTCCTGTGTACTTAGACCTCTGGCAACTCGGCGAGATTCTGAAGCCGCGCGCATGAAGATCTCGGCCACATTTAGGCCAGTCTTCGCGCTAGCCTCAAAGTACTCCAGAACAAGGATTGTGGCCAGTCGCTTCGCTTCTTCTGTGGTGACCACAATCTGATCCTCCAGGTCCGCCTTGTTTCCAACCAGTGACCCCTTCGGAAATAGATGTTCGGGGATGTTCACATTCTTGGTAAGCGATTCGTGCCACTCCGGAATCAGATCGAAGGTCGATCGATCTGTCTTGTCAAACACGAGAATCAAGTGATGGGCCCCCGCGAAGAAACGACTCCTTAGCGCGGTGAATGTTTCCTGCCCTCCAATGTCAACAACTGTTAGAACTACAGACCCGTCAGGAAAATCGAAGGTGGCTGCCTTCATATCGAGCCCCACAGTGGCAGTATAGGTTTCAGAGAACTCACCAGACTGATATCTTCTGATTAGAGAACTCTTTCCTACGTTGGGTGGGCCGAGTACGATAGCTTTGTAGACCTCTGTAGGCAGGCTACACACCACCTAGTTCCTGCTTGATTGAGTCTTCTAAACGCTTTTCAGGGTTGATGCGATATACTGTGGATTCCGACAAATCAATTCATCGGCCACCATCCCCCGGTATCCCTACAGAATGTTTTTTGAGCAGAACATACCGCGATTCATCTGCCATGGCAGACTTGGAGAACATCCGAAGCCGGACCAAGACAGCGAAAGAGTACTTAGAAAGCATCGAAAGCAAGCACATCGATCGCTTCATGGCAGAGTATCAGTCATACGAATTAGACCCAGTGAGTACGGAAGAGCTCCGTAACCTGACCACAGGGCTGACGATAGTAGTGATGAGTGCTGGTTGGTGCAAGGACTGTGTCAAAGCGATACTCGTGTTGGCACAACTTGAAGAGGAAATCGGCTTGGACATCCGAGTCTTCGGAGGAATCAAGACTGCCCCACTGGACCCAGACCATCAATGGAGGGTACCCCCATCTCCGCCTGAGATCGAGGAGTGGGGAGCAACTGCGATACCTTGGATTGAGATCTTCGACTCTCAAGGAAACAGAGTCGCCACAATTGTTGAGAAGCAGGTCGTCAAGCCTACATTGGAAGCTGAGCTTGTCTATGTCCTCAAGAAGGCGGGAGCGTAGAAATAAAAGCGGGCTCAGTCCCCAAGGGGAAGGCTGAAGGAGGTAATGGAGATGGACGTTCCAATATTGTCAGGACTTATCGAAGGACTCAAGCTATTCTGGGCATCCAACCGGCTAAGATGGTTGACTATTCTCTTCGTGATTGGGGCTGTCATCATCTCACTGCTAGGTCGCATTGGGGCAACCCTTCTTGCAGTCTACGGTCCAGCCTTTGTGGCTCCACTTCTTCCAGGTTTTATCTTGCTGGCTGGAGTATGGCCCATCTATTTCCTCTTGGCGGTGCTTCTCTCCCTCGTCGGCCTTCAGAGGTTCCTAGCGAGTGAAGAGTCCTATGCCAAATCACTCGTTGGAGTCATTCCCTGGATGATAGTCAGTGGTGCAGTCCTGTTCGTCTTCATCCTCTTCGCTATGCCCATATTGGAGATTCTCATATTCGGAGTCGCCTTTGTGGGCTGGATTGCCTTCCAGGCCTACTACAGTACGAGGACAAGTCTTAGGTATGCTGACGTCGCCGCTGGCACAGAGGTTAGAAGAATCGTTAGAGGACTTGCTGGATTCTCCAATCTCTTCAGCTACTTTGTGGTCGTCGCAACTCTTGTCTATGTAGGAATCCTGCAGGGTCTGTTTATCACAAACATCTGGCTTCTTGCCGCGATCATCCCTGGAGCTCTATTGGTCATGGGCTTCAATTTCCTGAATGGAATCATCATGGTCCGCCATCGCGATAAGCCAACGCTGGTGAATCTCGCTGTCATAGGACTCTTTGTTTCCTTATACTCATCCTACTTCATCTACAACGCAGGTCAGGGGGCAGCGCTCGGACTAGACCTTGTGGGCATCGGAGTTTCAATACTCTTCCTCTTCTATACTATGAGTTCGGTCGGGCGATCGCTGGCTAGCAGAGAGGGACTTGAAACTAGGTGGAAGATCTCCGCTGACGTAGCAGCCACATTCACCTTCTTTCTGGCATCGGGGTACTACTTCTCGGATGCAATCTTTCCGATCATATTCGGACTGGGCAATCAGGGGATCGGGATTGACATCGGAGCCTCCTTTGGCGACCTGATCAAACTCTACATCTTCCCGTTTGTGGCGCTGGTCATGGAACTCGTGTATCTCAGGAGGATTGGCAGGGCACCTGAGCCTCCCGAGATTCCTGAGGACCTGCGGATTCCAACAGAGGAAGAAGAACTTGAGCCCGCAGATGATGTCGAGGAGGAAGAGCTATTTGAAGAAAAGGAAATTGAAGAATTGCCCGATTCGGACCGCTCATCAGACGAGGAAAGCTCAGTTGAACCGTCAGAAGACCTCTTGGACGACCATGAACAGCAAGATTAGAATTGTGCAGTCTACCACACATTGGGGCGTCGAGATGAGCGACAAAACTTCAAATACCTACTTTGGGGATGTTTTACAATTAATGTGAGTTAGGCATGTGCCTGTCGTTCGAGAGAGTTTGGCGTACACCACACAGTTCATAAGAGATTGTGACGGTGTTTGACATGCGCCAAACGTTCGCCATGAACCGAGCGTTCAGGAATGCCTTAAGGAGAATTCCAAATTGAGCAACAGAAAAGACAACCTGCTGCTAACTGCGTTCGTTGTCATCACGCTTGTGTTGCCAGCAATCGCAGGTAGTAGCGTTGGCACGCCAGTTGTTTTGGACTCTTTTGCCCCGGCGTCCAATGGTCCGTCCGTCGCAACGATTGAGGGACTGGCCTCCATTGTGGATCCATGGGGTGGGGTCTACAACGCTATTGTGTCATTACAGAACCAGACTCACTACAGCTATGCCCATCTCGACCCTCTTGAGACTATTGTACAGAACCAGATGGCGACCGATGATGGTTATGTGAGCCAGTCAGTGTTTCTCTTCACAGGACTGAGTCCGTTCCCGAACGGCGCAGTAGGACCTCCAATGGCAGTCTTGGAGATTGTCGTTGAATCTATTGTAGAGGTTCCTCTCAACCGGGATCTTGCGGCCAGTACTGATTTGAGCATCACTGAAGCGATTACCATTGCTGATGAGTTTGTAACAGAATATGAAACCGCTCTCGGATTAAGTATGGATAGGTTCATCACTATCGACGCCAACTACTCCTATTGGTTCGACCTTGGGGTTGCAGTCCCGGTTGACATAGTGGTCAAAAGATACATGATGACGTACATCGATGTCCTTGATGCCACACCTGGTGCTACTGCAATGACTACTTTCAGAAGCAGACTGGCCGGCATGGGTGGTTTCATGGATCTTGCAGATTCCCCTGATTGGCCGGACCTAATGACTCAGGGAGTCGAGGGATTCGTTCCAGCCCATTGGCTAGCAAACTACACTGGCTTTGAGTCAGACTTCGTTGGTGAGCTGTTAGGGGCGACAAACAGGCCCTATCACAGAGCTCACACGAGCCACACCGACCTGGTCGAGACAGTCCAGTTTGGAGTTATGGCGGAAGTGGGCTTCGGTGCTCCAGGGACAGTTACGGAAGGACCTGGAGATGAGACCTACTCGCTGAAGCAACACGTTGGTCACACAGGCAACATACAGAACAAGATGCAACAGGACTCATCTTCAGACTCGATGTCTTTCATCGTGGGTGCGACTCCAGGGTCTCTCTCAATCCCTGAGCTTCCAAGCAACTTCATGGTCTTCAATGACAGCTTTCCAATTCCTAGTAACCTAACGGTGGGAGAAACTCTTTACATTCCAGAGAACACCACTGTCGGTGACGCTATGAGGATGATGCTCTCAGCTTTGCCTAGGGAGTACGCTCTGCTTCTAGATCAAGAAATGTCAATGGTTAACATGACCGAAATTGAACAGGGCATCAGTGATGTCATTGACGCCATTTGGGGTAGTGTTGGTCCATTCCCAGACTTCAAGCAGAGTATCCTAAACGTTGATTTCACCACGATGATTCCACCAACGCCTCTCAAAGAGCTAAACCTTGACCTGCTAGCAGAATTGATGGGCGCTATTGGCATGAACGCAGACGCTCTTACCAGTAGGATTGATGCCACTCTTGCGCAAACAAATCCACTCGCTGCGCTTGCCCAGGCGTTCGTCAGATACTTCGACGCTTATGGTCTTCTGGACATCCTTGATAACGACATCTATGCAGACCCAGTTGCATTGGAAGGCTATCTGAACACCTTCATAGAAGGTATCGAGGCCTATCTCAAGGACTTCAGCGGATTCGATCTTCCTGCCGAGTTCCAAAACAAAGAGGAGATTGCGGCCTTCGTCAATGATCATTGGGAGATTGTACTATCGGCCCTCTGGACAGCGATGGCAGCAGACAATCTAGCTGGAATCAAGACCGCTCTTGTCAACATGATGGACATGGATAACCTGAGAAAGCAGTTCATACCCTATCTGATGGCAGACCTTGGGGCTTCATTGATAGGCGGGATTGGCTTTACGGGTGCAGTCAACTTTGATCCAATGACAAATACGTCAGCCATGGCATTGGATGTCTCAGATCTGACACTGACCTTTGATGCGTCACCGGACTCTCTGGTCCTTGATGGACCGTATCTGGTGGTCACAAAGGGCACTGCCAACAGGACAGTCGAATCAGGTCAAACGATAGAGTTCACAATCACTGTTCACAACTACGGCAATGACATAGCCTACGACCTGGGTGTACTCGATGGCATGAGCATTGGACTGGACGGGGAACGTGACTTCTACTGGGAGAGAGCGACCCTGAATCCTGGCGAGTCTTGGGTCATCACCTATAACGTCGCTGCGACTGACCCTGGTCTATACCTCGACCTGCCAGCTATCTGTGTCTACTTCAACACGACACTCGCATCATTCGTGGTGGGTGACGCAGGAAACTGGACTGGGTCCGCACGATACACCTTTTCCGCTCCAGGCTATCAAATCCAGGTCTTGGGCGGTGCAGGCAATTGGTGGGAAGGCACCATCCTTGGTATCCCGACCCTCTACGTTGTAGCTGGTCTCGGCGGTGCCGCAGTGATTGGTGT
>JBHIAE010000053.1:0-19113 GCA_046758445.1 Candidatus Thorarchaeota archaeon | reverse complement strand
ATGGTCTTGGGGTATGCCAGTGTGGACTGTTGATAACCACACTGCAAGAGGCTGGTCGTGGACATGTCCCTGTGTGATGACCGCAGCTTATATACTCATACATTATTACTAGTAATAGTGCGGGCTTAAATTGGGCCTTGGGGGACTCGATAGCATGACGCCGGACGACCTAGACACCGTGATTGACGTGCAGCTGTTCAACCATCGGTGGACCATC
Organism: Candidatus Thorarchaeota archaeon; assembly: GCA_046758445.1. Taxonomy (GTDB): domain Archaea; phylum Asgardarchaeota; class Thorarchaeia; order Thorarchaeales; family Thorarchaeaceae; genus SMTZ1-83. The sequence goes on along the minus strand of JBHIAE010000053.1, from coordinate 18,896 downwards.
CTGAGGAACTACCACAGCGATGACGTCCCTTATGGCGAGCGTGGGAGGACCCATGGGATGTTTGCCCTGAGAGAGTTCACCCGTGTCAACACCGAGTCTGCATGGGAGGGTCCATCCACCGATGAGGACTACTCTGTGATCGATGACGCACTCGTTCGCCTTGAGTTCATGTTCAGTGAGGCCATGAGTTCACTGACCGAGAGGATAACAGTCTATAGGCTCAGGCAGTAACTTCATCTCTAGGGGTGTGGGTGATAGACGTTGAGAGTGGTCAGACTGCCAAGGCATCCGAAGGGCACACGCATCTATCAACTGAAGATCACCAAGCGGACGCGGAGAAATGGAGAGCCACAGTATCTCACGACTCCACCCAAGAGGCTCATGGAGGAAATCATCAGTGATACTGAGGAGCCCTACAGGGTGGGCGGGTTCGTGATTGCCAAGGACCTCCTCTGGTTGATCGTTGCGGACGAAGAAGAGGAGTGAGCATCCCCTCATGCGCGCGCAGGTCGCTCCATTACTAGACGCTTGTGCGTTCAGGGGAGTGTACCCTTACCTTCCCCAAGGAATCTACCCCTCTATCTGGAAGGGGTGTTTCTCGGTGGACCACGTTAACAACTTCAACTACTGTATGACAGGCACTCCCCTGTAGAATGAAGCATATGTTTTGAGTGACCACCTTACCGTAAAGCCATCGGAGGGCTGTAAGATGGAATCGCCCCTAACCGCGTCACAGGCCCTTCCCTGAGGAGGAACCCGTGTCTTTTGAGGGGAGACGATATGAAAAACCTCTAACGGGCATTTGACAGAAGACCACAGATGTATCGGCTGGCCGGTTTTAAGCTTGACCCGTATGAGGTCGTGGGGAGACTGGACCAGACAGAGCGGCTATCGAAATGCTCTTTGAAGAGCGAATGGATGCCTGCCGCATAGAGCCGATGCATGAGGTGGTCATATTGATCTACATTGGAATCGACGTGCACAAGAAGTTCTGTTATGCCTGTATCAAGGACAAGAGGGGAGTCCTTCTTGAGGAGTTCAGGTTTCTCAACACCGACCAGGGGTTCACCAGACTTCTCAGGGCCATTGGAGCAAGACCGACCAAGGCAGTGATCGAGAGCACTGGGAATCTGTGGCTCAGGCTGTTCCTGACTCTGGAGGAGAGTGGTGTTGAGGTCATCCTCTCCAATCCATCGAAGACCAAGGCGATCGCTGAGGCCAGGCTGAAGAGCGACAAGGTCGATGCTGCAATGCTTGCTGACCTGTTGAGGGCAGACCTCGTGGCCCCGTGCTATGTGCCCCCTGTAAATGTGAGAGATGTCCGTGAGCTGACTCGTGTCAGGATGAACCTGGTCAGAGATAGGGTGAGAGTCAAGAACCGGACCCATGCTCTCCTTGAAAGGTGTGATTGCCCCAGATATCCGGGGAGCACACTGTGGGGAAAGGCTGGTGTCAGATGGTTGAATGGACTTGAGCTGCCAGAGGCAGAGCGCTTCATTCTCCAGACCTATCTAAATCAGCTGAAGGCCCTGACTGGACTTGTAGAGGATGTGGAGAGGGTCATCGCGCAAAAGGCAGTGGAGGACGAGAGAATCAGGCTGCTGATGACCATTCCCGGAATCGACTACTACGTTGCCATGCTGTTTGTCAGTGAGATTGGTGACATTGACAGATTCCCGTCTTCTAGCAAGCTCGTGAGCTGGCTTGGTCTTGCACCGAGGGTCAGTCAGAGCGGGGAGAAGTGCTATCATGGAGCCATCACCAAGATGGGATCTCCTAGAGTCAGATGGGCCTTGGTTCAGGTGGCACACTCAGCTGTGAGGTACGATGACCACTTCCAGAAGAAGTTCAGGAGGATAAGCGAGAGGCGAGGGAAGTCCAAGGCCTACGTGGCAGTTGCAAGGGAGCTCGCTGTGGCATGCTTCCACATGCTGAAGAAGCGAGAGCCCTACAGGTTCGCGGACGAGGGCCTAGTGAAGAGAAAGTATAAGAGGTTGGAGAAGCTAGCTACCAGTCCTCTATGCGCTGGATAGTTCCGACGCAGCTGGACCTTTGGTCCTGTGGCTGCCTGCGGTTTTTCATGGAAGCTTATATACTCATACACTATTACTAGTAATAATGTGGGCTCAAATTGGACCTTGGGGCACACGATGACATGAAGCCGGACGACCTAGACACCGTGGTTGACGTGCAGCTGTTCAACCAGCGGTGGACAATCGAGAGGAACTATCACAGCGATGACGTTCCATATGGTGAGCGCGGGAGGACTCATAGTATGTTTGCCCTCAGAGAGTTCACGCGTGTAGATTTTCAGTCGGCATGAGAAGGACCTTCGACTGATGAGGACTATGCTGTGATCGATGATGCTCTCGCTCACCTTGAGTTCATGTTCAGCGAGGCCATGAGTTCCCTTACAGAGAGAATCGCAGTACACAGAGTCATCCAGTAACTTCATCTCTAGGCGTGGGTGATAGACGTTGAGAGTGATTAGACTGCCGAGGCATCCAAAGTGCACACGCATCTATCAACTGAAGATCACCAAGCGGACACGCAGAGATGGAGAGCCACAGTTCCTTACGACCCCACCCAAGAGGCTCATGGAGGAGATAATGACTGATAGTGAGGAACCCTACAGGGTGGGCGGATTTGTGATTGCCAAAGACCTGCTCTGGTTTATCGTTGCAGACGACGAAGAGGAATGAGCGCGTTCCCTCGGTACGTTCACCTTACCTTCCCCTGAAACTGTAACCTTAGGAGGCTTAGCAACCTACAATCTAACGCCCGGTAAATCGCTCTCTTACCAGACGCTTGTATGTTCAGGGGAATGTAACCCTACCTTCCCCTCGACACCTACCCTTATTCTATCCTTCTATCTGGAAGGTGAGCCTTTCAGGGGCAACGTGAACAAATTGAACATACTAGACTCAGAGAGTCAGGCCCCGCCAGTCCTCAGAGCGGAGCGTCATGGGGGAGCGGCTTCCATGAGTACGTGGCAATCGTGGGGCTTCCTCTCAAGATGGCCTCCTCTAACGGGCTTAAATCGTCCATACAGGACACAGGGATATGACTTCACACGACCCCTATCATCATCTGCGACTTCGCCCTGTGATACTGAGCCCCACTCCCCCAAGACCGAACAGAACAGACCTCTTCGAGTGTCCTGACTGTGGTCACACGTCCTTCTATGATGGTCGTTTCTCTTCTGCTTGGGCCGAGATTGATTTTGACACAAAGGTGGTTGTCCTTGAGCCACAGGTCACCTTTGCTTCCGACCCCAAGACAGAGGAGGGATGGTTCTGTGTGGAGTGCGGTTTCAGGCATCCAGACTCAGAGGGCATTCGTTTGCTCTTTGAGAAGTGGTTCGACCAAGACGTCTTCCCGTATCTGTGATTGAAACCTATTGGCCTAGGCCCTTTGTTTGTAGAAAGAATGGAAAGGTTGACCCACAAAGGATGGAGGCTACACGATTACAACTCTCAGTCTTGACAACTCTAGGTACTGTGCGAGTCACGTTTTCAAACTACACGCCTCGGACATTAGTAGCGGTGAGCTGAATACCTCGCCGAAGCTCGGTACTTACACCCCCGCCCTATTTACCTGGTCTTCTACCAGAGTCCTCGTTCCTGAACTACACGTTGCTGTCACCAGCCCCATGCCGACTTCGAAAGTCGATGTTCAGCAAGTGGATGTCTATTTTTTGGTCCGGCTTCACGCTTAGATGCATTCAGCGTTTATCCGTTACGACTTAGCTACCCCACAGTGCCTTCTCAGACAATGGGTACACCATAGGTCGCGACGAACTGTTCCTCTCGTACAGAGTTCATCTTGCCATCAGACATCCGACAGCGCCAATAGATAGAAACCAACCTGTGTTGCTCTAGCAGGGCGCAACGCCCAAGCAGAGCCTACTGTGTGGTTGTCCTTTCGGATTTAGCACAATAGACCTGCTCCATTCACAGGTGGCATCAGAGTGCCTTGACCTTCTATCAATGTTAAGGCTTTGACTCATTAACAACAACAGAAGGCAATGGGAATCTGTCTTGTTTCCCTCAAGGCCCTGCGATACCACCGATATGAACGGGCTAAACTCGCAACGGTCTAAACCCAGCTCACGTTCCCGAAACCCCTGACGAATCAAGGATCTTTTCGGTTTTAATCGGTGAGCACCCGCACCCTTGGGACCTTATGCAATCCCAGGATACCAAGAGCCGACATCGAGGAAGCAAGCCGCGTGGTCGATATGAACTCTTGCACGCGACAACTCTGTTACCCCTGGGGTAAGTTTTTTGTCATCTCCACCACTTACAATTGGCCAGTGAAGGTTCGCTAGGCCAGTCTTTCGACCCAGAATCCGTTGCTGTTCGGGATCCTGTCAGCCGAGCTTATGCCCTTGATCTCAACGAGACGTTTCCGTCGCCTCTGAGCTCAGCATTGGTCACAGCTGATCTCTTGTCAGCCGTGTGCCGCCCCAGCCCAACTGCCTATCTGCCAGTGTTCCTAAGCTCGCTTGGCTTAGGTTAGCCATCCCAGACAACATGGTCAGTATTACACGGTCGCATTCCCACTCCCCAGAGAGAGTGGTTCGACGCTCCTGACTATGCTCTGCACATTGCCCGAAATGGCAATGACAGACTGCGTAGTAAACCTCCGCAGGGACTTCTCTTCCCATTGGCGCTACGTACACTGTTCGGTACGGTGTAGGTTCACCGGAGCCCTCCTGGGGACAGTGGGGACCTCATTGCTCCCTTCATGCACGTCGGCATTTAACCGACAAGGCATTTGGCTACCTTAAGAGACTCATAGTTAGTCCCGGCGTTAACCTGAGCTTAGGCCCATTCCTGAGCTTTAACTGACAGGCACAGACCAGGATTCACTGACTGTACTCGCGGTTTCCCGTTCGCAGTCAGCTATGTTTGTATTAAACAGTTGGGACCCCCTAGTTACTAAGACCTGGGAAAGCTTGCACTAACCCAGGCACAGCATCTCCCGAAGTTACGCTGCTAATTGGCCGATTTCCCTCAGGAGGGGTGACTCCGATACACCTTGGCCTTCTCAGCCAGGGAACCTGTGTCAGATCTGGGTACGGACTCGGAAGATCCTTCCGGACTCGCTTTTCATGGTCACCAGGAATGGGCCAAACGAGTGTCCGACCACTCGCTATTCCACCTTTCGGCTGCCTCTCACCATTACGGTACTCAGCACCCTTATAGTGTTAAACACAGCGAGAGCTGTGCTTGGCTTGTCCAGATGAGTCACAAGTCCGGCTTAGCGTTGCCGCGAATCGTACTTCCGAGGTTCAGGAATATTGACCTGATTCCCTTTCGTGACGCTCGAATTACGACGCCACTTAGGATCGACTAAGCTTCGGCTGACGACGCATTGCCGAAGAACCCTTTCCCTTTCGGTGACATGGATTCTCACCATGCTTTGCTGTTACTACTGCCAGGATCATCAAACCCGGACGGTCCACAGGACCTCACGGCCCTACTTCTGCCCAACCGGGTCGCTCCGCTACCGGATCACGCGGTTCTACCCACGTGCCGTACGGTCTCGGTAGCCAGATTTAGCCCCGTCCATTTTCAAGGCCGAGAGCCTCGGTCTGTGAGCTGTTACGCTTTCGTTCGGGGATAGCTGCCTCTAAGCTCACCCCCAGACTGTTTTGGGCTCTCGACACCCTTCTTCACCGCACTTATCTGGCATTTAGGGACCTTAACCGTACTCTCGGTTCTCCCCATCTCGGCCTGCCGGGCTTACCCCGGGCACCCGTCTCCCGCCGTCTACGGTTCATGCAGCTTCGGAGTTTTCAGGATGGTGGAGGTCTTATCGACCCCCGGGCACATCCGAAAGTGCTCTACACCACATGATACCTCAAGCGGGGCTTGGCTACGACCAACTTCGCGGAGAACGAGCAATCACCAGTCTAGATAAGCCTTTTACCCCTTCGCCCAGGTCAACGGAACGAGTTGCACGTCAGCACCCTTTCGGGCCTCCACCGAGCTTTCGCCCGGCTTCACCCTGCCCAGGCCAAGATCGACTGGTTTCTCGTGTCACGGGAGTGACTTCACGCACTTATCACACGTCGCCCCTCACCGCAAGCGGCTGCGGGCTTGTTGCTTTCGCTTCGTTTACGGCTTTACGCCTTATCCTTGCCACGCCCATGAACTCCCTGGCCCGTGTTTCAAGACGGATGATGCCGATTCGATCCACTCGGGTCCTACTCCAGGATCGCTCCTGTTTCGTTCCCCGAGCATCTCCTCTTTTAATCAGCATCCTTTGAGTAGACCACTGGTTTCAGGTGCTTTTCACCCCGCTCCCGCGGCGCTTTTCAACTTTCGCTCGCGCTACTAGTCTGCTATCGGTTTGGCTGAGTATTTAGGCTTCGCAGATTGTACCTGCGACGTTCACGCGAGAAACCCAACCCGCGCTACTCGGGAACCTCAAACATGCCCGTGCTTTACGCCTACGGGGGTGTCACCCTCTTTGCCGCGTCGTTCCAGACGATTTCGGCTTAGGCACGTCGGCAATAAGTTCGAGGCCCACACACCACATCTCCTCACACTCTTCGCGTGAAGATTCAGTTTGGCCTGTTCCGCTTTCGCTCGCCGTTAGTCACGGAATCACTATTGTTTTCTCTTCCTGCCCGTACTAAGATGCTTCAGTTCCGAGCGTTCCCAATCCAGCTGTGACACTGGATCCATGCAGGTTATTAGCCCACACGAGGAAGTCCAATTCGGGGATCCTGGGATCAAAGACTTCATGCGTCTACCCCAGGCTTTTCGCAGCTCGTGACGCCCTTCATCGGCTAGCCAACCACAGTCATCCACCAGCGGCCGTACAGCATTCGTAGTCCTACTTATGAGACCGGCACAGTATTACCTGTTGCCAAGGAGTTGTAACATCAATTTTGTGTACGTATGCCTCCATCCTCTGCAATCTCAGCGAGACAACCCTTGGTGCACAGCACCGCATCGAACTGTCCGCTTCGACGGTCCCCCATCGGGAATGACTCCTTCCTTCGGTCTGGTCCCGATGGGCCTTCATCCAGCCTAACCGCGCCGGAATCCGGACCTCAAGCACACAACCCACTCAATGGGGTGCGCGCTCCGTCAGCCGTCTTGGCCGACGATTTAAAGCTTGCTGTACGTCGAGGTTCGCCAGAACAGCCTACAGCGACCTTCTATAGCCGCCGAACAACGCCTTCTCTACTCGACGAAAGCAGACTAACTGCCCGTCAATCCAAGATAAAGCTTACGCCGGATGCACATTTCTTGCTGAAACATCTCCCTCACCTGACTGGCTACAAGCCAATTAACGTTGATGTGGTCGAAATGGACCCATCATTCCGAGAGGGCACTCTTCTGTGCTTCTATGAGTTCTCCTATGCCTTTTGAGGCGAGACTGAGAAGCTCGTCAAGGGTTCCTCGACCGAAGGGTAGGCCTTCAGCAGTTCCTTGTACCTCGACAAACTCATTGTCGCGCATGACCACATTCATGTCCACATCCGCCTGGGCATCCTCGACGTAACAGAGGTCAAGGAGTGTGGCATCGTTCACTACACCCACACTTACAGCCGCGACATTGCCATGAAGTGGGACTTCAGGTATCATGTCCATGTCGACCATGTATGTTAGGGCATCCACTAAGGCAACATATCCTCCGGTTACAGCGACCGTTCGAGTTCCTCCATCAGCCTGAATGACGTCACAGTCAATCCTAACGGTGTTATCACCAAGTCGAGCAAGGTCGACTGCCGCTCTCAGAGACCTGCCTATCAGTCGCTGTATCTCAGCACCGCGACCACTCACTCTGCTTCGATTGGTTCTGTCTTCTGTAGCACGAGGCAACATTGCGTATTCGGCCGTCACCCAACCTTGATTCTGATTGTTGAGCCAACCAGGAACTCCCTCTTCCACAGTTGCAGTGCAGATCACTCTTGTTTCCCCCGCACTGATCAGGACTGAGCCTTCGGGGTACTTCAGGAATCCACGCAGTATCTCTATAGGTCTGAGCTCATCATTTGTTCGCCCATCAATGCGGGTCAATATGGCCAACTCTAGTTCAGAAAGGCATCTCCACCTATTATTTCTCATGGGCGAATGATTCCACTAGATAGCTTTATTGACAAGCCCATGCAATTGAATACCACCGATTCTGCTGTAATGCCCGTGGAGAGGTGCGCGCGTCGTGTTTGATCTGCAAAAGAAGTTCAATACAGCATTAAAGGACACAGTGAAAGAATGGAAGAAACACGACAAGGTGAAGGGGATTTTCGTCTATGGGTCGTTTGTGAGAGGGACATTGACGGCTACTTCGGACCTTGACCTCGGGGTCATATGGGATGATCCTGAACCTCCTGCACAACTCTTCGCAGAACACAAAGGCGTTCGCATTGACTTGTATTTTCTGACTCCAAAAGTAGTGGAGGATGCACTCGAAGGGAAGACAGTCGATCCGCTTCGCGTTGCGGAGATCATTGGAATCTTGAAGAATGCGCAGGTGGTCCATGATACGCGCGGGTGGCTGAAAGGCTGGCAGAAACGGGCTTCCGAGTTTGTATGGTCGGAGGAAGCAATCGACAGTGTCAAAGAGCGTGCGCTTCTAACATTGAACAGTGCGAAGAAGAACGCTGAGTCTGGCGACACAATCAGCGCAATTCACGACCTGCGCAGCGCACTCTTCGACTTAGGAAGAGTAGTAGTAATGAAGAACAACTACTTCTCAATCATGAAGCCTTCGGAGGTGCTCACCGAGATACGTCTTCTCGACCCGGTTTCATATCCCCTCTTCCTCAGGACCTACAAGCTCAAGGGAATGGAAGAAGAACAGCTGATGGAGACCCTTGAGGAGATTAGAGAGTGGATTGAGATAGCAGAGAGTCGCTTTGGCGAAGGCACTGTAGATGAATATGCAATGGAACTCCTGACAAGAGCCCAAAGAGAGTATCATGGCGCAACGAACTGTACATTGTCGGGGGACTATGAGCTTGCAGTGTTAGAGATGCGACGGGCCGTGGACAACATAGGCAGGGCTCTACTTGCTCTCGCGGGTCAGTTCGACGTCGATCAGACAAACTTCATCCAGGCACTCAAGGAGAATGAACCAGTGTTCTACGAGAACATACTCGTGCGCCACGGTGCATTCGAATTCACTGAGAAGGGAATTGAGCGCGGCATTAGGGAAGCGGAATTCGTAGCACAACGACTATAGAGACCCTCATGAGGCTAGATTGATTAGGCGGAACTGGATTTGTCCGCGAAGCGTGTAGTCTTATGACTGAAGAGGAAACTGAGATTGTCAAACTAACGAGCGTCACACTCACCCGAGAGAAGCAGGATAAGATTGACGTAGAGTTCGAGAGATACGTCTCAGCCACCAATTTCGTCATCAAGACTATTCTTAGAGATCACATCCCGTCCGGAAAGAAGGTACTGGAGAAGGTGAAGGAAGAATTTGTGACCCGTTTTGACAAGCGAGAGCAGTATCTTAGAGATGTTGTCAAGACAGCATGGTCTGAGATACAAAGGCATCGTAGAATGGCCAAGACGGTTCGGAGCATGAGGGCCAAGGCACCAGTCTTCAGAGATGGTAGAATGATCTTCTCCAAGCCGATTATCAAGATTCAGGAACAAGTACTGACTCTCGAGACTGCGGAACGAGAGAGGGTCCCCATTCCGTATGACAAACCAAGCAGGAACCGGGCAGCTGTTCAACTGAGAGCGCTAGCGGGCGGGTCGAGGGAGTACGAGAGAGTCAGACTCACATGGAACAAGGAAGGTTACATGAACATCGACATTCGCATCAAGGGAGAGCCATCTGTAGGTCATGTTACTCCGTGATGTCCCAAGATATGACGGCGCCAGAGTAGTCAGCCGAGTATAGGTGAGAACTCTTGGCATTCCAAGCCAAAGAGGACACTCCTGTTAGGAGGCGTTGTTCGTCCACCTTCTTTCCGGACTCTAACGACCATACTCGGAGCGTTCTGTCCCATCCCCCAGATACGAGCCAAGCACCAGAGGGATCAACGGATAGTGACGTCACAATGTCGGTATGACCTGCGATTTCTTGAGTGTCCCTTGGGCTCTCAGTGTCCACTGACAGGATTGTTCCATTGTGGAGTCCTAAGAAGACTCGCGTGTCGTCAGGCGCTAGTGCTATGGACCGGACACGCTCCTTCTGTTTTGCCAATCTTCGAATCTGTTTGTAGGAGCTCAAGTCGAATAGTTTCGACTCACCATCCCAAGATGCAGTCACAAGTCTTGTGCCGTCGCTGGTGAATGCCAGTCCTGATATGTCAGTTCTATGTGCTTGGAGGTTTCGAAGATTCTTCAGGGTGGCGACTGAAAAGACCTTCACTTCTCCGTCGCGTCCCCCTGCCGCACCACGGGACGACTCAGGATGAACAGCAAGCGCCTTTACTTGTGTCCTGTGACGTAATAGCGGATTCTCTTTTGGTGCTCCCCTTGTGGTCCATCTTCGTGTTGTGCAATCCCAGCTGGTTGATACCAGGCCCTTTCCTTCACTTGTAAAGGCGATTCCTGAAACCGCCGCCTCGTGTCCCTTCAACGGTTTCTTGGGCTTGCCGGTAGTAGCATCGAGCAGAATGATCTCAGATTCCAACGTTCCGCAGGCAACACGTTTTCCCTTCGGATCTGCTGATAGACAGGTCAGTGGAGGAACGTGCAATCCTGTAGGCCTGAACAAAACGTTTCTCTTCATGCTAGGACACCATACGATGAGTACTCAAAGAATGATTTGTGCTATCCATGTTAAAAATGTGTAATATCTCATCTGCGTCTACTTGCCATGATAGCTCCAATCAGCACGATTGGGGGCACAACCAGTAGTGCTATGGAGATGTAGTCTGGAGGATTAGGGGAGAATGTGGTGTCAACATCTAACTCATCTACAATGAACGTTTCGACAACCTGTCCGACGACTTGAAGGCTTGTGGCATTGCACTTGTCAGGTGTATCTTCCAGGGTGTGCCAATAGGCTGGGAAGGGGTTGTGATGGACTATATTGAGTGCAGGGATACCCGCGTCCAAAAAGGGCCAATGGTCATCAAAGACACCGCCACCCAATGTGTCGATGAAGATCTCATCGTGGCCCATGTTAGCAGCCAAAGACCAAACAGTATCCTGGAGAGACCTTGTCGAACTGGTTTCACGAAGAAGACGAAGATTCTCATCTCCCACCATATCAAGAAGGATCATGGCATAAACCTCCTCTTTTCTGCTGGAACTTAGCTGTTGTACATAGTGAGTGGACCCTAGAATCCAATCCCACCCGGACAATCCACCGGAGTCTTCTGCATCAAAGAAGACAATCTCTACTGATGAACGGACTGACTCGGGAAGAACTCGTGAAAGCTCAAGCAACACCGCAGTACCACTGGCACCGTCGTTTGCTCCAAGAACAGGAAGAGTCCAGTTCGCCGGATCTGGATCTTCATCCGCATGAGGTCTCGTGTCATAATGAGCACCTAGAATCACAGATGCATTGTTCACATGCCCCCAACGTCCGATAATATTGGTGCACTCCACACCCAAGTAGGTGAAGTTCTGTAGAGTGACTTGCCAGCCAAATGATTCTAGAACACTGATGATGTAGAGTCTGCTGAGCGTTAGGTTGTGAGATCCTGGAGGCCTTGGTCCAAAGTCACACTGCTGTATGAGATGCATCATGGCGTTTGTCCCATCAAAGGTCGGAATGTGACTTGTCTGAAGACCAACTACATCTCCAAACGGGACGAAGAATAGCAACAGGACAACCCATGTATATCGCAAACGCCTCATGGTCCGACATGACTGAACCACGAATCGGCCTAAGAACCTTTTCAGGAGGAACTTGCCATCCTCGATTGTACTATGCGACGTAATATATCCGGCAGCTCCCTTGGTAGACTCTTCACGATTGTCTGAGGTATAGCTGAATAGCCTATATCCCCCCTCGCTAGCATCGCTAGAATCTCTGATGCTAGACGATGACCACTAGCCTTGGTTAGAACGAATTCAGCAAATGAGGTTCCTCTCAATCCAGCCCACTCTGCCATTCTGAAGTTGGCACCGAACTCCTTGACACAGAGGTCCTGATACTGCTTCAGAAAGCCTTCCTCATGCCTTTCTTCTTCAAGTGCTCGCAGAATCACTTCAGCAGCGTAGGCACCTGACTTCATTGCATATGCTATGCCCTCTCCCATCATCGGATCAACGAAGCCGGCCGCATCACCCACGAGCATGACCCGATCCATGACGTTCTTGTTGACGACACCATCGGCACCAAGAAAGCATGTGCGTCGTTTCGCACCAGTCAGCTCGACTCCTATCTTCTCCTCCATTCTCCTACAGAAGGCATCAAACATTGGACGAAGTGAAAGCATATGTGCTGCTGCTCCAGCGATTCCAACTGACAGGTGCTCCATCTTGGGAAAGACCCAACCATATGAAACCCTGTTCTCAGCAGGGACTATTGAAAGAATGGAAGGGTCTCCGTTCATGGCTTCGAGCACACCCTCTGCACCCACATGAAAATCAGACTCCATTCCCAATCCTACACGGTTCAAGTCCTTCCGATCTGGCCGAAGGGCTAGCGACTTGGCCACGACTGAGTTGACGCCGTCAGCGCCTACTAGGAATTGCGACCTGAATTCTCTGCCATCACTCAGTTGCACGGTAGTTCCTCTTTTGCCCGAGATCGCACTCACTACTCTTGCCTGCTCTAAGAATTCGGCACCGGCAGTAGCCGCTCTCCTTGCGAGAAACTCATCAAAGCGGTTTCGGAACACTGTAATTCCAAGCAGCTTCTCTGATCGGAACTCCGCAGATTCGCCTTTCGGAAGAGTGAATCTCAGGCCGTGTACTCTCTGTTCAACTAGGCCTTTTGGGACTCCCTCCCTCAATATACGGAGTCCCCTATACATCACGGCTCCGCCACAGGGTTTGTCTCTCGGTAGGGAGAACTTCTCCAATAGAAGCGTCTTCAGGCCTGCTGTCGCACAGTCGTGTGCAGTAACCGACCCTGCCGGGCCAGCTCCCACAACTATGACATCATACGGCACGTGCGAAGATTCCTCCCTTCTAACAACTCCAGCAATGAAACAAGCGAAGCAACAAGAGTTGAAGGAAGACCTCTTTATTTAGATTTAGTGCTACGCACAGCCACTTCGAAGGTAGCTTCGTCGTTCCAGTCCTCACCCACCCCTAGCTTTGCACGGATTAGCTTCTCAAATTCTGGATTGATCTCATATCCGATCGAATTGCGGCCAAGTCTTCTTGCCGCCGCCAGGGTAGTGCCTGTCCCTGCAAACGGGTCAAGAACCGTGTCACCCAGGAAGGAGTAGAGCCGAATGCATCTTCGTGGTAACTCTTCTGGAAAGGGAGCCGGATGCCCCTCGGCCTTTGCTGAAGCTGGTTGAAACTCCCAGATTGAGTTCTGAGCCCAATTGGTAAATTCCTCGTGACTGATCTTGGAGGCTTCTTTGACCTTTGAGTCAACAGGTGGATGTCTTCCCTTCTTGGAGAATACGATGATCCATTCATAGGGGTATGACGAAAGGATGTTCGGAGGATAGGGATACGAACCCCAGGAACTGAAACGAACGGCCTTCCTTTTGTCCCAGATATAGAGCGAGTGGAAGTACATGTCGTCTAGTAATGTCATGAATCCCTCTAGTTCGGTCAAGACTGTCTTTGTGACTCTACGGTTGAACTTTGACGTCTTTCCGCTTAGAAGAATCGGCATTATGTTTACAATCAGTTTGCCGTCCGGAACAAGCGTCCTCACACATTCTTTGAACACTGAGCAGATATCTGCCATATACTCATCGTAGGATACTGAACTCTGACCTATTCCTACATCCTCGCCGTAGTCCTTGAGACGCCAATAAGGTGGGGAAGTCACAACAAGGTGAACAGATGAATCCGAGACGCGGTCCAGTTTCCGGCTGTCTCCAATTACCACTAAATGGTTGGTCTTCATTCAATCATCCTCGACTGCCAAGATCCCATACCATGACCTGTTCTTTTCGTTGTGTCTTGTTGATTCTGTCCCACAGCCTGCTTGGGGTGTCGGAATACGATCTCTCAACGACATAGGAGCCTTCCCAAGGGGCTATCTCGGCGAAGAATTCCGACCCCCTGATGAGCTTCCTATGAACCATTCGGTCTCCAACGACGAATATAACGAGAGCATCATCCTTTACGACCCTATCGACGGCGTGTAATGCTGACTTGATGTCATCCCTATAGGTTGAGAATCTCTGAATGAGGCCCTCTCTTATGCGAGCTCGACTCTCACCTAGGACTTCTAGTACAAGCTTGGTGTAGTAGCCAGTGTAGTCTAGCGCATCGAAGTAAGGAGGGCTACAGTACACTACATCAATCGACTTCTCAGGGATTATCTCAAAGATGCGGCGAGTATCATATCGGTGGATCTTCGCTTTGGGTCGCCCCCTGACGTAAGAGATGTGTTTCTTCGCCTTTCGCTTTAACGTCTTGTAGAAGTCAACGGGCCGCAGTGAATCGGCTATTCTCCCTATCGACGTGGAAGTCCACGTCCAGCCATTGCAGGCCCTCGCTGCAACACAAATGGAACCATAGAGAGCAGATAGCTCATAGGATGAGAAGTCCTCTGACACCGCAATCATACGCATTATCTGCTCGGCTGTTTCAGGGTGATAATACCGTGCGGGAGAGGCTGGCATGTCTGGTGGGCTACTTAGGCTCTCCGCCGCTAGAGCGGCTTGTTCAAGATGCTCTAGCGTTTCTGCTACGTCTAAAGGTTCAGTCTTTCCACGTGCGATGACACACGCAAGGGGATTGTTGTCTACACCTATGGCACGCACGCCTCTAGCCTGTGCTTCGTACACGATTGTCCCAGTTCCGCAGAAGGGGTCCAAGAGAATGGCATCAGCCGGGACCTGCGAGATTACATGGGCTGCATCGAGAGAGGACATCTTCCCTCTGTATGGGTATATGCCGTGTATTGACCTTGGGTTGCTGACTTTCGCGAAATGTGTGAGCGTGATTCTCGGGCGTGCTTTGTTCAGCTTTCCATTGGCTGTCCCCGTGTCCTGCATGGTGAATGTGATTATCTACATGCTACACTAAAAACATGTGGAATTCCAACTGATGACTCGTTCTATCCATAGATTCTGTCAATCGCTCTAACTGTGGCTTGTATCTCCTTATCAACCGCTTCAACCAGAAGAGGATCCTGTTCTCCGGATTCCTCTGATTCATCGGTCTGCTCTGACTTTTGAGCTCCGTGAAGATTGCCGTCGCAAGCAAGGATTGATGCTGCATCAATTCCGCGCGTCGATGCGAACACGAACAGGAAAGAACTCTCCATCTCGACACACTTCACTTGGGCTTTGGTCCACATGTCTAGTGGGTTCAGCTCAGGATTCACATAGTAGACGTCACTCGTCCAACACATTCCTCTGTGGACTCTGTCAGCAGGCAATAGCTTCACAATCTCATCATAGAGCGCATTGTGCCAAACCGGAGAGGCGACCGCCGGATACTCCAGTGGTGCATAGTTCAGACTTGTACGTTCGTCACGAATGGCCCCAGTAGGAACGACAACATCTCCTGTAGTGACATTTGGATCAATCCCTCCACAGGAGCCAACCCGAATGACAACTTCCATGCCCAAGTTGGCCAATTCTTCAATACAGATGTGTGTTGAAGGAGTACCAATTCCAGTACCAGAAATCGTGACGGGTACACCACCAGGAGTGTAGGCTCGGTAGGTCACGAATCCTCGATAACGCGCTACTTCCTCTTCGTCCTTCATCTTGGATGCTATTGTTGGCACCCTATCAGGGTTTCCGGAAACCAAGACTATCTTTTCGACATCACCCTCTCCAACTCTGAGATGTGGTTGAATCCTGCGCTTCATGTTGTTCACCTGACCTGTTCTACTGCACATAACCTACTTTTCACTGTTAGGCTCAGTGCCTAGTTTCTCCACAGAATCAGGATGTGCATCAGATGGAATGAATTCGTCCGACTATGCAATCTATACAAATCCATTTGGCACCAATGTGGAATGCCCTACCGAAGCGAGGAATCAAAGCGCTGCAAGTGTCACAGGGAGCGGCTTTCGCCTCAAAGTTCTCAGTCAAGAAGACCAGAAACAGCGAAATCATTTTCATGCTTGGGCTTGCGACTTGCACTTTCTGTCACATCCTCAGAGATAGGCTATGATGTTGCCTTATTAGGCCCTACAAAGCTCATCAGGCCAGAGAATCCATCAAGAGCACAGATACTCTTTTCTTATCGAGGGGCTCTTCTCAATTAGTGAGCTGACGATGACGGACAAAGTACGCTTCGAATACTTCTGCTACCGATGCGGCGACAAGAATGCCTTGGATCTTCCCGCACCTATCGCTCCTGACTATCACCACACTGACCTGAGATGCAAATCATGTGGTGATGGTACACGAGTGATACTGAGTAGTTGCCCGAATCCTGACTGCGCTCATTTTGTCTACTGGATCAATGACATTTCAATTCCGGAGCTTGTCCAGAGTTTCGCTAGGTACATGACAGCAAATATGCAGGCCATGATAGATCGTGCCGCGATGCAGGGTGCAAGGATCAATATTGACACTCCTGACAAGTTTCAAGTTCCAGCAGCTTGTCCATGTGGGACTCAGTTCAATATTGAGATTGATATTCCAGACTTGGACTAGAGAGATCTCGGTCTAGCAGTGATAGTAGCCTATGAAGCTCTCCTGTTTTGGAAATAGTGTCGTGATTAGTGTCTTGACTGGACCAGCAACGAGGAAGTCGATGTTCTGCTGACTCAATTCATCAATGGAATACTGACCAAGGAGAAGCCGCACAAAGTCCTGAGGCGGCGCCCTGAAGCTGAGGTTCTTGCCATCCTCATGGACTCCCAAGTCCTTGATTTGCTTTATCTTGCCTCCTTGGAAATCCAACACATAGCAATGTCTGTATGTGTTGATTGTCACTTCTTGGGTGAGTCCTTCAAACATGGTTCTTCGAAGGCGCTTCTGAAGTACGGGACGAATTCGTTTTAGAAAGCGGACCATGTCTGGAAGGAGAAGCTGATGCTTCCATCCACGACTCAAATTCCCACCAAAGTCTAGGCCAACTCGGGAGAGATTGGAGGTTATTGCACCTGAGAGTGCGATTCGATTGAGGCTCTTGTCTTTACACTGCTCTTTGAGGAAATGTAGGGTGCGTCTCACGCCGTCATATGACCGGATGCTGTTCTCTATAATGTCCAAGAATCCGTTCCCTGGGTCAGTTGCGCTCTCTCTCGCTACCAACCGGAAATACCCCTCAACGTCCCTCCCTCGCTTCACCACGAAAGTTGTGAACTCCTTATCGTACTCCCGACGTTGTTCTTCTTGAATCTCCCACAGCTTCCTATCCCGGATTGATGAAACGAGTGTACGACTTGTCATCTCTTCATAGAGTTGGATGATGGAGTCAAGATTCGATTTGGTTGCCGGACGAATAGAAAGACGCATCCATGATGGCTTCTCCTTTGGGGGAACACCGGGAATCTGATCTGTCCTTAGAAAGACTGACCTCCATGCCGGAACTACGAAGTCATACCCAAACTGACGGTAATAATAGGGAATGCCCTGTATTGTGGAGATATCATACTTGCCGCTTCTCAGTTCTTTCTCGAAGAATTCACGATACAGAGCTCTTACAAGCCCTCGTTTTCGATACTCAGGTAATGTTCCAACAAAACCTAGCTCCAGATTCCGCAAGGGAGTGCCTGCATAGCTCCAGACACTGGGAATTGCGTTGAGTGAGGAAACAAAGACGTCCCTGTCAGTGTTTCGAATGTAGAAGTTCATCTCTCTACTGAATCCCGGAAGCAGTTCGATGATTCTTCTGAGTTCCTCGCCTTCATGCGGCTCGTGGATTGATGAATTGAACTTGATCAGTTCTTCGAGTTCTTCATCCGATTCCACGATACCGAACTCGAGGCCATCTGGTAGAGGAGTAGATGTTTCATCCTTCATTTCATGGACACTTCGGTCTTGGTGCAATTTACGCAATCATGAATGTTTCCGTGAAGATTTTGATCTCCAATATCATCTGGGATTAACAGCATAGAAATCGCAATACTTCGAGAGAGGGCAGTCGTGGCAGCGTGGAATCTTTCTCAAGCAGATTGTAGCGACTAGATCGATTATCCCCCAGTATAGTCGTTTGTCCTGTGAACCACCAAAATGCCTCATGAACTCCCAGATTGGTTTGGTATTTGGGTCCGTGACTCCGAGTGTGAACAAGCGGTTCATGAGATGGATTACATTGCCATCCACCATTGCCTCTGGAGCAGCGAACGCGAAATTCATGACTGCTGCAGCACCGTACCGACCAACTCCAGGAAGAGATTCAAGAGCAGCCAGATCTCTCGGGACTATTCCATGGTAGTCCTTGAGCAATCTCTTTGCCATCTGCTGCATATGCGATGCTCTGACTGATTGAAGTCCAACGCTACTTAGAGACCTTTCTATCGTTGACTTCCGAGCGCCTGCAAGCTGTTCCAGGTTGGCGAATCGTTGCATGAATTCAGGATACACTCTCGCCACAGCTGTTGCGGTGGTCCTTCTGAGAAGCATCTCCGCAATCAGAATCTGGAAAGGATTTGTAGTACGCCTCCACGGAAAGTCGCGCCCATTTTCCTCATACCAGTCGATGATGGCGTCCCTAACAAACCCAGCTCTTTCACCGTTAAGAGTGAGAGCTTCTCCCATGTCCTCCCCTCACTCATCCAAGCATGGATGTGATTCTCTCAACAATCTCATCGAGAGTTGACACCACAGTTATGCCCTCCATCTCCCGGAGCCTGGCCACGTTCTCGAAGTCCACTTTCCGAACACGGAGCTTGAACTTCATTCCATT
>JBHIAE010000052.1:0-20152 GCA_046758445.1 Candidatus Thorarchaeota archaeon | reverse complement strand
TCAGGAGAATGGCCCCGCCCAGGTTCTGTAGGCAATGATTCATGGCATATATGGACGATAGCACACCCAGACTGTGAGCCAGCAAGACTACGGTCTCATGTCGTTCTTTCACGAAGTCTATGGCTTCGCAGATGTCCTTAACAAGTCGTTCTTTGCTGGGACAGTCACCTCTATTCCCATCTGACAGTCCGTGCCCCCTGAGGTCTAGACCATAGATAGTGAAGCCACGTTCTGCAAGCGGCTCGGTCATCATGGAATAGGCTCCACAATATGCGGTAAGTCCATGCAGGAGTAACAGGGCCGATTTCCTTGAATGCTCTGTACGTGGTTCCCATTTCCACATGAACAGAGTCAGGCCGTCAGATGCAACGAGTAAGTGATGGGGACCATCGAAGTTCTTCCGGAGCTCTACGACATCTAATACCATGAATCATTCCCCGGCCAACCCACATGGTTCCCGAGGTATAAAGCCTTCCAACTGATTGACTCTAGCCGAGGAATGAATATAACACAGTCGACGGACTTAGACTCAACCTAGAGCAGGATTCTGGTCCAAGTAGAATGGAAGATGTCATAATGGATAGCGAGAATCCACATGATTCGCAATTGGGAGATAACCCAGCAAGCATGGTTCGAAGGGTAGATCAAATCCTCACCCGGCCTTCAGATGATATCACGGATGATACACTTAGGGTGAAGGCGAGATTCCTTTCTGCCGTGCTCATTCTGTTGATACTCATCCTTCCCTTCCTTCAACTGTTACTCGGAAGTGCAGTGGATGGACAACCTGTCTACTTGGCTTTGATGCTTCTTTCAGTTGGAATCTACTCCCTTAGTCGAACGAGACATGTACTTCTTGCAGGGATCTTTACAACGCTCGGTTTGGCTTCGATGCCATTTCTATTCCTATCATATAGCCAACAATGGGCACCAACCAGAATTGTGTTCAACATTCTAATCTGGCCTCTTGTTGCTGCCTTGATTGGAAGCCAATGGCTGACTACTCGACAAATGGGCTGTTTCATCGCAGTCGAAGCATCCTTGCTCCTAGTCTATACATACCTACATCAGGGCATAGAATTCATTGTGGCCCTTGAGCCCATCTTCGACCAAGCTGCTCTCTCCATCGTTGTCTTGCTCTTCACTTGGATCACGAACTACTATGTGACCCAATTGAGATATCGTCAAGAAGACCTAGAACAACGGCAAAGGGAGCTAGAAGTGCACACATCAGTTCTTACTCATGACCTGGGAAACGACATGCAAATCCTTAGGGGGTCTGTCGAACTTCTTGATGTCTTGGAAGATGTGGATGCCAAACACCAACAGAATATCGAAACAGCTCTGGCTGTCAGTGACAGGATGGGAAGTGTCATCAAACTATTTGCGTCGGTCGGACGACAAAGAGAGTATGACTTTCTCCTCACACTCAATGAAATCGCCGCGAATACCGAAAAGGTATTCAAAGGGATGAAGGTCGAGGTGAAAGTTTGGCCAAGTGTTGTGTCTTCCAGGATTAGAGTAGGGATTCTACTCCCGTTGGTCATCGAGAATCTATTGAGGAATACTGCAGAGTATGCAGGACTAGACTCTGTTGCCAAAGTCTGCGTTTGGATGAAAGAGGATACCCTAGAAATCGAGTACAGAGACACAGGTCCCGGCATACCTGAGTCTGTCAGACCACGCATCTTTCAAAAGGGTGTCAGCAGTGGCGGCGAAGGTAAAGGACTTGGGTTGTATCTCTCATATAGAATCGTAGAGTCGTACGGAGGCACGATTGAACTTACTGTTGATTCGGACACAGGCCAAGATCTATTTCGCATCTCCATTCCAATTCGCTGAACTTGTCCTTCGACCCAAGTAGGTACCTTCTGGATGGCTACCAAGTTAACCCTTCAAACCCTAACTTTTGGTTATTAACCCTCTTTAAGGCAGTACACTGGAATGAATCTGTTTCTAACCGGGAACCTTTTTTTGAAACATTAAATGTAGTTTACAAATCACTGCCTTTTCGGCATTAGTCATTTACTTCTGACAGTTATTCCCAAGTTTCTCTAGCGTGTGAAATAATGAATCAAAGAAAGAAAGAGGTAAACGCTCAAGGCCCCTTCTTTGAATCATACATATGTTGGCTTATCCCAATGACATTCTCTTGGACTGTCTATTCCAAACAGAACCTCTTTGCTATCCTTTGGCTGAATTGAAGTAGGGAAGATGGTTTGGATAAAAAAACAAATAAGTCATCAGAATAATTTACAGAGGAGCTTTCAACATATAACTAAAGGTTTGAATATATTGAGGGAAGAATATGCCGAAGCCATCGCGGAAACAATCCGAGAGCCCCTTCTTGTCATGGATGCAGACATCAGGGTGATCTCAGCCAATCGCTCGTTCTATCAGAGCTTCAATATGACTAAGGAGGAGACCGAGGGAAAATCACTCTACGACCTTGGGGAAAGACAGTGGGACATCCCTCGGCTCAGAGCGCTTCTCGAGGAGATCCTGCCATTGAACACTGAGATGCGTGACTTCGAGATGGAGCATGTCTTCGAGAACATCGGTGCAAAGTTCATGCTGCTGAACGCAAGAAGGATCTACAGGGAAAAGAACAAGACACAGATGATTCTTCTTGCCATAGAGGACATCACTGAACGCAAGAACGCAGAAAGAGAGGAGCGGGCCGCAAGAGAGTATGCCGAAGCCATCGTGGAAACAATCCGAGAGCCCCTTCTTGTCATGGATGCAGACATCAGGGTGATCTCAGCCAATCGCTCGTTCTATCAGAGCTTCAATATGACTAAGGAGGAGACCGAGGGAAAATCACTCTACGACCTTGGGGAAAGACAGTGGGACATCCCTCGGCTCAGAGCGCTTCTCGAGGAGATCCTGCCATTGAACACTGAGATGCGTGACTTCGAGATGGAGCATGTCTTCGAGAACATCGGTGCAAAGTTCATGCTGCTGAACGCAAGAAGGATCTACAGGGAAAAGAACAAGACACAGATGATTCTTCTTGCCATAGAGGACATCACTGAACGCAAGAACGCAGAAAGAGCAGCAACGGTTGCTGGCGAGCAAGCGATTTTTTATTTGGACCTCATAAGTCACGATATACGAAACCATCTACAAGCAATTGTCTTGGGGACAGAGATACTTGGACACTTTGATTTAGGTCCTGAAATTGACCCTGTCTTTGGTCTTATAGTTGAGTCTGTACACAGTTCTAAAGAAGTAATCAGGAAGATTCAGGCTACTCGTGGCTTGTATTCTGCACCGTTCTTCGAGAGGTCCTTAGAAGTTGCTCTGAAGGAATCGTTGGAAGTCCTAAGAAATGAATTCCCTGATGTTCAGGTTTTTATGAAATGCGATGTTCACCGAGAAATTGTCATAGCTGACCAGTATTTGGAGATTCTGCTCACGAACCTCTTAGAAAATGCAGTCATTCATAATAATAGAATGAACAAACAAATCTGGGTGGAGTTGGTGAAAGTGGCTGGGGGATATGAGGTTACAATTGCAGACAACGGTCCAGGTATCCCAAATGATAGGAAAATTAGCTTACTCGACCCAACCCGCAGATATGGTGGAGTTGGTATTCACCAAGCAAAACAGATACTGTCCAAATATGGGGGAAGACTCAGTTTGCATGACAGAGTATATGGAGAACCAGAGCAGGGTGCTATGTTTCGAGCATGGTTCCCAAATCCTACTCCAGACCGAGCTTAATCTTAGAGTGCTTATTCTTCATTAATAAATTCGGAATTCAGTGAAAGAAGAGTGGTGGGTGGGTCTATCCACCCCACCGTAGATCTAGTCCTCAACAGGCTCAATACTGATGCGAACCTTCCTTGGCGCATCACCCTTGATGACCCACTTCTCTAGCATGAGAACACGGACACCCTCGGGTCGCTCATCCTCAATTACCACTTTCACTACGAAGCTTAGACAAATATGGCTTTGGTTCGTAGTTAATTTGGAGGCTCATTGTACTGGGCTCCTAGCTCTGAGGGGTCTATTTCTAAATCTAGACCATTACCACCCTCAGAGCTTCCTTCTTCCTAACGAATGATTGATACATCTCAACCACCTTACACTACTCAACCCAAGTGTGACGACTGGACGTCAGTTATAGCTCTTTGCACTGACTCTGTTACACTCCGCAGGGCTGGTGCATTCCTTTTTTTGCTAGACCGACTTTAGGATACATGTGGGAGGAACTAGTTAGTTCTACTATGGCCGAACCTATTGTCATCAGGAAAGAGCCAATTATCAAACGAATCTTGAGTTCAGGATCTGCAAGTCGTACACTTCTAGCACTGGCTCAGAAGCCTCAGAGAGGAATGACAATTAATGAGATTGCAGAGGCAACAGGACTCAGCCCAGTAACGGTCAGGAAGAAGGGGGTTGAGAAGCTGTTTAGCTTTCAAATGATTGACAGGTTTGATGACCCAAAGCGAGGGCGAGTGTTCAAGCTGAAGCCAAAAGGGGTTCTGGTCAAGGAGGCAAATCTGTGCTGAGAAGGTTCTTCGGACAAAATGATGATTACGAGCAGGAACGGTATCTTGGTGGAGTGATTGAAGTTGTGAACTCAGGCTCAACAGTTAGAGCGACCTTAAGCACAAGGTTTGGTGATGAGGTCAAGACATGAACTGGGCTTACAGCAGTAGAGCTCTGGGATGTCAGCGTTACTAGGATCTCAGGCAAGAGTACTATTGAGCTTCGTGCAGTCCTTCCACGGGTTCTAGAGGTCAAGTTTGACACAGATGAGAATGTATTGAGAGTGTTTGAGATTGAACCACAGGCAATCCTTCCCGCACCATGAGGTGAACAAGATGAGTGCTATGTATCCACCACTACCACCTTTGTTGGATGCTATTGGTAGAAGATTGGTCAAATCACAATCCTATCTCATAGTGTTGAAGGAGTGGCTAGACGCAGAACGTGAAAGGCTGATTCTTGCCAAAGCTATTGGTGAACTCGCCAAAGAAGAGGAATCATTAACCATACGGACAACTAAGAAGCCATGTGTATCCTATATGGTGTATTTATTCAGAACAATGGAAGAATCCCAAAGGAGGATTAATGGATTTGAATGGTAGAAGTACCCATGCCCTCGGGGGTGGGGATCTAATATTGACCATTATGCATAATGGAATGTCCACTAGGTGGACACTAGGTGGTGTAATGGACTATGACTGAACTTGCATGCATACATTGTGGTGCAACAGCGGACAGACATGGAAAGCCATGGAAGAACAAACGGGCACTAAATACGCACCAAAGATTCTGTAAGGGTAAGTCAGATGGAGCAATGGTGGAACACCCATTTAGCACCATAGAAGATGACACGGTAATTCCACACCCATTCGATGAGCCTGAACCTATTGTTGAAACTGATGTACAAGAAATGGTGGAATCAATGGAGGCACCAACCCACCTAGATGATGAGATTGACCTCACCGATGAAGAGGATGAGAATGAATGGGAGGAAATGGATGAACCAGTGGAGAGACCAAGACACCGCCCCAGACGAGAACCGACACCTGAGGCACCTGATGTCTATGAGAAGTTGGAGAGATTGTTGATTTATTGGGATATGCCCAAACGAGATGCCTCGCGATTTGTTCACATGTTCAAGACCAGAGAGCTTGACCTAGACAACCTATGGGACTTCATTGAGTTGGCTGAGGAAATGGTGGTTAGTTGGAATCCCACTAGTCAGCGAATGTTCCTTCAAGATTGGGTAGCCAAAAGAGGGCTGGAAGTGCCCTATGACCTTGAGGACCGGATCTACAGAAGTAAGCAAACATGGACTGGTCCCACTCGACGGACCCCGTCTAGACCCGGACGTGGTGAGTTTGGTGGACGCTATCAACAGGACAATCCAGCCAGCCAGATGCGTGAGATGATTCAGACCTTCAAAGAGATGAAGGCTATCATTGAACCCGAAGGTTCGTATGATGATTCAGAACGAGAGCGTGAGTTGGAGCTTGAAAATGAGAAGCTTCAACGAAGAATTGACAGATTGGAAGAGAAGTTGGAACGCAGGATTTGGATGGACGAGACAGTCAGACCACTTGAGGATAAGATACGTGACCTTGAAACTCGTCAAAGGGACAGAACATGGTCTGAGCAGGTTGAGGGTGAGATGATTGATACCTTCAGGGATGTAAGGTCGTCTACAAAAGCAGTGAAGGATTGGCTACTTCAGGGTGCACAAGCAGTTTATGATGCAGGATCTGCACCTCCGACCCCGTCTTCAATTGATGATATTCGGGAGAGTACGCGGTTGATGTCGGAGGAGCTAGAGCGATTAGGTGCTGGGGAATTCATGACCTATGGTGAGCCACCAGAACAGGAGGTTGAATGATGGCTAGGAAGCAGAAACAGTTCAATCCCAATGAATTGAACCGAAGAGTCTCAGCACTGTTTGCCATTGTCGATGCCGTCACAGGGAACATTCGGATTCGTGCTGGAGTAGATCCTGTTCCAGTCAGGCGACGAATCAAGGAACAGATGTCTGAACAGAAACCACTAGAGAAGCTCACGGAGGCAACTCCACTAGTCAAACCTCAGTCTGGACAGCCTCAGCCCAATCCAGAACCACAGACCACTCATGCTTCAGAAACCTACTCATCTTCTCAAGGCTCAGCCTTTGACCAAGCTCTGGAAAGGAGAGCGACTCATTCGATACCAACCGCAGGGGGTGGACCATTCAAAGGCTTCGGAATACTCACTTCATTCCGAGAGAGATTCACTCCGCCACCCCCTGCTCCACCTACTGAGGAGGAGATTAAGGAACAAGAGATGAAACAGGCAGCAGAACGAATCAAAGCAAACAGACAGAGACGTGAGGCAGAGAAGAAACGATTGAGAAAGCACAGGGGCTACAGTAGTGTGACTAGGTGATAGAGATGGGAATCTCTATGGACGTCCTCCAAGACGTAGTAGCAGAACTAGAAGGCTTGAGTCTGTAGCATGGCCGTTACATGCTAGCATTCAGGTTTTCGAAGGTCTGACTGAGGCACGACATGGAAGAACATCACAATCGAGAAGACCGAACGTTCCATCAAGTGGAAGTGTTCATGGAATCTCCCCTAGGAGCTATCCCAAGGGGACAACAATCGGAGACATCCCAAGTGTGATTGGAGTTCTTAGCGGAGGTACACGGTCATTCCTTCGTCCTCAACACTACTTTGAGAAGACAAGGGCATCTGACCGAGGTTCTCATAGACGAGCTAGTGGCGGGGTAGATCCTTCAGCAACCACAAGGTTAGCCTTCAGTGACCCAACTGGGCATACATTCTCAGCACCTAGCCCTGTGAGGACAAGGAGAAGGTCTGGGAGTTATCCCCCTCCTGTGGACATCTACAGGCAAACAGGATTTCAGGTGCTTGACCAAGCCGTCCAGTTTGCTAGAAACATTGCTGCCATCCCACGAAGGACCATCCAGAGGGTGATTAGGTGACAGTCGTTGGAACTCTCAAAGATGGTTCAACCATCTCAAAGCAGTCTGATAGTTCAGTTGTGGCTTCGGGAACGGTCTACATTCAGGTGACTATTGCGGATCTACAGAACATCCAAGCAGTACTGAATGTCAAAGTGACTTCTACAGACCCAAAGACCTCAGTTGGTGATATCAATCACGTTGATGTCAGTGGCAATGTCGTAGGCTTCACGCTTCTCTCGGTTGGTGCAGGAACAACCCTAAGCTCTGAGATTGTAGCACTTGGTCTCTGAAAAGCCCATCAATGTTTGGACGTTCATGCAAAACAAAGCAAAGGCAAATGGAATCCTCTGTTTTTCCATTCTCTGACTCCAGCAGGAATCTTTTATCTACGCCTTCTTCGACGTGAGGAACTACGTTTCCTCTTGAAAGAGAATGATGGTTTCCCGGTTGAGAGATTTATCCTTCCTTCAGCAGATGCTCTTCTACCAGAGTATTTGCCACCTACTCTGGGTCCAAGAGCGCCAATGGATGCTTTTGCGTAGGTCCTACGTCCTATTCGCCTAGTTACAACTGCGTAAGGACCACGCTTGCCCCACCCAAAGGCAAAGAAGTTTTTACCTCTAGGAAAAGCCCAGTTCTTCTTCATAGGAAGCACTTCTCGTGAATGAATTTAAGGTCTGCCATCTAAGGGAGAATCAGTTAGATATTCTCTTGACTTTGGAGGGGTTCAGCAACTTGAAATCCAATTCACGTTTATCTTCATATTCAATCCGCCACTCATCAGTTCCAGGATCGCATGAATATTGACTTTCATAACCAGTCAAAAATATCTTAACTCGTGCATTAAATTGAATGATGTCCCCCTTCTTCAATTCTCCTAGATCTTCAAATTGTTTAGAAGAGTCAAACCAATACTCATCCTTTACCAAAGTTCCGTTTTGAAGCTTGATACTCGTAAACAGCAGTTTTTTCTGTTTCACTACTCTATCTCTAAGGTTAATCTCATCCCAGAAATATGAATCATAGAAACCAACAAATGTGTACCTAACCCCATCCTTGACAGGAAGCTCTTTTTTCATTCTGCCTACAACCATTGGATTAACTTGTTATGACCATTAATAAAAACCTCTCAAAAATCCTTCAGGTATAACTCTAACGGTAATCCATAGACTTCTCATGGAATTATAGTTTGAGAAGGGATTGCTCCCTTCACTCATTCCTGATTGTCTGTTAGACTTCTCATGACTATCCTTTGCCACGCCTCAAACTTCACTTGTGTTAGTTCTTCCTCGTTAAGTTCATCCAACGGATCTATTAGATTACCACTCTCAATCTGTTCAATGATGATTTCGGGTTCATACTCACCAATTCGTGCCTTACCACCACCACTCTCGTGCATTCGTCTTTCCGCAGCAATGATACGTGCTTCACGTTCAATATCTTCAACACGAGCAAACCCGATGTACTTCGCCAATTCATCACGAAGGCGTTCTTGAACCATCTCATCAACATCAGTTCCGAAGCCTGAGTAAATGTCTAGGGCTTGCTTCCAATATCGTTGATACTCTTTGAGACTCGTCTGCTTGACTCTAAAATATGCACCCTCATAGGGAAGCTTGTGACCCATCCAGAAGTCGTATAACTCTTTTGGACATCCAGCCAATGCTAAGTGAGTTTCAAACGCTGAACGCAATGAATACAGGACAACCGAATTTTGTCTTCCTTTGATGCGTAGATCCTCATCAACGAATCCAGCTGTGCGCCTAATGCTACTAAACTCCTTCCTGATTGCTCCAGATGTTAGACGTTTCCAAGAACCACCCCTTGATTTCATCACAAAGAGGGGTTGGTTCCAAGCCTTCATCATTTTGCCCTTATACTTACTTGAAACTCTCTTGAATGCCTTAGTCACAGAGTCAATCTTCCCTCGAATCTTGAACCGCTTCAAGAGGTATGTTCTCAGTACCCTCATAGCATTAGGACCTAGATGTGAAATGTATTGAACTCTGGTCTTTCCTCTGGTGGTTGTGATAGTCGCCCAGTCAAGGTCATAGTTACCGATATGCTTGACATCCAATTTCAGAAGGGTGTCCAAGTCAGAGCCAAATTCATACATGCAGAGGATGAATGCCTTCTCGCGTAAGGAGTTGCTTGCGTCGAGTAATCCTCGGATGTGATGATGTTCCAACTCAATTTTGGCGTTATCAGCGACTCTACCTCTAGGTAAGACCTCACGCACAGGTCTTTGAAATGGTACGCGTTGCCCTGTGTTCATTCTATAGAACCCCATTATCGCACCACAATATGTATTGGCACTGCTGGGTGACAAATGAACATCATCGCCATCAACACTAGGATTGATGTATTCCTCAATAAGCCACTTGTAGAAGCGTTCAATTCTTCTACCTGTTTCCCCACCGCCTTGGCGGATTGGGACCTTTAGATCCTCTTCGTATTCAATTATGATTTCTTCAGGGGTTGGATTCCATTCTTCTTTTGTAGTTAGGAAGCTCATCCACCTACGCCAAGCCTTTCTGTAAAGTTTCTTGGTGGATTCTGTTCGAGAACCAACCCAACGGTCTAGAAACTCATCTTTTTCATACCAAGCGGGTTTTCTAGAAACGGACATGTAATATAGGGGGCGTAAACCCACATACACTTACCCCCCTGCTAAAAGTAATGGTTAACCTTCTAATCCCTCGCACAGTCAGTGCATGCGGCTAATCCCACTCATGAATCCCGTAGTATTCGTCAACCATTCTGTCTATGTCAACGGTTGACCCTTTTGTAGGGCCTCTTTCAAGCGGTTCGTTCACAAACCGGTCTGGCAATGTGTCATCCTTCCTAGTTATACCGAAACTACGGTTGAGCTCATGTTGCAGATTTACAGAATCTGCCATCAGCTTCTGCAGCTTCTTGGGAGTGTAGTTGTAGCCTGTACCTGCCCTGAGCAATGAGGCCGCGTTTTCGAAGTTCAAGACGTCCATGCACAACCCGATGTTCTTACACATAGTCATCGAGTCAGTTAATAAGGCAATTCTCTCAGAATAGGTCACTAGGGCCGCTTTTCCCTCTTCCTCCATTCTTAGAGCTGCTTTCTCTGTGCCGAATCGCCTCTTAGCTTCATCAACACGGTTTGTCAGTTCAAAGTATGGCTCAGCCCTTAGATGATCCGCTCCTCTGGACGCTATCGCATAGGTCAAGCCATATGCCTTGATACCTCTGGGGTCTCCGCAGATGATGTCCAGTCCTTTGACTTGCATGACTAGTCTTTGGGCGTCTTCACTGAATCCCTTCGAGAGACGTGTGGCACCATCTGCCAGCCTATCACCAATCTCATCGCGGTACGTCATCTTATGGACTAGATCTCTTATCTTGTCGACTTCTCCCCATGTTATGCTGTGTCCTTCTAAGTCAGCAGGAGTAATCAGCTCTTTCTCTTGGCACTCGATAATCCAACCAATTACCTCGGAGGTTGAGATTGAGTCCAGCCCCATTTGATTGAGCCAGGTGTTCATCTCCAATGCAAAGGGAAGGTCAGACACCCCCAATCTCGAACTGAAGCTGCATAGAGTTTCGAACTCGGGACCTTCTCCCTCTTGCTTCCCAACAATGTAGTATCGTGAGCAGTGAAGGTTGCAGTTGAAGCATGCTTTGTTCTTCACCTTGTAGTCTTCTGCTAGTCGCTCCCCTGATATCTTGTCTACATAATCACAGACGCCATCTTGGAAGTGATTCGTTGGAAGGATGCCTATTCCGTTCAAATCATTCATGAGCATGGTTGTACCCATTCGGTATCGCTTGTCGTACTCATTGTGCTCCACTATTGCTCTTCGTATCATTGTTGATTCTTCTAAGAAGGTCAAGGGATCTGCTACTTGAACTGAGCCTGTTCCCCTCACGGCTACAGCCTTCAGGTTCTTCGAGCCCATCACAGCACCCATGCCTGTTCTTCCGTTTACCCTATTTCCGCTTGAGACAATGGTTGAGAAGAGAACAAGGTTCTCACCGGCCGGCCCAATTGCAGCGACTTCAATTGAATGGTCTCTTTGAGTCGTTCTGATTGCAGTTGTGGTTGCAACAATGCTACTCCCGGCCAGCTCTGTACACTCTTTGAACTCCACACTGTCGTTCTCGATCATCAAGTAGGTAAGCTTGTCTGCCGCGCCTGTGATGATTATCTGGTCTAAACCAGTGAGCTTCATCTCAGCAGCAAACTGTCCCCCTGCTGCAGAGTCTCCAAGAATGCCGGTCATTGGAGATTTCGCTGTTACTGTGTAGTACGCCGAAGCAGGAAGAAGTGAACCCGTCAGAGGGCCAACCCCGAATATGATGATATTCTCAGGGCCAAGAGGATCACAGTCAGGGTTCAACTCCTCGTAAAGGCGCCTGGTATTGGCTGCTCGACCACCAACCACTTTCCTGAACCATGACTCGTTGCTTCTCTCTATCTTGAAGCGTTTCTCACCGAGGTCAACCCGGAGAATCCTACCGCCATACCCAAAACTAGCCATGGGCGTCCCTCCAAGTCTTCCTTACCTCTCTCCCTAACGTCTCGATGTAGTAGCTCCTCTTCTCGTTGGTGTTCATCTTCTGTGTTGACTCTTTGAATCTGGCAAGTGATCCTCTCTCTTTGGACTGGACTGCAAATACAATGGCCTGCTCCGTGCACATGTCAACACATTTCGGTCTTCCACCACACAGGTCACAGACATAGATGAGGTCGTTGTGTTGGTCGATGGCACCAATTGGGCATTGCTTCTTACATGACCCACATAGGTTGCAGATTGTCGGAGCGACAACGATTTCTCCAAGACTCCCGACAGTGATCGCATTGACTGGACATTCCAAGCAGTATCTCTCTTCACACTGCGTGCAGACGACTGGCCCATCGATGCCTGTTTCATAGAGATGCATCACTTTGATTCTAGCAAGGTGATTGCTTACTCTCCCTGAATGAAAGAACGAACATGCAGTTTCACAGCTTCTGCATCCCGTGCATTTGCTTACGTCGATTTGAATCATCTGAACAGTCCACGCCTGGGTAATGGCAAAACTTGACACTCACTCAGACACTTCTAGCCTGAAGATGACCTTTCCTTCTGGATCTGGACAAGTGAAGTGTTTCACACTCTTCACCCAGTGGTCCTCAGGCAGGGTTTCTTTCACGTTAAGAACCGGGAACACCGGCATCATGCTCTGCAGGGCCCAGATGCACACATTGTTTCCCTCAGGAACAGAAAGCTTCGAGCCTTCAACGTAGAAGTGGTCGCCTACCAAAACTGGAAGGTTGCAGTGTCCATCAATCCTCTCAACAGTCACACTGATCTTAGGCATTTTGACCATCCCGAGGCCACAGTGTCTACATGCTTAAAGGGTATTGGTCGACTCCAAGAGGTCCTAACGGTGTGGAAGGCCGGACGCGGCTGCAAATCGACTTCTTCCTACCCCAGTTCAATCACGGCCATCCACTTCGGCGCGTTGCGACTTTCCGAACTCCAGAATCACCACAACTGCAATCAGAGATCCGACGGAGAAGTATACTATGAGCTCAACGGGTGGTGGGGGACTGTACACGGAAACTATCACTATGTCAGCTGCAGAGTTGCCATCATTGTCGCTGATGATAAAAGTGAAGTTGTAGGAGCCCAGACTGGCAGCCAAGAATTCATGATGAAACGCTCCGGTTTCGCTCCAGTCACCGCTTTGAATCGGTTCTTCGTTTCTAAGAAGGGTAAACGTACCAGATTCACTCCACGCCAGCCAAGTAATTGTTGTATAGTTTCCAAGCGGTATGAGAGTATCTGGAACGCTAGCAATTATTGGATGGTTGAAGTCTAGTGCCTCTGTGAGAAAAGGAAAGTTGTCTACATTGCCAGCCGAGCCATCAACATAGTAATGCCCATCCCATGCAGGATATGTCCAGCAATTTCCGACGCCGATGCCGTCATCCCAGAAATTAGTATGCTCCCAATCATCATCAATTGCATCAGGTTGATTGCTGTGAAGCAAGTTCCCATAGAGCGTGTTATCAAAGCCATATTCCAAGTATACGCCAGCACCCTCGTTCCTCATGATTGTGTTGTAGAGGAAGAAGCAGAGATCAATGCCAACTATTGTTATACCTTCTCCGGAACCATCAAGAATCACGTTTCTCTCAATTCGACCGTACTGGCATCCGACGAGTAGTATACCCGATGACCTCGACCTTTGTATTCGATTCGCAACAAAGTATGAGTTGTGAGCCTCATGGGCGTATATGCCGTAATAAGCCCCGTCAATCTTATTGTATTCTACAAGATTGGAAATAGAACCATTCCAAACAAAGATACCCACCAAGTGGGACTCAATCAGATTGTGAGAGACAGTGCAGGACGTGGAAGAACCCAGCAACTCGATAGCAGTGTCGCTTGACTTCATTGTATTGAAAGACACATTGCAATTGAAAGACCCGGACATCCACACGCTGTGAAGATCGATATCAACAAACTCATTGTAGATTACGGATCCAGTAGAGTGGTTGAAGTAGACACCCGCGATGCTCTCGACAAATACATTGCTGACTGCGTCGCAGCGTGACCAGCCAATGAAGAGACCTGCGTTCCTAGAGCCGAGGAACGTATTGCTTGAAACTTGGCAATGGCTCGTGTTGATGAGAGCAATTCCATTGTCGTAGCCCCCAGGTGGCGGCGGATCTCCAGGGGAAATGAGTAGCGAGTCCCGGATTGTGAAATAAGAAGTGACATTGGATATCGATATGCATGGACCATTGTAGGTAATGTTGTATCCTTCAATGATGTACGGGTCTGTTTCGGTGCCATTACCAGCCCATCCCTCGCCTACCTTCTGGGCAAGGAAGTCTGCATCAGATGAGATGTTGATTGGAGAGTGTGTCGTGTAGGTCTTCGCTTCAACAGATAACGGCACTTCTCTAGTGTCACCGGGAATTGACTCTGTAATTCCAGCTGGACTTCTCAACTCTGTCGGGCAGACATGCGGAGGAGTGGGACTGGCGTCCAAAGCATGGTTCGAGGTGAGAATCAGGATTAGGACAAGAAAGATCAGTTCAAACGTCCTAATGCTCTCCAAACACCGACCTACCTTTTTAGCGCCTTCCAAACAGTCGGTCTGAGATAGTCACATCTCTATTTCAAGGGTACGTACAGGATGTCGAGATTCGTCAATCCTCCTGGATGGCGAAGCTATGATCAGTATCGAGCTCCGAAAGCCACAATCAAGAGGCTTTTCCATTGGCAATTCCTAAATCTACGGAAGGCGTGAGATAGATATAGGATTGGACCATGACCAGACGAAAGAAGTGTGAGAGTTTCAGATTGCGGGTTATGGTTCGAGAGATAGACCTACGATTCTGGTTTAAGATGGCAATCAAAGTCTTGTTATTGATGCTTGTTCCTATCAGCCTATTTCAGGACACTACTTCCGTTGCTGGTCTTGACCCCACAGTCTACCACTCATACAGAAGCATTCTGTTCTACTTTGAGAACTATACTGACTGGAGTGAGCCTTTTTTCGCCTTCAGGGAGATTGCTACTATTGTTGCAGCTCTGATTGTATGCATTCCGGCCATCTACTTCAATCACAGGTTGAATAGGGGAAGTATGCACAGACCAGTTTGGGATTCCGGGTTAGCTGGTTTCTTCGCAACTGCATACTTGACTGCTTGCTTTGTCTTCGCCTTCCCGCCATACAACCTAATCGATCTAATCCCGTCACCCGACTGGGAGCTCCTGCAATTCGGCTCACTGGTGATCGTTGGACTTGTGCTGTTGCCTCTCTTTGCTAGAGAAGCTTCGCAACTTGGTGCAGAGAGGAGAAATGAACCTAATCAGCGACTACAGTCTGGCACGACAGGGTCTCCTTCTGCTATCTATTTGGTCTTGGGTTATGCATTGGGTCTGGCCGTATTCCTATTCCCGGTCTTCCTCGTAGTCAATGTATGGCCTGACAATCATACGATCTACGATGTGTCCTCGCCATTAGCTTCTGGACAACTCAGGTACAGTGACTTCAGAAACATCTTCGGTGTATGGACCTTTTCTCAAACATGGATCCAGATACCTGAGTTGATGGTTCTGCTTGATCGGCTCATATTCACCGGGTTCCGAATACTCTTCGGTTACAGTATCATTCGATACCTTCGTGGCACTGTTTCAAGAAGACGCGTAGTGTCATACGGAATCATGGGAATCATAGTCCCTTTTGTCTACATGCAAATAATGCGGGCACAGTATTCCGTTTCTGATATGGTGTACCTGATACCATTGCCCTTCGTCTTCGTTGGGGGCTACCTGGCAATCCGTCTTGTCAAGCCTCTTGAGCGATCGGCCGCTTTTGAAAGCGTAGATTTGGTGGAAACTCCTGGAGAAACCCGGAGGGAGAGAGAAGACTTTGCTAGTGAGATTGAGGTGCCTTTGCTTTATGCCCTGAAATCAAAGGTATTCGGTGCAGCATCAAGAATGAAACGAACTCGGTCCAAGGATGTTTCAGACAACAATGACACAGAAATCAATTCGAAACATGTGTAAAAGAAAGTCAATGAGATGTTCAGGTTGAGATTGGCAGGAAGGAATATTGACATCGGTTTCTGGATAAAGACCTCCCTCAGGGTATTGATAGTCCTGCTTCTCCCTGTGGAGGTCACCCTGGAGGTGGATGAAGGCATTCCTTTGGGCCGGGGGATAGGTGGCTCCTATAGCTGCATGCTCTTCTTCATTCGGATCATGCACTACACAGGAGAAACTATAGCTAGCTTCCGTAGTCCCGCCGATATAGCCACGGCTCTATTCATCTGTATACCCGGTATCTATTTCACACGAAGACTTTCAAAGCAATCGAGGACATTGCCCATCACAGATCTGGTGTTGGCGTCGGTCTCTGGCACCGCCTTCTTTTCTATGTATTCGGTGTATGGTGATTTCGGATTAGGGTTTACCCTCGAAACACTTCGCTTCACATCAGTGGCGCTCGTGGTGTTTGTCTTCCTTCCTATGTTTGCTAGAGAGGCCGAGCTGGCTGGACTAGTCAGAATCTTGGAAAAGAATAGCACTAATCGCACCTCTTCTTCTGCACGAGTACCCCGGAAGTATGCTGTGATAGGCAATACGTTAGGTCTGGCAGTCTTCGTGATTCCCTTCTTTCTCGTAGTTGTGCCACAGGTAGGACAATATTCCCGATATCAAACCCTGTCAATGCTCATTTACCCGATATACCAAGACCACCAGATGTTGCCAATTTGGGATCTATCGATCTTAATTATGGACATTAACGTTCTGCTGCTGAGTTTCGGTTATGTACTTCCCCGGTTCATGTTCATATACGAGATTCTTCGTTACTGGCGAGGTGCAGTATCCAGAACAAGAGTGATACTGTTTGGGACGATTGGATTACTGTTCGTCGTGTTACTTTCCCCCTTGTTGGCGATGGGGATGGCACAGGGTGAGCAAATGCTCTACGCCCCACTTCCCATTCTCTTGGTCATTGGAGTCCTATCTGCTGCCTTCGTCAAACCATCTGACGTAGATGCATCAACTCTCTTGACCATCAAGCAGCCTATGTCGCCAGTTCAAGAACCGACTCGAGAAGCCCCTGAGGACATTGATGTGCCTGTTCTCTATTCGCTGAAATCAAGGGTTATTCGCTTGTTGACAAGAATCAGGCAGACTCGACAGAAACCTGAGTCAGATCATGAGGAGGAAGCATCGTAGCGTCTAGGGCCAGAGGCCAGATGCGGCAAGCTTCTCTTGTAGTTTAACTTGACCCAGTCTAGGGAACTTCTTCACAGGATAACAGATCATGGTTCTGGTGGCCTTTGTGAGGTGTGCCGCTGTTATTGCTCTCGTAATTGTTTCTGCCTCTCTGAAGTGCTCTGTGACGAACTTAGCGTAGACAACAGGCTCTAGTGCAGAGGCATAGGAGTACCAATACTCCTGTGGGTACTCTTCCCGAAGCCATTGCTCTAGTTCCTCGGCCGTACCTTTCTGTTCGTTATACTCAATGTGAACGTAGAACTCTGTGCTCTCCCCTGCACTGAGATTCCATCTTGCGCTGAACCAGAATCCTCTACCTTCGATAAGGTCTGTGAGCAATTTTCGGACACGTCTAGCTGTGAGACCCGACCGACGTGCAAGCTCGGATATGATCATTCTAGGATCGTCAATGAGATGACGTAGTACCCTTAGATGCATGTTTGTGAGGTCGACTTTTTTTCCAGGATCTGTGGCAATGGTATGTATCTCAACCTTGATGACGCTGTCCAAATTGCGAAGAAAGGAACTCAGCTCAAGAAGGCCCTCAGAACCAATGTATTCTGCATGGACCATGTATAATCTCCCCTCACCGCCTGCAAGGAGACCTACTTGAACTGTCATGTCGTTGTTTCCGATATGAGAGACGAACTCCTCCTCATCCTCAGATCCGTCTGTGGACACCTCAGCTATCAGGTACTCTGCTCCGGTCATTGCAGGTTTGAAAGCCACCACAAAATGGTCAATTACGCCCGACTCTACAAGTTTGTCGAATCTCTTCTTCACTGCATTAGACGTCATTTCCAATTTCCTGCCCAGCTCTTCGAAAGATATCCTGCAATTGATGTCGAGCTCAAGGAGTATCTTCTTGTCGACAGCGTCCACAACATTCACCGGTCAATAGCACCAAAAGGTGCGTGCGAGAACTCTGTATGCTCTACATTTATGTCTGATGAGCTGGACTCTGTCTTCTGTGGAAGTTTCTAGTCCCACTCTATCTCACTAAATCCCTGCCCAACGAATCAAGCCGGAATGGAAAGTAGTCTGTGGGAACAACCTCCTTACCGAGCAATCTGAGAGCCATATCTATTTGACCTCGATGATAGGTCGCATGATTGGCCAGATTGAAGAAGAACTCCTCTACTGAGAATGACATCTTTCCCCGATGAGTTTCCAGTTCATGCTCCCTAGCCACTGGTTCATCAATCATGTTGATGATCCTCTGATTGTAGGCTGTTAAGTACTCATTGAGCTCGTCTCGCCCCAATGAATCGAAGTCTGGTCGTGGGTCTTTTGCCTCCCCAGCCCAGCGTTGACACCAGCCCCAAAGACCTTCTACCATGTGAACGTATCTTGACCGTATGCTGCCTACGCGAGCTCCCACAGGCTGGTCAAACTCTTCATCACTGAGAGAGAGTACTGTCTTCCAGACCACCTGATTCGCCCACAACAGATACTCTCCCATCAGTTTCAGCGGAAACATAACGGGACTTCCTCAAACAGACTCTTAAGCCGAGGCGTCTGAGCAACCTCTGCGTGCCGAGATGTAGAGAATATACTCACGGGCAAGATAGGATGGAGCACGACACAGCGGAATGATTCTGAGTTGACTAGAAGATGGAGCCCATATGCACGGTAGTAGGACATGTTCGGAAGCCAGAAGCAGGGGACACCTTCATCCAGATTGAGAGTGAGTACTGGGAGGCCGCCCTTCAGATAGAGAAGTTCTCACACATCATTGTCTTGTGGTGGATCACAGGTCGCGACAATGCAGAGAGCCGCGCCAACTTGAGTGACTATCCTCCACAAGAGAACGCAGAGCTATCAGGGGTGTTCGCCAGCAGATCCCCCGCCAGACCAACACCGATCGGCCATTCAATCGTCGCAATCACC
Organism: Candidatus Thorarchaeota archaeon; assembly: GCA_046758445.1. Taxonomy (GTDB): domain Archaea; phylum Asgardarchaeota; class Thorarchaeia; order Thorarchaeales; family Thorarchaeaceae; genus SMTZ1-83. Next base: position 1,045 of record JBHIAE010000052.1, on the reverse strand, counting down.
AAGGTAGAAGAAGAGCGCAATAGAATCTACATAGACCAGATTGACGCACACGATGAAACTCCAATCATAGACATAAAGCCGTACATGCCATCTTCTGACAGGGTTGACAATGCCAGAGTTCCTTCATGGTTCAAGGACAACATTCCCAGATATACGCGGTAGTTCTCTCAACGCCTACTCCTTGCTGAAGACGAGAACGTACCGCAGCGCATGTCCGTGTTGACTCCTAAAGACAAGTCCGACTTCTTTGGCCCACCTTTTGACAGTCCTCCTCAGAGGCCAATCGGGATCCATGACCAGCTCGGCGTCTGCGAAGAGACCGCCAGGTTTCAGGATGCGTTTTATCTCATTCAATGCGGCGATCTTGTCAGGTATCTCAGGAAGAACCGTGACACCAAAGGCCGCATCTGCATAGTTGTCTTCAATGGGCATTCGACCTCCAGCGTCAGCAAGGACGGGAACGATGTTCTCCACACTGTGTTTGATCATGCTGGATCGAAGTTGTTCTAGCATGTCCTCTTGAATGTCAACTGCATAGACGGTGCCATCAGGTTGGATTGCCCTGGCGACATCGATTGTGAATGTTCCAGGACCGCAGCCTATCTCAACCACTTTCATCCCGGATTCGAGCTCAAGGGCATGAACAATCATCGAGGGAGGCTGGATTCTCTTTCTGTAGCCCGAGTTGAGTGCTCTGCCGATGAACGCAGGAGCAGGGAACTTCCAGTATCGCCGCACTATCTTTGCGAGCACAAAGACGTAGAGGAAGATTGACAGAAAAATGAGGATGATGATCTCCAACCAGATAGGCACGCCTGGAAACACTATCCAGACACTGATAATGGTCGAGCCCAGCAAGGTAATCACATCCCCTACGTGCAAAACTGCGCAATTGAGGCCGCTCTGGACACCTTTATTAGCGTTCGCAATTTGTGTGAGGATGCAGGTAAGACGAGCATCGCCTGTTTTCTAAGGATTCGTTCCCGATAAGCCGGGCCACTCCCGGAAGACACTTACTCGTTTTGCACACCTGTTATCCTCGAAA
>JBHIAE010000051.1:0-20335 GCA_046758445.1 Candidatus Thorarchaeota archaeon | reverse complement strand
CGGAGCGAGCAAACTACCTCTCATGGTTCAACCCATGAGTTTTGCAACAGAGCCCAGCAGAGCATTTGCGTTGGTTACTTGCTGATCAGAGCAGAATCACCCAAAGAGCTTGTCTAGACACCGGTCGCATAGGAGCTCAGAAATGCCATCCTCTCTCTTTATGACGTGGTCACACTTTGTGCACACCGGTCTGAAGCATTGACTGCATAGAGTGAGGTCTGCCATCTTCCTGATACGGCCACAGACTGAGCAGACGTTCTTTGTGCCTCGTCCCCTGTGTTCGAACAGCGTTCGCACTATCGCTATTGCGTCCTCTTGTTCAAGACGGCCGTTCTCCACCTCACCCTGGGCCTTTTGTTGTATCTCGTCATGGTCCACGTCGCTATCTATCTCGGTTCCAATTACGTCAAGAATTGCATCAGCTGACATCTCAGGGGTCTTGGCCAGTTTCACTGATGCCAATGGGAAGCACAACGAATTCTTTACCTTGTCAATGACAACGTCCAGTGTTCCGACAAGTTTCGCTTTCACCAGTGGCCCCAAATGATGTTCCAAGGCGGCTCGTTCTAGTCCGAGCGCCTCCATGATGTCACCCTTGTTTGCCACGCGCTTTGTCAGGAGGTAGTCAAGTATCCTAACTCGTATCGGGTTGGACATTGCCTTGGACAAGAATACGATGTCGTCCGTCATTTTCAGAAACTAATAGGTCAAATCTTCTTTATGTACTCTTAGACAAAAGCAAGAGGAAGTTTTCACTAGTGTCGGGAGATTACTCATTCGTGCTTATTCATATAGGAACTCCACAGAGTTGTAGACAAAAACGAGGTGAACAACAAGATGGCGTCTTCAGAAAGCCAAGTGATTGTGACTGACCTTCACAAAGAATACAAGCTGGGTGAAACAAAAGTCCACGCCCTGAGAGGGGTGTCACTAGACATCGCAGATGGAGAGTTCCTGGCGATACTGGGTCAGTCGGGCTCTGGCAAGACAACGCTGTTGAACATGATCTCTGCGCTGGATACACCTACTTCCGGAGAAGTTTCAGTGGAAGGCTCAGTAATCTCATCCATGAAGAGAGATGAGAGGACAAAGTTCAGACGGTCAAGTATCGGACTGGTCTTCCAATTCTACAACCTTTTCCCGACCCTAACTGCAATCGAGAATGTAGAGATTGGCATAGCAATGGAGATCAAAGACAGGGAAGTCCTACGGGATAGGTCTCTCCGCTACCTCGAGCTTGTAGGTATACTAGACAAGGCTGATAACTATCCCTCCCAAATGAGTGGGGGTGAACAGCAACGTGTGGCAATAGCACGGGGTCTAGCCAAGGAACCTCCGATACTTGTTTTGGATGAGCCTACAGGGAATTTAGACGCCGAAACGTCAGAGGTCATCTGGGACCTTCTTCAGGCTGTAAACAAGAGCACCAAGACGACGGTGATTGCGGTCACACACCAGACATCCGTGTCAAAAGTAGCTGACAGGTCTGTCTTTCTCAGATCAGGCAGAATCTATGGTACGTCTGAACGCGACGAGGAGGAGTAAGCTTGGCCGGAACCCTTCTCCGAAAGACTAGGAAGGAGATCTTCAGTCAGAAGGGGAAAGTCTTCAGCAGTATGACGCTTGTGTTCATTGCCGTGCTCAGCTATGTCATGTTCTCGGCGATGGTGCCGATGATGAGGGCAACACTCGACTATACCTATGAAACCTATGCATCACCTGACTTCATGGCCGTGGCATACTCAGTCCCTCAGGATCACATCACAGGCATCGCGGATATTGAAGGTGTTGAGGCCTTCACAAGCCGCTATCATGTCTTTGGCGAGATCACGTATTCCGGCAGTGAAGAGAATCCTGCAGACCTCTACGGAGTAGATCCTTCCACGCCACCAGATGTGTTCAAGCTCATCATTTCAGAAGGAACGTATCTGGACCCAGCTGACAATAGCACTGCCTTGATCGAGCAATCATTTGCGGCAGCGCGTGGAATCACACTGGGTTCGACGCTCACGATGTCGGCGTTTGGAGAGGAGTTCGAACTTGAGGTCGTAGGCATTGTTGTTTCTCTTGAGCATCTGTTTCCCCACAGAAACCCGAAACAGCTGATCTATGCTCCATCGCGAGCCGCTTTCGCCACTATTGCGCCAATCTGGTTAGACATGTCAGTCCTGCAGGAGATGTCATACACAGGAGTTGGTGAGAAGGAAGTTGTGAATGAGATATTGGTTCGGTTCCAGGAGGGGTATGACTACACAGCTCTAGCCGATTCCATCATTGATACTATCAATCCCTACCCCATAGTGACGACTCTGGAAACTGGCGACTTGAGAAGTGCCGACTTGCAGCGATTTGATGTTGCAGACGAGTTCATCGTTCTCTTTGCTGGCATTATCTTCGCAGTGGCTGCGTTTGTGGTCTACACTACAGTGAGAAGAATTGTCGAGTCCAACTCTCGCCACATCGGCATAACGAAGTCACTGGGCTACAGTGACTCAGAGATTCAAAGAGCGTATCTCCTGTTACTGGGAGGTTTCGCTCTAGTCGCGACATTATTGGCCATGCCTCTCGGAGAACCTGGAGGAAAGGCCATACTTCAGAGTTTTGCAACGATATATTCATTGGAGATCCAATTGGGAGCTGTTTCACCAACAGTCTACGTTGTGGCACTGGTTGCTGGTCCTCTGACAGTGCTTCTCTCAGCATACTTTCCTGTCCGTAAGATCTTTGGGTACGAACCCATTCGCGCAATTCGCGGTTGGATGATGGAGAAGGGATACGTCGGTGAAACCGTCTTGGAGAAGATTGGGAGGAAGCTCGGTGTTCGCGGCTATGGCTTCAAGTTTGTTGTGAGAGGAATGTCTCTCAATAAAGTCCGGGCTGGCCTGATGATCACTGGGATTGCTCTGGCTGCAGCAGTTGCCTCAATGGGTACAGTGATGGTCGGGGGTTTCAATAAGAGTATCCAAGTGTACATGGACCAGAATGAACACTGGGACATTCTCGTTGATTTCAAGGACCCCATGAACTCCTCCCAAGTAGACGCTCTCATGCCTCAAGTGGCGGATGTTGATAGCTATGAACCATACCTGAAACTGGGAACCACTGCACTCATTTCAGATAGACCAAAGCTCGTCAGTCTTCTATGCCTCGACCCCGCAGGTCAGCTGCATGATTTCAACCTTGAAACGGGTCGGACCATTCAGAATGCACTCGAGGCAGTGGTTGATGTCACCGTCGCTTCTTTGGTAGGTGTCGAACTAGGAGATACAGTCAATCTTACGATTGGTAGTTCGTCAGAGCTGTTTTCTATCGTAGGTCTAGTTAGTTCGCCAATGAATGTCTTCTATATCTCCCTCACTAAGGCTACTGACATGCTTGGTGTGGAGATGCTGAGCGGACTATTCGTCAAGTCTACACAAGGAGCAGACACCGACGCTGTGGCGGACGCTGCCTTCTCCCTTGATGATGTGGAGAATGCGATGACAATGGAGGAGGCATCAAGCGGGGTGGTCAGCGAGGCGCAAGGTGTCGCTGTGTCCATAGGAATGGCAGCAATCGCAATGCTTCTGATGCTGGCGGTGGTTTGGAACATTGTGTCGATAAGCGTAGGTGAGAGAATCCCGGAGCTTGCTCAACTTGAGGCTATTGGCTGGTCGAGGAACTCACTCACCCGACTCCTGTTCCTTGAAATCTCGATCGTAGCGCTGCTTGGAATAGTGTTATCGGTTCCTGTCACTCAAATGATCTCTGGACTATTCGATGGCTTCATGAGGACCTACATTCCGTTCTATGCTGCATCATTCGATATCGCACCACTGCTTGGGGTAGCCATCCTCACTCTGTTAACAGCGATCCTAGCATCACTTCCTTCAGCCAGAAGACTCAGGCGAATGAATATTGACACTGTGATTCGTGATAGGTTGTTGACGTAGACAGGCACATCCTCTTTTGGCACCGTTTGGGTGTTGCTTGAATCCTTGTCATTCTCTACGAAGTCTTGGGAAGAAGAGAGGAACTATCTCCTTGTATAATAGGTACTCCTCACCGAATCTTTCTGCAAGCTCATTCTCCTCCCATTTGATTGCAAATCCAAACATGACAAGAAACAGCATGGTGAGTATGAGAAGAAATGTCAACCTCAGCAAGATAGTCCAGCCTATCAAAAGAATGGTACCTGAGAAATACAGTGGGTTTCTGGTGTAAGCATATGGCCCCGTGGTTACTAATTGGCTCTCTTCCTTGGTCATGTAAAGCTCATCGCCGAAGGCTCTGTGAAAAGTTAGGCTTCTCAGAGTAAGGGCCATAATTGGAAATCCTAAGCCTAGGAACATGATACCAATCACTACAGACCAGAAGAGATCTATTGGTAGAATCCAGGGGAGGCCAAGAAAAACGATGATAATCAGGGAAACTGCCGAGAAGATTGCGAATACTACGGGCACCAATGCGCGAATAGGCGGTGGTGTCCTTCGCTCCGCCAATCTTCAACCTCACTCCTGTTGATTGATAGTAACCAGATTCCACTTAACCCTGTTTCCTCATGATGAATGCGAGAACTCAGGAGCTGAACCGTTTGTCGATGTTCAAAACCAACGTCTGACACGCATCCTGTAATCTAGATACTCGACTCCGAAAGCTTCCTCCAGCTTCTCCTCTTCCACCTGAATGAACTTGTATCTGAAGATGATGTAGACTGCGATTAACCCTAGGAAGACAACCAGACTACTCCACACCACGGCCAGGCCAGCCATCATTAAGAGACCTCCAAGGTAGAGTGGATTTCGACTGTAACGATATGGACCAACAACAACGAGGCTTGAAGGAGTCTGCATCGGTTCCCTAGCTGTGAGCCCAATCTTACCAACATGCAACAGATTGTAGTTTGCCCACACAACTAGACCCATTCCTACAGGAATCGGAATTAGTCCGATGAGATTGTAGGGATAGGGAATGATATCTGCTGGAAAGGTAAAGATGTCAACGATGATTTGTCTGTCGATATCGAAGATGTAGATCGGTGCTAGCAGTAGAATAGTCACTATTGTTGAAGAAACCAGAATTGCCAGTCCTTTCAAGAATATATCGACCCAAGGATGCTTGGCCTTCAGTTCTTCATAGTCAATCATTCGAAATCTCAGGCTATCCTTCCTTGGCGGTTCTGAGAGGGAGAGAGGACCCATGTTCTCATTCACCATTCAGACTTTCAAGAGAGCGTCGCTGCGAATTCTTCGACTTCCTCCGTAAACAGATCTGGATTATGTGAGTGGATTACATGGTCAGAGTCGATTCTCTTGAAATACATTTCCGGCGCAATCTCCCGGGCCAGTGCAGCATCGTCATCATCCATTGCACCGACTAGACCGTATTCAGGATGCCGTAGCCAGTTTGCCTGGAGTAGTAGCATCGGACACTCAGCACGCCTCAAAGCGTCAGCATGGTCCAAACCCTCATAGATGCGGCCATCAAGAAAGGCCTGAGAGAAGTCAGCGTCGAAGGTGACCAAGACGTCAGTTATCCTCCCGAATCTTCCTGGGAGAGAAGGATTGCCTGAACGTAGCTTCTGAGATGCCCGAATCAGGAAGGAGATGAAGTATGCAGCTGGTCTAGGCACTCCACGGAACTTTCCACCCTCCACTGGTTTCTTGATCTTCATGAGGGCTCCTGCAAGTCCACTAATGCTTCGTGACTCTTTGAGCTCCCGACTCATCTCCACCGTGACCTCAAGGACCCTATAGACGTAATTGTCCTCTTTGATCCTCGGCCACTCTGCTGAGAAGAGGGGTGCGTCCTCCATGATTATCCCGCTGACGAGGTCCGGTCTGTTTGCGGCCAACCACAGCGCGATGAGACCCCCAGAGGAGTTTCCTGAGATAATCGCTGGTTGTCCGACGGCGGTTTGAAGGAACACCGTCATGTCCCTACCAATGGAGTTGAATGTGTAGTCTCCAGTTGTCCAGTCAGACTTCCCATGTCCTCGCACATCAACTGCAAAGACATGGAACTTCTCAGAGAGCAAAGGCAGCACCTTCTCGTAGGTCTTCCAGTCTCCCCCCTGGCCAGGAATGAGAACAAGAGAGAAACCATTCCTTGGACCTTCCACGTAGTTGATGTTGATCTCACCTGTGTCAAGTAGCTTCTCTTCGAATCGCTCCATGCTTTAGTCACAGGGGTGAAGACTTATAAATTTTCATTACAATACAAAATATGCAAAATAAGAGAATTTGTGTTCGGAGCCGTGATGAAAGGTGGTAACAGATGACTGACGAGAAGTACGCACGGCTTAGAACATCCTTTGTACAGACCCTTGAGGAGTTTGTGAAGTATCGCGGAAACGACCCGATGATAGCAAGAATCTATGCCATGATAGTACTCTCACCGGAACCCCTAACGCAGGAACAGATCGCCCAGGCTACTGGGTATTCAAGGAGTCAAATCTCCCGCTATCTTGCCAACCTAGAGCAAAGGCAGATGGTCACTAAGGAATCAAAGCCTGGCTCAAGGACGAAATTGTACGGCGGGGACACAATACCCTTTCTTGATGGATTCAGAATGGGACTAGAAACTGCGGAGAGATTCATCAAGAACCGACTTGAGGTCATAGACCACATATTGGCTGAATGGCAGACCCTGCCAGAGGAGATTAAGGTCCAAGCAGAGAGTAGAAAGTTGAAGGAAGTCGTCACTGTCTTTTCAGCTTGGTTTGGGAGCTATCTCGATCTTCTTGCAGAATTCAACCAGCGTTTCAATGAACGACTCAGGGAGATTGAGCGAAACCTATTGCTCATGAAGTTCTAGGTATTCCACGTCACCGTTCTGGATGAGTGGGTTCTCCCCCCACGAATATGAGTGACCCACACACTCGTACTGTGGTTTGGAAGATATGCAGAAGAAGAACCAAAGAAACAAGCCCTGGTTAGAGATACGTCTTGTCAGCCTTCTCAGATTCACTCCGTCTGCAGACACCCACCCAGTTTCTTATTTGACTGAAGTGTCCTACCGCGTGGAAGAGATTCTGACGTATGGCACCACCTATTGTTGTCTTCTCTCCCCATTGAAATGTGAACTCAGAGTTGAGACCCGTATCTAGGAGATCTTGTATTGCGAAGATCATTCGATCTATGGCCCCATGTAGATCGTCAATGGGACTATTCGTTGGGCGAAATCGAGTAGGATCATTAAGGAACCAATTCCCAGCATCCTCAAAGATCGCCTGGACAGCATGGTGGAAAGTTTCTCTGACACTGTATTCGTTTGAGCTGATTCGATAGTCCCAAGCATCTGCCTTCTCAACAACTTCTATTGTTTGAAGACCATGGCAACGAAGATAGTCCCACAATTCAACATAGACGTCGACCTGGCTCATAGAAGTTTCAACCCCGGAGTTGGTACTAGTTGGATTTGCTATGGCTCTTATCCGTTTTGAGGAAATCAGACAATCAAGGAATTCGGCGACCTGATGAGAAGTATCTATAAGCAGGCCACTGTCACCACCAGCGGACATCGTTACATCATTGCAAATCTTGCAAAGATTAATAAGACGGGCAGCTCACCTTCCTCTACACACTCTATTCTGACGCCGAAGGTAGTCCCCATGGCTCTCGTTGAAACAGACAGAATAAGTAAGGTCTACAAGATGGGGAGTGTGGAGGTGCATGCTCTCCGGGGAGTCAGCCTGAAGATTGCCCAAAGAAGACTTGTCGTCATTCTTGGGCCTTCTGGCTCAGGGAAGACAACTCTCCTGAATATAATCGGAGGAATGGACACACCGACTGACGGTAAGGTCTACTTCGAAGGAGAGGAGGTTCCTACTAACATCAAGGAGCTGGCTGAGCATCGACGTGAGAACATAGGGTTTGTGTTTCAGTTCCTTAATCTTCTCCCTACTCTGACTGCGCTCGAAAATGTGGAGCTTGCACTCGAGCTGGTCGGTGCACCAGCCGCAAACGGAAAACGTGACTTTGGAAAGGGTCCGATTCGCGAACGAGCAGTAGAATTGCTGACGACAGTCGGCCTCGGTGATAGGCTGCATCACTTTCCCGCAGAGCTGTCGGGCGGAGAGCAGCAAAGAGTTTCAATTGCTCGAGCCCTCGCAAAGGACCCTCCAATCATAGTGGGGGATGAACCCACAGGATCCTTAGATTTCAAGACTGGTGTTGAAGTCCTGAAAGAACTGCTTCGTCTGAAAGAGGAGGAGGATAAGACGGTCCTGATCGTCACGCACAACAGAGAGATTTCCAAGATAGCTGACATCACAATCGAGATTCGTGACGGCCAGGTAGGAGATATGATTGAGAATCAGGACAAGAAGAAACCGGATGAGCTAAGTTGGTAGATGGCCATGCCTAGACGTAGCCTGTACAAGTCCGTGTGGCGTGACATCACGAGCCACAGAATGCAATTCGCAGGCCTCGTAATCATGATGGCACTCGGAGCTGGATCTCTTGTCATGTTCACTGGGGCGTACCTGAACCTACGACAGACATACGATACCACGTACGAAAGCCTTGGTCTGGCGGATTTCAGGGTCACGACAGTCATCCAGACAGAAATGATGTCAGCATCAGAGATCCAAGAGATCATTGAAGGTCTCTCCACTCAGTATCCGATTGACTCGTATGAGCTGAGGATAGTGCATGAGCTCACCGCCGTCAAGGGACCACAGGAAGACCTGTCATTAATCGCCATTAGGCTGATTGGAGTCAATGTCACCGACGGCAGATTCCCGGAAGTCAATCAGGTTTCCGTGTTGGATGGCCGCTGGTTCATCGATTCAGACAACTGGAACACGTCTCGACCGTTTAACGAGTATGTAGTGGTTGCTGAGAGCAAACTCGCCAGGTATCACAACCTGACACCAAACTCCAGATTCACACTTCTTCAGGATGGTGACATCAATCAGACAATAGACGTCCGGGTGATTGGTGAGTCTGGCACTGCCGAGTTCCTCTGGCTTGCGGCCTCATGGCAGGACCTGATGCCCTCATCCAGACGGTTCGGACTCATGTTCATGCCATTGACGAGTCTTCAGAATATGCTGGGAGTCAGTCCGGATGAGGTGAACGACATCTGTGTCCTCATGGAGCCGGGCACGCCCAAGAGCGTCCGTGATGAGGCAATGGACGCTATCGAGAATGAGCTCAGAGGTCGTGGATATGGTGTCATGCCCCCTGTTCCCAGAGAAGATGAGCCGCCTTATGCGGCCCTGGAGTTTGACCTTGAGGGGATGATCGAGATTGTGGCTGTGTTCCCCACATTCGTCATTCTCCTTGCCATCTTCAGCACATACGTCACCATGTCAAGGATTGTGGCTGCACAGAAACAGGAGGTAGGTGTGACACTGGCCCTAGGCTATTCCCGCAGGGACATCTATCGCAAGTATCTCGTGTATGGTCTCATAGTGGGCGTGATGGGAGGGCTAGTAGGAGTGTTCGTCGGAGAGGTTTCGGGTCAGTGGTTCACAAACCTCTATCTCAACTTGATGTCCAATCCCTTCAGAGAGATAAACATTCACCCTGACGTGTACCTCGTTTCGGTTGTCATCACGCTGACCGTATGCGTCTTTGGTTGTGTCATACCTGCACGCTCATCCTCCAAGATGATTCCCGCGGAGGCCATGCGTGATGATCCTGCGGAGGTGGTGATGGGACGTGTCACCGCAATTGAGAAAGCCATCAAGAGGCTGACAGGTGCAGAACCGCGAGTCAGCTCCAAGATAGTACTCCGGAATCTATTCCGAAACAGACGTAGGACTTCCTCAACGCTATTGGGCATAATGATCAGTTTCATCCTAGTCGCTGCCACTGCTGGCACTAACGACTCCTTCGGTCTCACAATGGAAACGATGGCAGTAAGAGAGGGATGGGACCTCCAGGTTCAATACATTGACTTCAAGCTTGAGTCAGCTGTCGTGTCAGACCTTGACCTCATCCAATCGTGGCCCGAGGTGGATGCTGTGTTCAGCGGAATAGCCTTCTCAACAGTGCTCTCCTCTGAAACTCAGAATGTAGACACAATACTCCAGATTCGGATACAGGACCCTGAGACATCCATCCACAACTTTGAGTTCAGCTCTTCTGTAGACGAGTTCAACAATAGCGGGATTGTAATCACATCGGGCACCTCTCAGAAGCTCAACGTCGCCGTAGGAGAGAATATCACTGTTCTGCATCCCAAGATCAACATAACATCTCTGGTGCCGCTCGAGTATTCTTTTGAAATGACGAACTCGAGTGTCAGAGTCACGGGAGTCACAATGGAATCGACCAGCCTAGTATGCTGGGTCAGTTATTCCATCATGCAAGAGTTGATTGGCGACTTCCAGCTTGAGGCCAATACGATCTATGTCAAACTGCACAATCCGACATTTCAGAACATCAATTCTGTGGAACAGAGAGTGATCAATGAGATGGTCGGAGTCAGGTCGGTAGTGTCTGTAGCTGACACCGCTCGTGACATGGAGGAGTATCTCGCCACAATGCGTCTCTTTCTCTATTTCTTGATAGGGTTTTCAGTTACACTGGCAGGATCCATCGTGCTCACGACAGCAGTCATCAATGTACTGGAGAGAAGACGTGAGGTTGCTACCATCCTCACACTGGGGGCTCCATACAGCCTCTCTCAAAGACTCTTCTTGGCTGAGAATGTCTTCGTGACCCTGGCCGGGATTGTCATCGGGGTGCCGTTGAGCTACGTTGGACTGTACGAGCTCGCATCTGCGTTCACTACAGACTTTTTCACCTTTTACATCTTGATAGAGCCATCAACGATACTCATCTCGGCTCTGTTACTGTTCTTCGCATCCATCATAGTGCAGTTCTTCTTTGTAAGGGGCTTCAGAGGAATGGACCTCGCTCAGGAAACAAAGAGAAGGACGGTGGGATAGATATGAGGAGAGCTAGAACGGTCATGACTCTCACGGTGGGACTTCTAATCCTGTGGAGCATGATACCGCCCCCGGCCACCCAGTTGTCCCAGCCACATCAGTTCAAGCGGGTATTCGAGGAAACTCCATCTTGGATGCAACCCTCTCCATACCAAGCGGGTCAATGGCTTGAGTACAAGTCCAATGTGAGTGACGGTCAGGACGAGTATATCCTCTACAGCATTGCCACTACAACGAATTCAACTTGGTGGCATGTTCAGGTCTGGAACCAGACGACACAGACACTGAATCAGACGGCCTATGTGAAGAGGGTCTCTGGAGAGGGCGGCCATGAGCATGTTTACACCGTGAACGACTACAGGGTGATTAGTCTTGGAATGCAGACTCAGGTGTACCACTGGGACAGATGGTTTGACTTGGGTGGTGTGGTCGTCGGATCAACAATTGGGCCCCTTGACTCCGAGGGGGACTCTTTGACTCTGACAGTCAACACAACAGAATATGTGACAACTCCCGCTGGAACATTCGAGTGCTGGGTAGCAAATGAGAGTAAGGTGTTCTATGATGCCAACTACTGGATTGACAAGGAGTCGAACGTCACTGTCCAGATGGCCTACGACATATCTCCTGCATTTGGTGGAGGGAGGTACATGGAACAGCTCAGTGCGGCCTCATGGGTACAGCCCCCAGTCATCGCCAATGTACAGACGGACCCTTTGAGATTCAGCTGTACCATCTCCTGGACGACCGACGAGCCGGCAGACTCAGGGGTGAGATACGGAACAAGCAGTGACAATCTCAACCTCACTGTTTTGTCATCCAGTCTGGAGATGTTGCATTCTGCGGACCTCACCAACCTGCAACCTTTGACCATGTACTATTTTGAGGTCATGTCCAAGGATGCATGGAACAACCCGACAGTCGACAACAACACAGGCCTGTACTACAACTTCACAACTCTATCAGCGGACACACCTGAGATCACGGGAATACTCGCCACTCCCCTAAGCAACACCACGGTGAGAATCAGCTTTGACACTGACAAGGCGACAAATACAACTGTGTGGTACGCGAAGTCACTGCCCTTGCTCAACTCTGTCAGTGATCCCGCGTTCCTGATATACCATGAGATTGACATCTTCGGGCTTGATGAGTTCACAGAGTATTACTACAAGGTTACAGTTTCAGATAACGTTGGAAACACGGCTAACTCCACTATCAGGGGCTTCACCACTCTTGACCTGACGCCGCCAAGAATCGTATCAATATCCCATGGAACCTCTGGTGACTCACTCAATGTGACGCTTGAGTCCAATGAACCCGTTAGATGCGAGCTCTACGTGGGAAACGATACAGACTCAATGACTCTGAGAGTTAACGTTACACAGTTTGCTCCCTCACATGCATTGGTCGCGCAAGGACTGCCCTCCTATACAGACGTCTTCTTCAAGATACGCTTGCTGGACATCTCAGGGAACCCGCGGGAGGTCCTGAACGGCAGTGTTCCGTTCACCCTACTCATGCCTGACTACTTGCTTCCCCAAGTCAGCCATCCTGATGACGTCTTCACATCACCTTCGGCTGAACCCATCATCACATGGCAGACCAGCGACCAGACACCAGTTTCATATGAGGTGCTCTTCGACGGTATCAGGCAGGGGGTTGAAACTTGGAACGGCGGTACAGTCACATTCCAACCTGATTCTTCTCTGCTGACTGAGGGCACTCACACTGTTGAGCTGGTCCTTACGGACGCGTATGGAAACATCGTTTCGGATGTGGTTGTAGTCTCAATCTCAGAGGGTGGCCTTCCCAGGTCCTATAGACCTCTGGGTCAAGAGATACTGGTCCTCACACTCCTGTTGCTTGGACTCCTAGGAGTGATTATTCTCCTTCGAAGGCGGTGATTGCAGCATGAACAATTCGATTGAGAACCACAGGATGGAGCTTGATGCTATCAAGCGTCAGCTCATGGATGTGTTCAAGCAAATCTCAGAAGCGTTTGGAATCAAGGGACTCAAGCAGAAGATCCTCACGGTACTCTTCCTGGACCTGGGCAGACCGGTCTCGCTCAACGAGTTGACGCGTCTGACTCATTTCTCGAAGTCGTCTGTGTCAAGAGCGACTCGTGAACTCCTGATGGAGATTCCTCTCCTTGAAACTGTCAAGAAACCAAACGACAAGGAGAAGTACTACCTTATTGAGTCTGACTACGTGGAGTTCATCGCGAGCTTCCTTGCCAAGACAGTATATACTGAGGCAGAACCAACAATTGCAGCAACAGAGGATGCGTTGAAAAGCTTGGGCCAGTTAAGGAAGAAAACAACTAATCCTGTTCTTCTTGAGGGGATTGACTCCTTCCAATCTCAGATTGGCCACATCGATAGATCATTCAAGAAGTATCTCTGGTTTGCGAAAAGGATTCTTACATATATGAAGGAACTTGAAGAAGAATGGAGTAGAGAACATATTGACAGGTAGACCATTAGGGAATACTTGGTCATGGTCTACATGATTGGAAGGTCATACAGCATTGAGAACAGGTTCATTGCATATCTTCGTCTTCTCAGGAACGCCTAGAAGACTGATTGATAGATTACTAGTAACTCATGGAGAACGCTTGAAACATCATTTCACGGATGTCACCTTCCGGTCCGAGAAACTAGCTGTGCCCAAGAAGGCATACGACATGCGTCGCAGACAGCACAAGGCTCTTCTTTTTCTAAGAGCGCTTGAGAATTACACCGATTACTCGACTCATGCCCTTGGTCTAGTTAACCTCGACCTGTTTGTTCCTGACTTGAACTTCATCCTTGGAACTGCTCAGTTTGGCGGTAATGCAGTTGTGGCACTCCCAAGACTTCGCCAATCTTTCTATGGTCTTCCGGATGATGATTCCTTGTTCTTCCAACGCATGGCGAAGGAGGTCCTTCATGAACTGGGACACGTACTGGGGCTTCGTCACTGCTTCAGATACTGCGTTATGAGTTTCTCCAATTCTCTTGCTGACACCGATAACAAGCCTGATGCTTATTGCGCGGATTGCATTCAGCAGCTGGGATAGCTGGCACTCTCTTGAAATCAGATTTGGACTGGTTGTTGATGCGCTACTCACCCGTGTAGGGATGTTTGAGCTACTGGGTGTTATTGTCTTCATTGGCACCATTTCAGTAGCGCTGCCAACTATCTTCCCCTCCCTTCTGTCAGGATGTGCCACACTCCTCGTTGCCTTTAAGCCCGAAGACCACGACGGTTGGCTCTTCTACGGTGAACTCCTGATCAAGCAGAACCAACACCTCGAAGCTGTTGACGCATGCAAGACAGCGGCCAAGTTGCGCCCAGATATATCTGAGATATGGATGAAGCTTGGAAACCTCCTTGCAGAGTTAGGCAAATTCGACAAGGCGGACAAGGCGTTCCGAGTAGGGGTAGACTCAGATATTCTCTGAACAATATCAGACACATGATTCGGATATTGGTGGTGGGATCGATTGTCTATCAGAATATAACAGTCTAATGCATTCTCCCATCCCATGCTTCACGGAACCGCTCGCTCTCTCTCGCGTTGCATGTACCTTATGCGAAGTACCTATAAGCAAGCCTCCGTCCCCGACAGCCCGCATAGCACTATTGTACATGCAGAGGTAGTTGATCATGGACTTCCAGGAATCTGATGAAGAGAAGATGTTCCGCGAGGCCGTGCGCGAGTTTGCACAGAAGTACGTCGCACCTGCCTGGCAGGACTATGATAGGAATCACGAGATCCCAAGGGACCTCATCAAGAAGATGGGAGAGCAGATGTTGTGGGCTCCAACGGTTTCCGAGGAGTATGGGGGTGCAGGGCTCTCGATGACCATGGCATGCATTGCCGCAGAGGAGTTGGCGAGGGCTGACCTGTCGATTGCGCTGCCAGTCATGTATCTCGTCGAGGCATCTTGGGGACTCATCTTCGATCTTTATGGGACACATGAAGCAAAGAGCGAACTTCTCCCGAAGGTAACAAAGGGCGACTTGTTCTTTGGAATTGCCACTACTGAGCCAACTGGCGGCTCCGACCTCGTGAACACCACCAAGACCACCATCAAGCCAAAGGGCGACAACTTCGTAATCAACGGTGAGAAGGTATACATCAGTGGCGTGGCGGAGTCTGAGAAGTACGGCGGTGTATATTGGACCCTCGCCAAGTCAGACCCCAAGGGCGACCACAAGGTCTTCGATGCCTTCATTCTTCCGCTGAACATGGGTGACGGTCTCACACCGGGAATCACCACGACATTGTTCGAGGACATGGGTAGGATGGGAGTGTCCACTGGCGGTTTCAACATCGAGAACGTCGAGATTCCCAAGCACTACATCATCGGCGACCGAGGCCGAGGCTTCTACATGTCTATGGAAGGGTTTTCCGCAGCTCGGTGCCTTATCGCTGCTACATGCCTTGGTGCTGCACAGGGAGCATTTGACATAGGAGTTGACTATGTCAAACAGAGAAAGGCATTCGGTCGACCACTTGCAGCCTTTGAAGGGATTATGTTCGAAGGAGTGCACAACTGGATGGCATTGGAAGCCAACAGACTCCTAACGTACCGAGCAGCTTGGGCATGGGATCAACATTACAGAGAAGGAAACAAGAGCATCTCAAAGCTTGACATTGCCAAATGGACAGCTGCAGCCAAATACAGAGTGCCACATGACGGATTGACGCTAATCTCCGATATGATGACTTGGCACGGAGCCTTTGGTTACACAAAGGAGTGTCCATTGGAGGCATCCTACCGTGGAATGCGGTCCTACACAATTGGGGCTGAAGGCGGGTCTCACGTACAACTTATCGTCATGGGTCGTGAGCTTTTTGGACCTGACTACTTGCCATATCGTCAGGAGAAACAGACGTAGTTCTAGGAGAGGGTATTCCCTCTCTTCCCTTCTCTCTTTGATTGGCTCTCCGACTTAGCAGGGTTTCTTGACTCACGTCTTAGCACAGCTCTTTCGATTGTCCGCCTGTCAATCGAAGTGCCAAACTTGTCGAATACCGCTTCATGAATGTCATACCAAGATAGACCTCTTTTTCTCATGATTACCATGAAGTCAACCTCCTCAGACTTCAGAGGACTCATCCGGACATTCCTCATTGCATTAATCATTCTAGCAGTCTTCTCCGCGGCGTCAATGCGTTCTTTTGAGAACCGGAACATTGGAATTGCTGCTGCCTTCTTGGCATTCTCATAGCCTCTAGAAACAACATCAGTACCCGTTATTCGAGATTCAACTCCTAGAGTCTTGAACAGGGCTTGCACAAACTTCTGATTGTGCTTTGTGGTAACACAAAGATAGCGACCGCGAGGCGAAGCTGAACCATCACCATCTGCCAGTCCTTGCATAAAGGGAACGCGCATGTGACGAGGAGCGTCTAGTATCCACTTGGCATCTATCTGTTGGTCATTCTTCGGACCTTCTCCTAATCCAAGTACTGAATTCCACACCCACCGTAGAACGGGGCTTGCTTCACTCCTCCAGACATACTTGGCCTCTCGCTGAATCTTACGTCGACCCCTTGGAGATTCAATGAAGTCCGATCCTGCTTTCAAGTCAGCCACTTGGGACGCGCTGATACCGAGCAGGCCAAGGTAGTAACAGGTCGCATTACCTATATTGACACTCGATTTGTAGGACTTGCTCAGAGCTAGGTAGAAGGCTTGCGAGCTTTTGCTTTGACTTTGGACTCCAGAATCAGACACAAACATTCCAAGAATGTACATGAAAGCATCGTCCTTAGCACATTCACCAAACTCTCTTCTCAGTTCATTCATCCGCTTGTTATTGAGAGGTTCCAGTTGTCTTATGACCTTCAATATATCGTGATGACTCTCGATTCTAAGAGGAATCTCAATGAATCCTTCACGAACTCCCCACCCAGTGGTACGGGTAGGCATCCAGATATTCCCGGGGGCCGGCTGTTCAGCGGGGATTTGACTGGTCAGCCTTACCAGCCATGGTTTCCTTCCTTCAAGGTACTCACGGGCTCCGGTTTCAGACAAACCTGATTGCCGAGCAATCTCATTGACAAAGCCGCCTCTTCTATACCGCTCGATGAAATCAAAGTACTTGTTCATCTTTCCAAGATCACGCTTGTATGAATGCGACTCCCGTTCCTCCTTCCCAAAGTAGTAGTTGTCCAACCGTCTTTGAACATCCTGTGCGTTCATAATCCCGTTGTTCGACTCCTGAATCTTGCGGACCTTGGCTTCAGCAACACTCCGAGGTGTTGACCATTCCATGTAGGTATATAGACGAGGAGTCATGCCCTTGGTCAACCAGTTGCTCACTGTCTGTGAGTCAGCCTCCAGTCCTTTGGCAATCTTAGCGATGTCACCGTAATCTAGCCGCTCCTTCTCACTGTATCTCTTTAGCAGTTCTAGATGGACCTCAGCCTCTTTGAGTCGACGGGGGAAGTCCTTCTTCCTCTTGAGAGCTGAATACTCATCATTGAGCAGATCATGGAGTTTCTTTTTGGAGTCAATCTTCTCGCCTCTGACCTCAGGGTGCCTCATGTTGATCTTCGGCCCAAGCCGTTCCTTCTTTTCCCGCTCTTTCCTGATGTCTTGGTTTCTTCGGCTGCTAACATCAGTAGGAGCCATCTTCTCGTTTCGTAGCCCCTGCAACTTCCTGAATCTTCTCGGTTTGATTGACTGATTGTCAAATGCTGATGGTCGTTTCGCTCTATGCTCCTTCGGGTCCTGGAATTCTAGGCTTCTTTTCTCCCGAGGCGCTCTTGACTCGGTCGCCGATTTATCCTCCGATGTCCCTCTTTCTCTTCCAGAACCCCTGCTCTCTCTATCGCCCTCCGAGTCTTTGGGACCAGACATCTTACGGTTCCTGAACTTGTCTGCTATTGCCCCAGCGACGCCCTCCATTGGATTCGGAAAGCGTGGTCGGTGTTTGGAACGTCTGGTTCTTGGAACGATGTTCTTTGCCGCCTGTCTTGCCCTCTCCGCCTCTTTCATTTGCGAGTATATTTCCCTGGCCAGCTTCGCTGCATGCTCCTTGGCGGCTTCTATGTCATGAGGCGACAGTTGAGTCCTCTTCGCCTTCTCTCTTAGTGCCTTGCTCACTATTTCCTTCGCCTTGGCTGCAGCAAACTGGCGTTTCTCCTCCTCTCTTTGCTGAGCCTGGAGAGCTCGCCTTTCTCGATCCTTCTCAATCCTCCCCTTCGGAACGAAGCTAGGGGGCAGGTCTATCCCTCCTTACCCTCATTGCTTCCTCAGGCGAGATGTCCGAAATCAGTTGCTGGATGGTTCTGGGATTGGGACGACGAGGAAGGGGCCCATATGCTGCTTCAACCAGCTCAGCCATGATGAGGGCGACGTCAAGCGCAGAGCCTGAAAGGTGTCCCAAGTGGAGTGCGTAGTGTGCAAATAGCTCTTCGAGTGCTTCTGACTCAGAATCGCGTTCCGCTTCTGCAACGCTTTCTAGGAAGATCTTCTCGAAAGCCAAAGTGCGAATGATATCGTCGAGCTGTATTGCCATTGAAACTGCACTCTCTTCCAAATCGTGTTTTTTCCTTCTGCGTAGTACTGGAATCTCAGGCCTCTTGGCGAATTCAGGATGAGTTTCGTAGAAAGAACGCATTCTCTCTCTGACATCGTCATCGGTCCACATTCGTTTCATATCAGGACAGAAATCAGGATCATAGAAGATCTGCACATTGTAGGGAACAATGCTAGACGGGGCAGCAATAACCGCCTCCCCGGTTTTTAGAGCAGAGATATGAGCCTTCTGCTGTTTGTTACAACCGGTTTCGGCAGCCATCAGCGCAACATCATCAGGACTCGTCAACTTGTGAACAATCTTGGTGTGGCAGTTCTTGATGGCATTTCGAGCAAGGCGGGTGGGAATCTGTTCGACGAGGACAATGCCAAGACCGTAGCTTCTAGCTTCGGCAATCAAGTTCACAAGGAGCTCGACAGCCTTGTACTTGGAGGATGCAGCCTCGTTATCATCGGCAGGCTTGGGTATCTCCTCTAAGACCCTGTGAGCCTCGTCTATGACAAGCAGACACCGGAGAGTGTCGGTCGGACCGAGCTTTTTGAAGTGCTCCATAATGCGGATTAGAATGAATGACAATGAGAAGGCTGTGAACTCAGGGTCGCCAAGGTGCTCCATCTCGATGATGGTAGGTTTGGACAAGAGCTCTTCCATGGGAAGGTCATTCGTTGTGTTGAAGATGACAGCCCTTGCTGGATCACAGAGGTCCTCAGCGCGGGCGATAATTGCGCCTCGGAAATCCTGACTGAGTTCTGTTCCATATCCTAGATGTTGACTGCAGTACACCTCGCTCCCATTCAGGAATGTATCCAGGGTGAGTGGAGTTCCTCTTGTGCCATCAATGGAATCCCAGCCATTGTTCTCATAGGTGTCCTTGAGAACGCGCCGCATATGATTGGCCAGCATTCCATAGACTGGCCATGCAGACATGAAACAGGAGTAGAGATGTCCCATGTGTAGGTGAGGGCTTACGCCCTCTTCCACCCAGAAGGGGTTCATCCTGAATGGGGCAACTCTCTCTTGACCAAGGGTGAACAGGCGTAGTTCGGGAACTGCGCCCATAAGTGCACGTGCATCTGTCTTTGCAGGTTCAAGTACTAGACTCGGAACCCCATTCCTCCAAGCATCTATAGCGATACGGTTCTTGGTTGTGCTCTTTCCCGTTCCAGTCTTGCCTCCTATGAAAACGTGATGCTTTAGGTCCTCAAGACGCAATGTCTTGACCGTGTCGAGGTCTAGAGTTCCTGATCTGTACGTCGAGCCCAAGACGATTTCTTGGGGATAGAATGGAGCATCATTGACAGTATGTGAATTTGTCCTACTTGCCGTTCCAGATGTTGAGAATGCCGCGGGGCTTGTGTGCTCTATTGCCATCTCGATTGTGGGTATGTGGAAGAATACGGCTGCCTCGGAGGGCAGTAGTCCTATGGACCTACCAGTATTCTCGAGGTTGAAGGCCTGCTCAAGAGCTTTGACGGCCTTGTCACCTCGGATATACTTGACCTCAAGCTGTTCATGCCTGTCTGTGGAAGAAGTCGATGCCATCAACACACCGACAGCATTTCTCAAAAGCTTGTTGCAGCCCGGGGTGCCCCAAAAGGCCAACACAATATGACATTCTAGTACCTGAGCGGCGCTCACTCTCGCATATTGTTTCTCGTATCGTTTCGATCTCTTTGCTGCCTCCGGGTCGATTCTCGTTCGAGTTTCTTGGATTCCAAAAAACCCCGGTTGACTCTCCTGCGTCTTTAGCCTTTGAATTGCAGATTGAAGTCGCTTCTTTGACAAAAATCGGCTCGTCCTGCTTGGCCTTTTAGGAACGGCCAGTACTTGGTACATACAGTTGGCCTTCGACTGTATCATGAATTCGGCCAAACCATTCAACGGGTTTGGTGACAATTGAGGATCGCC
>JBHIAE010000050.1:0-21386 GCA_046758445.1 Candidatus Thorarchaeota archaeon | reverse complement strand
CAAGAGAAGCAGATGTGGTTTCATATCCACGCTAGCAATAAGAGAAAGATATGTAGTTTTTCAATAGCAAAGCAGATTAGCAAACAGGAATAAATCTGATGATGGATAATGAATGGTGAATGGCAATGCAAGTGGAATATGACAAAGTTGCAGATTCCGTGTATTTCAGATTTAAAGGAGAAGATGTTGCAGAGAGTGTCGAGATTGGAGAGGGAGTGGTCATCGACTATGATTCCAAGGGGGAGATCTGCGGCATCGAAGTACTTGCATTTTCAAAGAAGAACCTTGATCTAAATCGCTTGGTGAAGCTTCGTGATGAGGAACTGGTTGCAGAGGTCGCCACAGTTTGATAATCTTCACAAAGCACGCGTTGGAGAGAATGAAGCAACGTGCTATCACGAGAGATGAAGTCATTCAACTATTGTCGACATCAAAAGAAAGGATGACAGATAGTCTTGGACATTCGATTGCCCAGATGGATAGTAATGGGAAGATTTTGAGAGTTTTCTTCGTGGAACGAGATGGAAACTTCATCATAATCACAGCTTATAGGACAAGCAAAGAAAAGTACAGAAAAACCTAGAACTTGATTGTCATAGCGCGAGAAATCTTCGGACCCGAGTATCTGCCATACAGGAAAGAGAAACAGATGTAGTCAACCAGTAGGAATGAGTGTGCATATTGCACCCCTTTCCTCCTCCTTTATTTCCCAATCCTTTTGAGTAAGTAGTGTTTTCTCTACGCAGCACAGGAAGAGGAGTTCAAATGAACAAAGGCTCAAACCGTGAGATTGCGTTGTCATTCTTCGATCTTGTAGAATCTAGAGAGTTTCGAAGATGGTTTGATGAGCACACGAGTAGAGATTTGATACATCACAACCAGCATTTCAAAGGTGACCGTGAGTCATTGATATTGGCTATAGAGGAGGATGCCAGAGCGAATCCTGAAAAGCAGGTAGAGGTAAAGATGTTTCTGGAAGATGGGGACCTTGTCACAACATATTCACATGTCAAACAAAATCCAGACCATCCTGGATTTGCACTCATGCATATTTCCAGATTTGTAGACTCACGCATCGTAGAGATGTGGGACATCAATCAAGCCATTCTGGAAGACTCGCCGAACGAGAATGGGATGTTTTAGTCTTGGAATACATTCAATTGCATAACTATACAACATAGCACCCCGCATCTATTCACTAACAGAACCGGTGAGTCATTTGGACCAGCTTGATAAGATGATTATAATGGATCTACTTCAGAATTGTAGACAGTCTTACCAAGCAGTAGCTAAGAAGTATAATGTTTCGATGAATGCGATTAAGAAACGGGTTCAGAAGCTGTTAGATTCAGGGGTCATTGAATTCTGCACAGAGCACCTGCATCACACTGTGGTTGATCTTGACAAGTCGCTTTCGGTTCAAATCAACCAAGCGATAACGGATTCTTGTAAGTTGATCCGCAGTTTCTGCGTCTGATGTTGGTTGAAGCTTATTCAATAGTCTATCCAGGTCTCTGGAGAACTTGTTTTTGGCCAAGCCATCACCAACGTTTCTTGTTTTCTCACTTGATGTAACGACCATCTTAACACCTAGTCAAACTGGCCACTGCCTTTCAACATGTCTCAACTATGAATTCAACAAACAGACGAAACTATCTCAAATCTCAGTGGATGTAGGGTGTGAGATGATGTTGAGGAACGGAATCTGGACTCTTAGATAGGCACCCTAAACTTGATTCTGTAAGTTGATTCGCTTCACTCGTTTATGTCTACTAGAGGGGTCAGACTGGAATCAGGTTTTCTACACAAATACGTCAGATTCTTCTTGGAATCGCTCACGTCACGCTCAACCACCCGGCCATCTATGTCCCTGATCTTACGGGCGATATCAAGAGTTTCCGGGATTGTCAGACCTAGTCGTTCAGCTACAAGTATAAGCTGGTCTGGGGCCGCTTCATCACGATATCTCGTACCAATTTCTCCCAATGATTCTTGAAAGAGAGACGCAGACTGGAAAGAACAACAAAATCAAGCAACCATCTGTTTGATGGTTTGCCTATAGAGGTCGGAGATCCTTTTTGCTCGCCATCAACAGTAGGTGCCAATAGACTTCGATGAATCATTAGATCCTTTACGAATGTTGTAATTCCTGTTCTTTTTGAGTACCAGTAGGGACTACTAGCCTGAAGTGTGGTGGTATCAATGCTAGGATATCCCTCGTCCTTCCAGATGACGCTGAGAATTCATATTTCTTCTCCCATCGATGCCATTTTACATAACGAAACTCGTCCAGATTCTCCATCCGTTCTCGTGCTGTTTTGGCATCAGAAGAGAAAGTTCCCGTAGACAGTCTTACTAGAAGTGCTTCAGCGATTCCATCATTTCCAGCCAGGAATTCCTTCTCCGCCTGTTTCAAAGACTCCTCTGCAAACCTCAAATCGTCGGGAAAATCCATTAGACCTACTCCAATATAGGATAGTATTGTAATGGCACGCAGGCACATAAGACAGCTGTAATAGACTATCTGCCTTACAGGCAGGAGAAGATGGCAGCCCATATTAACCGTTCTGAGCTCATACGAAAGCGAGTGTGCTGGAAAGAGAATGAAAGGACGGAAACGGAAACTGACATTCGAAGAGAGAGTCACCTGGAAAGAAAACACCAAGAAGGAGATTCTCAGGATTTTGGATGGCGGCGGGTGGCGGTTTCGGGAAGATATAGTCCGTGAGTTACTCGTCGATGAAGGAGGATTAGTGGACCAAAAACGAAGTCTTGCTATTGCCGCGATTCGTGGGCTTGTGGGCGAAGGCATTATTGAAAGCAAGGGAGGCAAGGTCAGATTGAAGAGGGTGAAAGAGTGAATATTGTTTTCTGTTAAACCAAGTACCTCTGTATGTGAGATGAGAGAACGATCGAAGTGGGCGACATATGAGACCTGCTTTGGTGAATCATTCTCCAATTTCATAGGTAAATCAAAGAGCCTCAACCTTGCAATGGATTCCCCCTGCATCCGATGAGATGATTCTTCTTCCGCGACAACCTTAAGCGGGAGTGCTTCTGTGACCCGTAGCAGTGTTAATCATGAAATGGGTGACTCGTGATCATGTGCACGTGGACCGGGTGGCTTGTCCATGGCTCATTCGCCGGTTCATTGATCCAAAGGCGGTCTTCAAGTTCGTCATGTGGCCTGGGCACACTCTGACGAGTACAGATGGTACGCCCTTTGACTTCCCAAATATGGAGATTCCATTCACCCATCATGAGGGCAAATGCACCTTCGAGGTACTAATCGACCATTACAAGCTTCGGGATCCCGCACTGGATGACATGGCGCGTATTATCCATGGCGCTGATGTTGTGAAAGACATCGATGAATCACCAGATGCTCGCGGTACTGAACTCATCCTGAGTGGCCTAGCCTACGTCAGTGATGACGATCAACAGGCGATTGCTCGTGGCTTCGTTGTATGTGACTCCCTTTATGCTGGGTTGCTCCTTAGGCGGCTTCGCCAGGAGCTCAAGAACAAGACAGAGCAGATGACGCGCCAAGAGGCGTTTCGACTTCTGTTTGCTGAGCTTAGGAAACGTCTTCCAGAATCTATCCAGGTCGGATCCATGAAATGAGTCAGGATCATACTCGTGTAGGCCGGAAAATGCTGCTATTGTGCATTCTAGGTGCCCTCGCGATTCTTAGCACAACAATGGCCAAATCACCGGTTCTACCATACTTCGCCTCTAGCCTCGGAGCCACAGACCAAGAGATGGGATTCATAGGAGCTGCATCTCCTGCCACTGGCATACTGGTTAGTGCACCGGTTGGAGTGCTGATGGACCGCAGGGGGCCGAGAACACCGCTTTGGATAGCTGCCGTTCTATTCGCTTTTGTGCCTCTTCTCTACTTCTTCGTGATCACTCCTGTTCAGCTTCTCATCGTGCGGTTCATACATGGACTCGCCACTGCAATCCTTGGTCCAGTGGCACTAGCTGTTGTGGCAGGATGGTACGGAGCCAGAAGGGGTGAGCGGATGGCTCTTTATTCATCCTCTACACGAGTGGGTCGAATGGCCGCACCACTCGTGGGAGGTTTCCTTCTTGCCGTCCCGCTGTTTGAGTCGTATGGTGTAGATGTGTACCGAGGCGTGTACCTTCTCTGTGGTTTGTTTGGGATGGGTGTTCTTGTAATGACTCTATTGCTGCCCATGGGCGCAGAGAATGCACCAAGAGAACCTGACTCAGCACGTGAAAACATGAGTCACGTTTCTTTGAAGGATGTGCTGAAACGTGATATCTTGCTCATCTGTGCTGCTCAGGCTGCCACATTCTTCTTGTACGGTGCCTATGAGTTTTTCATGCCCCTCTTCTGGAAAGAGGTCGTGGGTGTACCAGAATGGGTGGCAGGACCATTCTTCACCCTACTCATGGTCACTTTGCTTATCACGAGCCCGATAATAGGCAGGGCATCTGATATTAGCGGTCGGGTACCCTTCACTGTCGGTGGCCTGGGTTCCCTCTGTCTTCTGATTATTCTAGCTTCGACAGTGCCTAACATGCTCTTGCAGACCGTGCTCATCATTCCGATTGGCATCGCGATTGCGGCCACTGACTCGACTACGGCCCCTTTGGTGACGGAGAGCGTAGACCCCTCTATGAAGGGAACTGCCCTCGGACTTCTCAGTACAGTAATGGATATTGGACACTCGTCAGGACCTTTATGCCTAGGACTGCTTCTTGCGCTAGGTGGTCACAGCTATATCTTTGCATTCACAGTGGCCTCTATGATGCTCCTCGTGGTTCCACTATTGGTCTTCGTTGGACTGCATAGCTCGCCGTCCGGTGATGACATAGCTTCTGTACAGGATGAACCGAACTGATACGGCGTTGACCGGACGCTCAATTTCCCAGTTTGTAACACCATTTTCCCGGACAGAAACATACCAACATCTGCATGATTCTCATAGGTTGCTCCTAGGGAGAAATCTTCGTTTCCTCAATCATTCCTTTGAGAAATGGGTATGTATCTGACTATGCGTGTACTCGTTGCCATGTAGGCACATTAAGCGGGTTGGCCAATCACTCTTGGCATAGTTCAACTATGCATCTAGAGAGGCAGATGTAATCCTTAAACTACAATGAGAGAGGCTCGCCCTCTCTCCCTCACTTTTCCTTTGTGTCTAATCTTGAATTAGATTGGCCACGATGATGTGGATTAATAAACTTAGGAATCAATAGTATAAGGCATGGTGCACGAAAGCTAAGTTCATCGTGTTACACCAATCTGATGTTGACAGCCTTAAGCTCCTCAATTACATTCGTTGCCACAGGGGAGAGCTTGATGTTGTCGAGATCAAGGAGTTTTCTGGGTTTTGCAGTTCTAATTGTCCTTCTCATATGCTTTCAAATCCCTAGTCATATGTCACGACCAGTAGATACGAGTTTCAGCGAAGTTGCAGTTCTTTCAGGACAAAGTTGGAGGACAGAGAACTTCCTGTCGACTTCTTATCAGGATGTCAGTAATACCAATGCAAGTGGTTGGGGAACGGGCACCGTCACGAGCCAGCGTGATTACGCCATTGCCCGACTTGATCGGTATCTGGTATCAGAGGGGGTTCAGGCTATTGATATTCAAGGTCGTAAGGCTTACATTGCTACTCAAAGCGCCTCTCCGATTGAGCAAGTTCTGCGTATCGCAAATCTGACCAATCCATACCAAGTCACGCAATTCATTGCATGGGATTGGAGCTGGTCAAATATCTACGATGCTAAGGTGGAAGGAGATATTCTGTATACAGTTGCTCGTTATGGTGACCTTCGATTGTACAATGTCAGCAATCCTAGTGCCACACCCACAATCACTGACTCTCGACCCAATTTCGGTGGTAACAGGCCTAATATCGCTGTGCAGGGTCGGTTTCTATACGGAGCGTGTGATATCTTACGCATAGTGAATGTTGAAGACCCCTACAATATCTTCTCTGTTTCTAACACTTCTCTCCCTTCAACAGTGAATGACATCAATGTCATTGGTGACATGGCTTACTTGTCCGCCAACAACGGCTTCTATGTTGTCAATGTCTCTAACCCCTCTTCACCCTCAGTCGTGAGCAGTATCACAGCACTTGGCACCTCCTATCGCCTTCATGTCGATGGTGACATTGCCTTTTACATCTCCTGGTCCGTGATTCAACTAATCGACATTAGCGATCCCGCCAACCCCAAGCTCAAAGGGTACTATAGTCACACCAACAATCTTCAATGTCTTGCCTCGCAGGGACACACTCTCTTCCTAGGTGATGACAGTGGAACCGTAGTAATCCTAGATGTTGCAGATCCGATGCATCCTACATACGTTGATGATTTCTCATTGATGACAACCTCGGTGAATGACTTGGCCTTTTACAACGGCGATCTGGTAATTGCGACAGATGCAGGTCTTGAGATCTATCGGATTGGTGCGAGTAGCGGTGGGTTGACCAATCTCCCTCTGATTGGGACCTTTCCAGGGAATATGATTCTAGATATAGAGGTGCAGGGGGACATCGCCTACGTTGCAGCAGGCATTGATGGACTCCTGACTCTCAACGTTAGTGACCCTGCTAATCCCGTACTTCTAAATCAAATCAATCACACGAGCCCTGTTGATTACGATTCCGTTGAGATTCAGGGGCACTATTGCTTTGTTGCAGATGATGGCGGTTCACTCACACAAGGGCTTCTTTCCTTCAACGTCACCAATCCTAGTGACATTCAGTTCCTCGACTATTATCCGATGATCACCATCAATGATTTAGTCGTCATTGGAGATCTGGCCTACCTTGCTGCAGGGAATGATGGCCTCCAAATCATCAATGTATCCATTCCTACCAATTTGGGCGGACAGATTTCCAACGTTACGGGTGGGATTAGTTTTGGCAATGTTGCAGTCCAAGGGCACGTCGTTTATGCTACAGGTATGCAAACATCACCGCCCTTCGACTATGGATTCTATCTCTATGATGCCACAAACCTCAGTAGCCTTGTCCTCACTAATCAGACCACCAAATCACCCTGGCTGTCTGATGTCACTGTTGATGGAGATGTCTGCATCCTTGCTGAGGGCGATAGAGGTATCTCTCTTCAGAATGTTACTAATCCTTTCGCTGTTTCTCAGTTTTCGTTCTACGATTTTCCTGGTGTCAATGTTTCAGCAAGCATAGCGGTTTTTGGTCCCTATGCTATAGTTACTGAAGCACTCGGTGGGATTCATCTCCTTAATGCTACCAATCCTCGAAACCCCCAGCTTATCACCTCTTATACGACCCCTCCAATACTTGCAGCAATGGCAACAGTCCATGGAGACTTCCTTTACGTATCTAATGCAACCTCGATGTTCATCTTTCGACTCTTCCGCAGCGCTGGGGCTACCTATAATGTAACGAAGGTAGGAGCTCAATCTCTCGAATTCGATAGCACAACGAGTCTGATCGAGAATGCTACATTGACCTTTAGCGCTTATGAGCCTAGCAATACGAGCCTTACTTGGCAACTATCTGCTGATGGCGGAGCACACTGGGAACCCGTGACGCCTAGGATTATGCACGAGTTTGCTTATCGAGGGTCCGACTTGCGGTGGCGAGTCCTCTTTTCCACTGAATATGATGACCGCAGTCCACATCTCTATCAAGTTGACATTACATATTGGTACAATGAACAGCCCCTTGCCCCAACACTGAGTGCACCTCAAGATCCTGAAGGAGATGGTACTTTCAACGTTTCTTGGAGTGCCGCCTTTGATTTCGACGGCGTAATCGACCATTACCATCTTCAAATGAGTGACTCCAATGGCTTTGCCACTATTCTTCAGGAGTGGACTCCCTCGGGTACCATTCAACTCGTCAGCAATCTCATTGGAATCACCTATTACTTCAGAGTACGGGGTTTTGACAATGATGGTGTTCCCAGCCCATGGAGCAATATCGAATTCATTGCCGTCGCCAATCAGCCACCGACCACATCGAGGCTCAACGACCCCGGCGACACTGACGATGATGGCATCTTCACTGTTTCGTGGAGCGTCAGCACTGATCCCGAAGGCACAGCAGTCGAATACACTCTCGAAGTGTTCGACACCGTGACCATGGACAACTCACTCAGAACATGGACAACAGGCAGCACTAACATCGAAGTAGATATCTCCGACTTAGGCTCAGGAACCTACTACTTCGCAGTGATAGCTCAAGATGAAGGCATGGAACGCAGCGACTGGAGCAACGTGGAAAGCATCACCGTCGAACTTCCTACCACTCCTACTACCACGCCCACACCGCCCCCAATTCCAGACTTCCTACTCGGGAGCATCATAATTGGCAGCATTTTCGCAGTGGCACTAGTTCTCGGAGTCTGTTATTCCAAACGAAGACGTAGTTGACATCCAGAATCAATACTGTACAGTTGAGTGTGTTTCAGGTCAAAACTCGAATTGCTATGAATCGGAAAGCGTGCGATGGAAACATAGTAGAAGGGCGTCATGGGCCGCGAGATTTTCGGACCTGACTATCTGCCGTAGATGTAGGCTCACATTAAGATTAAGAGAGGGTTCTCCTCTCTCAGTCGCTCTTTTTCCTGAGTGATTATTGTCTACTCAGCACAAAGACAGAACGCATAACTACCAGACATCAATCCAATGGGAAAGCAGATTGGCAGACAAGAATAAGTCTGATGATGGATAATGGATGGTGACTAGTGATGCAAGTGGAATATGACAAGGTTGCAGACTCCGTCTATTTCAGATTTAAAGGGGAAGACGTTGCAGAGAGTGTCGAGATAGGAGGGGGCGTTGTAGTTGATTATAATTCCAGTGGCGACATTTGCGGCATTGAGGTTCTCGCTTCCTCAAAAAGGGATCTTGACCTCAATCACTTGGTGAAGCTTCGTGATGAGGAATTGGTTTCTGAGGTCGCTATAGCCTGATTGTCTTCACAATGCATGTGAGATAATTGGGTTACAGGAATTACTTCTTCGAGAGAGCTCTCTTCAATTCTGAAGAGAACTTGTCAATGCTAGTTGATGTTGACAGTATCGCAATGTCAATCTCCTTTGAGAACTTCTTTCCAATCCGTGAGAGATGGTAATCATCAACAAGTACTATCGAGCAATCATTAGAGATAGCTGTAGAAAAGTGGAGGGCGTCGGAAGCATATAGATTGTATGAAGATATGAGTTCCTTTGTCCTCTCAACGAGATCTCTTGATACATCATACTCTCGCAGCCTCTTTCTTGTGGCAAGTCTGCGGAGGGAAAAGTCAATGAACCTGCGTAAGTCATTGCCTTCATCAATCGTCAGTTCTTCTTGATTGATTCGTTTCATAATCCCGCGATGTATTTCTAGATGACTCCATATTGAGCTTGAGCAGAAAATGTCTTCCTTTTCAAGACTGAACTCTACGATGTTTTGTCCTGGTTCCCCATAGAACAGATTCCAAAGTGCAGAAGCCTCAAGATAGACTTTAGCTTTCTTCTTCATGGACATCCTCAAGCCCCTTCAGTTTCTTCTCCTTTTTCGAAAAGTATCTACGGACCTCATCAAAAGACTTCCATGGAATACTCGCACTTTGTTCGTTTTGCATCATCTCGTATATTCCAGCTTTCAGAGCTTCGCTGATTGATTGATACTTTCCTTCCTTCACAAGTCTCTCAAGGAAGGCCTTCTCATCTTCTGTCAATCTCACAGAGGATACTCCCATACAATTCACCGTCATCAGTAATGTTTACTGTCTACAAGTACGTTTACAATCTATATAAACTTCACTTCTGATTAGGTCTTTACAAATCAAATATCAACGAGAGAAGTCTTTCATGGCACGCGAGATGCTCGGACCTGACTATCTGCCGTACATGCAAGAGAAGCAGATGTAATCTTCAAGGAGAGAAGGAGTTTCTTGTGCTCCTTTCTCTCTTCGTTCTTTCATCCTTCACACTTGTGAATGGATAGGCAAATTCATTGTAGCCTTGAAAAGAAGGAGATTAGGTATCCATTTGGGTCTTTGAATGTGAATTCCCTGTCACCCCAATTCTTGTTCTCGATATCATCTATGATCTCTAATTCATTCTTGAACTCATTATACAGCCTATCCACGTCGTCGACTCTGATATAGAACTGTACTCCTGAACCATCGACTCCTCTTGGATGCAACTTGTGGTGGATGTCTGAGAATGTCTTTCCAATAGCAAAACGGTCATTCCCAATACGAAAGCAGACCCAAGTGGGTTTCTCATTGTCGGGATAGTATTCCTCAATCTCAAACCCTAGAGTATCACGATAGAATCTAATCGATTCCTCAAGATTTACTGTATAGATCATTGGTTCCAATTTCACTACTACCACAAATCCTCCTACACAGAATGATTCTCAATACCTTCCAGATGATATCTATCTGCTGACTTGTCGGACCTCATCATTTCCCGCTGGTCCATGAGAAACGAACGCAGCAAACGTATCCAAGCAAAAATCAGGATGTAGCTTAGTTTATCAAGACACCGACTCAGGCTGACTGAGTGAATGGAATGGAAGAATCGTTGAGAGATATGCTCAGGCACGGGAGGAAGTTTGAACGGTTAAGGACTGATGAACCTGGAGTATTCATCAGAAAGATACCTCGATCAAAGAACGAACCAGCCTATCTTGCCGTTGAGATAAACCCGATTGGGCAAAGCGGAAATCCTATGAACAAGATAGGCGTCATCATACGAAGCCAGGACCAGCTTGATGCCATCAGAGCGATTCTATCTCGGAGAGAGGTAGACGAAGTTCTCCTGACAATAGAGATCGTAAACCATCAACAAGCTGATTGATTGTCATGGCACGAGGTATGTTTGGACCCGACTAGCTGCCGTACAGGCAATAGTAACAGAGGCCGCTTTGGTCTTCAAATCAAGAGAGAGCAAATCTCCTCTCGCACTCTATCTATTCCACGAACAGACTGATTAGTCGGAATCGGTTTCAGATTCCTTATGAAACTGAAAGGAGTAGAGAAGCTCCGAGAGAAGCTTCCAGCATATCCAGGAAGAAAGATTTTCATTATACCATTGAGGGCCTTAGTGATCGCACTACTGGGATACATCTTCCTTATTGTCCTCGATATTCTACCACGCGTGTTTCCAGACATTTCCGCCCTTGTCATGCTTGAACCAGTGTTACCTCTACTTGGCAGTCTACTCCTGGCAAGCATTGCTTTGTGGTTGATAGGAACCATTTGGAGTAGAAGAGACTACATGAAGTCAGAGTTCGGAGATCTCTCATATCAGATGATGATTCCAAGAGGGATGATAGGAATCGCTCTTGTTTTTCCAAATGTACTCCATATCTTCACTTCAGTTCGCTCACTGCCGCCAGCCCCTCCAGTCAACGACTTGACAATCCTATTCTCAAGGTCACTCCTATCCTTTCTAGGAGTGACTACGAGTATTGATGTTGGAATACGTGTGGTCCTTTCGGGAATCTTACTGGTACTTGGGTTACTTGTTGCTCGAAGTTCGTTTGTGACCTTTGGCATTGACTACATGACTGTGGTGTATCTCTACTTTCCAGAAGAATCAGAGCTGCAGGAACATGAGATATACTCTGTCACTCGACACCCCGCGTACATGGGAGGGGTACTTGTAGGAACCGCAGGGATGTTCTTCAGATTCTCAGTCTATTCGATTCTACTCTGTGTGATCCTCTACCTTCTTTTCAGAGTCCAAATAAGGAGAGAAGAAATCGAACTGATAGAAAGGTTCGGCGAGGGCTATCAGGAGTACAGAGAGAAGGTTCCCGCACTCAATGTTCGACTGAAAGACTTGAGGAAATTCTTCAGATTCTTGACCGTTAGAACGAGCTAAGTGGTTTCAGAACGAGGGCTGCACACAGACACTTTGTGCGAGATTAGCGTACAGTAGGTCAGAGACGTGCCCTAAACCGAAGGTGTCAGCTGCGATAGATGTTCATCAATCATCACATCTCTGAAATCAGGGAAATACATCCATTCCGGGACAATCATTTGATTAGTAACCTCAGTTCCCTTGAACATTGACAATAGTCCAGACCGAAGGGGAACGACTTGCTTTGATGAGTCAACGACAAGTGTGAGCATGAGTTCTGGACTGTTCGCCATCCTGAAGCTAATCCAATAGTTCTCGCCAAACTTCTCTCGAAACATCTTCTCCAATTCAAAATAGTCCATCTCAACAATGACGGAACTCCTCATCGCAAACATTACAACAAACTGTCGCTCTGTTGCTGCGGGATTTACCTGGATGGTTTCATGGATTAGGTTGTGTTTTCTCATTAAAGTCAGTCGTTTTCGGACGGTTGGCACCGATGCACCAACATCTAATGCAATAGCACTTAATGTCTTACGTCCATCTGATTGGAGTGACTTCAGAATCTTCCAATCAATCGTCTTCAGGGCTTCGATATCTTTTGATGAGCTCCTATCGATTGGCATTTTCTCTCAGCTATCCAGAGCGAGATGCTAGATGATCCAAGCGAGTATATGGACTTCGTCACAAAGTATCAGAGCACTGATGGATTGCAGCAGGCCATGGGCATATTGTCTGAAGCTATGATGAAGGCAGCTGAGTCTGGAGAAGTAGATATAGGCAAACTGGCAGAAAACTCAGAGAGGATTCAGAGAATCGTCGGACTCTTGATGACCTATCAGATTATCTTCCCAGGCTATTTTGGCGATGATGACGAGTTTATTGATCTCGCGTTGAGGATATTCTTCGAGATACTGAGGTCTTGAGACTTGCCTCAAGATTTGGTCAGTTCACGCGAGATGGATATTGACTGGAGTGTTGGCAATTAGCTTGTGATGGATGCCATCTCTCCTTCATCCCTGCGCGTAAGATTCTCAGTGAACTGTGAAGTAAAAGGAAGTTCACACCTCCTCCACACTATAGTACTACTTGCTCTGATGCTTCGTTGTATCTGTCCCACCAGCTGTTCAACTAATCATCTACACAGGATCAATTACCTGGATATTCGCTATACGTTTGAAGGCCTGGTCATGGGTCATTATTCTATTGATGTCTTCTTTTTCCATCGTAGCCAGTATTGATGCATCGCGGCCCCCTATCCCTATATGTGTGAATTCGCACAGTTTTTGCCTTGTAAGATCAAGAGTTTCAGTATCTAAAGCATACAGAGGAATTCCGTATTTCATAAAGACGGTTGCCTTGCCGCCTCCAGCAAGGGGACCTAAACGCTTAATGAGATAATGAAGAGTTTCGACGACGACTGTGGCGTTGACGGCAGCTTGTTTCTTTCGAAGAGCAGCTTCTAGCGGCTTAATGACCCGCGTGTGCTCCGGGAGAGTGCTATCGAAATAGTATGCCCAAATGTCAGTGTCAATCAGAATCAAGGCCCGGTTCTCCATATCTCTTTCAACTGTAGGGGCTCAAGATCACCCTCGATCGTGATGCATCCTCTTAGCTCTTCTATGAATGTGCCTAGGTCTATCACTTTCTCTATTGTCACACTGTCCTTACTGGCTGTGATACGCACACGGTCTCCGGGCTTAAGGTCAGCCTTCTCACGCAACTCCTTTGGGATTGTGACTCGGCCTCGTTTATCCACCTCATTTGTGCCCATGGGACCACCCACTCCCATTACGTCACCCACATATTTGCGCTTTATGCTTGTTGTTGGCCTATAATCTGTCGTGTCTTCACGTCTTCATCTATTCTTGAAATATGGCCTAGAGATTAGCTATTGATCAATGATAGAAGTCAACTCCTCATCGTTATGTGCCTTGAGATACTAAAAGGAACATCCATTTCCAAGCTTATTGTTTCTCAAATATGTGCCTCGACGTGTGGGTCTGTGGATGATACAGTGGGTGTGCAATGCATGCTGTTATGCCTTCCAACAGATTCTGCAGATTCCATGACGGTTGCTGGGCATCTTCCACTATTGGCATCCACATGAGATGAATCTTGAAGACACAATCCCTGTCTTTGTCTTGTGTTTCACAGGTATTGATTCCAATGATTTGAACCCAAGTCTTTCCATCTGCTCCTTCTTGAACCATAGACTCCAGTGTCCCTCCAAGGCAATGATGGCGAAGCCATCAGCTTCTCTTTCACTCTCTATCATGTCCTGTACCAGCATACTCCCGAAATCGTGGCCCTTTGCTTTTCTTAACACCCAGATACAATTCATCACGGTCACACTGTCACCAACGATGGGATAATAGGAGACTTCTGAAGGTGAATACTCGATTGTCCCGATAGCTGTTCTATCGAAGATGAGAATCTTCTTGCGGAAGCCCTTCGGGATCGCTTCTATCAAGTATGATATCCTCTTCCTGTAACGTCTGGATGGTGGACCTACTAGGCATCTTTGAAGATATACCTCGAATTCGCTGTTCTCTGTGACGTCAACAATTCTGGTCCTCGATTGGGACCGCACGTATAGCGTTCCCTCCACTCTTTCTTTTCAGCGTGAATCATAGAATCCGGACCGTGCTTATGTTGGTGGTTTCTGCTTGTTTCCTCAGAAGATACACTTTATGAACGGACTAACATGACAGTTTCAAAGAACGCCTCAGTATACTCCATCCTTGTAGGAATCTCAATGATTGGCTTGTGGATGATGCTTCTCTCGACTGGTCAGGTGCCCGAGCTGGCATCTGAGCCCTATCGGATAATGGCGCATATTCTCACTGAAATAGCCACGGGGCTGCTTCTTGCGATTGGTGGGTGGGCACTCATCACAAGACGAGCATGGGGCACAAGGCTCTTTATCTTTTCACAGGGTGCTCTTTTCTATTCTCTCATAGCGAGTCCGGGTTACTACATTCAGCTAGGGACCATGCCCATGGTCATCATGTTCGTTGTGCTGCTAGTACTCAATGTGGCAATTCTCGGACTATTGCTGAAGCGACCCCAGGAATTCGCGACTCAACAGTGAACCAAGATACATCATGTATCAGTCCCACCGACCTCAGTAGCCTATGCAGAGTCGTCACCAAGCTATGGGAGGCTTCAAGTCCTCTCGCTGGTGCTAAGGGAAGAAACACGAGTTAAGGACTCTACAAATGCCGCCACAGGTCTCCATTCGCTTGGAGGCCTTGCCGCACAAGCACCTCGATTGACACCTCTGTAAGCTCCTGTCGAAGCCTAGACGCATTCTCCTCCTCCTCCAGCAGTCCTTCCTGCCGGGCAGCGAACGCCAGGTTCTTCGCCGTCTTGAGATTGTATAGCAGCTGATCACGGAGAATGGGGCAGAGAGAACAATCACTCTCCATCTTGGCTGATGCAAACTCTGCGGCCCTACCAGCGTTCATTAGGTTCTGTTTGATGTCCCAACGTACGCCGTTCTTGTAGGACGCACAGTCGACACAGAGCTCCCACTCCGAACTCCAGCAGTCCTCGCAGCTCTCTCTCTTGCACCTGACACAGAAGTAACCACCCTGTGGCCTTCCACATGCATCACACTGTTTCTCTGTCAAAGTCGACATCTCTGTGTTCCGTATGGGTAGCTGCCTCATCTAGTTTCTGCTTGGTGCCTTTCTTGGTCAGGCAAATCTTCGGACCTGAGTATCTGCACTACAGGCAAAAGGAGCATCTGTAGATTCATCTTCTAGACTTGATGGAGGCTCGTCCTCTCTCCCTCACTCTTTCTTTGATATGGCGTCTTTGGTGGAATTGCGAGTAGAAGACAGGTCGTTGAGCTAACCGAACGTATAGAGTTGCTGGAGAAGCAAGATGCAGGAATAGTCTAGCAGTCATCGAGAGATGCGTCGTAGGATGAGCTTGCTACGCCTCTCATTTCTCGCCCAATAGACCTAGGAAGAGATGTAGATGCCTGTTGTCCAGAGAGGGGTTCACCCAATCTTCCCTGCCCTCTTTCGCCGGAGTCTTCTTTCTACTGATCAGACTTCATCAACCGTCACTCTTATCCAATCATAAGACTGCTGTTCTATAGTCAGCTTTGACCACTATGACATTACGAAGCAGAGCAGAACTGGAGAGGCGGCCTTCTTGGTGACAGAGTGCTAGGCCTAGGCGGCTTCAAAGCCAGCGATATGCCAAAGACAATCATCAACACAAGTGCAGCCACCATTGTAATGGCCCCCATGGCACTGGCATCGGTAATGAAAAGGCCGGAGCATCCGATGGAAATCGTAGTAACCACACATCCCAGTCTGCCGTGCCGAGATTCTTGGTGATGCTTACGATTGCGAAGCCCCCAGCATCTGATAGAACAATCGAGCGACCGAAATCACTGCCTCCTCCGCCCAGCAACTGGTCCCACAGCACGTTGCCGTCTGCATCGGTGCGCACCAACCACAGATCCTGACCGGACCAGAAGCTCTCTACGTGGCCGACGACAGCAGGGCCTCCATCGTTGCACTCGACGATTGAATACCCTTCGTCATTGCCGGGTTCACCGTAGGTTTCATTCCAGAACAAGTTTCCATCGGCATCAGTGCGCAATATTCACATGTCAGAGCCATTAGAGCCCTGAAAATCGAAAGTGCCACTGACCGCAAAGTCAGCATTACTGCACTCAGTTGCAGAATGGGCCTTGTCCCATCCTGAACCAGCATATGCGTGGTTCCACATATGATTGCCGTTCTCATCAGTGCGGACCAGCGAAACGAAAATACCATCAAGATCCCCGCGCCAGAGAGATTCAACAACAATGACAAATCCTCCTTCTGTTACCTCGACCACTGATAGACACACATCTCTGTGTCCCCAACCGTAGGTGTGATTTCACAGTAGGCTGCCATTCTCGCTCGTCCGTAATAGCGAAAAACCACCCTCTTTTTGCGATTCGAATGTGGTACCTGCAATGGCGAAGCCGCCAGCCTGAACTTCTACTATGGGTGAGCGACCTGAAGGTGTCCGTATCCTCATGCTTGTTAAGTGGCCTGTCATAGGTGAGGCACCGTAGTAGGTGCGCATCACTGTTGAGGAAGTTGAGGACTAGATCTAAGTCGAGGGGGATAGATCCACCCCCAACTCTGATTCTGATGATTCCTGCATTCACACAGTTAGACAAAGAACACTAGAATAGGCTGAATGTTATTTTGGAATTGGGAGCCATAGTCGGAACCTAGCACCTTGTTCTGGTTTTCCATATATTCTATCATGCACACTGAGTTTTCCCCCATACTTGTGTGCTATTTGAATTGCTTGGTGAATACCCACCCCTCCAAATCGACGCTCTGGGTCAAACAGGGTTTCCTTCTTCTCGTCAGGGATGCCAGGACCGTTGTCTGCAATCGAAATCTCATATCCGTTGTCTACCTCATTCAACACAATCCAGAGTTGTCTAGTCTTCTTGTTGTTATGGAGAACTGAGTTCTCTAGGAGGTTCATCAGTAAAACTTCTAGGTACCGATCCGCTCTGATAATCGATTGTCGAGCATTGCATTTCGCCTGCACTTGAACATCATCAAAGGTTTCTCTCACAGTGCTTGAACATTCCTCCAGAACATCCCAAAGGGATGTGTCGGAGAGCGGCACAAATAACAGCCCACGAGTAGATGAAATCTTCTTTATCAGATTCTGCGAATTTGATACCGACTCAACTATTAAATCGAGAACCTGCTGCATCTCGGGTTCAAAATCCTGATGTTTAAGAACTTCAGTAGCCATGACGATTGCTTGTAGTTGATTCCGTATATCGTGACCCATAAGGTCCAAATACAACATCGCTGTGTCGCCAGCAGCTCTCACTGCGCTTTCTGCTTTCTTCCTGTCAGTGATGTCACGTACCACTGCTACTATCCCTTCACCATCTTCATGAAGACTCAGGTTAGCTGAGAACCAGAAGAGCTGGTTTTCCATTTTCAGAGAATAGTCGAAAGTTTCTGGTTTTCCAGTTGCTCTTACAATACCAGAATGCTCGATAAATAACTCAGCAATGTCGTGTGGTAATACGTCCTTGACATGTTTGCCAAGAAATCGTGCCGGTGGGACATAAAGCAGATGGTCCGGTGCACCATAGAATTCTCTATAACGATCAAGGCGATCATAGACAAATACCAAGTCTGCCATCGATTCGACCAGTGTGCGGTGCTTTTCTTCACTCCTCTGGAGCTTCTCTTCTGCCCTTCTCCTCTCAGTGATGTCAACAAGCACAGACTCAATTCTATCATTTTGGTGATTAAAACGGGAGTAGACCTCACACTGAATCACATTCTCCATCAGGTCCTTCAGCGCTAGTTCGCCATCATAGAAACCCTTCTCCTTCAATTCAGAAACAAAACTAGTCCTATCACTGGGGTCTACAAATAGATTAACACCTATTCCGTCCGAAAGGGCTTGTTCACGACTCTCAAATCCGAACATTTGGACAAAGAGGTTATTGCATTCAAGAATCTTGCCATCTACGAAGTTTGTGGTGACGAGTCCTACCCGAACATCATTGTATAGCTCTCGATACTTCTTCTCACTCTCCAGCAATTCAAGATGTGCACGAGAGCCTGCTTCTTCAATATCAAAGCGATATAATGCAAAGGCTATGTCATTAGCGACATCCTTGAATAACGACAATTCTTCATCCAGAGTCATACCTTCAGGTACTGCAGCACCTAGCACACCATATATCTGGTCGTAAGATTCCAGTTTTGTACTCAAGGCTACTCCCTCAGGATATGTCATGTTGAGCGGACACACATTGTGTTGCAGTAGGGGGTCATCAAACACCAAGACACCAGACTGCTCTATTGTCCTCGTAAGACACTCAATTCGACCGCCAGAATTCATCATTTCAAGCATCTGTTGGAACTCAACTCCAAGCCCTGCAGATGCAGATCCAGTGACATGGTTCTCTGCATCA
Organism: Candidatus Thorarchaeota archaeon; assembly: GCA_046758445.1. Classification (GTDB taxonomy): domain Archaea; phylum Asgardarchaeota; class Thorarchaeia; order Thorarchaeales; family Thorarchaeaceae; genus SMTZ1-83. Next base: position 2,572 of record JBHIAE010000050.1, on the reverse strand, counting down.
AGTAGAACAATCCATGAGTGTTGATAGCCCCTGGTTTCAACAAGAGCTTCGCAGGTCTTTTGCAATAGCTTATCAAGGTTTGTTTCGGTCGTAATCAATTGGTTGACGTTTCGTATCGCTGTCAGTATTGAATACAAGTAGTTGGCACGTTCCGCTGCACGCTCTCTTTGACCCATAGCCTTTGATACGAAGACACCGAAAATGACGAAGGACGCAACCATGACTGATCGGATGAATACTACATGGGGTGGCACAGCGAGTATCAGAATCTCAAGGAAAGTACCTTCATGGAAGATAAAGAAGTCCAAAAAGGCGTCGATAACCGTAACTAATACTCCAAGCAGTATGGCGAGAAGTGGCACTCTAAGTTCTGTTCTCATTACGAAACTCTCTTACAAGAAGTCTTTCCTGAAGATATATCCCTATTATTATAAAACCCTCTTTAAGTATAACGAAACTTCCTACCGCTGATTCGTTCTTGTAGGAATAGCCTGATCCTCATTGATATAGATGTGCCAAAGTCTTCTCCCTTGGTAGGGCCCAGTAGAACAAGCTCACACTTGCGCATTTATTTCAAGTTTACTTTGCAGCCTTAGTGTGGGTCAACTGGTCGAAAAGAGATCTGCTACAAATCAACAACGGTAATGGCATCGAGATTAGGTTTGGAATAAAGGCGCTTGATAAGACTTTCAATGGGACGAGCCAGCATCACTATATCAGAAAACGGGAGATACTAGGCCTAATCTCTTTTCTTATGAAATTCTTGCTCTATAACTCAAGTGTAAACAAAGATTCCTATCCATAGAGTTAGACGTATTGTCAACTATCTTTTGACAATAGTTAATTCGTATTTGCATCTTCCCCAAGGGCATCTTCTGAGTGGCCTGGTTTCGAGAATGGAGTATTGTAGATACTCCATAATAGATAACACAATCCGATTGTAGTCCTACATCCATGGAGAAGAATCCAAAGGTTCTAGCAGGAGCCCTTATCACAATAGTCGTCGTAGTTGGCATAGTAATTACTGCGAATCCATGGTCACCGGCACCAGGCACTGTGTCTGCAGAGTTTCCAGATTTCATTACCAAGAACGAAGACTACTTCGTGACTCGAATTGGAGCTGTTCCTGATATCGACCGGGACACCTATCAACTTGAGATAAAGGGGCTCATCGATAACCCAACAAGCTTCTCTCTAGAGGAGTTGCAGTCATTGAATCTGACTGAGCTGCCTCTCACAATCGAATGTATTGGCAATAGCGAGAATGGGAAACTCGTGTCTACTGCCGTGTGGGAAGGTTTCGTGTTGTTTGACTTGTTGGAATCATTGGGCATCTCTGGAGGTGCAACTGGAGTCAGATACATGGCTGCTGACGGTTATTATGCATCGCACACGTTAGATCAACTAGAGAACAATGGAGTGATTGGAGCCCTGTACATGAACGGGGTGGAGATCCCACCCTTGCATGGGTTTCCTTTGCGAATTCTCAATCCGGGATATTACGCTGTCAAACAACCTGCTTGGGTGATTGAGATTGAAGTAATTGACAGACCTCTCGAAGACTACTGGCAGGACCGCGGATGGGATACATCACCACCAATGGAGATCGATTCGAAAATCTTCTTTCCTGACGGTACAGCCTTTGTGAACGTGAGTCAGAATCTCAGAGTTGGAGGCTGTGCATTCGAGGGCACCCGCGTTAAGAAAGTTGAGTATACAATAGACGATGGATTGACATGGAACGATGCACCGATAGTTCAGCAGATTGATGCAGACAATGTTTGGGTGTTTTGGGAGATCAGTATTAGTTTCTCTAACGTGGGTCAAATCATTCTGAAGATTAGAGCTACCGACATCAATGACAATCAGCAAGTCAAATCAGATGGCTCGTATCTAGACGGAACCAGTAGTTGGCCTCAGTTAGTCATCAATGTGATATGAGATGACATATCGGATTCTTTAGAGATGCTAAATGAGTGTTCTATCAGGATCTTCTCCGTAATATCACCACTATGAGTACAACAGCTATGATTCCAATCCCTCCTACGGCCAATATCAGTAGAATATCTGGTTGTCCAGTTGGCGGCCCAGTTGTTGTGGTAGTTGTCGTGGTGGTCGTGGTTGTTGTAGTGGGTGCCTGCACAATGTAGTAGTAGTCTGCAGAAACAGCCCAGCTGTCCACATTGTCATTTGCATAGACCCTGTAGGTCACATTTGTCCCTGCTTGATGGCTTGGAATGGTGGCCTGATAGGTCGATCCAATCGAGTTCATCGTAAGATTGTGCCACTGTACCTCGTCGTTGTACGAGAGGATGACATTGCCAACACTAAATGGGTCGGATACGTTCACAGCAACCGTCACCCCATCCGCGGAAGTTGGGCTCGGCGGACTATGAGTTGGTGTGTCGATTGAGGGGGCCAATATCTCAACTGCGGCGGTGGCATTTAGCTTCCCGTGACCCCAGGTCGGATTGGGAAGAGATCCCGTAGAGCCATCGCTCCGCCCTGTTGCCTCCATCAAATCTTGAAGGTCATTCCTAGCTGCAGGAGCAACCTGAAGCATCAGTGCAGC